>CBIHOT010000002.1:0-242972 GCA_966211495.1 uncultured Roseateles sp. | reverse complement strand
AGCCAGAGCCAGAGCCAGAGCCGGTTCCGGCTCCGGTTCCGCAGGCGCAGTTCGAACCCGTGCCGGAGCCTGTGCCAGCAGCAGGTCCGCGTCTGGAGCCGGAGCCAGAGGTGACGGCGAAGCCCGGGAGCGAGCAGGCTGCATCGTCGACGTCGGAGGATGATGCCGACCAGGACCTCCAAGCCGCGACCTCCGCGTCCCCCGATGATTTCTTTCCTGACTTTGCCGCGTCATGGCAACAGCTGTCCCTGCTCGACCTCGCCGCGGCAGTCAAGCTGCTGCGCAGCATCCAGAAGCGACCGGCGTTGTCGTCCCTGGAGGCACGTGAGGCCTTCCAGCGTCGACTGATCCGCGCCCTGGCCCACCGCGAACTCGGCCGCCACAGTGCGTTGCTATTCTTCGCCGCATTGGAAGTGTTCGGCTGGGATCGCCATTTCCCGCCCGCCAGGAACCACACGGGCGATGCACACGCCTGGCAACAGGTGAACCGCTGGATCGATGCGGCCTGCACCTTGGGTCCCGAAGAACACCGGATGTGGCGCAGCTTCGCGACCGCGCCCAACCGTGAAACACTGGACCGCAACCTGGGTGACACCGAACCCCTGGACTGGTCCATGCCGCTGCACAGCCTCTGCTGTGGGCCGGACGAAGTGCAGGAATGGCAGCGGTTGGACCTGTTGCGCTGGCACGAACTGTCGTCGGCCTCCGCGTCCGGCACCGCCTCAGCTCCGCCCTCCGGCCACGCACCTCGCCCCGCCGCGTCACCTGTGCCGCCTGTGCCACCTGTGAGATCGTCACCCAGCGGGCGACGGTCGGGCAAGCAGCAGTGGCGATCTTTGAGTTGGTCAGATCGGCTCTACGCCGTGATCTCCAATTGGAAGATCATGGCACCGTTCCTCCTCTTCCTGGGGATCGGCGCTTCGTTGTGGGGAGATGAACGCAAGAAGCTGGAGTATCTGGAGGTCTGCACTCAGCAGTTTCAGAAGGCCGCCCTGGCTGGTTTCAAAGGATTGACGATCAGCGATCTGGAAGAACTGCAGCAATGCACCTACAGCCGCTACCGGCCCACCTGTGCGGAGAAGGCCGCACTGGACCGCCTTGACGTCGTCGCTGACGTCCTCAAGGACACAACGAGCGGCGTGAGAGGGTTCAGTTTGCAAGGCCTGCGGCCCGAGCAGCTGATCACCCTCTTCCCCGCCGATGACCCGGTCACGATGGCCTACACAGGCCAAGCCTGTACGAGCGAATTCACGGACTTCGTCGCACGAGGGGGCTGGCTGCGTCTGGGAGACGAGACACTCGCCCGTCGGGTGACTGCCGAGGCCGCTCGTTGCTGGACCGTGCAGAAACAGCAGGGAGAGAACCCCGCTGCCTACTGGAGAGACCCCTGGGCCCTGCAATTGCTCAGCCGAACGGACGTGTGGCAGGACGTTGCGAAAGACACTTCAAGTGAGGTCGCGCAGGACATTGTTCAGGCCGAGCGCCGCGAACCGAGACCTGCAACGCCAACGGCAACCGCAGCGGCGACTGCAACGGCAGGCATCAGAATTCCCTTGACGTCCTTGATGGCCAGGGACCCGCGCATGGCCCAGCTGGACAAAGGAGGATCGCTGCCCACCAAGGCGGCTTGCCCGTCGGATCGTGTCCCGGCCATCGAACCTCTCCGGCTGGTCCAGGAGCCCTCTGCACGCCCATCGCCCGCGCCACTGAGGGCGGTGCCCCCGCCAGAAGCTGCGTCTGCGGCTGAGGCGATTGCCAAGGCCGTGAAAATCATGGAGCAGGAAAGGCTAAAGAAGAGCCCCGGCGCACCGTAAGGGCGGGATGCGCCGCCTGTCCCCCTCCTCCACGCAATCTCCACACTCCCGCAGCCTTCACTCCATCGAGGCCTTTCACACTCCCGGCTTTTCCGGCGACCGCCGATCGCGGCCGCCCTTGCAGACCTTGGGAGTGACATGCTTTGGAGTGACATGCGCCGCCGCCCGCCCCGGCGTGCCAGCCTGGCGGGCTGGATGGCCGCCGCCCTGCTGACGGCCTGCGGAGCCAACAGTTCCGACGACCTGGCCGATCCTCCAACGACCGGCCAGGCGGCCAGCCCCGCTGCGCCGGTGGTCACCGTCGCCACCGTGACCGCTGCGCCGCTGGTGGTCACCGACGTCTTCCCGGGCCGCGTCACGCCGGTGCGGGTGGCCGAGATCCGTCCCCAGGTCACGGGCATCGTCACCCGCCGCCTGTTCGAGCAAGGCGCCGATGTGCGGGCGGGCCAGGCACTCTTCACCCTTCAATCGGCACCGTTCAAGGCGGAAGCCGCCATGGCCGCGGCGACCCTGCAGCGAGCCGAGGTGGCCCTGAGGCATGCCCAGGGTCAGGTCGCGCGCCTGCAGCCGTTGGCGGAGGCCCGCGCGGTCAGCCAGCAGGCCTTTGACGAGGTCCGCCTGCAGCGGGACCAGGCCGCCGCCGAAGTGGCGCAGGCCAAGGCGACGCTGGAGCGACGGGAGCTGGATGTGGCCTTCGCCACCGTGCAGGCACCGATCTCGGGACGCGTCGATCAGGCGCTGCAGACCGAAGGCGCACTGGTGTCAGCCACGGACGCCACGCCGCTCGCCCGGATCGTGCAGATCGACCAGGTGTATGTCGACGTGCGGCAGCCGGCCGGCGCACTGGAACAGGTGCGGGGTCAGGTCGCCGCCGAGCGGACGGTGACGCTGCTCCGCAGCGATGGCAGCCCCATGGACGCGCGCGGCCGGGTGCTGTTCTCCGGCATCTCGGTGGATGCCAGCACCGGCGACGTCCTGGTGCGTGTCCTGGTGGACAACCCTCGTCACGAGCTTCTGCCCGGCATGTTCGTCCGGGCCAGGATGCCCTCGGCGTCGTACGCCCAGGCGCTGATGGTCCGGCAGGAAGCCGTGGTGCGCAGCGGGGATGCCGCTCGCGTCTGGCGGCTCGACGCCCAGGGCGTGGTGCACGCCGTACCGGTGCAACTCGCTGAACTGGTGGAGGGCCAGTGGCGCATCGCCTCGGGACTGAAGGCCGGCGACCGCTACGTGCTGAGCGGTCTGGACAAGCTCTCGGAGGGCCTGACCGTCACCGTCGCACCGCCCGTCGCACCGCCCGCCACGCCGCCGGTCGCCCCCTCCGTCACCCCGTCCGCTTCCCTGGACCGTTGAGGCAGGACGTTCCCCCATGGCTGAATTCTTCATCCGCCGCCCGGTGTTTGCCTGGGTGCTGTCGCTGTTCATCGTCCTCTTCGGGGCGCTGGCGATTCCGCAACTGCCAGTCACCCGATATCCGTCCGTTGCGCCGCCGACGGTGAGCATCACCGCCACGTATCCCGGCGCCACGCCGCAGGCGCTGAACGACAGCGTCGTCACCCTCATTGAGCGCGAACTCTCCAGCGTCAAGGGCCTGCTGTACTTCGAATCCTCGTCCGACACCTCTGGCTCGGCCTCCGTCACCGCCACCTTCCAACCCGGCACCGACCCCGCCATGGCGCAGGTGGAGGTCCAGAACCGCCTCAAATCCATCGAGCCCCGCCTGCCGCAGGTGGTCCGACAGTTCGGCCTGAATGTGGAATCCGCCTCGGCGAACTTCCTGATGATCGTGGGCCTGAGTGCTGACCGTCCGGACGTGTCCGAGGTCACGCTGAGCGACTACATGGCCCGCAGCACGGTGGAGGAGCTGCGCCGCATCGAGGGCGTCGGCCGCGTGCAGCTGTTCGGCGCGGAGCAGGCGCTGCGGGTGTGGGTCGATCCGGCCAGGTTGATCGGCTTTGGTCTCGCGATGTCGGACGTGACCACCGCCATCAGCCGTCAGAACATCCAGGTGGCCCCCGGGCGCCTGGGCGACGCGCCCACGGTCCAGGGGCAGCGTGTCTCGATTCCGCTGACGGTGCAGTCCCAGCTGACCTCGGTCGACGACTTCGCCGACATCGTGCTGCGCGCACAAGAGGACGGCTCCCGCGTGCGGCTGCGGGATGTCGCGCAGGTGGAGCTGGGCGCGCAGTCCTATGCCTTCTCCACCACCGAGAACGGCCGTACCGCCACGGCGGCGGCGGTGATGCTCTCGCCCGGCGGCAATGCGGTCCGCACGGCGCAGGCGGTGGCGGACCGTCTTCAGCAGCTCACATCGTCTTTGCCCGAGGGTCTGCACTACACCCTGCCCTTCAACACCGCGCCCTTTGTCAAGATCTCGATCGAGAAGGTGCTGACCACGCTGGCGGAAGCCATGGCGCTGGTGTTCCTGGTGATGTATCTGTTTCTCCAGAATGCGCGCTACACCCTCATTCCGGCGATCGTGGCCCCGATTGCGCTGCTGGGGACGCTCACCGTCATGCTGCTGGCCGGCTACTCGATCAATGTGCTGACGATGTTCGGCATGGTGCTGGCCATCGGCATCATCGTGGATGACGCCATCGTGGTCGTGGAAAACGTCGAACGCCTGATGGTCCGCGAAGGCCTCAGCCCACGCGATGCCACTCGTCGGGCCATGAAGGAGATCACCGGCGCGGTGATCGGCATCACCCTGGTGCTCACCGCGGTGTTTCTGCCGATGGCGTTCTCCAGCGGCTCGGTCGGGGTCATCTACCGTCAGTTCACCGTGTCGATGGCGGTGTCCATCCTCTTCTCCGCTTTCCTGGCGCTGACCCTGACGCCCGCGCTGTGCGCCACATTGCTGCGCCCGCCAACGCCCGGTCATGAGCAGCGCAAGGGCTTCTTCGGCCTGTTCAATCGTGGCCTGGCGCGCATGACCGACCGCTACGCCCACGGCGTGAGCCGTGCGGTGGCCCGGTCGGGCCGGATGATGCTGGTGTTTGTCGCCTTGTCGGCAGCGCTGGGGCTGGGCTTTCGCCTGCTGCCGTCGTCCTTCCTGCCGGAGGAGGATCAAGGCTACTTCATGACGATGTTCCAGTTGCCCGCCGAGGCCACCGCCGAGCGGACCCAGGCCGTGGTGAAAGCCTATGAGCAGCACCTGTCCACCCGCCCGGGTGTTGGCAGCAACATGTCCATCGTCGGCTTCGGTCTGTCGGGGTCCGGCGCGAATACCGCGATGGCCTACACCAACATGAAAGACTGGCAGGACCGCAACGGCGCCACTGCGGCGGAGGAAGTCCAGCTGGCACAGGCGGCGATGGCGTCCCAGGAAGGGCTGGTCATGAGCCTGATGCCGCCGCCCATCGAGGAACTGGGCAGCTCGTCCGGTTTCTCGATGCGGCTGGTCGATCAGGCCAACCGCGGCGCCGAGGCGTTGAAGGCCGCGCAGGCGCAGTTGCTGACCCTGGCGGCCGCCAGCGCACGCGTGGCCAATGTCTATGCGGAAGGCCTGCCGGACGGCAGCAGCATCCGCCTGGACATCGACCGCCAGAAGGCCCGGGCCCTGGGCGTGGACTTCAGCGACCTCGGCGACACCATCTCCGCCGCCATGGGCTCGCAGTATGTGAACGACTTTCCCAACCGCGGCCGGCTGCAACAGGTGATCGTGCAGGTGCAGGCCGGCGACCGCATGCAGATCGACGACCTGCTGCGCCTGACGGTGCGCAGTGACAAGGGGGCCCTGGTGCGGCTGTCCGAAGTCGTGCGTCCGGTCTGGCAGGAGGCGCCGCTGCAACTGGTGCGCCATCAGGGGTATCTGGCGGCGCGCATCGCCGGGACTGCGGCGCCCGGCGTGTCCAGCGGTGACGCCATGGCGGAGATGGAAGCGCTCGTGGCCCAGTTGCCCAAGGGGTTTGCCATCGCCTGGGTGGGCCAGTCGCTGCAGGAGCGGAACTCCGCCGCCCAGGCGCCGATGCTGATGGCGCTGTCGATGCTGGTGGTGTTCCTGGTGCTGGCCGCGCTGTATGAAAGCTGGTCACTTCCCGTGTCCGTCATGCTGGTGGTGCCGCTGGGTGTGCTGGGCGCGGTGGCGGCGGTGATGCTGCGCGGACTGCCCAATGACGTGTTCTTCAAGGTCGGCCTGATCACGGTGATGGGGCTCTCCGCGAAGAACGCCATTCTGATCATCGAGTTTGCCAAACAGCTGCGCGATCAGGGCCTGTCGCTGCGGGACGCGGCGGTGGAAGCCGCGAAGCTGCGCCTGCGGCCGATCCTGATGACCTCGCTGGCCTTCGGCCTGGGGGTGCTGCCGCTGATGCTGGCCACCGGCGCCAGTGCGGAGACGCAGCACGCCATCGGCACCGGTGTCTTTGGCGGGATGGTGGGTGCCACGGTGCTGGCGATCTTTTTCGTGCCGGTGTTTTTCGTGGTCGTGTTGGGCGCGGGCCGCAAGGCGCAACAATACCGGGATCTAGAGAAGTGACTTTTCCATGCTGGACGCCATGACCCCGACCCTGGTGCTGATCGCCGAGGACGAGAGCGAGATCGCCGCCATCCTGGACGCCTATCTGCAGCGGGCAGGCTTTCGCACCGAGCGGGCGGCCGATGGCCGGCGGGCGCTGGAGGCCCATCTCGCACTCCGTCCGGACCTGGTGCTGCTGGATGTGCAGATGCCCCTGATGGACGGCTGGCAGGTGCTGGCCACGATCCGGCAACGGGGTGACACGCCGGTCATCATGCTCACCGCCATGGACCAGGACATCGACAAGCTCACCGGTCTGCGCATCGGCGCGGATGACTATGTCGTCAAGCCCTTCAACCCGGCGGAGGTGGTGGCCCGGGTGCAGGCCGTACTGCGGCGCAGCGCCCGTGCCGCCCGGTCGGCACCGCGAACCGACACACTGCTGCGCGTGGCGCCCTTCGAGATCGACCTGGAGAACCATGTCGCGTCGATCACCACGGACGGCGGTCTGCAGACGCTCACCCTGACCCTCACCGAATTCCGTCTGCTCGCCGAGATGGCCCGATTCCCGAAACGCGCCTACACCCGTCTGGAATTGCTGGAAGCCTGCCTGCCGGAGGGTGACACGCTGGAGCGCACCGTCGACAGCCACGTCAGCAAACTGCGCAAGAAGCTGGAGGACCTGGGTGTGGCGGGCGTGCCGGCCAGCGTGCGCGGCGTGGGGTATCGATTCCGGGACCTGGCATGAAGACCCCCAGCCTCAGCCGGCAGATGGTGCGGGCCATGGCGACCCTGGCGCTGCTGATCAATCTGTCGGTGATCATCGCCTCCTATTCGTTCTACTACCTCGTCTACAACTACTTCCCCGACTGGAGCCCGGACGAGGTGGACAGCCTGGCCCCGACGGCACCAGAGCTGGTCTGGATGGCGCTGACGGCCGTGCTGGCGGTGGTCGCGGCCACCGCAGCGGCGACGCGGCTGGCGCGCAAGATGCTGATTCCGCTCACCTCGGTCGCCGAGAGCCTGCAGAGGGTCGCCAATGGCGACCTGAGCGCCCGCGCCAGCGGCGGTGACCCGGCGCTGGGCGAAGTAACCCGGCTGGTCAAGGACTTCAACACGATGGCCGACCAGCTCGAGCGGGTGACGCAGGAACAGGCCCAGTGGAGCGCCGCCATCGCCCATGAACTGCGAACGCCGGTCACCATCCTCAAAGGCCGTCTGCAAGGACTGGCGGACGGGGTGTTCGAGCCCTCCCCATCGCTGTTCCTGAAGCTGCTGGCGCAGGTGGAAGGCCTCAACCATCTCATTGAAGACCTGCGTCTGCTCGGCCTGTCCGACAGCGGGCATCTGCACCTGCAGATCACCCAGGCCGATCTGGCCCAGCAGGTGCGCACGGTGGTGGAGGTTTTCGAGCCGACCCTGCACGCCTCCGGCCATGCCCTGAAGCTGCATCTGGATGAGGGGCCCGCCTTCTTCGACCCCGTTCGCATCCGCCAGGCGCTGCTGGCTTTGCTGCACAACGCCAGCCAGTATGCGGTGCCGGGTGAGGTGCGGGTGTCCGTGGCCCTGTCGGCGGCCACCTGCACCCTTCGCGTCGAAGATGATGGCCCCGGCATTCCCGCGGCGAGCGCCCAGCGCATGTTCGACGCTTTCTGGCGGGCGGAAGCCTCCAGGTCCCGGCACAGCGGGGGCAGCGGTCTGGGGCTTGCGGTGGTTGCGGCCATCGCACGCGCGCACGGAGGCCATGCCGTCTGTGTCCCGTCCTCCAGCGGCGGAACGGCCATCGAGCTGTCCTGGCCCCATCTCCATCATTTCTCAATCATCCCTCCACCGGACGTGGACCTGCCCGGCCCAGACTGAAGACTCTTCTTCAGACCCTGTGCCCGGATGACTGCCCTCCCCCGCTCCCCTCTCACCATCGTTCATGTGGTGTTTTCGTCCCGCATCGCCGGGGCCGAGCGCCATGCCCTGGATCTCGCTGCCGCCCAGGCCGAACGCGGTCATCGCGTACATGTGGTGGGGCCCTGGCGCTCCGACCTGCAGGCCAGCATGCCGCCGCAGGTGACCTATCACGGGCTGATATCGCCGCTCTGGCGGGGCGCTCGATTGCGCGCGTTGTGCCATCAATTGCGGGCGGATGTGGTGCATGGCCATCTGGGCCCGGCTTGCAAGGCCGCTTCGCGATGCGGCGGCATCGCCACGGTCGGCACCCTGCATGTGGGCTTCAAGGCCCATCAGCATCGGCGATTGGACGGTGTCATCTGCGTGAACAACGCGCAAAAGCGCAGCACCCATGCGTTCCGTGGCGAGGTGCGGGTGATCCACAACTGGCCGCCGCAGGTCAGCCGCAGCAGCCCCCAGGGCGAAGTCCGGCGCACCGACATCCGCGAGGAGCTGGGCCTGTCCCAGCATCGCCTTCTGGTGGGCACGGTGGCCCGGCTGCATCCGAGCAAGGGCGTCGATGTGCTGATCAACGCATTTCTGTCCGATGGCAGCCTGGATGCCACGCTGGTGATCGTGGGTCAGGGCAAGGAGGCGGGTCGGCTGAAGCGGCTCGCGGAGCAGGACTCGCGTATCCGCTTTGTCGGTTTCCGGGAGGACGTCGATCACATCCTCAGCGCGCTGGACCTGTTTGTCTCCCCGTCCCGCGAGGAAGCCATGCCGCTGGCGGTGCTGGAGGCGATGCGGGCGGGGCTGCCGATCGTGGCCACCCGGACCGACGGCGCCCTGCAATTGCTGGCGGATCAGACCGCAACGCTGGTGGCGGTGGACGATCCGATCGAACTGAGTGCGGCGCTCAGGGCCGCCCTGCGGACGATGGAGACCCGCCATGGGACCCGCATCGTGCCGCCCTGGCGCCTGTCCTACGACCTCTCCCGCTACGACCGCGACGTCGCGACAGAGCAGGTGGAGTCCCTCTACCGGCACTTGTTGCAGGCACGTGCCGCCGAGGACTCGGCCTTGCAGACGGTGTAAACCCGGACCTGGCGCGACTGGTTACGACATTTGCCGGGACACCGGCAGTCAAGCGCATGAGTTAACGATAAATTGCCCGGTGCGAACCTCGCAACCAGGGAGACAACTCATGACGACTTCACGCCCGATGGCCGCGCTGCTGCTGGCAGCGCTGGGCCTGTTTTCTGCTGTGGAGGCGGTTGCACAGAGCTGCGCCGCCACGGCCATCAAGCCCTACGTCAAGGTCGGTAGCGGCGCCTGGAGCGCCGTGCCGACGGTGACTGCCGCCGCCGGCAGCGCACTCACCTTCGGCCCCCAGCCCACCAGCGGCGGCGCCTGGTCATGGTCCGGCTGCGGCGCGTCGGGCAGCACCCGCGAACTGAAGTTGACGGCCAAGGCCAGTTGCACGGCGGTGGTGACCTACACCAATGCCTGCGGCGCCAAGTCCACCCAGAATTTCGTCGTGACGGTCCCTGGCTTCCGGGACCTGACCAGCCTGCAACTGTCCAAGCTGATGGGCGCCGGATGGAACCTCGGCAATTCGCTGGAAGCCATTGGCGGCGAGACCGCCTGGGGCAACCCGGCCACCAGCCAGACGCTGCTGGATGCGGTGAAGGCTGCGGGATTCAAGACCATCCGGATTCCGGTGTCCTGGAAGCAATATGCGGATGCCAATGACACCATCAGCGCCACCTGGATGGCACGGGTGACGCAGGTGGTGGATGCGGCGCGCAAGGCCGGTCTCTACACCATCATCAACATCCACTGGGATGGGGGCTGGATGCAGCCCACCTATGCGCAGCAAGCCACGGTCAATGCCCGCATCACCAAGTTCTGGACGCAGATTGCCAACAACTTCAAGGGCTACGACGACTCGCTGCTGTTCGCCGGCACCAATGAGGTGATGGTGACCAACGACTACGGCACGCCGACGGTCGAGTACTACACCGTCCAGAACAGTTTCAACCAGACCTTCGTGAATGCGGTGCGGGCGACCGGGGGCGGCAATCTGGCCCGGCATCTGGTGGTGCAAGGATTCAACACCAACATCGACCATACCGTCAGCTTTGCGACAGTGCCTGCGGACTCGGTGGCCAAGCGGCTGATGATGGAGGTGCACTTCTACGACCCCTACAACTTCACCCTGAATGAGAACAGCAGCATCTGGCAGTGGGGCGCGGGGGCGACGAGTGCGTCCAACACCGAGACCTGGGCCAATGAGTCTTTCATTGACGGGCAGTTCCAGAAGATGAAGTCGCGCTTTGTGGACCAGGGGATTCCGGTGGTGCTGGGGGAATTCGGTGCGATCCGCCGGACCGAGTATGCGGGGGCCGAAGCGTATCGGGCGGCGTGGGATCAATATGTCGCCCGGTCCGCGTGGACGCATGGGGCGGTGCCGATTTATTGGGATGCAGGCGCGGCCACCAGCAATCACAGCATGGGGTTGTTTGACCGCAGCACCGGGGCCAAGGTGTATCCGGACCTCATCAGCCGGATCGTGAACGCGGCGAAGTGAAGCGACGGGTTGCTGGCGCGACGGGCGCCAGCAACCCATGGCCGCCATCAGCCGCCCGAGTAAGGCCCTCGCCCAGGCAGCGCCCAAAGCAGACCTAGCGTGGCGCCGTCCGGTGCGACAGTGAGGTGATCCTGCCCGGTCAGCACCGTCGTTCGAATGCGCAGCGACGGGTATCGGGCACGTTCCAGCATCGCCTGGAACCGACGGGCGTCTGCAACGAGATCGACCTCCCGGTTGTAGCGATCCCCGCGCCCAATGGTTTCAAAGCCGCCCACATACTGGAACACCTGCGCCTGCAGATCCCGATGTTCCCGGCTGTGGGTCGCCAGCCGTTCGAAGATCACCCGCTCATCAAACCAATAGGACGGGCTTCCGAGAATGTAGTGACTGAACAAATCGCTGCGGCTCAGCAGCACCTGCGCCGCCAGCAACGCGCCGTAGGAGTGCCCCAGGATGACCCGACGGCGGGGATCCAGCCCATAGCGGGACGACACGGCCGGCACCGCCACTCCCGCCAGATACCGCAGATAGTCCGCTCCGCCGCCGTAGACCTGCCCCCCATAGTGACGCTGACGCCCGATCGGACGCTTCATCGGATCCGTGGGGGTGTAGTCCCGGTTCCGCATGTCCACAGCGGATTCATCCGGGGGACCCGCAAGCCCCACCAGCACGAAATCGGCGATGTTCTGTCCCCGCTGACCCACCCGGTGGCGCAGCGCTCTCACCATCGGGAAGGCATACGGTGCGTCAGTGACAAAGACGGAGGGCAGCACCGGCGCCGTCGCGGCGCTCGTGCCCGGGGGCAGGTCGACCCAGACCTCGTAGCGCCGCCCGCTGACCGGGTCCGGCAATGGGTGGACAAAGGTGTTGGGGAGTGCATAGGGGCCCACCGCAGGCGGCAGTGAAGTCGGCGGCGACATCGAGGGGGCTACTGGCGAGGACGCCGCCGACGCTATGCCCTTTGGCACCGATGGAGATGCGGACGCCGAGCGACGCGACGCGAGACCCAAAGCCGCCAGTGCGGAAAGAATCAGGTGTTGACGACGTGTGGACCGAGCGTGCATGGTGGAGTGACCGTCGTTGAAGCAAGAGCGCGCGATTGTGGCGACGCCCGAGCGAGGCTCCGGACCGAAGCGGGGTTACCGCAGTAACGGACTACCCGACCACTCGACCACTCGGCTACTCGGCTACCCAGTTGCACAGTGGCCCGGCTCACAGGGTACCGATCACCCCTCATCCCCCAGCGCCGCCTCCAGCTTGAGGAATACTTCCCGCGTCGACGGCTGATCCGGCCTCGCCTCCCACTGCGCGCCCAGCGCCAGCTGCCATCGCGACGAGAACCGCTTCTTCCACATCAGCGACCGATGCCGGCTCTTCTCCGACCACGCCGCATGCACCGGCGTTGCCCCACGCGCGCTGCGCTCGTTCTGCACAATCACCCGCACGCTTTCCTGCGCATTCAGATGCAGCAGCGTCAGCAGCCGCACACCCGTCTCGCGCAGCGCGGGGAACGGACCGTCCGCCGCGATCCGGGTCCCGGTGAGCACCGGATCGATCTCCAGGCTGCGATCCCCGGGCAGCGCCCACCGAGTGCTCGCCTGCAGGGACCACCAGCCCCCGTGCCCGACCCGATCGAAATCGGTATCGAGCTGCCGTCCGACGCTGCCCTCCGCCGTGAGCCGGGCCATCCAGGCAAAGGGCGTCGTCTCGACCCCGCCGTGCCAGGCCGGCGTGTCGTGCAACCGCCCGCCGCTGCGGGCACGTTGCTGATCCAGGCCGAGATGCAGCCAGCCGGCCGTACGCCGCGTCGTCGCCAGCCAGATCCCGGTGCGGCGCTCTCGCAGGATCACCTCGCCACCGGGTTCCTCGCGAGAGGCATCTCTGAGGCTACGCAGCTCCTTCCACCCCCAATGCCATTCGAACTGGTTGAGCAGCAAACCGCCCGGCAGGGTGACCTCGCCCAGACGCCGGTTCACTTCCCCGGAGGCCTTCCACAAGCCGGCCTGATCGACAAACCCCAACAGATTGACGAAGTCCGGCCCGATCACCGACAGCTCGGCGGCATTGAGCCAGTGGTCATCGCTGTAGAGCAGACTGCCCCAGCCGGAGGCGTCCCGGCGCTGCGGCCCGCGCCCAGGCACCACCCGGTCCTCGTCATCCACCGCCAGATCGTGACGGCTCGCCATCACGCTCCATTGCGCCTTCCAGTGCGTCCCATCCCGGCTGTGCCGCCACAAGCCGTCGACGCCCACCAGCGCGCCCTCCCCGCCGCCTTCCACCGCACGGCGGGACAACAAAGCCCCCACGGTCAGCGCACGGTCGTCGGCGTCCGGATCCTCGGCACGGTCGGCACGGTCGGCGCCCTCCGCGCCCGCCGTCGCCCCCACTTGCCATCGGCTCCGCAACACCTGCGCATTGCTCGGCGCGCCGAGCGTCCACTCGTCCGTCCCCCAGGGCCGACCGCGGGTGACGACCGTCCCGGTGCGGTCCTGCGCCAGCAGCATCGTCGCGTCGGCCCCCTCCCCCCGCCAGGTCGCACGCACGCCCCAGCGGGGATCGGCCACGGTGCGGGAATAGAAGCCCGACAGCGGCAGCCCCAGCACGTCCGCACTCTCCAGAAAGTATCGACGCTTCTCCGGCAGCGCCAGGGCCACCGCGCGATTGCCGCTGGTCTGCGGCGCGTCGATGTCCACCTGGGCGAAGTCGGGGTTGAGCGTCGCATTGACCAGCCAGTCCGCGCGCGGACGCCACCAGCCTTCCACCCCGACGCTGCCCCGGTTGGTGGTCTCGCTGCCGGTGCGGACCGATCGCCCGGTCCATTCCACCGTGACATCGCCTTCCTGTCGGTCGCGATGCTGCGAGAGCACCGGCACCAGCCCGGTCACCGGCTCGCTGGCGTGGAGAAAACTCAAGGCTTCCGCATCCGCCTCACCGCTGACCAGCAACAGGTCGTGGGCCGACGGGACCGCCCGGGCGACCACCATGCGCCACGGCGCCGCCGCCTGATAGGGATACCGCAAGGCCGCCAGGGGCCAGCGGATTTCCATGCTGTAGCCGTCCGGCAGGCGGGTCGCCGCCACCTGCACCGGAAAGTCGGGACCGAGGTCTTCCTCATCGTCAGACGCCCGATAGAGCCCATCCGTCACCACGCCCGACAGGCTGGCCTTGATGAACATGGCGGACTCGCCGCGGCCATTGGTGTCGATCCAGACGCCGATCATGTCCTGGTCCCGCTGCACCGCATCACGGCGGGACAGCAGGCTGCGCGGCGGCTGGGTGGACCAGGCGCGGATACCGATGATCAGCGCCCGTCCGTCCGCCACGACCCGGACTTCCGTGCGCAGGTCGTCAGCATAGGCGGCCCCGGCGGTCGGCTGCAATTGCGCAAACCGGCGATGCGCCGCCGCGCGCTGCCAGACCGCCTCCTCCAGCCGGCCGTCCACCACGACCGCAGGATCACCCTCGCCCAGGGTCAGCACCTCGAAGGCCTGGGCAGGTGCGGCGAGCATCAGCGAAATGACGAATGCCGCCCCAAGCGGGCGGCGGGGCGATGCCGATGGAGCGGCACACATGGGGCGTCGCACCGCGCCCCGGAACTTCAAACACTGCAACGTCTCTCCCTGTTACTGGCCTCTCCCCGATCGATGAATGTCGGGGTGGGCGGGAGTATGTCATTGCAGACGCACGCCAAGCGCCACGAAAAACGGGACGTGACCGCAGCCACGTCCCGCTGTCTCACTTCACCGTCACGAAGATCGGGTTGGAGTAGAACCAGAGGCTGCCGTAATTCCGGTCGTTGATCTGGTCATGACGGGTGGCGTTGTCGGTGGTGGTGATCTTCTGATCGGGCAGCGGTTCGCCGCCGGCGGTCAGCCCCGCCACATCCTCGGCCAGATTGGTCCCGCGCAGGCGGAAGTACTGGTTCTTGCCGGCCGTCACCGTGGTGGTCACCGTGTAGTAGCCGTCGGCGCCCTGCTTCCAGTCGGCGCTGGTGAAGCGCTTGAGCACGCGGGTGCTGGCGTTCGTCGCCAGGTTGTAGGCCTCGGTCCCGGGGGCGGCCTTGGCGCCCACGTCGCCGACGATCAGGTCGACGTGATGCACCTTGGGCACCATGTTGCCAAGATTGCCGCTGTTCACCGGCCGCTGGTAGTTGTTGACCGGCGGGCTCTTGAAGCGAATGGTCAGGGTGACCGTGCGGCCGGCGGCGGTGCTGAGTTGCTGGCCCATGTGCGCGGTGTCCGAGTCGCTGCCGGCGGTGAAGTCCAGCGCGCTGATCAGATCCCCGAAGACGCCGAAGCTGCGGCCCGACCGCAGGCTGTCCAGCAGACCGGCAACGCCCGTGCTGCCCTTGGGCATCCACACGAAGTTCTTCGCATACTCGCCGGGGTAGTAGCCGCTGCTGTTGCCCGCGGCATCGATCTCGAAGTGCGAGTCGGAGTTGGCCACGTTCCAGATGCGGCGCCCCTCCCCCAGCAAGGCGTCCCAGACGCCTCCGAGCTGGGCCACGACGGCGTCCGTGCCGCCATAGGTGCGATTGGGCAGGTTGGCATCGATGTAGGCGGAGGTGTAGCCCCCGCGGTCCGGCTCCATCTGGTTGCCCACCATGCCTTCGATCGCGAAGACGATCTTCGGCGCCAGATCATTCATCTGACGGAAGTCGGCGATGGTGTACCTGCCCGGGTTGCGCGACGGATGGTTGATCTGCGCGTAGCTGGTGTCCGGATAACGCTCCTTCAGCCAGCTGATGCCCTTGAGGGTGTCCGCCGCCGTGGTGTTGAAGCGCTGCGGATACTGGGCCTTGAAGCGGGTCACATCGTCCGCGGTGAAGAGCGACTCGGCGCCGGTGGTGAAGGCGTACTGGAATTCCTTGAAGGCGCTGGCGGACGAGGTCAGCGTGGCGCCCCCGTCAAAGATGCCGATGCCGATGTGATCATGGGCCGGCGCATCCCATTCGAAGCCGGAGAAGATCAGCTTGCCGGTGTAGCTGCCTGCGGCCTGCAGGGCCTTGATGCGAGGCGCCTCATAGCTTTCCATGCCGTAGGCGAAGGCGACGGGCGCGGTCAGCAGGTTGCCGTTGTTGTCGTATTTGGACGAGCGCAGGTGATTGGTCACCGCCATCCAGTCCAGACCGTGGGTGGTGAAGGCCTTGCCCAGCACGAAGTCCAGCGTCTGGGTGGTGCGGGAGTCGTCCGACTGCACCGTGTGCACATGCAGGTCGCCGGTGGTCCAGGCGCCCTGTTCGGCCGGGGCGCTGCCACCGCCATTGCCGCCATCACTGCCGCCGCAGGCCACCAGGGTCAGTGCGGATGCCAGGGACACTGCGGCCAGCGACACGGCGGAGAGAAAGAAGCGGCTGCCCATGCGGGCACGGGCGCCACGGAAGGCTCGATCAACGGAAGGCACCGCGGAAGGGAACGAAGCGGACGAATCTGAGGAAGCGGAGGAAGCAATCACGGGAGCGGGGCCGGAGCCAGGCGTTGACAACAGCGCGGCACTGTGTCGGCCGCGCATGTCACGTCCGTGACAACAACTCGCTTCAGCGCGGTGCGCGCACGACCGTGGGCGCTGCACCCCATCCGGTGCGTGACAGCCACTGGAAGATGGTGTCCGCGGTGGTGGTGTCGATGTGACCGCTGTACCGGCGCGCCGAAGGATGGTCGTCAAACGCCACATTCGCCATGCCGATGCGAGCGCCCAGCCGCTTGGCGGTGGAGATGCGCAAGTCGGTGGGCTGATACCCGGCCGCCTTGAGCCACTGCTGCGCCTGCGGTCGGTTGAACACCTCCCCCGGAGCGGCCGCACCGGCCAGGGTTTCCAGCGCCCACTGGTTGCTCTGCTGGTATTGCTGGGCCCATGGGTAGGCCAGCATGCTGTAGGCCGGCGTGTGCAGCGTGGCGGCGCGGGCATTGTCCCGGAGCACCGGCAGCAGCGCCTCCTGCAACTGCGGCTTCAGCACCGAGAAGGCGCCTTCCAGCCGGTAGGGTCGGTCCATGAAGAACTCGGCCAGCCCCTGCCGGTACAGATCCGCCTGCGCGGTGCCGCATTCATTGAGCTTGTGCATCACCCGCCAGACCGGCTTGCCGGCGGCGTCGACGTCGCGATAGACAAAGCCCACATGCGACCAGCGCAGCCCGTATTCATCGAGGTTCTGACCGGCACGCGCCAGCAACACCACCTGTGCGCCGGACTTGTCCAGCGCGTCGGCCGTCGCCTGCGCCAGCGCCAGGCCGTTGCGGACCTGGTCGACGGTCAGCGGCGTTTCTTCGCAGGGTCGGCCGGCTTGCGCCGCGCCAGGAGCCGCCAGCAGGCCTATCGTCAGGGCGATGGCGCCCCATGCGGCCATCGCGCCGCGGAGGCGCACAGCCTCTGTCGCCGCCCTCATCGCAGCACCTCGTCCTTGCGGGTGACCCGTTCGTTGTGCATCAACGAAGCGCCGATCTCGTTGGGGACAAAGGCGATCACTTCCGATCCTTTGGAAAGGATGTAGCCGGTGCCCACCACGCTGACGGTCACCGCGGTGCCGATCCCGACGGCCGACGCCGTGACGGCATCGCCGACAAACTTGACGCTGAACTGCACGCCGTCCGACGCACGCTCCAGTACCCACATCGTGCCCTGCGCCGTCGATTCCACCGCCTTGACGGTCAGCACGACGGTGACACCTACGGCGGCGCCGACCAGGATCACGGGCACCGCCACCGACACTGCCACAGGAAACAGCGAGGCTTCGCTGGCGCGGCTCAATCCGCCGCGATGGGCCTGTGCGGGCGTCACCAGGCTGACGGTGAGCATCGTGGTGGCCAGCAGGCCGGCCCCGATGCGCCGGAGTGGTTGACGGCGCGGCCGTTCGTGGCGCGTGGGTCCTGTGAGCGCTTCAACGCGCGCGCCGATCTGAGACCGGCCTGGGTTCAACACACGACGTGACATTCATTCCTCCCTGAATTCGTGCTTCGCTCCCCACGTGCATCGCGGGTGAGCGTCCTGCGCTGTCTTTGGCAGGTGGCTGCCTGATGCTACTCAACTTTGTGGGTCCGGGCATCGAGCGCGTCATACGAACGCTGCCGCCATCCAGATTCATAAAAATCATTTGAGACCATTTTCTTCTGCCACATTCATCACATTATTGACGCAAACATGCATATTTGAGGGATTTGAGACTTCCGATTTTATCGTTTAGAGCCTCAAATTGACGCCAAGGTCGCTTCCCGCACCGCGATCGGTGCCGCGATCCGAACGCTGATCAAGGAGCTCAAACATGTCTTTGGTGATGAAAAACCGCCAGGCCCTGGACTCTTCCCCCGCGCCGGCGGTGGTGGCCAAAGGCCTGAATCGTCAGGTCAACCGGGATGCTGAAGCCAACCGGCGCCGCGCCCGCACCCTGGCCAAGCAGCAGCAGGCGGCGGAGCGGGTCGCCAGCGCCAGCGCGCAACTCTCCGCTGGCATCAACGAGGCAGCCTCCGCGGCCGAAGAGCTCAAGCGCTCGTCCGACCAGATCGCCAGCGGCGCGGAAGAAGCCTCCGGTGCTGCGCAGGAGTCCCTGGCCGCCATCACCCAGATCAGCGGCGCCCTGACCCGTCAGCTCAATGCCAGTCAGCAGGCCCAGGCCAAGGCCGAAGCGATGCGGGATCTGTCCGGTCGCATCAACCAGGACGTGTCCGCCACCCTGGGCGCCGTCGGCATCGCCGCCGAGCGGCAGGCCAACTCGGTGAAGATGGTGGCCGAACTGGAACGACAGGCCGCCAACATCGGCGACATCGTCAAGGCGGTGGCCCGCATCGCCGACCAGACCAACCTGCTGGCCCTGAATGCCGCCATCGAGGCCGCGCGCGCAGGCCAGCACGGCAAGGGTTTTGCGGTGGTGGCCGATGAAGTGCGCACCCTGGCCGAGACCAGCGAAAAAAGCGCCAAGCAGATCCAGGATCTGGTGGCCCAGATCCAGACCGAAGTGCAGACGATTGCCGGCGGCATCAACGAGTCCGCCGACACCATCCAGAGCGAAGTCCAGAAGAGCCAGATCATCTCGGAACAACTGGAGCGCATCCGCCAGGATGCCGCTGAGATTCTGAGCGGTTCTCTGCAGATCGCGACCGCGGCCAGCCAGAGCAGCGTGGCGGCCCAGCAGGCCCTCAAGGGGGCCGAGCAGATTGCCGCAGCGGCCACCGAACAGGGGTCGGCCTGCGAGGAATCGGCCAAGACGATCGAGGAGCAGGCCACCGCACTGGCCGAATGCGAGCAGACCGCGGCCAGCCTCTCGGAAATCGCCGAAGAGCTGAAGAACTCCACCGACATCGCCAAGAGCGCCGAAGAGGTCGCCTCCGCCGCGGAAGAACTGTCCAGCACGGTGCAGGAGATCACCCGCGCGGCGAGCCAGATCATGATTGCGCTGGAGCAGATCCGCAAAGGGTCGCAGGCCCAGGCCGCGGCCACCGCGCAGTCCGCCGCCGCCATCACCCAGATCACCAATGGGGCCGAGCTCTCCGAGCGTCGCGCCAACGAAGCCAGCAATCGCGCCTCCGCCATTCGCACCCTGATGGGCGAGAACAAGCAGCACATCGATTCGCTGGTCGCCAGCATCAGCCGCGGTGTCGATTCCACCCGGGTCAGCATGCAGCAGATCAAGGAGCTGGAGCTGGTCAGCCGCAAGATCGACAAGATCGTGGATGCCATCACCCAGGTCTCGGTGCAGACCAACATGCTGGCGGTCAACGGCAGCATCGAAGCCGCACGCGCTGGCGAATACGGCAAGGGCTTCGTGGTGGTCGCCACCGACATCCGCAACCTGGCGCACGACTCGGCCGAGAACGCCGACCGCATCAAGGATCTGGTCAAGAGCATTCAGGATCAGATCGCCCTGGTGGGCCGCGACCTGGGCGAGATCATGTCTTCGGCTCAGAGCGAGATTGAGAAGACCCGAACCATCACCCAGAACCTGCAGACGATGGAGCGCGACGTGGCCGATGTCGAGCGCGGCAATGTGGAAGCCGCACAGACCTCGGCCGAGATCGTCACCGCGCTGGGCCAGGTACGCAACGGCGTGGAGCAGATTTCCGCAGCCGCCCATCAGGCGGAAAAAGCTGCGGAACAGGCAGCCACCGCCGCCCGCCAGCAATCGCAAGGGGCCGACGAACTCAGCGCTGCCATCGAGGAAATCTCTTCGCTGGCCGATGAACTGCAAAGCAACTGAGTCCGTCCTGCCGGGAGCTGCGCATGAACGACAACGTCCACGACGATTCGGCGGGGCCGCAGGCCGACCGCCAGTTCGTCAGCTTTGAACTGGCGGGGGAACGCTTCGCCGTGCCGATGGGGCCGGTGCAGGAGATCATCCGCCTGCCGGAAGTGGCGCGGCTGCCGCTGGCGCCCGCGGCCCTGCTGGGCCTGGCCAATCTGCGGGGACGGGTATTGCCGCTGATGAGCCTGCGCCGCCTGCTCGGATTGCCGGACCAGGACCATGGCGACTCCGCCCGGGCCCTGGTCATCCACTGCGGTCAGGCCCTGGGATTTCTGGTCGACCGCGTCTGCAGCGTGCTGCAGGTGGAAGCCGATGAGGTGGAGCCAGCCCAGGCCCTGGGCCACGTCCACCATGCCGAATCGCTCGCGGGGCTGATCCGGCGCCCGGGCGCGGACGGGCAGGACGACCTGCTGATGGTGCTCAACTTCGATCATCTGGTGCGCCAGGCCTTTGCACTGACGCTGCCGGATGCTGGGGGCGGTGCCGAGCGCGGCGTCCATCGAGGCGCCGGCGATGCCACCCAGTTGCTCGCTGACAAGCCCGACCACGCCGCCGAGCCGGAGCTGCGCCTGGTCAGCTTCACCGTCGACGCCCAGGAGTACGGCGTCCCGATCGAGGAGGTGCAGGAGATCGTGCAGATGCCGGCGCAGATCACCGTGCTGCCGCAGGCGCCCGCCCACATGCGCGGCGTGATGACACTGCGTCGCCGCCTGCTGCCGCTGGTGGACCTGCGCAGCCTCTTTGGCCTGGGCACCCAGCAGCATGACGAGCATCAACGCATTGTGGTGGTAGCCCTGCCGGGCTGCGGCCCGGTTGGTCTGGTCACCGACACCGTCAAGGAAGTGATGAGCGTGCCGCGCCAGCAGACCAGCGGCATGCCGGACCTGCTGGCCCGCGACGGCCAGCACCATGAATTCGACGCCATCTGCCAGCTGGACCAGGGCCGACGCCTGATTTCGGTGCTGTCGGCCACGCGGCTGCTGGGCCTGGAGGCCCTGCGTGAAGCCGCGGCGGCTGCGTCCGCCCTGGAGAGTAGCGACGCCGCCCGCATGCCGGCCCAGCCGGCCACCCCGCCTGCGAAAGGAGATGCCATGTCATCGATGCTGACTTCATCCAGCGCTTCCCATGCCTCCGGCGCGTCCAACGCTGCCGCCTCGGTGCCCGAGGACATGCAGCTGGTGGTTTTCCGCCTCGGTGCCGAAGAGTTCGGTGTGCCCATCATGTGCGTGCAGGAAATCGTCCGCGTTCCCGAGCAGCTCACCCGGGTGCCTCGCACGCCGGCATTTGTCGAGGGCGTGATCAACCTGCGGGGTGCCGTGCTGCCGGTCATCGACCTGCGCAGCCGCCTGGGCCTGCCCACGCTGGAGCGCAACGACGGCCAGCGCATCATGGTCTTCGCCCAGGGCCACCAGCGCACCGGCTTCATCGTCGATGCGGTGGCCGAGGTGCTGCGGGTGCCGCACGGCTGCCTGGCGCCCGCGCCCGATCTGACCGGCCCCCACAGCCGCCTCATCCACCAGGTGGCGCGGCTGCAGAACGGCCAGCGGCTGGTCATGCTGATCGACCCGGAGCAACTGCTCGGCTGGCAGCGCGATGTGCAGGCATCGCTCGCCAGCGGGGCGGCAGCTGCCCTCGCCGCCTCGTCGGCCGACGGCACGTCGGCGTCTTCCACCCTTCCCCTGGCTGCTTGAGGAGGCGCCATGCCCACGTCTGCAAGCACGCGCAAGAAGGTGCTGGTGGTCGATGACTCCGCGCTGATGCGCAAGGTGTTGCGGGAGGTGTTGACCGACGCTGGCTTCCAGGTGGAGGCGGCCCGCAGTGGCATGGAAGGCGTGGACCTCGCCCAGCACTTCCTGCCCGATGTGGTGACGATGGACATCAACATGCCCGAGATGGACGGGCTGACCGCGCTGTCGCTGTTGATGAGCATCCGGCCGACTCCCGTGGTGATGGTGTCCTCGCTGACCCAGCAGGGCACGATCTCGACGCTGGAAGCCCTGGCGCTGGGCGCGGTGGACTACGTGGCCAAACCCGGCGGCACGATTTCCCTCAACCTGCGGGAGATCAGCGACGAGCTGGTGCGCAAGGTGCGCACCGCCAGCACGGCGCGGGTCCGGGCGGGTGTGCGTGCACCGGGCAGCGGACAGGCCACTGCCATGCGCCGTGCACCGAGTCGCGGTCGCGCCGGCCCGGAAGCAGCTGCCGCGATGGATGCCGTCGACCCGCGCATCAGCCCGTCGCAGGGCGCGCACCGCGCCAGCCGAATCGCCGCGCCGGTCATGCCGGCGCCCGCGCAGGCCGCGCGCATGGGCCTGCCGGAGGGGCTGGTGGTCATCGGCGTCTCCACCGGCGGGCCTCGCACCCTGGAGGAGGTGTTGCCCCGCCTGCCGGCCGACTTCCCCTGGCCGGTGCTGGTGGCGCAGCACATGCCCCCGCACTTCACCGGCGCCTTCGCCCAGCGCATGGACCAGATGTGCGCCCTGCAGGTCCGTGAATGCAACGCGCCCATGCCGCTGCAGGCCGGCCAGATTCTGGTGGCACAAGGCGGCTCCGACATGGTGGTGGTGGAGCGCCTGGGGCGCCTGCTCGCCCAACCCGCGCCGGAGGCCCGAGGCTATCCCTGGCATCCCTGCGTGGATGTGCTGGTGGACAGCGTGATGCAGCACATGCCGGCCGAACAGGTGATCGGCGTCCTGCTGACCGGCATGGGCGATGACGGCGCCGGCAGCATGACCCGTCTGCGCCAAAAAGGCGGCCACACCATCGCCGAATCTGCCGAGACCGCCGTGGTGTACGGCATGCCCCAGGAGCTGGTGAACCGCGACGGCGCCGAGTGCGTGCTGCCCGCGCCCCGCGTCACGGACCAATTGCTCCGCTGGGCGCGGCTCCATTGATGAAGAGGATGTCATGGCACTGCGCAAAGCCCACCAACCCGACCTTCACCCGGTGCATGCCCGCGAACATGCGCGCGATTTCGCCGGTCTCAGCCAGCAGCTGACCAGCGCCGACCCGGTCCAGCGTCGCCATGCCGCACGGGATCTGGCTCGCATGCCGCAGGCCAGCGCTGCGCTGGGTCAGGCGCTGGCCCGCGAAACCGATCCCTCCGTCCGGCAGGCACTTTTCACCAGCCTCGGCACCCTGGGCGATGACGCCGCGGTGCAGGCCCTGATCCCGCTGCTGCGCACCGAAGACGCCGGGCTTCGCAACGGCGCCATCGAGACCCTCGGCGCCATGCCGCAGGCGGTGGGGCCATCGATCCAGCGCCTGCTGCACGATGCCGATCCGGACGTGCGCCTCTTCACCGTGAATCTGCTGGGCGACCTGCGCCATGCCGAGGTCAACACCTGGCTGTGTCAGGTGCTTCGCCAGGAAACCGAAGTCAATGTGGTGGCCGCCGCCATCGAAGTGCTGGCGGAGACCGGCGGCACGCCGGAACGCGCCGCGCTGATCCACGCCCGGGACCGTTTCCTGGACGACCCCTTCATCGGCTTTGCCACCCAGGTGGCACTGGAACGCATCGAGGCCCCATGAACCAAGCGCTGCGATCACCGGCCGGCCGTTCCAAGCTCGCCATCACCGACGCGGACTTCCAGAAGTTCCGCGAATTCTTCTATCGGAAGACCGGCATCCACTTCGACGACAACAAGCGCTACTTCGTCGACAAACGCCTGCTGGAACGGATCGAGGCCACCGGCGCGGACGACTTCCGCAACTACTTTGTCGGCCTGCGCTTTGAGCGTGACGGCCGCGAGTTGCAGCAGCTCGTCAATGCGATGACGGTCAACGAAACCTACTTCCTGCGGGAGAGCTACCAGTTCGACTGCATGACCAACAACCTGCTCGATGAGTTGGTCCGCCGCAAGCCGCGTGGTGAACGCATCCGCATCTGGTCGATTCCCTCGTCCACCGGCGAAGAGCCCTACTCCATCGCGATGCAGCTGCTGGAGCGCTGGCCGAGCATCGAGCAGCATGAGGTGGAGATCTTCTCGTCCGACATCGACACCACCGTGCTGCAGGCGGCCCAGCGCGGCATCTACAGCCAGCGCTCGGTGGCCAACGTGCCCAAGGCCTGGCTGGACCGGTACTTCACGCCGGTGGGCAACGGGGAATGGGCGATCTCGCGCGAGCTGGTCGCGGCGGTGGAATTCAGCCAGGTCAATCTGAGCAATCCGATGGACACCGCGCGGTTCCGGGACATCGACATCATCTTCTGCCGCAACCTGCTGATCTATTTCGACGACGTGTCCCGCCGCGCCGCCGCCGAGGCGCTGTATGACGCGCTGCGGCCGGGCGGCTTCGTGTGCCTGGGCCATTCGGAATCGATGAGCCGCATCACGTCGCTCTACAAGGTGCGCCGCTTCGCCGACGCGATGGTCTATCAGAAGCCTTTGACTGGGGAGGCCCCATGACAAGCACAACCCGCATTCTGGTGGTCGACGACGCCGCCACCGTGCGCCTGTATCACCGCAAGCTGCTGGGAGACGCCGGCTGGACGACCGATGAAGCGGTCAACGGCATGGAGGCGCTGGAGAAGGTGGTCGCCGCGGGTGGCCAGCGACCCTTCGACCTGTATGTGGTGGACATCAACATGCCCAAGCTGGACGGCTACGGCTTCGTTCGGGAACTGCGCCGGCTGCAGAACGCGGTGCAGGCGCCGGTGATGATGGTCTCGACCGAATCCCAGCTCCAGGACGCCGAAGCGGCCCGGCATGCCGGCGCCAACTGCTACATGATCAAACCGGCCCGACCGGCCGAGCTGGTGCTGAGCGCGGCACTGCTGCTGGGCGATGGGCCCGCCGCAGCCAAGGCCGCCGCCTCGATTCCGGTGAAGGGGAGCCTGCGATGAACGACGCCGCCGAAATCCTGGCGCAATTCATTCTGGAAGCGCGTGAATGTCTGGAAACGATCGGTCAGCGACTGCTGCAGATCGAGCGGGATCCGACGAATCTGGAACTGCTCAACGACCTGTTCCGCTCGGTGCATACGCTCAAGGGCAACTGCGGCATGTTCGAGTTTGGCGCGCTGGAGCGAGTGGTGCATGCCGGCGAGGATGTGCTGGACCGGGTCCGTGCCGGCAAGCTGCCCTACACCAGCGCCATGGCCGACCTGCTGCTCGCCGCGATGGACCACAGCGCCGAGATGATTGATGCGCTGGACGGCCACGGCGAGCTGCCTGCATCGGCGGATCAGCGCTCGCATCAGTTGGCCCGGGACCTGCGGGCCTTCTTGCAGGACACGCCGCTGACGGGGGGCGCCAGCGCTGCGGGCAGTGCTCCGGTCACGTCCGTCGCGCCGTCTGCACCGGCAGGGATTCCGATGGCGGCGCCCGCGGTGGCGACGATGCCGCCCGCGCCTGACTGGGTGCAGGCCCTGCCCGCCGATTGGCAGCGAGCCGGCGCCTGTGCGGTCCGCTACCTGCCGGAGCCGGAATGCTTCTTCAAGGGCGAGGATCCCTGGGCGCTGGTGCAGCAGGCGCCCGGCCTGCTCGCCCTGCAGGTGGTTCCGCCTGCCGACTGGGGCCCTGCGGAGGACTTCGATTGCTACCAATGCCGGCTCGGCTTCCTGGTGCTCTGCGATGCGCCGCTGGCCTATGTGGAAGAGCACTTCCGGTATGTGCCGGAACAGTGCGAATGGTGGGTGATTCAGGCCAAGGGTGCCTCTGCAGCGGCGTCCGGTAGGCCGGGTGTGACAGGAACTGCGACTGCGGCCACGGGTTCGGCCGCTGGCGGGGGCGCCGTCTCCGGCATGGGCATGGGTGTGGGTATGGACGCGAATGAAGCGACCGCACCCGCCGTGCAGGCGTCGATGCTCCAGCGCGCAGCGTCGATCTGGACGGAACAGCTGGCCCTGCTGGACCGTCCCAGTTGCACGCCCGGCACGCTGGAAGCGGTGGCCCAGGTCCTGCGCCGCCTGCTGCCGGTGCTCGATGACAGCCACGGCCCCGCCGCCGTCGCCACCCAGCCGTCCACCGCGGAAGGGGCTGCAGCGCAGGCGGCCTGGGCCCGGCGCGTCCGGCCGGACTCCGACGCACCCGCGGCGGCCGTCGCAGGCGCGGGCAGCGCCAACACCCGGACCAGCACCTCCGAAGATCCCGCCGCCCAGGACCGCGGCAGCCAGCGGGTGCTGAAGGTGGCCCAGGACAAGATCGACCGGCTGATGGATCTCATCGGCGAGATGGTAGTGGCCAAGAACGCCCTGCCCTATCTGGCGCAGCGCGCCGAGACCCAGTTCGGTCAGCGGGAGCTGGCGCGGGAGATCAAGAACCAGTATGCGGTCATCAACCGCATTGCGGAGGACATGCAGCACGCCATCATGCAGGTGCGGATGCTGCCGGTCGGCACCGTGTTTCAGCGCTTCGGCCGCCTGGTGCGGGACCTCTCCAAGCGGCTCGGCAAGGAGGTGCAGCTGGTGATCGAAGGCGAGGACACCGAAGCTGACAAGAACGTCATCGAGTCGTTGGCGGATCCGCTGATCCACATCCTGCGCAACAGCCTGGATCACGGCATCGAGCTGCCGGCCGACCGCGTCGCCGCGGGAAAGCCGGCGCAGGGGACGCTGCGCGTCAATGCCCGGCAGGAAGGCGACCGGGTCATCCTGGACATCAGCGACGATGGCGCCGGCATCAACACAGCCAGGGTGCGGGCCAAGGCGGTGGAACGCGGCCTGATCCCGGCCGACCGCGCCGACGGGCTCAGCGAAGCCGAAGCGGTGCAACTCATCTTCCTGCCCGGGTTCTCCACCACGGACAGCATTTCCGACCTGTCCGGTCGCGGGGTGGGCATGGATGTGGTGCGCTCGGCGGTCGAGCGGATCAACGGCACGGTGAGCCTGTCCAGCGAACGCGGCCAGGGCACCCGCATCCGGCTGACGCTGCCGCTGTCCATGGCGGTGACACACGTGATGATGATCCGCGCCGCCGGCTGCCGCTTCGGCGTGCCGATGGATCTGATCGTCGAGACGGTCCGGGTGCCGGCAGAGGACATCCACCGCTTCAAGCAGGCCCAGACGGTGGTCCTGCGCGGCCGCGTGGTGCCGCTGCGACCGCTCAACCAGATGCTGGCCCTGGAAGACCCACCCCGGCTCAATGCCGAAGGCGAGCATGCGGTGCTGGTGCTGCGCTGGGGCGGCGAGCAGATCGGCCTGATCGTCGATGAATTCGATGGCACCTGCGACATCATCCTGCGCCCGCTTGAAGGCGTGCTGGGCGGCCTGGCCGGCTTCGCCGGTTCGGCGCTGATGGGCGACGGCAGCGTGCTGATGATCCTCAATCCGAAGGAGCTGCTCTGATGGCCATCGACTACCTCAAGACCGTGGCCCGCCTGCAGGGCCATGTGGACGCCGAAGCAGCGGAAGGACTGCAGCAATGGCTGCGGGCCGGCAAGAAGCGCACGGTGGATCTGGGCCGCTGCGACAGCCTGCACACCGCGGTCCTGCAGACCCTGCTCGCCCTGACACCCCCCATCAAGACGCCGCCGCCCGACGCCCGTCTGCGGCAGGTGCTGGGCCTGGGGCCCGCACCGGAGATTTCAGCAAGGAGTGCACCATGACCAAAAAGATCTTCCTGGTCGACGATTCAGCCACCATGCTGATGAGCCTGAGCAAGACGCTCAAGATCAGCGGCTTCGATGTCGAGACCGCCTCGGATGGCAGCGCGGCGCTGGAGCGCCTGCAGTCGGGCTTCAAGCCGGACCTGATCATCACCGACATCAACATGCCCAAGCTGGATGGGCTGGGCCTGATCCGCGAGACCCGTCGCCTGCTGCGTTTCACGCCCATCCTGGCGCTGACCACCGAGAGCCAGCAGCACAAGCGGGACGAAGCCAAGCGCAACGGCGCCACCGGGTGGCTGGTCAAGCCGGTGGGCGGCAATGACCTGCTGCAAGTGATTCGGCAGGTGCTGCCCGGGACCTGAGAGGAGGCCAGCCATGAGCGATTCCAATGTTTCTCCGCTGATGGCCGCGGCGACGGGCGAAGGCCCCGACGCTGCCTCAGCCAACGCCGCCACGCCCGAGGCCTCGCCCCTCACGCCGGAAGCAACCCGGGCCGCGCACCGGCTGACCGCCCATTGGCGGCGCTGGGTCTGGCCACTCGGCGGTGCCGCCGTCCTGGCGCCGCTGCTCTGGATGGACTGGCCCACCGCCCATTGGCTGGACCGATTCGAGACGATCGGCTGGGTGGCCTTGGGGGTATTGCTGGGCTGGGCGCTGCGCAGCTGGATGAGCTGGCGGCGCTTCCGCTCGGAGGCCTCCTCCGCGGCCTTCCCGACTGACCTCGTCACCCAGGACATCTCCACCCTGCAGCAGGCCTTCGCCGTGCTGACCCAGCAGGTGAACGCCACCATCCAGACCTCCGAAACGGCGGTGATGGACATGGGCGATCGGCTGACCCGTGTCCATGACCAGACCGGGGAACTGCATCAGCGCATCGTCGCGGCGGTGGCCCGGTCGGAAGAACTGTCGTCGCACTCCCTCAGCCAGGCGGGCCAGCATGCCGCCGCCGTGACCCAGCTGGCCGAGCATCAGGCAATGTTCGAACAGACCCGCCAGAGCCTGCTGGACCGGGTGCGGGCCTCGGCTGATCAGGTCCGGCGTCTGTCCCCGCTGGCGGAGATGATTTCCGACATCGCCCGCCAGACCAATCTGCTGGCCATCAATGCCGCCATTGAAGCGGCCCGTGCCGGACCGGAAGGTGCGGGCTTCAAGGTGGTGGCGGCGGAGGTGCGTCGCCTCAGCGGCCAGACGGCCGAAGCCGCTCGCCAGGTGACCGATGGCATCGGCCAGGCCGCTCAGGCCATTTCGCAGGAGGCCGGCAAGCTGGAAGCCAACATGGGCGAAAGCGCGGCCGCGCAGATGGGCCAGATCGCCGAGCATATCCAGAGCATGAGCCGCACGCTGGGGGAGGTGGTGCCCTACCTCAGCCAGTTGTCCCGGGACATGGACGGCGGTGTGGACCGCATCACCTCCGACATCATCGACACGCTCGGCGACATGCAGTTCCAGGACATCAACCGTCAGTTGCTGGAGCAGATCAACAACGCGCTGGGCGGGCTGTCGACTCACTTCGCCCAGATCTATCAGCTGATCGACGGCCGCGCCCCACCGCCGCCAGTCCAGCTGGAGGAACTGCTGCAGTTGTGGACCAAGGACTATGTGATGCATGCCCAGCGGGTGGCCCATGTGCTGGCCGGCAGCCATCGCCGTGCAGCGTCCCCCAGCGGCGGCGCCCAGGTCATTCCGCTGCACGAGCCGCGGCCGGTGGAACTGGCGGTGGTCAACGGACCGCGCATCGAGCTGTTCTGACGATTCACCAAGGGAGGCAGGACCATGATGTACGAACTCCCGCTGACCGGCCTGGTGCTCAGTGGCGGTGGGGCCCGGGCGGCTTACCAGGTCGGTGTGCTGCGCGCCATCGCGCAGTTGCGACGCGACCACCTGACGCCGCAGGCCCGCAAGCGCAATCCCTTCGGGGTCATCACCGGCACATCGGCTGGCGCCATCAATGGCACCGCCCTCGCCTGTTATGCGGATGATTTCGAGGAAGGCGTGGAGCGGCTGGTGGCCGCCTGGTCTTCGATGCATGCGGAGCAGGTGTACCGCTGCGACGCGCTGCACCTGATGGGCAACGGCGCCCGCTGGCTCACCATGATGTCGCTGGGCTGGGCGATGCGGCGCTGGCGTCCGCGGTCGCTGCTGGACAACACCCCGCTGGCGGCGATGCTGCGAGGCCTGGTGCCGATGCACCGGCTGCCGACGATGCTGGCCCGGCGCTACCTGCATGCGGTGGCGGTGACGGCGTCGAGCTACAGCAACGGCCACCATGTCAGCTTCTACCAGAGCCAGGCGCCGATCACCCCCTGGGTGCGGATGCAGCGGCTGGCGGCGCCCGCCATGCTGGTGCATGAACATCTGCTGGCGTCGTCCGCCATTCCGTTCATCTTCCCGGCGACGCGTCTGCATCACGAGGGCCGCGGGGCCTGGTATGGGGATGGGTCGATGCGCCAGAGCGCGCCGCTGTCGCCCGCGATTCATCTGGGCGCGAAACAATTGCTGATCATCGGTGCGGGCCGCATGCATGAACCGTCGGTGAGCGAGTCGCAGGATCATCGGTACCCAAGCCTGGCACAGGTGGCCGGTCATGCGCTCTCCAGCATCTTCCTGGACGCCCTGGCGGTGGACATCGAGCGGATGGAGCGGATCAACCGCACCTTGGCCATGCTGACCGCGGAGCAGCGCGAGCGGCATTCGCTGCGACCGGTGGATGCGCTGGTGATCGCGCCCAGCGAGCGGCTGGATTCCATCGCGTCGCGTCACATCGACAGCCTGCCGCGGCCGGTGCAGTTGCTGCTCAAGTCGGCCGGGGCCCGCCAGGGGCATGCCCAGGGGGCGGCGCTGGCCAGTTATCTGCTGTTCGAGCCGGGCTATACGCGGGAGCTGATGGCTCTGGGGGAGAAGGACGCCCTGGCACAGAAAGAGAAATTGCTGGCCTGGCTGCATCCGTCGGAACTGGCCCAGGCGCGGGATCGGCGATTGGCTCCGGAGCAGCGCCTGATGACGGTTTGACCACGTCAAGCAGGGTTTCTCTCTAGTCGGAGATCGCTCAACTGCCAAGGTAACGGGGTCCTGCCGCTGGGGGGCCTTCCCGTATGATTCCAGAAGTAAGGGATTCCAAAAAAACGGGGAGGCGCCAATGGCTGCATTCTGGAAATTTGCGCAGCGCGTGGTCGCGCGCCGCATCGGCAGCGAAACACTCATGGCGCCCCCGCCTCCGGGCGGTCTCCCGCGCCAGGGCAGTGTCACCGCCGGCGCCCCCTCCTCCCTGTCCAGCCCGCTCATCCTGGCGCTCGAACCGCGGCTGATGTTTGACGCCTCGGTCGCCGTCACCGCAGCCGCGGTGGACGTTGCGGCGCAGGATCACAGCCATGCTGCCAACATTGATGCGCGCCCTGTGGCGCTCGAAGCCCCGCCGCCGCCGGCGCGGCATGACGTGGTCTTCGTGGACGGCAATGTGGCCGGCGCCAGCCAGATCGCCCAGACCCTGCCCTCAGGCACCGAGGTGGTCATGCTGGACGGCAGCAAGGACGGCTTCGCCCAGATGGCCAGCTATCTTGCCGGTCGCCACGACATCGATTCAATCGCCCTGATTTCTCACGGCAGCATGGGGGCGGTGCAGGCGGGATCGGTCTGGCTCACTGCCGACACCCTGGCGCAGCATGCCGATGCGCTCAAGGCCATCGGTGCCTCGCTCACGGAGTCCGGCGACCTGCTGCTGTATGGCTGCCGCGTCGGCCAGGGGTCGATGGGGCAGCAGTTGCTGGATCAGGTGGCGGCGCTGACGTCGGCCGATGTGGCCGGCTCGACCGATGACACCGGTGCTTCCGCACGCGGGGGTAACTGGACGCTGGAGCGCAGCACCGGGAGCATCGAGGCCAGGAGCTTGTCGCAGGACGCTGCGCTCACCGCCAGCTTCACCGGTCTGCTGGCTTCGCCGGGGTTTGAAACCTTCGACGCGGTGGTCCTACCGGATGGTCGCTATGTACAAGGCTCCCCTGGCGCTCCGTACACCCTCAACGGCTGGAAGTTCCAGGTCAACCTGACCAACGGGAATATCGACCCCAACAGCTCCATCGACTTCACCAACGATACTTTTCTCACGCAGTTGGGCAACGACGCCGGGGACATCGCAATGTTCCTGAATGGGTCTCAGTTTTCCACCACGGCAATTCTGAAGTCGGCGAATTCCGATAACTTCAACTTCCATGGCATTTCGCTGAGCATGGGCACCGAGGGCACCTCCGACTTCATCATCGTCGGCTACCAGGACGACATCAAAGTTCCCGGCGCCGAAACCGCCGTCTTTTCGTTGGGTGCGTTTGGGGACCCTGGCGTTACGGTGACTGTGTCGGGCAGCCAGTGGGAGAACGTGGATGAAATCCGCATCATTCATTCGAGCAATACGCAGGGGATGTCGATTTTTGTTGACGACATCAACGTCACCGCCGCTCCCCCGCCCAATGTGCCGCCCGCCATTGTGAACCTGAGCGGTGACGCGGTCACCTATTTCGAAAAGGCGGGGCCGGTGCTGCTGGATGTCGGCGCCAATGCCTTGGTGACCGACAGCGACAGTCCCGACTTCAACGGCGGCAAGCTCACCGTCAACATCGTCACCAATCGCCGCGACAACGGGGACGAGTTGGTGATCCTGAACCAGACCTTCGGATCGGATCAGATCACGGTGACGAGTCAGAACGTCTCGTTCAACGGCACCTTGATCGGCAGCTTCACCGGGGGAGTCGGAACGAATGCCCTGGTGGTGTCGCTCGTTTCGGGCGCCAGCAAGGATGCGGTCAGTGCGTTGATCAAGAGCATTGCTTTCAATCACAGCAGCACGGATCCCGGCACCCTGACCCGCACCGTCTCCTTCACCCTCAACGACGGCGACAGCCTCTCCAGCAGTACCGCCGCCCTGACAACCGTGAATGTAGTGGCGAATGTCAACGACGCCCCCACGGTGACAGCCACCCCGATCTCCCCCGCTCCCACCTATACGGAGAACGGCGCCAGCCAATCTCTTTTCAAGGACGCCGCGGCTTCCACCAATGAAGCTGGCCAAGGATTCTCCGCCCTGACCTGGTCCGTCAGCAATGTCTCTGACGGTTCCAGCGAAATCCTTCGAATTGACGGCACCGATGTGCTGCTGGTCAATGGCATGTCCACCACGACGTCCACCTTGGGTGCGAGCGTGACGGTGAGTGTCTCCGGCGGAGTCGCCACCGTCAGCCTGAATGCGGGTTCCGCGCTGAGCGCAGCCAATGTGGCGGCCCTGCTCAATGGCATGACCTACCGGGACACGAGCGACAACCCGACTGGCGGCGTCCGGACGGTGACGCTCACCAGCGCGCGCGACAACGGCGGCACCAGCAATGGGGGCAATGACACGGCCGTGCTCAACCTGGCCTCCACCGTGACGGTGGTCCCGGTCAACGACGCCCCCGTCCTGACCACCTCCGGCGGATCGGCCGCCTTCACCGCCGGGGACAACACCAGCAGCACCCCGATCATCCTCGACGCGGGCCTCACGCTGAGTGATATCGACAACACCACCGCGGCCGCTGCCACCGTGGCCATCACCGGCAACTTCCGCAGCGGCGAAGATCAGCTCATCTTCATCAACAACAACTCCGCTCTCTACGGAAATATCGCCGCCAGCTACAACGCGGGCACCGGCGTGATGACGATGACGTCGTCCGGCGCCACCGCCACGCTCAGCCAGTGGCAGGCCGCCCTGCGCTCGGTGCGATACAGCGACACGGCGGTCACGCCCAACGCGTCCACCCGCACCATCAGCTTCACCATCAACGACGGCACCAGCAACAGCATCACTGCCACACGCAACGTCACCGTCACGCCCGTGGACCAGACCCCGCTGCTCGGCACCAGCGGCGGCAGCGGCACCTTCACCGAAGGCCAGGGCCCGATCGCGGTGGACGCAGGCCTGAGCGTCAGCGACCTGGACAACAGCACCCTGTCATCGGCCACGGTGCAAATCTCCGGCAACTTCCGCAGCGGTGAAGACCTGCTGCTGTTCACCAACACCAGCTCCGTCACCTACGGCAACATCACCGGCAGCTACAACGCCGGCACCGGCACCCTCACCCTGACGTCCGCGGGCAGCACCGCCACCGTCAGCCAGTGGCAGGCGGCGCTGCGTTCGGTGAACTACGCCAACACCTCGTTCAGCCCGGACACCAGCGTCCGGACGGTGTCCTTCGCGGTGAGCGACGGCGTCAAGCTCAGTGCGACCAGCACCCGCGACGTCAATGTGATCTCGGTCGACTTCCAGCCGGTCGTGACCCCTTCCGGCGGCTCGGCCACCTTCACCGAGGGCAATCAGGTCACCAGCACGCCCGTGGTGATCGACAGTGGCATCACCGTCACCGATGCGGACAGCACCACCCTGCGCAGCGCCTCAGTCGCCATCGTCGGCAACTTTGAGGTGGGCGCGGATGTCCTGGGCTTCACCAACACCAGCAGCTCGCTGTTCGGGAACATCGTGGGCAGCTACGACGCCGCAACCGGCGTGCTGACGCTGACCTCGGCCGGTTCCACCGCCACGGTGGCCCAGTTCCAGGCTGCGCTGCGCGCCGTCACCTACACCAGCACGTCCGAATCGCCTTCTCCGCTGGTGCGAAGCATCGGCTTCGCGGTCGAGGACGGTGCGGTCAGCAGCGCGCCCGTCCTGCGGGATCTGAACGTCGTGCCGGTCAACGACACCCCGCAGCTGAACGCCGGCACCGGAAGCCCCGTCTTCGCGGAAGGTGACGGGACGGTGACGGCCCCGGTCCTCGTCGCGCCGGGCCTCACCGTCAGCGATGCGGACAACGTCACCTTCGCCAGCGCGCTGGTGTCCATCACCGGCAATCTGCAGACGGCGCAGGACAGCCTGACCTTCCTCAATACCGATGCCGCCGTCTACGGCAACATCAGCGGCAGCTACAACGCCGCCACCGGTGTGTTGAGCCTGGTCTCCGCGGGCGGCACCGCCACCGTGGTCCAGTGGGAAGCCGCGTTGCGCGCCGTCACCTACAGCAACAGTTCCGAAGCGCCCAGCACCGCCTCGCGCGTCATCAGCTTCACCGTCAACGACGGCACGATCGACAGCAACACCGTGACCCGCACGGTAGCCATCACCAGTGCCAACGACACGCCGATCAACACCTTGCCCGCCGCCGGGCAGCGTGTCTTCCAGGACGGCACGCTGGTCTTTGGCACCGCGCAGGGCAATGCCATCAGCATCAGCGACGCCGATGCGGGCAACGGGCTGCTGCAAGTCACCCTCACCGTGACCCAGGGCACGCTCAGCCTCGGCGGCATCACCGGCCTCAGCTTCGCCGTGGGCACCGGCAGCGGTGACGCCACCATGACCTTCAGCGGCAGTCTCAGCGACATCAATGCCGCGCTGCAGGGCCTGAGCTTCCGGCCCACCGCGGGCTACAACGGCGCCGCCCAGCTCCAGATCACCACCGACGACCTGGGCAACACCGGGGGCCCGGCGCGCAGCGACACCGACACACTGGCGCTGACCGTCGACCCGATCAACCCCGTCGTCACCAGCGTGAGCACGCCGACACCGGATGGCGGCTACAAGGTCGGCGACACCATCACCACCACCCTCACCTTTGACCAGGCGGTGGTGGTGGATGTGGCCGGCGGGCGTCCCACCCTGCTGCTGGAGACCGGCAGCATCGACCGCCAGGCGGTCTACCAGTCGGGCTCTGGCACCAACACCCTCACCTTCACCTACGTGGTGCAGGCCGGCGATGTGGCGGCGCGGCTCGACTACGCCTCCACCGCCGCCCTGACGCTCAATGGCGCCAGCATCCGCAGCGCCACCCAATACGATGCGGTGCTGGACCTGCCCGCACCGGGCCAGGGCGCGTCCCTCGCGGCGCAGCATGCGATTCAGGTCGACGGCGTGGCGCCTGTCGTCACCGGCGTTCGGCTGCCCCCGGCCGGCACTTACGTCGCCGGTCAGACGCTGGACTTCACTGTCGATTACAGCGAGGCCGTCACCCTCTCAGGCACGAACGCTGCACCGCGCCTGGCCGTCACGCTGGATGGCGGACAGGTGGCCTATGCCGATTACGTCTCTGGCGCCGGCAGCAGCGCACTGGTCTTCCGTCTCACCGTCGCGCCCGGCCAATCGGCTTCAGGCGGCATCACCCTCGCTGGCACGGTCGATGCCAACGGAGCCGTGGTGCGAGATGGCGTCGGCAACGCCGCCAACGCGGCGCTGACCGGCCTGGGCGCTACCACCGCCATCCGCGTCGACGCGGTCCTGCCGACGGTGTCCGACATCAGTCGCCTGGACGGCAGCGCCACCAACGGACAGCCGGTGCGCTATCAGGTCACCTTCTCCGAAGCCGTCAGCGGCGTCGACGTGGCGGACTTCCGTCTCACCACCACCGGCAATGCCGGCGCCACCATCACCGGTCTGACCCAGGTGGACAGCCGGACCTATGTGGTCGAAGTGGGCGGCATCTCCGGCGCGGGCCAGGTGAGCCTGCAACTGGCCGCGGCCGCCAGCGGCATCGCGGACAGCGCCGGCAACGCCTTGGGCAGCAACGCCGAAGGCCCGGCCTATGCCATTGCCCCGGTCGCACCGCCGCCGCTGCCGCCGGCCGAGGCCCCTGCGCCGGTGCCCGCGTTGCAAACGCCAGTGGCGGACAACCCTGCACAGCTGCCGGTGACCTTCGAACCTCCGCAGACCATCGACACGGGGCTGGTGATTCCGCCTGCACCGCAAACGGTGGTCATCCCGGTGGGCGCAGGCACGAGCGTGGGCGCGGCCGCTCTGCCGGTGGCGATCAGCAATGCCGGTTTCTCGATCCGTCAGGAACCCACCATCACCGGGCGCCTCCCCGACAGCACAACGATGCCCGAGGGGATGAACACGGGTCGCTCATCCGCATTTGTGGATCGCCCCACCTCGGTCTCGGTCGCAGCCGGCGAGCCGCTGCGCATCGCGCTGCCGGTGGACGTGCTCTCCAGCCTGAACCGTGATGGCCCGACCACCGTCGAGGTGCGTCAGGCCAACGGACAGCCCCTGCCGTCCTGGCTGCGCTATGACCCGGTCACCGGCACCCTGGTGGGCCGCGCGCCCGCCGGGCTCAGCCAGAAGATCGCCATCGAGGTGGTGGTGCGGGACGCCAAGGGTCAGCGCGCGGTCAGCACCATCGAGGTCGAGGTGAAGGGAAGCCGGCCCCAGTCCGGCGCTGCGGCGCCGCAGGACGGCCATGAACGTCTGGCGCAGGCCAACGCCGCGCGTGCGGATGTGTCGGCGCGTGCGGCGGCGATCGACACCCAGCCTGCCGATCCACGAACCGACACCCCCGCCGGCCGGCCCGGCCTCGCCAGCCAGTTCAGCCAGCATGGCCGCGGCGCCTGGCAGGCCGAACAACAACACTGGGAACAGGTCCTGACCGATGCCAGCACGGCGGCCTGATCCCCAAGAAGCATTCAGAGGAGCGAAAAAGATGACGATGGAACTGAAGGACGCGAAGCCCCGCCTCCCCCTGCCGGTTCGGCACAGCCGGGTGGCGCTGGCCGTCATGGCGGTGGTGACGGCAGGCCTGACCGGCTGCGCAGTCGCACCCCAGGCCCTGACCGCCGAAGAGCGTCAAGGCCTGATCCAGGCGGACCGGCAGACGCTGACCCGCCAGCAGGAGCCCATCGCCGGTCCGGTCTCGCTGGAAGAGGCGATGGCCCGCGCCATCAAGTACAACCTCGACCATCGCGTCAAGCTGATGGAAGCCGCGGTGGCGCAGCGTCAGCTGGACCTGACCCGCAGCGACCTGCTGCCCAAGCTCACCCTGCAGGCCGGTTATTCCTGGCGGGACACGGAGCTGGCCTCCTCGTCGCGCAGCGTGCTGAGCGGCCAGCAGTCGCTGGAGCCCTCCACCTCCAGCGACCGTGAACGCAATACGGCGGACCTCTCCCTGAGCTGGAACGTCCTGGACTTCGGCGTCAGCTACTACGGGGCCCGTCAGCAGGCCGACCGGGTGCTGGTGGCCGAAGAACGTCGCCGCAAGGTGCTGCATCTGCTGATGCAGCAGACGGCGCAGGCCTACTGGCAGGCCGCGGGCGCGCAGATGCTGGAAGGCAAGATCGAGCCGGTGCTGGAAACCACCCGCCGCGCGCTGGAGGATTCGCGCAAGGTGGAAGTGGAAAAGCTCCGCTCGCCGCTGGAAGCGCTGAACTATCAGCGCCAACTGCTGGACATCGTGCGTCAGCTCGAAGCCGTGCGTGATGAGCTGGCCCAGGCCAAGCCGCGTCTGGCGGCCTTGATGAACCTGGAGCCGGGCCAGAGCTTCACCGTGCAGATGCCCACCAGCCTGCAGGCCCCGCGCATCACCCTGGCCGCCGCCAGCATGGAAGAAGCGGCGCTGATGCGTCGTCCGGAACTGGTGGAAGCCCAGTACAACGAACGCATCGGCCTGCTGGAGACCCGCAAGGCGCTGGCCAAGCTGCTGCCGGGTCTCGAAATCAGCGTCGGCGGCCATTACGACAGCAACAGCTTCCTGGTCAACCGCCAGTGGGGCGATGCCGGCCTGCGCGTGGGCTGGAATCTCTTCAACCTGCTCAATGCCAGCAACATCCGCGGCATGGCGCAGGCCCAGCTGGATCTGGCCCGTCAGCAGCGCCTGGCGCTGAACATGGCGGTGCTGACGCAGGTGCATATCGCGCGCCTGGACTATCAGGGCCGCCTGCGTCAGTTCGAACTGACCGAGCAGCTCAATGGCGTCGAGCAGCGCATTCTGGGCTATACCCGCAATGCCGCCACCGCCAACAGCCAGGGCAAGCTGGAAGAGATCCGCGCGTCCGCCGCGGCGATGATGTCCGAGCTGCGCCTCTATCAGACCTATGGCGCGCTGCAGGGCGCGTACAGCCAGCTGGTCGCCACGATGGGACTGGATCCCCTGCCCCAGTCGGTGCCGGGGCATGACCTCAAGAGTCTGGGCGAGGCGGTCAAGGCTTCCGAGCAGAACTGGACCAAGACGATGAATCCCGAGGGCGGTGCATGAGAGACGGATGGGATGCCCTGAGCCGGCAGTGGGGCCTGGGCATCATGATGACGGGCTGCATGGTGGCAATGGCCGCCTCCGCCCACGCACAAAGTGCCCCGAAGCCCGCGACAGCGCCAGCGCCCACCAGCGTCAGCGCAGGCAGTGACAAGGAAGGCCGCATCCGCACGCAGCTGAGCGCCCGCAACAGCGTGACCATCGCCGCGGAAATCCCCGCGCGCGTGGCGACGCTGCGGCTGCGCGAAGGGGACGCCTTCCGCGCGGGGGAGTTGCTGGTGGGGCTCGACTGCTCCTTGCATCAGAGCCAGCAACGCAAGGCCGAGGCCGCCGTGGAAGCCGCCAGTGCGCTGGTGGCTTCCAACCAGCGACTGGCTGAACTCAACTCGATCGGCGCCCTGGAGGTGCAGCAGGGCCAGGCGCGACTGAAGGAAGCGCAGGCTGAACTGGCGGGCAACAAGATGCTGGTCAACCGCTGCAACATCTCGGCGCCCTTTGCGGGTCGGGTGGCCAAGCGCCATGTGGCGGCCCATCAGTTCGTGTCCCCCGGCAATCCGCTGCTGGACATCATCGAGACCGGACAGCTGGAAGTGCAGATGATCGTGCCCTCCCGCTGGCTGGCGTGGCTGCGCCCCGGCGCCGCCTTCCAGGTGGATGTGGAAGAGCTGGGCAAGCGGTATCCCGCCAAGGTGCAGCGCCTGGGTGCGCAGATCGATCCGGTCAGCCAGACCGTCGCCGTCTTCGGTGTGATGGACGGCAGCCAGCCGGGCCTGCTGCCCGGCATGAGCGGCTGGGCGGTGTTTCCGCCGCATCCGTGAGGGCCGGAGCATGACCGCGCCGGAACGTTCGGCTCCCCTGGTCACGCTGCTGCAGTTGCAGCGGCGTGCGCGGCAGGCGGGCAGCCCGCAGGCGCTGGGCTTTGTGGCGGTGAACGAAACGCTGCAGCTGCTGCCTTACCGGCAGGCAGCGCTCTGGACGGCTGCGGGCCTGGGTCAGGTGATGGCGGTGTCCGGGCCGCCGCAGCCCGATCCGCAGGCGCCCTACATCCAGTGGCTGACGCCGCTGTGTCGCCATCTGATGCGGGAAGCCCTGCCCGCTGGGGAAATCGCGATCGATGCATTGCCGCAGGCGCTGCGCGCGGACTGGTCGAGTTGGCTGCCCGCGCATGCGCTCTGGCTGCCGCTGCCCGCCGGTGATCGCCCCGCAGCGGCTGGCCTGCTGCTGGCGCGGGACACGCCCTGGGCCCCGCATGAGATCGGCCTGCTCACGGAACTCGCGCATGCGTACGGCCATGCGCTCGACGCGCTGCAGCCGCGCCATCCCTGGCGAGAAGGCCTCGCGCCGTTGCTGCGCCAGCGCAAGACCCGGCGCTGGCTGCTGGCAGGCGCCCTGCTCGTGAGCCTGTGCCCGATGCGACTGTCGGCGCTGGCCCAGGCGGAGGTGGTGCCCTTTGAGCCCTTCGTGGTGCGGGCGCCGCTGGACGGCGTCATCGACCGCTTCGACATCCGGCCCAATCAGGCGGTGCAGCCCGGCACGCCCCTGTTCAGTCTGGACACCACCGCCCTGCGCGCCCGTCTGGAGGTGGCCCGCAAGGCCGTCGACACGGCGCAGGAGGAATACCGGCAATCGGCCCAAGCGGCGGTGACCAACGACAAGACTCGTGCCGAACTGGTGCTGCGGCGCGGCAAGGTGCAGGAAAAATCCGTCGAACTGGACTACACCGCCGAGCAGCTCGCCCGGGTGCAGGTGAAGTCGGACCGGGCCGGCATCGCCGTGTTCGCCGATGCCAATGACTGGATCGGCAAGGCGGTCACCCTGGGCGAGCGGGTGCTGCTGGTGGCCGACCCGGCGCGGGTGGAACTGGTGGCCTGGATGCCGGCGGCGGACCGCCTGCCGGTGTCGCCCGGCGACACGCTGACGCTGCATCCGCAGGGCGCGCCGATGCAGTCCTTCGACGCGCGGGTGGAGAGCGTCTCCTATCGCGCCGAAGCCACTCGCGAGGGCTTCATGGCCTACCGCATCAAGGCGAGTTTTCGCACCGATCAGCCGCTGCCCCGCATCGGCCAGCTTGGCAGCGCCCGGGTCTACGGCGGCTGGGCACCGCTGATCTACGTGGCCCTGCGGCGGCCGCTGTCGACGGTGAGGCAATGGCTGGGCTGGTGACACTGCCGCCGCTGCGGGAAGACCTGGCGCTGCACCCCGGCCCGGAAGCCGACGACGGCTCCCCGACCTGGACGCTGCATGACCCCGCCAGCCACCGCTTCTATGCGCTGAGCTGGCCGGCGTTCGAGCTGCTGTCGCGCTGGCATCTCGCGGACCCGCGCGAGGTGCTGGCCGCGGTGGCACGAGACACCACGCTGCGCCTGGGCGACCACGACCTGCTGGCGGTGCTGCAGATGCTGCGCCGCAATCATCTGCTGGTGGCCTCTGACGCGAGCCACACCGACCAGTTGACCGCCCATGCCCACGCCACCCGCATGTCCGCCGGGCAATGGCTGCTCAAACACTATCTGTTCTTCCGCATTCCGCTGCTGCAGCCGATGCATGCCCTGCAGCGCATGAGCCGCTGGGTGCGCTGGGCCTTCCGTCCCGGCTTCTGGCTGACCTGCGCGGTGCTGACGCTGCTGGGGCTGATCCTGGCCGGCCGTCGCTGGGACGAGTTCAGCCACACCCTCACCAGCTACGCCAGTTGGGAAGGCCTGCTGGCAGTGGGCCTGGCCCTGAGCGGCGCCAAGGTGCTGCATGAGCTGGGCCATGCCTTCACCGCCACCCACTTCGGCTGCCGGGTGCCCACCATGGGCGTGGCCTTTCTGGTGATGTGGCCGGTGCTCTATACCGACACCAACGAAGCCTGGAAGCTCACCTCCCGAAGGCAGCGCCTGTGGGTGGGCGCGGCGGGCATGCTCAGTGAACTGGCGCTGGCCTCGGTGGCGCTGCTGGCCTGGAGCCTGCTGCCGGACACACCGGCCTGGGCGCCGATCCGGTCCGGCGCCTTCCTGCTGGCCACCACCACCTGGGTGCTGACGCTGGCGATCAATGCCAGTCCGTTCATGCGCTTTGACGGCTACTTCCTGCTTTCCGACGCGCTGAACATGCCCAACCTGCATGAGCGCTCCTTTGCGCTGGGGCGCTGGTGGATGCGGGAGGCACTCTTCGGCTGGGGCGACCCGCCGCCCGAACGCTTCAGCCCGTCGCGCCGTCGTGGCCTGATCGCCTTTGCATTGGCCACGTGGCTCTATCGGCTGGTGCTGTTCTTCGGCATTGCGCTGCTGGTCTATCACGCCTTCTTCAAGGCGCTGGGCCTGGTGCTGCTGGCGGTGGAGCTGGTGTGGTTCATCGCCCGGCCAATCTGGCGGGAGCTTCAGGCGTGGTGGGAGCAGCGTCAGCGCTGGCGCTGGAACCGGGCGTCGCGTCGCACGCTGCTGGTGCTGGGTGCGGGGTTGATCGTGCTGTGCTGGCCGTGGCGCACCTCGGTCCGTCTGCCGGCGGTGTTGTCCCCGAGCGAGGTTCAGGTGGTGGTGGCGAGCCATGCGGCTCAGGTGGTCAATGAGGCCCCGCAGGAAGGCCGGAGGGTGAAGGCCGGCGACCTGCTGCTGCAGCTTCGCTCGCCCGAGCTGGAGATGCAATGGCAGCAGGCCGTGGTGCAGGAAGAGCAACTGCGATTGCAACTGGAGCAGCAGCCCTTCGATGAGCGGCTGCGCGATCTCGGTCCGGCGCTGCGCAAACAGTGGGAAGGCGCGGTCGCCGAGCTGGACGGGCTGCGTGCCCAGCGAGAACGCCTGGCCGTGCGGGCCCCGTTTGCCGGCACGGTCGTCGAAGTGGCCGAAGGCTTGCATCCCGGCGTGTGGGTGCCCGGCGGGGAGCGCTTGCTGAGCGTGGCCGGCGTCAGCGGCTTGAAGGTCGACGCCTATGCCGACGAAGCGGCACTACAAGGGCTCAAGAGCGGCATCCCCGCCACCTTCGTGCCGGCCGTGCCGGAAGAACGCAGTCGTCGCTGTGAGCTCACCCGGGTGGATCCGGTGCAACTCGCCACCCTGGAGGAAACCGGCCTGGCCGATGCGCATGGCGGTCCGATCCCGGTGCAACGCCTGCAGGACGGCCGGTATGCCCCGGTGCGCCCCACCTTTCATCTGCGGCTCGACCACTGCGGCAGTGAAGCAGCGCCGCGGCGGGAAATCTTCGGCTCGGTGCACCTGTCGGCCACGGAGCGAAGCTCCTGGCTGGGCGATGGCCTGCGATATCTGCTGAGTCTGTGGCATCGGGAAGCTGCGCTGTAAGGCCCTGCCTCCCCGCGCCTGCTTCAGGCCCCCCGATCCGTGCGGACGACGCTCAGGCCTTGAACAGCACCACCGCCGACGCCAGGGCCTGCGTCTGGCTGTTCAGGCTGTGGGCCGCTGCAGCCATGCGGCCGACCAACACGGCGTTCTGCTGCGAATCCGCATCCACACTGCCCACATCGTCGGCGGCGCTGGCCATTTCATGGGTCTGGCGCTGCGCTGCCTCGCTGATATCGCCGATCAACGCCGCCAGCCGGTTGACCTGACCGACGATGTCCCCGATGGCGGACCCGGCGGAGGTCGCCAGCTCGCTGCCGGCGGACACACTCGCCACATTGGCATCGATCAGCGTCTTGATCTCCTTGGCGGCCTCGGCGCTGCGCTGCGCCAGCACCCGCACCTCCGCCGCGACCACTGCAAAGCCCTTGCCGTGATTGCCGGCCCGCGCCGCCTCCACCGCGGCATTCAAGGCCAGCAGATTGGTCTGAAAGGCAATCGCCTCGATCAGCCCCACCATCTCGATCATCCGATGGGACTGGCTGGAGATGTCGTCCATGGTGGTGACGACCTTCGTCACCACCGCCCCACCCCGCTGGGCGGCGGTCTGCGCGGACTGCGCCAACTGCGTCGCCTCCACCGCATGCTGTGAAGTGCCGCGGGCGGAATCGGTCACCTGGGTCATCGAACTGGAGGTGTGGCGCAGCTTGCTCACCTGATTGTCGGTGCGCTCGGACAGGTCCTGGTTGCCCGCAGCGATCTGCGCGGCGTCTTCGGCAATGGCCAATGCGCTGGAGCGCACCTGATGGACGATGCCCGCGAGCGAGCGCTGCATTTTGGTCAGCGAGGCCACGACACTGTGGGAAGGCACCTCCTGCAGACCGTGCTGATGGCTCAGGTCGCCCGACGCCAGGCGGTCGGCGATCTCGCGCAGGACGCCGGGATCGACACCCAGCGAGCGAAGCAGGCGCCGGGTGATGACCACCGACAGCACGATGGCTGCCAGAACCGCCAGCAGGGTGATCACGCCCGTCGTCAGCCGTTGGCGCTCGATGCTGGCCGTCGTCAGGCGCATCTCTTCATTGCTGGCGGCGGTGATGAAAGAGGTGTAGGCCGAGGTCGCCTGGATGAGCTGCTTGAGCAGCGGGCGGCATTCAATATTCATCTTGGTGATCGCCTCCTCCCGCTGGCCCTTCAGAGCGAGGTCCACGATGGCCAGAGCGACCTTTCCGTACTGTTCCTCCACCTGCATCATCGTTTTGTAGTGCTCCCGTTCTTCGGCGGTGATGTTGGGCGCCTGCATGGCGTCGCGCAGCTTGTCCAGGCTCTTGCCGACCCGGGTGTGCGCCGCCAGCACGGCGTTGTGCTCCTCTTCCTGCTGGGCGCGGTCCTGCACCAGCACCAGGTTGCGCGCGGCAATGGCGCGGGCACTTGCAGCGGCGCGCACATCGCGGCCGAGCATGGCGCGCTGGAGCTCGTCGCCCACCATCGTTTGCAGCCTGTGCTGCGCGCCACTCAGGCCCCACACGGCATACAGGGCCACACCCAGCAGCAGGGTCAGTTGAAAGGCAAAGGACAGCACCAGCAATTGGCGCATGGACAGCCGTTGAATCGTGAACATGACTCTCTCCTCCTCGCTTGGCGTGTCCAACGCCTGCTCAGTCGCGGAGACGGCGAATCGGTCGTGTCCGCAATGGTGGTGACCTGGAACAGCGGCCAGATGAGTGGCCACCCGCAGGTGATTCGCCAGAACAATGTAGGCGCCCCACGAACGCAAATGATCGAAGTGATAAATGTGGAAGTGACAAAACGATATGTCCGCGAAAAATTACACGGAGCGCGAGCGCCGCGCGGCGCCTCGTTCACAGGGGCAAGCGGGTGAGGACGATGGGGCGGCTCTTCACAGAGCCGATGGCTTCAGGACGGCAGCGGCAATGGCAACTGCAACGGCAACGGGAGCGCCGACGCGACCGCCAAGGCCGATCAGATTTCTGCCACGACGCCGAGTGGCATCAGCACATGAAACACCGCGCCCCCGCCGGGCCGGTTCTCGGCATAGATGCGCCCGCCCAGGGCCGTCATGATCTTGCGGGAGATGGCCAGTCCCAGCCCGGTGCCGCCAGCGCCGGTGCTGGTGGCACTGGACTGCACGAAGGCTTCGAAGATGCGCTCCAGTTCCGGCTCCGGAATGCCGGGCCCGCGGTCCATGATGGCCAGATGGGCTTCGCCCTGCGAGCGCCGGATCGAGCGCACCGTGATGGCACTGCCTTCCGGTGAAAAACGGATCGCATTGGCCAGCACATTGCGAATCACCTGCTGGAAGCGCAGCGGATCCACCCGCGCCACCAGCGGCTCCGGCGCCTGCGACATCTCCAGCGTCAGCCGCCGGTGAGCCATCAGCGGCTTGAGCTCCCGCACCACCGCCGTGATGCAGGGCCGCAGGTCGCAGCGCTCCAGGCTGAAGGTGCCGACGCCGCTTTCCAGTGCCGACACATCCAGCAGGTCATTCACCAGGTCCAGCATGCGCCGGCCGGAATCATGGATGTCGCCGAACATGGCCGACAGCTTGGGACAGGTCGACTCCCCCCGGCTGCGTCCCAGCTCCGAATAGCCGATGATCGACTGCAGCGGCGTGCGCAGTTCGTGGCTCATGTTGGCGATGAATTCCGACTTCACCCGCGAGGCCTCTTCCGCCGCCTCCTTGGCTTCGGTGGTGGCACGCTCGGCGCGGCGGAATTCGGAGACGTCCGTCAGGGTGAACAGCACGCCGGCGGGTCCCATCTCATCCCCCGGCACAACGACCTTGGACAGCACCACATCGCGGCAGTCGCGGTTGCGGTCGTAGAACTGTGTTTCGTAGCGCAGCAGGCTCTGGCCCTCGATGCCTTCCATCGGCACCCAGTCGGACGTTGGCGGCTCCATGCCGCATTCCGGCAGATGGCGGTCCACCGGCCGGCCCACCACCTCGTCACGAGAGCGCCCGGTGAAGTCTTCCCAGGCCCGATTGACCGTCACGTAGCAGCCTTCGCGGTCCACCATCGAGACCGGCTGCGGACTGAGCTCCAGCAGCAGCGCCACCAGATGCAACTGCTGCTGGAGCCGGGCTTCGGCTTCATACCGCTCGGTGACGTCGACGGCCGAGCCGGCAAAGCCATCGATGCGCGACCCGGTCATCAGCGGCACCACCGCCAGCGAGAACCGCCGCAGCTCGCCCGGCGACACCGGCACGCTCACCTCCGCATGGCGCACGCCGTCCGGCGCCGCGTCGGAGAACAGCCGCTCGACCTGCGCCCGATCGGCGGGGACGGCCAATGTGGACATCTTGCGACCGAGGATCTTCTCCGTCGGCTCGCGGGTGACCAGGCTCCAGCGCGCATTGACGAACACCAGCCGGCCGTCAGCGTCGGTGCGGAAGATCAGTTCCTGGATGCTGCGCAGCACCAGGGCCATTTCCTGCTCGCTGGCGGAGAGCTTGGCGTAGGCTTCATCCAGCACTCGCTGGGCCTGGGCCCGGGTCGCCAGCGCGCGCAGCGTGGCCACCATGCCGCCCAGGATCAGCAGTTCCATCACCAGCAGCGCGCCGCCACTGAGCCAGAGGTCGTCCCGCCAGTCTGCCAGCAGGCGGCTGCGCTCCTGTTCCACCACCACGACCATCGGCCGCGAACGGGACACACGGTAGGTCAGCATCTGCTGGCCGTCGCCGAAGGCGGGCCCCTGCCAGTCCCCAATCGCCTGCGCCGGCAGCCACTCCCGGAACAACCGGTGCGCCTGATGCCAACCGCCCGGCTTGAGCGGGAATTCAGTGGTGGCGGCCAGCAACTGGCCCTGGTAGCTGAACAGCGCCGCATGCCATTCCGGCTCCGCCACGCCCTGCTGGTAGTTGGCCAGCGCATCGGGGTTGATGGCCGCCACCAGATAGAACCGACGCGCATGCATCTGGAATGGCATCACCAGCGGCAGGTAGGCCACCTGGTCGATGCGCTGGGCGCGACGGCCTTCGAGCAAGCCCCGGCCCGGCTGCAGATGCATCAGCGTGGTCTTGCCATCGCCGACCGGCAATGGTCCCCATTCCGCCAGCCGCACCAGACTGCCGGCCGGATGACCGGCCGAACTGGCGATGATCTGCCCGCTTTCGCTGAGCAGCGCCGCCTCCCGCAGGCCGGGCTGCGCCAGCAGCATCTGTCCGAGCATCTGGGACACATGCGCAGGATCGAGGGTCGATTGGCCGCGAATGCCATCGCCGACCGTGGTCAAGGCCAGGGCGGCCGACTCGACGGTCTGCGTGGCGTGATCTTCCAGCACCCGCGCAATCAGGTGGCTGCGCTCTTCCGCCGCTTCCAGCGCTTCATTGCGGCTTTGCCACGCCAGGAAGCCCATCCCCACCACCGCGGCCAGCGCCAGGGCCGCACCCACCCCGCGCGCCAGCCAGACCAGCGAGACGGTGGAAGCACGGCGGCTGTGCGGCATGGCTCAGCGGGCGACGATGTCGGTCAGGCCGTTGCGGCGTGCGGCAGCGGCCAGCCGGCCATCAGCCTTGATGGCCGCGACAAAGGTGTTGATGCGGGCCAGCCAGGCGTCATCACCGGGTCGCACCGCATAGGCGTAGGGAATCACATGGAAGGGCTTGGGCGGGGCGATCAACCGCATCCAGTCTGCGTTTTCCAGCAGCCGGCGACTGTAGGGATAGTCGGTCATGAAGACATCCACCCGGCCGGCGGCGAGCTCCGCTTCGCGCGTCTTGGGCGGCCGGATGACCACCAGACGCGCCTGCTTGAGACGCTCGGCCATCACCGGCTCCATGAAGGTGCCTGCCTGCACCGCCACCGCCACGCCGGGCTGGTCGATGTCGTCCCAGGACTTCACCAGCCGGCTGGAACGGGTGGTGATGCCGTAGATGTCGCTCTGCAGATAGGGGGTGCTGAAGGCCAGTCGGTCGCGACGTTGAGGCGTCACGCCGATGGCGAACATGGCCACGTCGCAGCGGCCCTGGGTGACATCATCGATCAGGGTGGCAAAGGACGATTCGACATACCGAAGCTTCACCCCGAGGTCCTTTGCAAAAGCCTCGGACAGCTCGACGTCGATGCCGGTCAACTGGCCGGAGTATGGATTGCGGAAGGTGATGCCGTAGTAGTCCGGCCAAATGCAGACGGGCAGTTCACCGCTCGCCTTGAGCCGGGTCAGTACCGGGGTGGAGAGATTGGCAGGCGGTGACGCGGCCTGAGCCGGGGCCGGGGTTTGCGCGGCAGTGATGCCGGGCGCGGCGATCGCCATACCCATCATCAGCGTCAGGAAACAAGCTCGCAGCATGGTGACCTTCCTGTCAGAAGTTGCCCAGCAATTCGTCATGCGTCGGCGGCGCGGCATTGATGCGGTCGCGCAGCGCCAGCAGTTCCTCGAAGTGCTCGGTGAAGGCCTGCACCACCCGCGGGTCGAAGGCCTTGCCGCTTTCTTCCTGCAGCATGCCCAGCGCCACTTCCGGCGTGAAGGCGGGCCGGTAGCAACGGTCCATGGCGAGGGCATCGAAGAAATCGGCCACCGCCACGATGCGGGCGGAAATCGGAATGTCCTCGCCCTTGAGCCCGCGCGGGTAGCCCAGGCCGTTCCAGCGCTCGTGGTGGCACTGGGCCACTTCTGCCGCCAGCAGGAAGAGCGGGATGTTGGACCGGCCCAGGATGTCGGCGCCGATCTCGGGATGACGGTTCATGATGGCCCGCTCCTCCGGCGTCAACGGTCCCTGCTTCTTCAGCACATGGTCCGGAATGCCGATCTTGCCGATGTCATGCATGGGCGCGGCACTGCGCAGCAGTCGGGCAAAGGCTTCGCCCTGCTCCAGCTTCAGCGCCAGCGCTTCCGCCAGATAACCGATGCGGAAGATGTGCACGCCGGTGTCGTCGTCCCGGAGTTCGGCCGCGCGTGCCAGTCGCATCAGCGCATCGTGATGCGCGCGAGTGACCTGCCGCAGAGCCTCATTGCGCTCACGATACATGATGCGCAGGTCCGAGACGATGCGCTCCATCTGCGCAAACGCCTGGGCGTCATAAGAATTGGTGTCGGCCATGGGAGAAGCGCTCATGCCGCCTTGGCGCTGGCGCGGCTCAGTTCGTGGATCAGCTGCAAAGGGCTGAAGGGCTTGATCAGATAGGCGCTGGCGCCCGCCTTGAGCCCTTCGTCGGTGTCCCGGGCATGACCCCGGGCGCTGAGGAACAGCACCGGGATGTGGCGGGTGGCCGGCTGCTCGCGGATGGTGCGGCACAGGGTGAAGCCGTCCATGCCCGGCATCATCACGTCGATGAGGATGGCGTCCGGCGTCCAGTCTTGCAGCACGGCCAGCGCCTGCGGGCCGTCCGGCGCCTCGCGCACTTCGAAGTCCTCGAAGTCGAGCGTCATGCGGATGAGTCGCCGGATGTCGGCGTGGTCGTCAACCACCAACACTTTTTTCATGGGCACACCTCTCTGAACGGCCACTATACGAGTGCAACGGTCTCCGCATTGATATTTATGGCAGTTCAAACGTGACTGAATCGCTAAAAGCGCGCAGATTGAACGCCGCAGATCCATTGCACCCTGCCGCGCGTACAAGCGAACAAGCAACCTGCACAGGCGTCTCATGACTCTCAAGCTTTCTTCCCTGGCCGTCCAGATGGCCGAACGCGGCCTTCTGCCCGATGTGGCGCTGCGCGCCGGCATTCGTCAGTTGCTGCGTCAGCGTCTGGATGAATCGCAGGCCCGGCATGCGGAATCGGCTGCGCAACTGACGGCGCAGTTCATTGCGTCGCTGGATCGCTCCGCCCTGGCGCTAGTGCCGGAGAAAGCCAATGAGCAGCACTATGAGCTGCCGGCCGCGCTCTATCTCAACATGCTGGGCCCGCATCTCAAGTACAGCTGCTGCTGGTGGCCGGAAGGCGTGAATACGCTGGAAGACGCCGAGGCCGCCGCCCTGCAGGAGACGGCCACCCGCGCCGGTCTCGCCGATGGCCAGACCATTCTGGAACTGGGCTGCGGCTGGGGCTCGCTCAGCCTCTGGATGGCGGCGCACTACCCGCAGGCGCGGATCACGGCGGTGTCCAATTCGGCCTCACAGCGGGAATTCATCCTGGCCCGGGCGCAGGAGCGCGGCCTGCACAACCTGCAGGTCATCACCATGGACTTCAACCGCCTCGGCGACGAAGGCGGCATGGACGGTCAATTCGACCGCATCGTGTCGGTGGAGATGTTCGAGCATCTGCGCAACTGGCCGCAGGCCTTCCGCAAAGTCTCCCGCTGGCTGCGGGAGGACGGCCGGTTCTTCATGCATGTCTTCGCCCATCGCGGTGCGCCCTACGCCTTTGAAGTCAGGGACGAGACCGACTGGATGAGCCAGTATTTCTTCTCCGGCGGCATGATGCCCAGCGACGACCTGGCCCTGCGCTGCCAGCAGGACCTCGCCCTGGAGCAGCAATGGCGCTGGGATGGCCGCCATTACGCCCGCACGGCAGGCGCCTGGCTGGAAAAGTTCGATGCCAACCGCCTGGCGGTGATGCCGGTGCTGGAGTCGGTCTACGGTGCGGCACAGGCGCCGATGTGGTGGCAGCGCTGGCGGCTGTTCCTGCTGTCGGTGCAGGAGCTCTTCGCCTATGACCAGGGCCAGCAGTGGTGGGTCAGCCACTATCTGTTTGCGCCGCGGCGCTGAGCGGAACGCCGCCTGCCCTGCAGCCTTCATCCCTGCCCATCCCGACTGACACCCCATGGACTTCCTCGACACCCTGCTCCACCCCACCAGCACGCTGGCCGCCGCCGGCGGCGGTTTGCTGCTCTGCGTGCTGATCGCGCTGCCGACCTGGCTGGTGAGTGTGGCGGTGCGGGACGCCAGCGTGGCGGACCGGGTGTGGTCCCTGTTCATCGCCGCGCCGGCGGTCTGGGTGGTTTGGCGGCTGGGCACCGACCTGCGCACGCTGTTCATGATCAGCATCACGCTGATCTGGGCGGTGCGGCTGGCTGTCTACATCACCGTCCGCAACTGGGGCCATGGGGAAGATCGGCGCTACCGTGACATGCGCCAGCGCAATGATCCCGGCTTTGCTTTCAAGAGCCTCTATCTCGTCTTTCTGCTGCAGGCCTTTCTGGGCTGGCTGGTGAGCCTGCCCTTCCTGGCGGCGGCCAGTGCCGAGCCGTCCCCCTGGGGGCCGCTGGACACGCTGGGCGCGGTGCTGGCCACCGCGGGTGTGGTGATGGAGACGGTGGCGGACGCGCAGCTCTCGCGCTTCCGCCGGGGCCCGCGGCAGAAGGACAGCGTGATGGACACCGGCCTGTGGCGCTACAGCCGGCATCCCAACTACTTCGGCGAATGCTGTCTTTGGTGGGGCGTCGGCCTGATGGCGCTGTCCGCCGCCGGCCTGTCGGGCTTGTGGGCGCTGGTGTCTCCGCTCTTGATGACGGTGCTGCTGCTCAAGGTGTCCGGCGTGAGCCTGCTGGAAAAGGACATCGGCGAGCGTCGCCCCGCCTACCGCGACTACATCGAACGTACCAGCGCCTTCATTCCGTGGCCGCCCAAGCGCAAGCGCGCAGCGTCCGCCCGCGCCTGACCTGGACGCGCATCCCCGGCATGTGGCGGCGATACCGGGTATCGCCCGCATGTCGACCAGGTACCGTCAGGTGAGGCTTCTGATTTCCTCCACTCCCGGTCCTTTTGCAGATGCACACATCCGTCCAACGTCCGCTCGGTGCCCTGGTTCTGGGCGCCCTGCTGGGGGTCAGCGGCCTGAGTCAGGCCCAGACCTGGAATTTCGACATCCGGCTCGACGGCAAACCCATCGGCAGCCATCGCTTTGAAGTGTCCGGCCCGCCGGAAGCCCGCACCGTCACCAGCGACGCCACGATGGCGGTCAAGATGCTGGGATTGACGGTGTTCCGCTATCGCCATCAGGCGCAGGAGCGGTGGAAGGGAGACTGCGTCGATGCCATCCAGAGCACCACCGACGATGACGGCAAGGCCGAGAAGGTCGACTGGCGCCGGGACGGTGGTGGTGGCGGCAGTGATGGCGGTGGCGGTGGCGACTGCGTCATGAGTTATGCCTACTGGCATCCCGCCCTGGTCAAACAGACCCGACTGCTCAATCCGCAAACCGGCAAGATGGACGAGGTGAAGGTGGAACGCCTGCCGGATGCCACGATCACCGTTGCCGGCGGCGAGGTCATGGCCACCCGGTGGCAGCTCGTCACCAAGCCGCCCAAGGGCGACGCTCAGCGCCTGACCCTCTGGCTGGACCGCAGCGACCAGCGCTGGCTTGGCCTGGACGCCCGCGTGCGTGGCGACCGGGTGCTGACCTACCGATTGCCCTGATCACCCCCGTGGTCACCCCGTGATCATTCCCTGATCACCCCATTTCTCATTTCAGGAGACTCTCATGCCCGCCCCCAGTCTGTCCGCCGCCGGTGATGCGTCCCGACGCGCCCGCGCCCCGTCCGCCGGTGGCTATGCCCCCACCCCTGCGGCGCCTGCCGCGGCACCCCTGTGGCGCTGGCCGCTCGCCTATGGGCTGACCGCCGTGGTTTTCCTGGCCATGGACGCCGTCTGGCTGAGCAATGCCTATCAGAAGGTCTATCAGCCGGGCATCGGCCACCTGATGGCGCCCACCGTCGACTGGGTCGCAGGCGCGATCTTCTATCTGCTCTATATCGGCGGGGTGGTGTTCTTCGGCCAGGCGCCTGCGTTGCAGCAGGGCCGCAGCCGGGTGGCCCTGGGCCGGGGCGCCCTGTTCGGCCTGATGGCCTATGCGACCTATGACCTGACGAATCAGGCCACGCTGCGCGACTGGCCGTGGACCATCACGCTGATGGATCTGGTCTGGGGATCGTTCGCGAGCGGGGTGGCCGCCTGGGCCTCCACCGCTCTCACCCTGGCTACATGCCGACGAGTGAACCGAACCAGCGGGCGATAAACCCGTCAAAGGCGAGCCGTCCTTCGACGGCAGCGATGCAGATGCATTCGCTGCCGTCCTGCACCACCGGCTGATGATGCACGTCGCCATCGGCCTTGTCGAAGTCCCCCGGGCCGAACAGCGCACGACCGTCGTGGAAGTGGCCGTAGATGACCTGGGTCAGCTCCACGCCGTCGTGGGTGTGCTGCGGCAGATACTTGCCGGCGCCGATGCGCAGCAGGAAGACATTGGCGTCCGGGGCGTCCGGCACATTTACCCGGCTCCAGCGCATGCCCGGGCCGAGCCAGCGCCAGCGGGTGGCGCTGCAATGGGCCAGCGCCTTGGGCCAGACGGCGCCTGCGGGCAGCGGCGGCGGGCCGGCCACGCGCAGGGCACCGGGCGAAGCCTGCTCCATCGCATCGATACGGGCCAGGGCCTGATCCAGCGCGTCGGCACGCATCGGCGCGACCGGCTGGTCTTCCAGCACCACACCACCGACGGCTTCCAGCAGGGAGACGCGATCGCGGCAGCTCCGGCACAGTTCCAGATGGGTCTGGGTCACCAGCCGGATGCCCACCGGCAGACCGCCGGTGGCCAGGGCCAGCAGATGCTCATCGCTCGGATGATGGTGAATGCCGGCCTGGGATCGGGTCGGCGCGAGAGGGGCGGAAACAGTCATGGTCAACATGTCAGGCGTCCAGCATCTTGCGCAGCTGCGCCACGGCCAGCCGGATGCGCGACTTCACGGTCCCCAGCGGGAGTCCGAGTTCCGCGGCGATCCGGGCATGCGGCTCGTCGTCGTAATAGGAAAGACGCAGCACCTGGGCCTGCTCGGCAGGCAAGCGGCTCAGGGCGTCACGAATGCGCCGGCTCAGACGGTTGGCGTCGGCATGTTCGCCAACGTCCCGCTGGTCGGCTTCCAGGCGGTCGAAATCAAAGCTCTCATCGCCGGTGTCTTCCAGACGGTGCCGGCGGGCGGCATCGATCCGCAGCCGACGGGCGATGGTGAAAATCCAGGTCGACACCGCCGCCTGGGCGGGGTCGAACAGCGCCGCCTTGCGCCAGACCGTCACCAGGGCTTCCTGGGCCAGGTCTTCCGCCATGGAGTCGCTGCTGCCGGTGCGGATGAGATAACTCTTCACCCGGGGCGCAAAGTGTTGGAAGAGACGCGAGAAGGCGTCCCGGTCCCGATGCTCGGCAATGCGCCGGAGCATGCGGGACCAGTCGTCAGCGGCGGCGCTACCCGGGTCGGCCAGGAACGTCATCGACGTGTCAGCCGTGTCGGCAGCGTCGGCCGCATCAACAGGAACGGCCGCGGCGGCCGTGGGATCAGTGGCGGGAACATCCGCACCATCGGGCGGCAATCTGCGCGACGGATCCGGCGGAGGCTCGCCATGGAGGGAAACAATTTTCAAGTGTGGCACGGCCGACGAGGACGGCTTGGGCGAAGCCGCCATGCCCGGCTCTGCAGCCGGGGTCTGTGCCAGAGAGTCGCGTCGCAGAGTGCCCATGCTCTTCTATACGCGTCAGGTGGCGCTTTGGATCATCGCTGATCAACGCGCCGGCGGCCAGCAGGGCGATTCACGCCCACGTTTCGGCCTTACAGTCGCGCACCCCGGCCAACGACGGTCGGGCACCCGGCTTTCCACAGGTCTCCGCAACCCGGGGAAGCCCTGCGATCCAAATCGTTCCCATCCCCGTACAAGGGAAAATTGCACAAAAAGAATCATGGATCGCCCACCTCCGCATGCCCTGCCCCCCATTCCCGCCACTGGCCCTGCCTCCAGTGCCGCCACCCCCTCGGGGCGGCCGCTGCGCATCGCCGTGGTTGGCAGTGGCATCTCCGGCCTCTCCTGCGCCTGGCTGCTGTCCCAGCGCCATGAAGTGGAAGTTTTCGAGGCGGATGGCCGGATCGGCGGCCACAGCAATACGGTGGACGCGCCCTGCGGCATCCGCCAGGTGCCTGTGGACACCGGTTTCATTGTCTACAACGAGCCGTCCTACCCCAACCTGACCGCCCTGTTCGAGCATCTGAAGGTGCCGACCCGGGCGTCCGACATGTCCTTCGCGGTCAGCCTGAACGACGGCCGGATGGAATATGCGGGCACCGACCTCAACGGCCTGTTTGCCCAGCGCAGCAACCTGCTGAGGCCGCGCTTCTACAAGATGCTGTGGGAGCTGCTGCGCTTCTATCGCGAAGCACCGGCCGATGTGGCTCACTGTGGCGACCTGCCCCTGGACAACTACCTTGACGCCCGCGGTTACGGTCGCGCCTTCCGCGACGATCACCTCTACCCGATGGGCGCCGCGATCTGGTCCTCCACCGCTTCGGACATCGGCCAGTATCCGATGGCGTCCTTCGTGCGCTTCTGCGAGAACCATGGCCTGCTGAAAGTCTCCGGACGGCCGGTGTGGCGCACGGTGGATGGCGGCAGCCGGGAATATGTCCGTCGCCTGTCCGAGCCGCTGGGCGACCGCATCCACCGCAATGAAGCGGTGCTGTCGGTGCTGCGCGAGCCCGGCGGCGTGCGGCTGCACACCCGCAGCGGCACCCTGAGCCGTCTGTTCGACCATGTGGTCATCGCCGCCCATGCGGATCAGGCCCTGCGCATGCTGCCCGAGCCGACAGCCGATGAACGCCGGGTGCTGGGCGCCCTGCCCTACAGCCGCAACCTGGCGGTGCTGCATCACGACCCGGCCCTGATGCCGCGCCGCCGCTCGGTCTGGTGCAGCTGGAACTACGTGGCCGGCAGCGGCGCCGCCGCGAGCGAATCGCCGCCGACCGTCACCTACTGGATGAACCGGCTGCAGCCCCATCTGCCGCAAGGCCCGCAGGCCACGCCGCTGTTCGTCACGCTCAATCCGACAGTGGCGCCGCGGCCGGAACTGCTGGTCTCCACCGAGGTCTACGAGCACCCGCGCTTCGACGCGGGCGCCATCCAGGCGCAGCGGGAACTGTGGCGCCTGCAGGGTCACCAGAACACCTGGTTCTGCGGCGCCTACTTCGGCTCCGGCTTCCATGAAGACGGCCTGCAGGCCGGGCTGGCGGTGGCCGAAGCGCTGGGCGGCGTGCGGCGCCCCTGGACTGTGGAAGGGGAATCGTCCCGCATCCACCTGCCGCAGGCGGTCACCGCATGACGGAGATCCGACATCCGGGCACGGGTGCGAAGCCAGGCGCCACCGCGGAATCGGGCATGGGTTCGGCCATCTACCGCGGCGAGGTGATGCACCAGCGCCTGCGCCCGATGCGCCACCGGCTGCGCTACAGCATGTTCACCCTGCTGCTCGACCTGGACGAGCTGCCAGCGCTGGACCGCGGCTTGCGCTGGTTCAGCATCGGTCGATTCAATCTCTTCAGCTTCCGGCCCGCCGACCATGGCGATGGCCAGGCGCAGGACGCCGCCGCCCTGAAGGCGCAGATGGAAGCCCATCTGATCCGCGCCGGTCTGCCAGTGGGCGGCCGTCTGCAATTGCTCACCATGCCGCGCCTGCTCGGTTATGCCTTCAATCCGCTGAGCGTCTGGTTCTGCCATGCACCGGATGGGGACCTGCAAGCCATCATCTACGAGGTCAATAACACCTTCGGGCAGCGGCACAGCTATCTGGCGGAAGTGGCACCGGATCAGCGTCGGGCCCGCACGGTGCAGCAGCGCTGCAACAAGCAGCTCTATGTCTCGCCGTTCCTCGGCATGGATCTGCACTACCGCTTCCGCATCGACCCGCCGCGTGAGCAGTTGTCCCTGGGGATCTCGGTCCATGACAACCAGGACGGCACGCCGGTGCTCAATGCGCGGCATGACGCCCGCCGCGCCCCGCTCACCGACGGCGGCCTGCTGCGCCTGCTGGTGTCCTATCCGCTGCTGACGCTCAAGGTCATCGTGGGCATCCACTGGGAGGCCCTGAAGCTGTGGACCAAGGGCGCCCGCCTGCATGACCGGGGCCAGCCGCCCCATCCCCCCATGACCGTGGTCCGGCCTGCGCAGCCGGTCCAAACCGATCGACCGTGAACCAGGAACGAAGCGCCATGCATCACAATAGTCGCACGCTCCCGCCGACACCGTCCGCCGCGGACGCGCCGGTCACGCGACCTGCCCCAACCACACTTTCCGCACATTCGGCCCATGCGGCCGATGCAGCAAGGCCTGCCCACTGGCTGCTGCGCCTGCCCGCCGTGCGCCGCGCCTGCGAGCGCATCCGCCACGGCCAGCTGGACCTGACGCTGCCCGATGGCAGCACCACCGTGCTGGGCGGTGCCCTGCCCGGCCCTAAGGCGGCCCTGCATCTGCACCGTTGGCGGCCGCTGCTGCGTCTGGCGATGGAGGGGGATCTGGGCCTGGCGTTCTCCTACCGCGATGGTGACTGGACCACGCCCGACCTGACCGAGCTGCTGTCGTTCGGCATCGCCAACGAAAGCGCCCTGTCCAGCCAGGGTCGCGCCCGCGGGCCGGCGCGCTGGCTGGGGCTGATGCTGCACCGGGCCAATGCCAACACCCGTCGCCGCAGCCGGGACAACATCTCCGCCCATTACGACCTGGGCAATCGCTTCTACGAGCATTGGCTGGACTCGACCATGCTGTATTCCAGCGCGGTGTTCGAGGCGGATGGCGCGGCGCCCGCGGCGACCCTGGAAGCCGCCCAGCAGCGGCGGCTGGATCGCATCGTCTCGTCGCTGGACGTGTCGCCCGGCCAGCGGGTGCTGGAGATCGGCTGCGGCTGGGGCACGCTCGCGGCCACGCTGGCCAAGCGCTGTGAGGTGGAGGTGGTGGGTCTGACCCTGTCCACCGAGCAACTGGCCTTTGCCCAGGCCCGCGCGCGCGACTGGCAGGTGCAGGACCGGGTCGATCTGCGTTTGCAGGACTATCGCGATGTCGACGGGCAATTCGACCGCATCGTCTCCATCGAGATGATCGAGGCGGTGGGCGAAGCCTATTGGCCGGTCTATTTCCAGACGCTGAAGGACCGGCTCAAGCCGGGCGGCTCGGCGGTCATCCAGGCCATCACCATCGATGAAGCGCATTTCGAGGCCTACCGCGCCAGCCCGGATTTCATCCAGCGCTGCATCTTCCCGGGCGGCATGCTGCCGACACCGGAACGCATGGCCGCCCATGCGCGTCAGGTGGGGCTGAGCTTCTCCACCGACCTGCGCTTTGGCCGCGACTATGCGCGCACCCTGGCCGAATGGCGCCACCGGTTCATGGCGCAGTGGCCCGCCATCGAAGCCCTGGGCTTTGATCTGCCCTTCAAGCGCATCTGGGAGTATTACCTCAGCTATTGCGAAGCCGGCTTCCTGGCCGGCCGGGTGGACGTGGGGCTGTACCGGCTGGAGCGCCCGGCGGACTGACCATCATCTTGATGCGCACCGCTGCCTTCGCGCACTAAGTCGCGCTCCCCTCAAGTTGGGGACACTCCCGATGGTGCGACTATCGCCCTGGACTCGTACGATCCTGCGTTGGGACGTCAGGGAGAAAGACGGGAGACGGCACCGCCCGCGTGGGGGGCTCGATCGACCGCTTGCATCGTCATCGGGGCCTCATCGAGGCTGACGGGGAGATCACCTTGCACACCAACGCACCTGTGGGCGGCCTGGGCGCGCGATTCAGCATCGCCCAGCAGTTCGTGCTTCTGGTGGCCATTGCGGCCGCCATCCTCCTGGGCCTGAGCGGCATCAGCCTGATCCGGGTCAACCAACTCGGCGATACCGTCGACCATCTGGCCAATGAGCAGGTGGAGCGGCTGCAACTGGCGCAGCGCTGGCGAAGCAACATCGCGGTCAATTCGACCCGGGTCTTCGCCGTGATCATGTCCGAGGGCGACGACCTCCAGAACTACTTCAAGGACGCCATCGCAGCGACCACCAAGGACACGTCCGAGGTGCAGAAGCGCTACGTGGAACTCGAAAAGAGCCCCGAGGGGTTGGCCATCCTGGACGAGCTGAACGCCGCGCGCAAACCGTATCTGGAAGCCCGAGACAAAGGACTCGCGCTCAAGAAGGCCGGCGACCTCGCCCAGGCCAAGTCGGTGGCCCAGAGCAGCTACGCCCCGCTGATGGACAAGTACAACGCGGCCGCGGACAAGATGGTGGCTTTCCAGGCGGACCGGTCGGCCGAGCAGGCGGAGCGCACGCTGCAGATGGTCAACCACTATCGCTGGATCATCATCCTCTCCGGTGGATGCGGCGTCCTGCTGCTGGGTTGCCTGGCGTGGGCGGTGGTCACCGGCATCCGCCGGTCGCTGGGCCAGGCGATCCAGGCGGTGACCGCCATCGGCGACGGCGACCTGTCCCAGGACATCCATGTGGTGGGCCGCGGTGAGGTGGCAGACATGCTCAGTGCCACGCAGCACATGCAGACGTCCCTCTCCCGCATCGTGAGCACGGTGCGTCAGGGCAGCGAGCATATCGCTGCCGGCTCCAGCGAAATTGCCAACGGCAATGCCGACCTCAGCCAGCGCACCGAGCAGCAGGCGGCCAATCTCGAAGAAACCGCCGCCTCGATGGAGGAGCTGACCAGCACCGTGCGCAGCAATGCGGACACCGCGCAGGAAGCGGCCCGGCTGGCGGGCGAAGCCTCGGCCGCAGCGGCGGGCGGTGGCGTGGTGGTGGGCAATGTGGTGTCGACGATGCAGGAGATCGTCACCTCGTCCCGGCGGATCGGCGACATCATCGGGGTCATCGACGGCATCGCCTTCCAGACCAACATACTGGCGCTCAATGCGGCCGTCGAGGCGGCACGGGCCGGTGAACAGGGACGCGGCTTCGCGGTGGTTGCCTCGGAAGTGCGCACCCTGGCGCAGCGCTCGGCGGGCGCGGCCAAGGAGATCAAGCAGCTGATCGAGGACAGCGCCCAGAAGGTGGAGACCGGCACCCGGCTGGTTGATGAGGCCGGCCGCAGCATGACGTCCATCGTGGCGCAGGTGCAGAAGGTCAACGACCTGCTCGGCGAAATCTCCCACTCCACCACCGAGCAGACCTCCGGCATCAGCCAGGTCAGCGATGCGGTCGCGCAGCTCGATCAGGTCACGCAGCAAAATGCCGCCCTGGTGGAAGAAAGCGCGGCCGCGGCGGACAGCCTGCGGCATCAGGCCGAGCAACTGGCGCAGACGGTGCGCGTCTTCAAGCTGCGCAGCAGCTGAAGCCTTCGCACACGGACGCGGGCACCCGGTTTGCTGATGGGGCGGCAGGTCTCATACTCCTGCTCCCTTTCCGTCAGGTGCCGCTTTGCCGAAAGATTCGCAACGTTCTCCCCGTCCGACCCGCCGCTCCATCCCGGCCCCGCAGGCGCCGGGCTCGGCACCCGCCGGCTGCGTGCAGGTGCGAGGCGCGCGTGAGCACAACCTCAAGAATGTGGATGTCGACATCCCGCGGGACGCCCTGGTGGCCTTCACCGGCGTCTCCGGTTCCGGCAAGTCCTCACTGGCCTTTGGCACCATTTACGCCGAGGCGCAGCGCCGCTACTTCGAATCCGTCGCGCCCTATGCCCGGCGGCTGATCGATCAGGTCGGCGTGCCGGCGGTGGATGCGATCCACGGCCTGCCGCCCGCCGTGGCCCTGCAACAGCAGCGCGGCACGCCCAATGCACGGTCGTCGGTGGGCAGCGTCACGGGGCTGTCGTCCCTGCTGCGCATGCTGTATTCGCGGGCCGGTGCCTATCCCGCCAAGCAGCCGATGCTGTATGCGGAAGACTTCTCCCCCAACACCCCGCAAGGCGCCTGCCCGCACTGTCACGGCCTGGGACGGGTGTATGAGGTGACCGAAGCCTCGATGGTGCCGGACACCAGCCTCACCATCCGCGAGCGTGCGGTGGCTGCCTGGCCGCCGGCCTGGCATGGGCAGAACCTGCGCGACATCCTGGTGACCCTGGGCATCGATGTCGACAAGCCCTGGCGCGATCTGCCGCGCAAGACCCGCGACTGGATCCTGTTCACCGACGAGCAGCCCACCGTGCCGGTCTATGCCGGCTTCACACCCGCCGAAACCCGCGATGCCCTGCGCCGCAAGATGGAGCCCAGCTACCAGGGCACCTTCAGCAGCGCCAGGCGCTATGTGATGCACACCTTTGCCACCACCCAGAGCGCGCTGATGAAGCGCCGGGTGTCCCGCTACATGATCGGCGGCGCCTGCCCGGTGTGCGACGGCAAGCGGCTCAAGCGCGAGGCGCTGTCGGTGACCTTCGACGGGCTGGACATCGGCACGCTGTCGCAGCTGCCGCTGGCGGACGTGGCCGAGCGGCTGCAGCAGGTGCGGCATGCCGGCCTCTCGCAAGAAAAGAAGATGGCCGCCGAACGCATCGTGGCCGATGTGCTGATGCGGCTGGGGCCGCTGCTGACACTGGGTCTGGGGCATCTGTCACTGGACCGGGCCACGCCGAGCGTCTCGCCCGGGGAACTGCAACGGCTGCGCCTGGCCACGCAGATCTGCTCCAACCTCTTCGGCGTCATCTACGTGCTGGATGAGCCATCCGCCGGGCTGCATCCTGCGGACGGGGAGGCGTTGATGACGGCCCTGCGGCAACTGCAGGCGGCCGGCAACTCGGTCTACGTGGTGGAGCATGACCTGACGCTGATGCGGCAGGCCGACTGGCTGGTGGATGTCGGCCCGGAAGCCGGAGAACGCGGGGGGCAGGTGCTCTACAGCGGACCGGTGGAGGGGCTGGCGGCGGTCCAGGGGTCGAAGACGGCGGCGCATCTGTTCCCGTCCAAAGACCACGAGCGCCCGTCACGCGGCGACCCACGCGAACCGCAGGCCTGGTTGCGGCTGGAAGCCGTGACCCAGAACAATCTGCAGGACTTGAACGCGGAATTTCCGCTGGGCGTGTTCACCGCGGTGACGGGCGTCTCCGGCTCCGGCAAGTCCTCGCTGATCAGTCGGGCGCTGGTGGATCTGGTGTCGGAGCATCTCGGTCAGGAGACCACGGCCCCCGCCGAGGAGGACGACGAACTCGATGGGGAGCCGGTCGCCGCGACGGGTGGACGCATCGCCGCCGGTGCGTCCCACATCCGCCGGCTGGTGCAGGTGGACCAGAAACCCATCGGCCGCACGCCCCGCTCCAACCTGGCCACCTACACCGGGCTGTTTGACCATGTGCGCAAGCTGTTTGCCGCCACGCCCGCGGCCAAGGCCCGCAAATTTGACGCCGGTCGCTTCTCCTTCAATGTGGCCAAGGGCCGTTGCGACACCTGCGAGGGCGAGGGCTTTGTCAGCGTCGAGCTGCTGTTCATGCCCAGCGTCTTTGCGCCCTGCCCCACCTGTCATGGCGCCCGCTACAACGAAGCGACCTTGAAGGTGCGGTATCGGGACCGGTCGATTGCCGATGTGCTGGGCATGACGGTGGAAGCCGCGCTCGAGTTTTTTGCCGACGAGCCGGCGCTGGCTCGAGCGCTGGGATTGCTGCAGGGCATCGGGCTGGGCTATTTGCGGCTGGGCCAGCCGGCCACCGAGCTGTCTGGCGGTGAGGCGCAGCGCATCAAGCTGGTGACGGAGCTGCAGCGGTCTGCGCGCGGTCACACGCTGTATGTGCTGGATGAGCCGACCACCGGCCTGCATCCCTCGGATGTGGACAAGCTGATGGTGCAGCTCAACGATCTGGTCGATGCCGGCCACACCGTGGTCGTGGTGGAACACGACATGCGGGTGGTGGCCCAGGCGGACTGGGTCATCGACCTGGGGCCCGGTGCGGGTCAGGCGGGCGGGCAGATCGTTGCCGCGGGGACGCCGCAGCAGGTGGCCACGGTCAAGGCGTCGCGCACGGCGCCTTACATCGACCTCCGACAGCGCTGAGTGCCCGGGGGCGCAGGTCGGCCGTCCCCTGATGCAGTGGCAAGGAGGAACCCGCAGTCGCGGCGAAATCGCGACAGCGCCGTGGCCCCACGCCGGGCCGCGTAGAGGCGCACCGCCTCGTGCACAAGCCCAATGCCATCGCGGTTTCAGACGGTGTCATGGCCATCCGCGCCCACCAAATCCATGACACGGGTTACCCCGGATGTCAGATCTGACAGTCCGTTCGGGCCATCGCAGTGCCTACATTCGCGGCTTGTTCCGGGATTTGCAGTCACCAACACCCACCCCCTCGCCGACACCCGGTGAGCAAGTGGGGAGACCGGCCCCTCCACCACAGTTCATGGGCCGGGTAGTTCTTCGGGAGATCTTCAACCACGATCTATCACGAACGGAAGAACCGCTATGAAGAAGACATCCCTTCATTTCCTGCAGGCCAGCCTCCTGGCCGTTGCGGCAGCCGCCACCTGCCAAGCCTGGGCCGCCAACCGCGTGACCCTGGACGACAGCACCCCTGTCAGCACCCTGCAAACCGCGACCGCTGCCAGCGGCCCGCAAGCCGCGGCCAATGCTCTGGGTTTGGCCCCGAGCGATCTGCAGGCTGTCCGCAGCCAGCTCTATCCGAATGGCCGCGTCATCACCCGCCACCAGCAGTATTACCAGGGCGTGCCCATCTGGGGTGAAGCCGTCGTCGAGCACCGCGACCCCGGCGTCAGCGCCGCCCGCTTCTCGGGCAGCCTGGTCACCGACATCCAGCAAGACCTCAACACCACGCAGCCCAGCATCTCGCCGGCCACCGTGCTGACCATGGCCAAGAGCTCGGTCAATGCGACGATCACCGAGAACGAGCAGGTCAAGCTCTACATCAAGCTGGACGACAGCAACAAGGCGCAGCTGTTCTACCTGGTGTCCTTCGTGCGCCATGACCGCAGCAAGCCCAGCCGCCCGCACTTCATGATCGACGCCAACACCGGCGCGGTGCTGCAGCGCTGGGAAGGCCTGAACCACCGCGACGCCACCGGCCCCGGCGGCAATGCCAAGACCGGCAAGTATGAATACGGGACCAACTACCCGGCGCTGCAGGTGACGGACACCTGCCAGATGAACACCAACAACAATGTGATCACCGTCAACTTGAATGGCGGCACGAGTAGCAGCACGCCGTTCCAGTTCACCTGCCCGCGCAATGAGTACAAGCAGATCAATGGCGCGTACTCGCCGATCAACGATGCCCACTTCTTTGGCAACGTGATCTTCAACATGTACCGGGACTGGTTCAATCTGCGCCCGATCTCCCAGACGCTCTACATGAAGGTGCACTACAGCAGCAACTACGAGAACGCGTTCTGGGACGGCACCGCCATGTACTTCGGTGACGGCGCCACGACCTTCTATCCGCTAGTGTCGCTGGATGTGTCCGCGCACGAAGTGAGCCACGGGTTCACCGAGCAGAACTCGGGGCTGGTGTATTCCGGCCAATCGGGCGGCATGAATGAAGCTTTCTCCGACATGGCGGGCGAAGCGGCCGAGTATTACGCCCGCAATGGCGTGAATGACTGGCTGGTGGGCACCGAAATCTTCAAGAGCAGTGGCGCGCTGCGTTACTTCGCGGACCCGACGCGTGATGGCCGCTCCATCGACAACGCCAGCAAGTACACCAGCGGTCTGGATGTGCACTACTCCAGCGGCGTGTACAACAAGGCGTTCTACACCCTGGCCAAGACGGCAGGCTGGAACACCCGCAAGGCGTTTGAAGTGATGGTGGACGCCAACCGGCTGTACTGGACGCCCAACAGCACCTTCGCGCAGGGCGCCTGCGGGGTGGAGAAGGCGGCCACCGCACGCGGCTATGTGACGGCGGATGTGACCAAGGCTTTCGCGGCCGTGGGCGTGAGCTGCAGCGGCGGCACCACGCCGACCACGACGGTGCTGTCCACCGGCGTGCCGGTGACCGGCATCAGCCTGACCAAGAACGCGACGCGTCTGTTCAGCATCACGGTGCCGTCCGGCCGGTCCACCCTGGTGGTGAAGCTGTCCGGTGGTACGGGCGACGGCGACATCTATGTCCGCCGCGGTTCCGCACCGACGACCACGACCTATGACGGCAAGTCGGAAGGCAGCACAAATGCAGAAAGCGTGAGCGTCTCGGCCACGACGGCGGGCACTTATTACATTCTGCTGAATGCCTACGCCACGGTGAGCGGCGCTTCGCTGGTGGCCACGTACTGAGCTGAATCCGTCCTCAGCGGACGCTGAGGCTGGTGCGAGCCCGCAGGGTTTAGGTCCTGCGGGCTTTTTGTTGTTGGGGATGCAGCCGGACGACGATGTGGCACGCCGATGTGGCACGGCGATGTAGTACGAGGTTGTGGCACGGCGATGTAGTACGAGGTTGTGGCACGCCGTTGTAGAGTGAGTTATGCGTGAATCGATTGTGATCGCGAGCTTGATGCTCGCCAGCTTCTCGGCCAGTGCACAGGACACACGGCTGGTCTGTCCAGAGCGAATCCGGTTGGGCAGCGGGCAGGTGGCGCCTGCGGATGTCCCCGCCTCGGCCACCGCGATGGTGACCGCTGCGCCGCAACTGCTTTCCAGTGTTAGCGTCTTTGACGGACCGCCGTCAGAGGGCGCCGAATTGATGCCGCTGGGGGCGGGTGAATCCGGTGTGGCGGGTGAGGCCGGTCACGCGGCGCATCAGCGAGGCAAGGCAGGCAACGCCGGGCACAGAGCGGCGGAGATCGTGTGGCGGATTGAGGCGCCCAGCCCCCAAGGGGTCTGGCTGGCATGCAATTACGGCAGCCAGGTCGCCCGCATCGTGATGAAGGTGACGGGAACTCCGACGCGGTGCGAGGCGCAGATGACGCGGGGAGGCTCTCCCCAGGTCCTGCGTGCAAGCCTGAGCTGCGGGCGGTAGGACGTTGCTGCTGCGCTGTTAATCGTCAGACACAGGCGGCTGAAAGCTGTAGACGTTCGACTGCCCGTTGTCATTGAAGTTTGCGAGGACAGCAAGGTCCGGAAGATCCCAGCGGGCCTTGGCGAGGTCTTCATCGAACCAGGCGGGCTTTCCGATCAATGCTGAGAGTTGCGCCAGCGTGGCGCCGAACTGCAGCCCGTGCGGCAGGCTTCCGCTGAACGGTGAAAAGTCGGCAGTCTTGGCACCGTAGAAACGGATGTTTTTCAGCACCAGTGCACCTTCTGGATAGGCGCGCTGCGGATAGTCCAGAAGTCGCTCGTCGGTGAAGGTGATTTCGACCCCCAGGTCGTGGCGGATCAGGTGCGTGCTCATGGAGTCTTTGGGGAGGCGTGGCGCCTCGGACATGCCCAGCGAATCGAGCAGTTGCTTCAGGGCGGGCTCGGGATACCAGGTGCCCAGGAGTGCGGGGATGTGAGAGAGGTCCACTTGTGTGCTTTCCGTTGCCATCACTGCTTTAGCGATCGTGCCTGCGTTGGAGGACATTGCTTCCTATCAGTGCAAAAGCCTGTTCAAGGCATTCTTGCAATGTGTTTTCAGGTCCGGGATGGCGCTAAGACGATTTTCGCGCTGACTCAGCAAGCGCTTGTTCCCTATCAGCCGGGTGAAGATGACCTGCCACTCTTTGCCGTCGTGCACCGCGACACCGTGAGCGCCTGCCATCAGCATGAGGCCATCTCCCACACTGAGATGACCTGCGCAGACACGAATCTCTGAAGGTACGTCGGCGGAAACGAGTCGGCCGTTTTCCAGGATCCATAGGCCATCACATCAAACCGCGACCCCCATCCTCGCCAACACTTCGTCTTGCTCGTCTTGGCGGGCGCGAAGATTAAGCGTGTATTCCGGATAGAGATCACCTAGCGCCTCGGCCGCGAAGGCGCGGAGGGTTTGTGGCTGATTGGACGATGGATCCAGAAGTGATCGGAGCCGTTTCGGATGCAAGGCATACCCTTGCAGCAAGCGCTCTCCCTCAGGAAGCCGGATTTGGCTCGCAGGGTGCCGCGCAATCGCATCGACATCGGGAAATGGTAGGCCGATGTCCGAAGGGTTCGTCTGTGGGGCCGTGACGTCCTCTGCAGACCCGACCTGATCTTTGAGCGCCAATCCCTGAGAACGGAGGTCTACACCCGTCAGGCAATACCAAACCCACCCTCCCCATTGGGCATGATCTGGCAGACGCATGAGGGTCAGCAATGCTGGCATGAGGTCCGCGTCGCCGTGGTGAAGCAGGAAATCAAGTGCGATTCTGGGTGGGAGCCGATCCAGCAGTTGGGGAATTCCGGGATGGCCAAGCGGGGCCAGCCGAGCCAGATGACGAATCCAGCGGGCCAGACGGCGCTGAGCCTGAATGCGATTCCAGCCGGACGAGTTGCCAAGAACTTGCAATTGCGCGCTGACACATTGCCAGAGCCGACTGGACGCTTGGACGGCGAGAGGACTCGTCAAGTCGGACGGCGCGGCTAGGCGTTTCCACGCCAAGACCGACTCGGCGCGTACGCAGAGGTCCGTGTCACTGGCGAATTCATCGAGCCACCCGATGTGTTCAGCCGATGCAGCGCGGCACGCGGCGGCGCGGACCCATGGGCTGTCACTGTGCGCATGCGTGTGCCAGTCAGCGACCGCATCCCCGCGCAGGGCCGAGGCGCGCAATGCGGCCACCTTTTGCACTGCGTCGCCCGCATACAAAGAGCGCAACAGGGTTTCGTCGACCGGGTTCCAAGCCAGAGCGGAGATGACACCGCGCAACATGAGTTCCGGGTCCTGCCGGACCACCTTGAACACCTCGTGGATGGCGTGGTCCCGCGCGCGCTCCTCGGTGGCATCAGCGCGCGGCAGCCCCAATGCCGCATGCATCGCGGCGAACGCTTCTCCAGGCTTTCGCCAACGGGACAAGGCATCCAAGGCGACTTTTGTGCCCACTGGGCCGGCCACCTTGAGACCATCGAGATGCGCCTTCAGCAACTCCGAAAACTGGTGCACTCGAAGCGCCTTGAGCGAATAACTGTCGAGGCTTGAATCAATCTGCATCCAGTAAAACGCAGCGTCTTCAGCGTGTCGGAACACCAAGGGTTGAATGGGCGCCAGGCGATTGAATTCGACTTGCAAGGCTCACCCCTTGATCGCTTCTTCCATATGAAGCTTGGTGAAGATCACCTGCCAATCTTTGCCGTCATGCACCGCGGCCCCGTGAACGCCTGCCATCAGCATGACGCCATCTCCAACGCTCAGATGACCAGCGCAGACTCGAACCTCTGAAGGGACGTCGGCGGAGACGAGTCGGCCGTTCTCCAGGGTCCACAGGCCATAGTCGGAGGTGCAGAGGCGGCCTGCGTGCCAGACGATGTCTTGGAACGGAAGCGTGAATTCGGGCCCGTGGATCATTTCCCAGTGCTCATCACGGCCTCGGAATAAGGCCCCAGATTGGGCGCCGATGTAGACGAAGCCGTCACCGGCGCAGCAAACCGACTCCATGTACATGTTGGAGGGAAAAGGCATGCGGGCCCATGCGCCGTTACAGAGGCGCCATACCCTGCCTTTTCCGCCAACCGCATAAAGCTCATTTTCTGAAAAGCCATCGACATCACACAAATCCATGCTGACGAGGCGATGAACATTATCGGAATCAGCTTTGGTGGGCGCGCGCAAGTTCAGGCAAAGATTTTCCCACACATCCTTGTCGATGCGCTTCGCCACCGAATGGAAGCCGCCCACGATAAACAACCATCCGGCAATTGTTTTTAAGCGGCCCACGGCTCCTCGTACGGGCCCGCTCAGTGAACGCGGGATATCTTCTTGGAACTCATCAACCCCACTCCCAAGCACATACACCTGCCCAAAGGCATCAACGCACACAAATTGCGATACCGGATATATTGGCCCAGCCCCCATAAGCGTTTGAAAGCCTGTAACTTCGGTAGTACCGAGCCGCCGTCCAAATGGTTCATCCAAATAGATGGTGACCAACCGCTTATTTACTTTAGCTTCGGAAATGGCACTAGCCACGCAAGCCTGACTGTCATTGTGCACAATCAAACCACACATATCTCTGCTTCGCACTATGCAATCGACGATGGTGTGGTTGGCAAGATTTTCCTGATATTCGATTGGCGAAATCAATCGCTTCCCCTATCGCTCGGAGTCTCTGTTGCGCGTCTTGGCTTTGTGCCTCTCTGCCAGTGCAGGCAAAGGAGAAGTGCATTTATTCATTCAAGACCCTTGCGCGCGGCGTCGGCGAGCCCACCTTCTCCCAAGCGACCTGTGCGTCCCGGACAGCGCGAGGTCAGACAGTCAACCACTGCCTCTGGCATCGCCCGGATGCTCGAGATGTCGTGCGGGCTTGCCGTCCGCCTCCACCAGAGTGCGGGGCCCAGCCCAGCCGACGCCTGCAGGATTGTGCGGGTTCGCCTCCACCAGCGAACGGTCACCCTCCCTGCGGGAGATCGTGCGCCGAATGCGGCGCCGTGGCGCAAGGGAAGGACGTTCGCCCGGTCCTGGCAGGCGCCAGGTCGCTTTGGCCATCATGACCAGGTGCTCACTGCCGGGGGCGTCGGGAAGTACAGCGACATCCGCTGCCAGAAGCTTGGAACTGACGTGAAGTTTCATCTGCATATGGAGCCATGCCAGACCCGCACGTTGCGTGCGGGTCGGTGTGGCCATCACCTTGAACAAGCCCTTTCATCGCCAAGGCACGACGGGCCAACAAGGTGATTCTGCAGGGGACGGCGCAGGCGGGACTTAGACCAAAGTCACGTCAGAAAGTGGGAACTGAATCGGCCAATCGCCGCCTCGCAGTCCTTCACCGACAGCGTCATCTCGCACGCTCGGAACTGAGCCTTCAATCCTGACGGCAGTCCGCTCACCCCTGCGTAGGCGTGTCGCCGCCGTGGAGGCAACCGCTCAGGTCAAAGCTGGGGTACCCGACAGCGGTCAGACGCTCGCTCCACAAGCGAAGCGTTGCTGCCGGTCGATTCAGCCCAACACTCCCGTATTGGGCTGATGCAACAAGTTTCTTCACCTCCCGGCAGATCACCTCTGCATCACGTGTAGCCAGCAAGGCGGACAGCAGCGCTGGCAACGCCTCGGATCGATTCCCCGCCGCCAGCGTCTGGGTGTAGAAGGCCAAATACTGCGCCTTGAACGGGTCGCCAAACACAGGTTCAAAACCGAAGCGACTTCTGTCGGAGCGCAATGCATAAACGAACGGAAAGTACACCGGTCCGGTCAGCGAGCCCGGAAACTCATCCCGTCGCAGCACCAGGGTCGCAATGCTGCCTTGCGTGTCAGTCGTCAACGGCGCTGCCCGATCAAATGCGTCCAGAGTTGCGCTTTCCACGCCGCCACCACCGACGCGCAATACTCGGTAGGTGTAATGGCGCCCGCCCAGATGACCGCAGAGCACCAAATACGTTTTGCCCACCGCGGAGATGGCAGGGACCGCTCCGCAACCCGGCTCAAAGCTGGTCAGTTCACGCAACAGCAATACCGGCTCGTTGCCCACGGCAATGGTCAGCTCGGACTGGGGGTTGATGTCGCCCGCGCCCGGCAAGTTGGCGCTGCTGATGCGTTGGAACGCGATGTTGTAGACACCGAGGGTGCCGCGGCTTGAATCGATGACGGTGGCGTCGGCTTTGGCATCGCCAGCGAATTGAAGCATCCCTGCCAATGCCAGGAATGCACCCAATTGGCGAGGTAGGCGAAAGCGACTGAAGACCTGTTTCCTCATGGCTTCACCACCTCCTCCCGCGATTCCGTCCCTCTGGACGCCTCCGACGCAGGCTCCTCCGCCTCCAAAGGCTCCCCGACCGCCGCCCCGGCTTTCGCCCCCTCCTGCAGGTCCTTCCCGCTGGGCTTCTTCGCCGCATCCACCGCCGTATCCACCACCGCGGCCGCAGGGGCGTCCGGCGCCACCTCGAATCCCATCCGCCGCACCCGCGTGTCGATATCCGGCCTTGCCTGACGCGCCGCCGCGAGGTCCGCCTGGCTCGCCGCCGCATCTTTCAGCTTCAGCAGCGCAAGCCCCCGCCCATACAGCGCAAAGCTCATCTTCGCGTCCCGCTCCAGCGCCGCATCGAATGCCTTGCGGGCCTGCGCCGGGTCGCCAGAGCGCAGATACGCCCACCCCAGGCTGTCGCGATAGGCCGCGTTCGCCTTGTCCTTGCCAATCGCCGCCTCGCAGTCCTTCACCGCCAGCGCCAGATCCACCCCCAGCCGTGCCCGCGACCAGCAGCGGTTGTTCATGGCGGACGGGTAGTCATGGTCGTTTTCATGCGTGGGCAGCCAGAGGCTCCATTGGCGAATGGCCTCGGGCCGTCGGCCCATGGTGAAATACAGCGTTGCCATCTGCACCCGCTGCGGGGCAGACGGCGCCAACTGAGCATCCAACAGCTCCAGATCCGCCCTCGCCTCCGCGCCGCGCCGCTCCCGGACCTTGAACTTGGCGCGCATCACCCGCGCATCCGCCTGCGCCGGGTCCAGCCGAAGCGCCTCGTTCAGGTCCTGCAGCGCCTCCTGAGGGTGCGACTGCGCCAGCAGCACATGCGCCCGATCCAGCCGGTACCCGGCCACCGTCGGCGCCAGTTCAATCGCCCGGTTCAGGTCGGCCAGCGCCTTGTCGTAGTCGCGATTGGCGGCGAAGGCATTGCCGCGCCGGGCCAGCGCGTCGGGGTTGTCAGTCTGCACATCGTCGGGCTTGGCGGCGTATTTGAGGTCTTCCTCACTCATCGCCTTGCCTTTGTGCTCCGCAAAAATCGGCTCACCATTCCAGGTGGCGTAGAACCGGCCCTGCAGCTTGGTGATGTAGATGCGGTGCGCCAGGAAGTAATCCAGGCCGAGCAGCATGCCTTCTTTGAAAACATCGTTGTCGTCGATCCGCATCTTGATGTTGCTGATCTTCTCGCCGCCCACTTCGAAGGTATTGACCATGCCCAGGTAGGACGTCGCCCTGCCCTCGCCTGCGCCTCGGGCGTACCCATAGGGCTTCAGGCTGTCGCGCGCGATGCCCGCCCGCAAGGCTGACTTCAGCGTCAGCGCTGTATCGGGCGCGCCGGTGTCGAGCAGCGCCTCGGTGGGCTTGCCATTGATGGACACCTCCAGACGGATGGCGGTGTCCCGGCTCGACAACCTGCGTTTGAGTTCCGCCTCAACCACCGGCGCACCGTTGGCCCAGTAGGCGAGGTTCGCTGATCTGCATTCCTTGCCGGGATTGGACAGCCGGATGACGCCGTGAGCGAGGTCGTATTCCGTGTCCATGGCGGACAGGATGTTGCGCCCCAGCACCCCCATGATGCCGTTGCCCAGCTCGGTGCCGCCGACCACGAAGTCCACCTTCTTGATCTCCGCACCGCGCAGCCCCACACGATCGACGCGCGTCAGCTGAGCCTCGATGTCCCCGGTGTAGCCCTCGATGTCGAAGCCGAAAGGCAGGTGGCGCAGCGGAAGATTGAGTTGCGCGGCTGTCGAGGGCGACAGCACGCTGTGAAAGGCGCCAGAGTCCACCAGCATCGGCGCCTCGACACCGTTGAGCGTCAGGATCGCAATCGGGCGGTGTCCGACGATCCGCACCGGGATCTCCATGTTCTCCATCACACACTCCGCCCAGGCGGCGGGTGCGCAGCAGGCCACTAGCGCGGCGAAGCATCGCGCGCGCCAGATCCCCATGGGCGAGCTCGGTCGCCCTGCTCCTGCATTCGGCAAGCGTTGTTGTAACACCTTGTCCTCCCTGAACATTTTGATGGTGTTGATCGAACCGACGGCGCCGAGTATCTCCGTAAGCACCCGGGCGCGGCCATCCCCCCGAGAGGGCGTGTCCGCCAGACACCCTGCCCCACCGCTGATTGTTGCGTCGTGAAACGGTCATGAAACGGCTGCCTGCGACAGTTCATCCCCATGGACAGACCGGGACCGATCCCGGCGATCAGGACATGGGACATGCAGGTTCATCTTCATCAGTTTCGACAACTCCACGGCAGCATGTCGACGGTGACTTTCGAGTCCCCGCACGGCTGGGGCACCGCCCAATGGGTGGGCCTGCGTCCTGAAGAAGGAGCGCGCCGGCAAGTGGAACTGGCCATCCCCGGAGTGCTGACCTGGGGATATGAAGTGGCTGGCAGCCAGGAAGAGGACGAAGCGATCTTCGAAGAAGAAGGCCGCGTCTGCCTGGTCGGCCGGGTGCGCTGGAGCGGCGAAGACGGCGTGACCGCCCTGCAACTCGGCAGCGACCTGGTGCTGGTGGCCATTGCCAACCCGCCGGTGCTGATGCCGACCCACCTGGTCATCCGCGCGCCGCGCCTGCAACTGTTTGATGTGATTGCCTGCGCGGCCTGACGATTACCTCCTGCTTCCCTAAGCAGCTTGCCCAGGCCTCGGCCTGGGTTTTTTTTGTTTGTTAGGCTTGCTCCTCATCCCTTCCGACTTCTCTTGACGCCGATCGACGGCAGTGAGGATTCCAGCGTGAGCAATGCCCCCAAGCGCCTCGGCGGCGACTGGCCTTTGGACGAGGTCGTGGCCGGCCTGCGGGCGGCCCGTCACGATTGGCGGGAACATCATCGGCCGCATGAGCCGCGCGGTCGCGAGCTGCCGTCGACCGAGATCCTGGACGGCATCGTGCAGGGCTTGCGCGGCGTGCTGTTTCCGCTGCGCCTGGGGCCACCGACCCTGCGCCCGGAAGCGGAGGACTACTACATCGGCCACACGCTGGACACGCAGCTGCAGGCGCTGCGCCAGCAGGTGCTGCTGGAACTGACCTCCGCCAGCGGCGCTCATCCGGCAGATCCCGTGACTGCTGCACGGGCCGATCAGATCACCGCCGATTTCTCCCGCGAGCTGCCCACCATCCGCCGCCTGCTGGATGCGGATGTGCTGGCGGCCTTCCAGGGCGACCCCGCCGCCCGCAGCGTGGACGAGGTCCTGCTGTGCTACCCCGGCATCGCCGCCATGATCCACCACCGGCTCGCTCACAAGCTGTATGAACTGGGCGTGCCGCTGCTGGCGCGCATCGTGGCGGAGCTGGCGCACAGCCGCACCGGCATCGACATCCATCCCGGCGCCACCATCGGCCCCGGCCTGTTCATCGATCACGGCACCGGGGTGGTGATTGGCGAAACCGCTGTGATTGGCGAGCGGGTGCGCATCTACCAGGCGGTGACCCTGGGCGCCCGCAGCTTCCCCACGGACGAGCAAGGCCAGATCCGCAAGGGCGCGCCGCGTCACCCGGTGGTGGAGGACGATGTGGTGATCTATGCCGGCGCGACCATTCTGGGCCGCATCACGCTGGGCAAGGGATCGGTGATCGGCGGCAATGTGTGGCTGACCCGCAGCGTGGAGCCGGGCAGCCACATCAGCCAGGCCAATTCACAGAGTCAGGTGGCCGGGCTGGTCTGACCAGAGGGGGTCGGAGCGCCCGGAGTCAGGACGCGTTCCAGCAGTTCCCGCACCGACGCCATTTGCGAGCCGAAAGGCAACGCGCCCTTGCCGCGGAAGAACAGCCCCTTGTCCACCTCGCCGCGCAGGGCGGCGGCCAGACGCTGGTCGATACAGAACTGGCCCCAGCCCTTGAGCCCGTCGCGCAGACCGCATTGAGCCAGGCAGTCGAACGCCATGGTGCAATGTTTCTTGAGCTGGGCCACCGTTTGCAGGCGTTGCTCGGCGCCCAGGTATTTGCGCAGCCAGGGGGTCATCACCGCACGCGCGGGCAGACCGGCCACACTGGTGAATTCCACCAGCGCCTCGTCCGGCGCTTCGGCCAGCACCCGCTTGAATTCGGGGTGGGCATCGCATTCATGGGTGGCCACAAAGGGCGTGCCCATCTGCACACCATCCGCGCCAAGGGATTGGAGCCGCTGGATGTCCTCGCAGCGGCGGATGCCGCCCGCAGCAATCAGCGGCACCCGGCCTTCCACGCCAGCGTCCCGGATCCATTGCCGCACCGCCGGAATGACCACCTCAAAATCAAAGCGGCTGTCGGTCACATCCGCCACCCGCGCAGCGCCCAGATGGCCGCCCGCGTGGCCGGGATGTTCGATGATGATGGCGTCCGGCACCCGCTTGCGGCGTTCCCATTTGCGCCACAGCAGCGACACGCCACGCGCGTCGGACAGGATGGGAATGAGTGCGGTCTTGGGATGGTCGCTGGCCAGGTCCGGCAGTTCCAGCGGCAGGCCGGCACCCACCACCAGGGCATCGATGCCCTGCTCCAGCGAGGTGCGGACTGAAGCCGCGTAGTCGCTCACCGCGCGCATGATGTTGACGGCCAGCAGGCCGCTTTGTTTGCACAGCTCGCGGGCCCGCTGGATCTCCCGCGCCAGCGCCACCTGATTGGCGGCCACGATGGCGGTCTTGCGGGCTTCCAGGTCGTTGCCCACCTCGGCGCTGCTGCACTGGGCCATCAGATCGGGATGATGGCGGCGCAGATCCACGGAAGAAATCGTGCCCATCGCGCCCTGCGCGGCCACACTGCCCGCCAGCCGGTGAGCCGACACGCCTACCCCCATGCCGCCCTGCACGATCGGCAGGAGCTGCCGACCGGCCAGGGTCAGCGGCTGAAGACCCGCCAGCGAGAGACGGTCGAACAGGGACAAGGTGCTGGACATGGACGGGCCGATTCAGTCATGAAGCGGCCCATCCTGCCAGCGACAGTCCCGCCTGTCCTTGCACTAAATCAACAGACGCAGCGGTGTGGCTTCAGAAGTGCACCACCGAGCGGATCGACTTGCCTTCATGCATCAGGTCGAAGGCTTCGTTGATGTCAGTCAGCGGCATGGTGTGGGTGACGAACGGCGCCAGCTGGATGTCACCGCGCATGGCCTCTTCCACCATACCGGGCAGTTGCGAGCGCCCCTTGACGCCACCGAAGGCCGAGCCCTTCCAGGTGCGGCCGGTGACCAGCTGGAACGGACGGGTGGAGATTTCCTGACCCGCGCCCGCCACGCCGATGATCACCGACTGACCCCAGCCGCGATGCGCGCATTCCAGGGCGGCCCGCATCACATTCACATTGCCGATGCATTCGAAGGAATGGTCCACCCCCCAGCCCGTCATCTCGACGATGACCTGCTGGATCGGCTTGTCGAAGTCCTTGGGATTGACGCAATCGGTGGCGCCGAACACGCGGGCCAGTTCGAACTTGGTCGGATTGGTGTCGATGCCGATGATGCGGCCGGCCTTCGCCAGTTTGGCGCCCTGGATCACCGCCAGGCCGATGCCGCCCAGACCGAACACCGCCACGGTGTCACCCGGCTGGACCTTGGCGGTGTTCTTCACCGCGCCCAGGCCGGTAGTCACGCCGCAACCCAGCAGGCAGACCTGTTCCGGATTCGCATCCGGATTGATCTTCGCCAGCGACACTTCCGCCACCACGGTGTACTCGCTGAAGGTGGAGCAGCCCATGTAGTGATAGAGCGGCTGGCCGTTGTAGGAGAAGCGGGTGGTGCCGTCCGGCATCACGCCCTTGCCCTGGGTGGCGCGCACCGCCACGCAGAGGTTGGTCTTGCCGGACTTGCAGAACAGGCATTCACCGCATTCGGCGGTGTAGAGCGGAATGACGTGATCCCCCGGCTTGACGCTGGTGACGCCCTCGCCCACTTCCACCACGATGCCGGCGCCCTCATGGCCCAGGACCACCGGGAACAGACCTTCGGGATCGTCCCCGCTGAGGGTGAAGGCATCGGTGTGGCAGACACCAGTGTGGGTGATGCGGATCAGCACCTCGCCCTTCTGGGGCGGCGCCACGTCGATTTCAACGACCTGCAGCGGTTGGCCCGCTTCGAATGCAACGGCGGCACGGGATTTCATGGGGGAGCCTTTCTGATTCATTTGAGATAGGTGCGGACCAGCGTGGTCATGTCCTGGGCCAGTCGGGCATGCCGATCATCCGCCTCCGGCAAGGCCCCGAGCTCTTCCCGGATATGCGATTGCAGGATTTCGGACATCAGCCCGTTGACGGCGCCGCGGATGGCGGCCAGCTGCACCAGCACGGGGCCGCAGTCTTCGCCGGCCTCGAGCGCACGGGCCAAAGCTTCGGTCTGCCCCTGGATGCGGCGCACCCGCAGCAGGGCCTTGCGTTTCTCTTCTGGCGCATGTGGCATGGGCCGAAGTGTATACCCCCTGGGGGTATGGTCAAGCGCTGCATCCGACCGGCCTTGCGTTGCTCGCCCGATGCTTCTAGGCTCGGGGTCCTCCCGCTCTTGAAGGACCCGCATGGAAGCCACCGCGTTTGACGCCATCATCATCGGCGCCGGTCAAGCCGGACCGCCGCTGGCCGAACGCATGTCCCAGGCGGGATGGCGGGTGGCGGTGATCGAGCGGAGCCGGGTGGGCGGCACCTGCGTCAACACCGGCTGCATCCCCACCAAGGCGATGGTGGCCAGCGCCCATGCGGCCTGGGTGGTGCAGCAGGCGCAGCGCTGGGGTGTGCGGGTGCCCGCCGGTGCCGAGGTCGACCTGGCCGCCGTCCTGGCGCGCAAGGACCGCATCTCCGGCAAGTCCCGCCAGGGCGTCGACCTGTGGCTGCGCGGCATGCGGCAGGTTGAACTCATCATGGGCCATGCGCAGTTCGAGGACGACCACACCGTGCGGGTCGGCCAGCGCCGGCTGCAGGCCGAGCGCATCTTCATCAACGTGGGCGGACGGCCGGCGCAGCCCGGCGTTGAAGGCCTGGAGGACATTCCATGGCTGACCAATGCCAGCATCATGCAGCTGGACCGGTTGCCCCGGCATCTGGTGGTGGTCGGCGGCAGCTACATCGGGCTGGAGTTTGCACAGATGTTCCGGCGCTTCGGTGCGGAGGTGACGGTGGTGCAGCGTGGCAAACAGTTGGTGCCGAAGGAAGATCCGGATGTCGCCCAGGCCCTGCAGCAACTCCTGGAGGGCGAAGGCATCGGCATTCGCACCGGTGCCGAATGCGTGCGGCTGGCGCCGGCGCGGGATCAGATCGCGGTGGATGTGAATTGCAGTGAAGGCGAGCCGAGACTGCTCGGCAGCCATGTGCTGATTGCCACCGGGCGACAGCCCAACACCCACGATCTGGGGCTCGATCGCGCGGGCGTGGTGATGGACGAGCGAGGCTACATCCGGGTGAATGACCAGTTGCAGACGAACGTGCCGCACATCTGGGCCCTGGGCGATTGCAATGGACGCGGCGCCTTCACCCACACGGCCTGGAACGACTTCGAAGTGCTGGCGGACAACCTCTTCAACGGCGCCAGCCGCAGCATCAAGGATCGACTGGTGACTTATGCGCTCTACACCGATCCGCCGCTGGCCCGCATTGGCCTGAGTGAGCAGGAGGTGCGCAAGAGCGGTCGCCCTGCGCTGATCGGCACCCGGCCGATGTCCCGCGTCGGCCGCGCCGTGGAGAAAGGCGAGGAAGCGGGCTTCATCAAGCTGATCGTCGATGCGCAGACGCGGGCGCTGGTGAGTGCGACCGTGCTGGGTGTCGATGGTGACGAAGCGATCCAGTCGCTGCTCGACGTGATGGCGTCCAGGCGCCCCTACACCGACATCCTTCAGGGCGGCGTGCGCATCCACCCGACCGTGAGCGAGCTGTTGCCCACGGTGCTGCAGTCGCTCAAGCCGATGTCGTCGGAGGCAGCGGAGGCGGCGAAGTCGTCGTCGCAGTCGTAGCCGGCCCTGCGGGCGTGTCTGGTGTCATTGTGACGGCGGCGCCACCCGGATTCATCACGGCGCGCAGGCCCTCCAGCGCCGGCCGCACGACGCCCATGTCCGCCCCCTCGGCAAACACCGCATAGGCGGGATACAGAAATTCCGGCGCCCCGGGGACGCGGTGCATGCGGCCGCTGCGCAGATACGGCGTGACCACCTGCAGACGGAAATAGGCCGTGCCCCCGGCCGCCAGCACGTATTCGCGCCCCAGCGGCCCGAGGCCCACGCTGATGCCGGCATTGACCAGATGCGGGAAGGCCAGCCCGTGCTGAGCGGCGAACTCCGGGCCCCAATCCACATAGACATAGTCCTCGGCGCGCAGCGTGGCGTCCTCGCGGGTCGTCACCAGCACCAGCTTCTCTTCCAGCAGCAACTCGATCCGCAGCCCCGGCCGCAGTTGCGGCGCATAGACCACCGCCACATCCAGCGTGCCACTGGCCACCCGGTCGATCAACGCATCCGAATGGCCCACCTCGGTGCGCAGCGCCAGATGCGGCGCGGCGGTGCGCATGTGCAGCAGCCAGTCCTGCAGCAAGGGGTCCCACAGGCTCAGCTCGCAGCCGATGGTGATGATGGATTCCCGCCCCGGCGGCAACGCCACCTGATGGCGGGCCCGCTCCCAGATCTGCACCAGCATCGCCGCATGACGGGTGAACTGCTCGCCGGCATGCGTCAGGGTGGCGCCGGCCTTGTTGCGGACGAACAGCTTGGCATCCAGATGCTCTTCCAGCGTACGCACCCGCGCACTGACCGCCGTCTGCGTGATGTGCAGATTCTCGGCCGCCCGCACAAAACTGCCGGAGGCCACGATCTCGAGAAAGGTCTGTGCGAGGGTGATGTCCATATGGAGAAATTCTTGAATGCACTAATTTTGCATTCAACAAGCAATAAGAATCGCTTTACGTTCAGCAAAGAGTTCTGCACTATGCACGACTCAGCGATTACCCTAATTGCCAAGCCCAACAATTCGTGAAGCTTGTCACGAAACGTAGCTTAGTCCTTTCATTCCCAGCCGCCCGGCTGCAGACGACCCTCCAGATGAATCTCGCTCTTGCTCCCCGCGTTCGCCGCCTTCTCGCCCTGCTCTGCATCGCCGCCGCTCCGGCCGCGCATGCCGACATCGTCATCGGCCAGGTGGCCCCGTTCAGCGGCCCGCAGGCGGTCACCGGCAAGGCCATCCGCGCCGGCGCCAAGCTGTGGCTGGATGAGGTCAATGCACGTGGTGGCATCAAGGGTCAGAAGCTCAAGCTCGTCACCCGCGATGACGGCCAGAAGCCCGAGGAAACCGTCCGTCTGGTCAAGGAAATGATCGAGCAGGACAGCCCCACCGCGCTGATCGGCACCATCGGCACCAGCAACCTGGAAGCGCTCAAGCAGGACGGCATCCTGGAAAAGAGCAAGGTGTCGATGCTCGGCGCCGTGTCGGGCGCCACCAGCGTGGTCAATGCCCGCAACATGTATCCGGTGAAGGCCACCTACCGCGAGGAAGTCGAGCGTCTGTTCAAGCAGCTCGGCGAAATGGGCCGCACCCGCATCGGTCTGGTGTATCAGGACGACGGTCTGGGCCGTGATGCCCTGGCCGGTGCTCAGGCCTCGGCCAAGGCGCACGGCCTGACGCTGGTGGCCCAGTCGGGTTATGCCCGCAACACCACCGAAGTCGGCGCCGCCGTCAACGAGATGGTGAAGCAACAGCCGGAAGTCATCTTCCTGGCCGCCACCACCTCGGCCGCCATCGAATTCACCAAGCGTTATCAGGCCGCAGGCGGCCGCGCCGGCCTCTATGGCATGTCCATCATCGACGTGCAGGAACTGCTGGCCAAGCTCGGACCGGATCAGGCGCGTGGCTTCGCGTTCTCCATCACCCTGCCGACCGATGACCGCCAGGACCGTGAAGTGATGCGCGACTACGCCCGTCTGCGTCAGAACTCCAAGGATGCCGACCTGTCGGCCCGTTCGGTGGAAGGCTTCATCGCCGCCAAGGCCCTGACCAAGGCGCTGGAGCGCAGCGCCACCCTGACGGCTGCCGGTCTGTCCGACACGCTGGAGCGCGGCATGGACACCGACATCGGCGGCCACCGCCTGAGCTTCGGCAAGGGCCAGGCCACCTCCAAGTATGTGGACTTCGCCATCCTTGGATCTGGCGGACGTCTGGTGCGCTGAAGATCCAGCGCAGCGCGGCGGCCTGGTCTGACGGGCCGACCGCGGGGCAGCCGGTCACGGACCGGACCGCCCTCCACGGGGACTTCTCAAAAGGAAGTCCCTTTTTTCATGGCGGAGCGCTGCAATGGCGCGGGCTGCGAGGCAGCGGGTCGGCGATGGCCTCGCTGCAGCCGCGAGTCAAAACATCAATCAGGGCATCAGTCCGGCATGACCCGCTGCAAATGGCTGGCCATCATGCTGGCGGCGATACGCGCCACCTCCTTGGGCTTGAGCGTCTCGTCGAAAAGCATTTCGACCGTGGCATAGATCAGCTCCACCACGATCCGGCTGGCCAGCTTCAATTCGGACCGCTTCGCGCCCGGCAAGGCCTTCACCAGCAACTGGGTCTGCGCTTCGGTCACCGCCGCATGGGAAGCCAGCCGCACTTCCTGCAGCGCCGGCACCGCGCGCATCGCCCGCATGATCCATACGCCGCCTTCGGTGCGACGCGTCACCTCATAGGTGTCCAGCAGCAGGCCGGCCAGGGCCTCTTCCAGCGCGGGCACCCCGCCCCGGATCACGTCCGGGGACATCCAGCGCGCCACACATTCGTTCTGCCGCTGCATCAGCCGTTGTCCGAGCTCATGCAGCAGCGCATATTTGTTGGGAAAGTAGCGATACAGCGCCGGTGGCGACACCCCGGCGCGCTCACACACCAGATTGGTGGAGAGGCGCTCGATGCCCACCTCGATCAGCGTCTGGGCCGCGGCTTCCAGCAGCCGCTCATAGGTCTCCGTGGCGCGTTGCTGAGCGGGTTGCAGCTTGGTGGCGAGGTCCGGCCCCGATGAGGACGCAGGCGCGGGCGATGAAGCGGGTGCGGCAGCAGTGGGGACGGCAGATGCGGTCTTGCGGCGGGAAGTAGGCATGCAAAAACTACCAGTCGAAAGTCAGTTCTAGGATACCCGGGATCCGGCGATGCAGGGATTGTCCGGACGGCCGCACCCCGCCACAACGATAGCGATGACTATAAGATGATTCCGCATCCTGCCGGCGCAATCGCGCCCGGATTTCACACCTCCAGGGGACAGGCGCGATGGATTCATCCACACCCACGGGACGCGGCGACGCCGCACTGGCCATCACCGTCGGTTCGGTGGCGCTGCTGATGCTGGGCTTGCAGCCCTTGCTGCTGGGCGCGCTGCTGGAGGCAGGTGCCGTGACGCTGGAGGGCGTCGGCCTGGTGGCCATGGGAGAAATCGTCGCGCTGGGCCTGGGGGTGCTGATCGGCGACCTGCGACTGTCCGTGCGACACCTCAGGCCGATCACGGTGGCGGCCGCGCTGCTCGCCGCGGTTCTGGATGCCCTCACCCCCCGCATGCACGGGGATCTGGCGCTGGGTCTGCTGCGGGCGGCGGCGGGAGTGGCGGAAGGTCTGCTGGTGTGGAGCACCACGGCGGTCATCGTGCGGTCCGCCTCGCGGGAGCGGCTGGCGGGTGTGTTCTTTGTGGTGCAGACGCTGGCGCAGGCGGTGCTGGGGCTGGTGCTGGCGCATGGGGTGATGCCGCTGACCGGCTGGCACGGCGGCTTCCACACCCTGGCGGGGCTGGCCGTCGGGGCGGCGCTGCTGGCCGCAATCTGGGGCCGGCCGCTCGGCCCCTTGACGCCGACGGTCAGCCAGGCGGGCGTCGGCATGCGGTGGACACGGCCGCGCATCGGATCCTTGCTGGTGGTGTTCTTCCAGCTGGCGACCCTGGGGGCGTTCTGGGCGTATGCGGAGCCCCTGGGCATCCGTGCCGGCTTCTCGACGGTCGCGGTGCAGACCTTGATCGCTGCGGGTCTGGGCCTGCAGGTAGTGGGCGGCACGGTAGGCACGGCCTTGGTCCATCGGCTGCCGCCGGTGCCGACGCTGTTGGGATGCAGCGTGACGCTGGGTCTGTGCGCCTTGGGGGTGGCCGGCACTTCGCATGGGGGGCCGCTGCCGTTTGCCTTGCTGTGCGGCGTGTTCACCTTCACCTGGCTGTTCATGCTGCCCTTTCAGATGGCGCTGGCCTTTCGGGCCGATGGCAGCGGGCAGGTCGCTGCCCTGGTGCCGGCGGCTCAGCTGTTCGGCAGCGCATTCGGGCCGCTGGTGGCGTCCCTGATGCTCAGTGGCGATGAGGTGGCGCCAGTACCGCTGGTGGCCGCATCGTTCGCGGGCGTGGCGCTGGTGGCGCTGGTGTTGACGCAGCGCCGGCGCGCCGTCGCCACGCGCAGCGTCTCCGCCTGAACAGCCGAGTCATCCAGACACCGCAGCTGCGGGTTTCTCCGCACCCCTCGAAAAGTAGTGGTCGCTACGATAGTCATCACTACTGACCAAGCTTGGGATCCGATCCCTCAGGAGATCCGCGATGTCTGGACGTTCCGACGCGCACCATGCGCCTCCCACTCCGCTCCCGTCTGACGGCTTTGGCTCGGGCCGCAATGCTGGCGTTGGCTTGAAGCTCCGCGGCTTGGTGGCCGTGCTGGCGCTGATGGCCGCTGGCACCTGCCAAGCCACGACGCCGGAGGACGCCAAGGGACTTTGGCTCAGCGCCGACGGCGGCGCCGTGATCGAGTTCAAGCCCTGCGCCGACAAGGCCACTGCCCTGTGCGGACGCATCGTCTGGGACAAGGACGCCGGCACGCCTGCCGACACCTGCGGCGTGCAGATCGCGCAGCTGGACAAATTCGAGAACGAAGCCTGGCGGGACGGCTGGGTGTACGACCCCCGGGACCGCAAGAAATACAAGGGCGCGCTGCGCATCAAGAACGGAGACCTGTTCATCCGCGCCTACATCGGCACCGAAATCCTCGGGCAGACCGAGCAGATGCGGCGGGTGACGGCCCTCCCGGCCACACCGGTCTGCAAGTCGTAGGGCGCATTCGCCGCCACTCGCACCAACCCGTCACCCGCAGCCGCAGCCCACCGACATCGCACCCACACCCCATCCGATCAAGAGGAGTCGCTCCATGACATCTGCCCGGTCGTATCCGCCTGTTGGCGGCCTCCCCTGCCTCCTGCTGGGGACCTTGCTGGTCACCACCCTCGCCGCGCCGGCCGTTGCCGACACCAGCGGCACCGCCACCATGGCGATCGACACCGAGATCAAGCTGCTGTCCGACCTGCGCAATCGCGGCATCTCCGACTCCGGCCGCAAGCCCTCCGCACAGCTGAATGTCCAGCTTGCCCATGAGAGCGGCATCATTGCCCTGGCGCAGCTCTCGACCGTCAGTGACAAAGCCTTCACCGATGCCGACGGCTACAACCTGCTGCTGGCCACCGGCTATCGCTGGGGAGATCCGGACGCCTGGCACTTCGGCGTTGGCCTGGCGAAGGAGTTCTTCCCGGGCGCGAAGTTCGATGCGCCTCATGGCATCGACCTGGAAGCCGGGGTGCCGGTGGACTTCCGCCGGACCCGCTACGACACCGCCTACGCGGTGTTGGAGCTGGGCTGGGGCAAGCTGGAGGGCCGCATCCTGAATGTGATCTCCCGGACCTATCGCGGCGCGGACACCGGCGGCGTCTGCGGGCAGATCCTTGCGGCCGCGGTGGACCCGACGCCGGCCATCGAGTGCTATCTGCGTGGCGACAAGAATTCACGCGGCAGCATGCTCTACGACATCGGCTACAAGTTCGATCTGACACCGACCACCACGCTGAACCTGCATGCGGGCACGCAGCGCATCCGCCATTTCAAGGAGGCGGACTTCAGCGACTACAGCGTCGGCGTGACCCACCAGCGCTGGGGCATGAGCTTCACCGCCGAATGGGTAACGACGCGCACCCATCGGCCCGAGCTGTTCCTGATTCCGGATGGCAGTGGCTGGAAGCGCCAGGATGATGACCGGCTGGTGGTGTCGGTGGGCTACAAGTTCTGATGTCCGCCACCGCAGTACCCGTCGGGACCGGCGAGGACAACGCCCCGCTGGTGCTCGCCATCGACCTGGGCACGTCCGGCTGCAAATGCGCACTGGTGACGCTGGATGGCGCTGTTCAGGGCTGGGCCTTCCAGCCGGTGGCCCTGCATGTGCAAGGGGTGCAGGCGGAGCAGGATCCGCTGGAATGGTGGGCAGCCTTGCTCGCCGCGGCGGATGAACTGCTCGCCGGCGATGCCCAGCGCCGGCAGCGGGTGACGGCGGTGTGCTGTTCCACCCAGACCGAAGTGACGGTCTGCATGGACCGCGACGGCGAGCCCATCGGCCGGGCCTTCAGCTGGCTGGATGCGCGGGGGGCGCAGGCCATCGCCCGTCGCACGCGCGGGCGCTGGTTCAACATCGAAGGATACGGGCCACTCAAGCTCTGGCGCTGGCTGCGCCTGACCGGTGGTGCACCGTCCGGCACCGGACGCGACGGCGCTGGCCACATGGCCTACGTGCGGGACCATCTGCCGCAGGTCTATGAGCGGACCCATCAGTTCCTGAATGCGCTGGACTTCCTGAACTTCAAACTCTGCGGGCGCATGTGCGCGACGCAGGACTCCATCCTCACCAGCTGGGTGACGGACAACCGCGATCCGGCCCGGGTGCGGTACGACGCCGGACTGGTCCGCATGCTGGGCCTGGATGCCGACAAGCTGCCCCCGATCGTCGGCTCCACCGAGGTGCTGGGGCCGCTGCGGCCGGAGGTGGCACAGCGGCTGGGCCTGTCGCCGCAGACGCCGGTCGTGGCTGGCGCGGTGGATACCTCGGCGGTGGCCGTCAGCGCCGCGGTGCGCGATTACGAGACCCATCTGTACCTGGGCACGTCGTCGTGGCTGGGCGCACATCTGCCCCGCATGCGCACGGACGTGCGTCACAAGATCGCCGCGGTGCCCTGTGCGGTGCCGCAGCGGTATCTGGCGCTGGCGTTGCAATCGACCGCGGGCGCCAACCTGTCTTTCCTGCGGGACCGCATCCTGTTCCATCCGGATGAACTGGCCAGCGACGAAGAACATCCTGCCGTGTATGAGGTGCTCAATCGGATCGCGGCCCGGGTGCCGCCCGGCGCCCGCGGGCTGATCTACACACCCTGGCTATTTGGGGAACGCACGCCGGTGGACGATCCGCTGCTGCGGGCAGGCCTGCTGAACCTGTCGCTGGAGCATTCGCGGGAGGACATCTTCCGCGCCTTTCTGGAGGGCGTCGCCCTGAATACGCGGTGGATGATGGAGCCGTTCAGCCGGCTGATCGGCCGCTCGCCGGGCACGATGGCGGCGGTGGGCGGCGGCGCGCAGAGCGATGTGTGGTGCCAGATTCTGGCGGATGTAACCGGCCAGCCGATCCGTCAATTGGCGCAGCCGATTCAGGCCAATGCCATCGGGGCGGCGTATCTGGCAGCAGTGGGCATCGGCGAGCGACGATTTGAGGACCTGACGGAGCTGCGTCGGACGCGGCGGGTGTATGAACCCACCGCGGCTTTGCGTCAGCTCCACAACGATCAGTTCGAGACCTTCAAGGAAGTGAAGCAACGTCTGGCGCCGCTCTACCACCGGCTGAACCGGGTCTCACCTGCGGGGGCGTCAGGCATGGCGAGCGCGGCGGGGGCGGCAGGCGCGGCAAGCCCGGCGGGCGCGACAGGCGCGACGGGCGCGACTGGCGCGACGGGCGCGACTAGCGGGATCGGCGGAATCGGCGCACTGGACGCAGAGGACGCGCAGGACGCCACAGGCGCCCAACACGCCAAGCGCGCTGAAGGCGCTGAAGGAGTCGCCGCATGATGCATGCGTCCACCCGGATGGCGGTGGTGCAGCTGTGCCTGCGACTGTCCGAGCGGGGTTACTTTGCCGGCACCGGCGGCAATCTGATGCTGCGGATCGATGAGACGCTGGTGGCGGTGACGCCGTCGGCCACCGACTATCTGACGATGGAGCCGCAGGATGTGTGTCTGCTGCGACTCGCGGACCTCAGCGTGGTGGACGGGGCTCGGCCCGCGTCGGTGGAAACCGGACTGCATGCGCGGGTGATGCGGGCGCGGCCGGACGTGGGCTGCACCATCCACACCCATCAACCACTGGCGAGCGCCTGCGCCTTGATCGGCGAGCCGCTGCAGGTGCCGCCCGCCTTGCAGCCGGTGCTGGGGGCTACCGTGCCGGTGGTGGGGTATGCCCCATCCGGCACCGGCTGGCTGGCCCGCAAACTGGCCGCCGCCGTGCAACCTGACCGGCAGGCGTGGCTGCTGCGCAATCATGGCATCCTGTGTTGCGGCAAGGACAGCACGGCGGCGCTGGCGGCGGTGGAGCAATTGGAAGCATTGGCGCGGGACCTTCTGGTCTCGCGCATGGAACAGCGGATGCAGGCTAAGCCGCAAGAACCGCGAGTCGAGAACGCACCGACGTCCGCTGACGTGGACCGACGGGCGTCAGCCATGGACCCCATCGCCGAACTGCGGCAGTTGCTGTTGTCATCAAAGGAATCCGCATGATCGAGACCTCTCCCTCCCAGACTTCATCGGCACAGTTGCCCGGGACTGCGGTCGCCGGCGCTGCATCCAGTGACGCAACTGGCTCGGGCTCTGGCGCTGCATCGGGCTCTGCATCGAGCGCTGCATCGGGTGCTGCATCAGGTGCTGCTTCAGGCGGTACAGCAGGCGGTGCAGCGGGCGGTGCATCAGGCACTACGGTGGAGGCCCGTTCGGTCACCCGACATGACGGCAGCCGCAGCGCCAATCCCGCCGGGAGCGCCGCCAGTACCGGGCCTGGTGGCGACCCTGGCAGCGCAGCCCCGCCCTCCTCCGGATTCGCCGTTTCCGAATGGCCCGACACGCACGCCCTCTACGAGCGGCTGGCCGACCTGGTGAAGCAACCGATGCGGCCGATCCGCCCCGACGCGATGCCCAAGGTGATGCGCTGGTTCGATGAGCGATGCGCAGGATCAAAGGCGATGGCGACCCGCGCGCAGGCGGTCATCCCGGGCGGGGTGCAGCACAACCTGGCCTTCAACCATCCGTTCCCGCTCGCCATCCGGCAGGCGGAAGGCGCCTGGTTGACCGACATCGATGGCAACCGCTACATCGACTTCCTTCAAGCGGGCGGGCCGACGCTGCTGGGCAGCAATCCGCCGGCGGTGCGCGAGAAGGTGATGGCGGTCCTGAACGAATGCGGGCCGGTGACCGGGCTGCTCCATGAATACGAGGTGAAGCTGGCGGAGCTGGTGTGTCGGCACATGCCCGGGGTGGAGATGCTACGCATGCTGGGCTCGGGGACCGAGGCGGTGATGGGCGCGGTGCGGCTGGCCCGCACCCACACCCGCAAGCGCTGGGTCATCAAGATCGGCGGGGCGTATCACGGCTGGAGTGATCAGCTCGTGTATGGGATGCGTTTGCCGAAAACCGGACGGATGGAGGCCGTGGGCATTCCCCGTGGAGCGACGGCGCAGACGCAGGAATGCCTGCCGAATGATCCCGAAGCGCTGCGGCGCTTGCTGCGCTGGAATCGGCTGCGGGGCGGAACGGCCGCGGTGCTGCTGGAGCCTTTCGGGCCGGAGAGCGGGACGCGGCCTGTCCACAAGGAGTTCAATGCGCAGGTGCGGCGCCTGTGTGATGAGTTCGGAGCGCTGCTGATCTTTGATGAGGTGGTGACCGGGTTCCGGGCCGGCCTGAGTGGCGCGCAAGGCTACTTCGGTGTGACCCCGGACCTGACGGTGCTGGGCAAGTGTCTGACCGGCGGTTATCCGATGTCCGGGGCGATCGGGGGGCGCAAGGACATCATGATGTCGTTGGTGGGAGGCATCGGGACGACCTCGCGCCGGGCCTTTGTGGGCGGCACCTTGTCGGCCAATCCGATGACCTGTGTGGCGGGGTATCACGCACTGCTGGAGACGGAGCGCACGAATGCGCCGGTGATGGCCGGCCGGGCCGGGGATCGGCTGCGGCGGGGGCTGGACGAAATCATCCAGCGCAGAGGCCTGCCGTATGTGGCCTACAACTTGGGGTCGATCGTGCATCTGCAGACGTCGGGTGTGCTGCTGCTCGATACCAGCAGCCTGCTGAAGCTGATCCGGGTGAAGGAGGAAGCGCGGCGGCGCAAACACATGATGGAAGAGATGGGGGCAGCGTTCACCGCGCATGGCCTGATATCGGTGGCGGGGAGCCGGCTCTACACGAGCCTGGCCGATACCGATGAGGTGGTGGATGAGGCGCTGAACCGGTTTGACGATGTGTTTGCGCTGGTGTGAGAACCTGAGGGAGCATCAGCCATGAAGGACCAGTGGTTCGCGTTGAGGCAACGGCTGCTGAGTCGGGGGTTGATGCCCGGTGCGGCGGATTCGCTCTCGGTGCGGGTGCCGGGGAGCGCCCAGATGTGGTGGGGGCTGGCGGGGGATGCGGAGCCTCTCTGCGTGCGGCTGGGTGCGACGGCGGGGCTGTCCGCTTCGGCTGTCTCGGCAGGTTCGACTGCTGCTGCCTCTGCTGCCTCTGCCTCCACTGCTGCGTCTGCCCCCGCTGATGCGTCTGCCTCCGCTGCGGCTGAGCCTGCTGTAGCAGCGACCCTCCAGGCAGAGACGCTTGAACAGCAGATCCACCGGGCGGTGTTTGCCGCGCGCGACGATGTCTGCGCGGTGCTCTGGGGAGGCGCGGCGTTCGGACAAAGGCTCCCGAGCTTCGGCGGGACCATGCCAGCCGTCTTCGATGAACAAGTGCGGCAGTTGGGCGCCATGGGCGCACCGAGTGAGGATCTGCCCGGTCTGCAGCGTGCGCTGGCGTCAGGGGGAAACGCAGCGGTGTTTCAGAACCGCGTGCTGTTGCTCGGGATGACGCCCTCTCGTCTGGCACTGAATGCGGAACTGTTCGAGAAATGCGCCAAGGCATATGTGTGTGCGGTCGGCGCAGGTGGGCAGCCGCGGCAGTTGCCGTGGATCGTGAGGCGGGTGGCGAACGGGCGGCTCGTCAAAGAGCAGGCCACTGCACGGGCCATGGTGCGAGCTGGGGCCATGCCGGTGGAGACGCGCGGGTACTGACGTACCGGGTCAGTCACATACGTCGAGGGTCGAGCGAACGACCCGGAATGAGCAGGGCCGGGCACCTTTTGCTTCATGTCCCTTCTGTCCGGCTCCGCCGGCCATTCATTCCTTGACTTCCGCAAAAGGCACCCGGCCCTGCCCATTCCTGCACCGAGCTGTGCGTTCTCCTCCTGCGTTTGACCCGGTCATCAATCGCCCAAGACTTGGCGGGCGTCCGGTTCTCGATAGAACTTGTCTCACTGGCGACAAGCAGCCACCTTAGACTGGAGCGCCCTGCCCCTGTTGTTCCCCGCCCTGCCCTCCGTGCAGGCGCGGCGCTCCATTCATGACCACTGTCTCCAATCCCTTGCCGCCCATTGCCGCGGACGTCGCCAAGTCCGCTGCCGCCGAGACTGATCGCAGTGCCGCACCGCCGATTGGTGCGGCCAGCGGGCCAAGTGCCAGCACCATCGTGATGCCCATCGTCGGCGCGGTGGCATTCGTGCATCTGCTCAATGACCTGATTCAGGCCACCTTGCCCGCGATTTATCCGATGCTCAAAGAGCAGTTCGGATTGAGCTTCACCCAAGTCGGATTGATCTCGCTGGTCTATCAATGCACGGCATCGCTGTTGCAGCCGTGGATCGGTCTGTACACCGACAAACACCCCAAGCCCTATCTGCTGCCCATCGGCATGTTCTTCACGCTGGCCGGCCTGGCGCTGCTGGCGGTGGTGAACAGCTTCCCGCTGCTGCTCGGAGCAGCCGCGCTGATCGGCATCGGCTCCAGCACCTTCCATCCGGAAGCGTCCCGGGTGGCGCGGATGGCATCCGGCGGACGCTTCGGCCTGGCGCAGTCGTGCTTCCAGGTCGGCGGCAATACCGGGTCGGCCTTCGGGCCGCTGCTGGCGGCCGCCATCATCATCCCGCGCGGACAAGGCGCCATCGGCTGGTTCACCCTGTTCGCCATGCTGGCCATCACCGTGCTGTTCCGGGTCAGCGGGTGGACGGTGCGGCATCAGGCCGCGCGCGGTCACAAAGGCGCAGTGAAAGCCAATGGCCTGAGCAATCGGCAGATCGCTCTGGCGCTGGCAGTGCTGGCCCTGCTCGTGTTCTCCAAGTTCATCTACATGGCGAGCCTGAGCACCTACTACACCTTCTATCTGATCGACAAATTCCAGCTCTCGGTGCAGGCAGCGCAGCTCTATCTGTTCCTGTTCCTGGCGGCCGTGGCCGTGGGCACGTTTGCCGGTGGCCCCGTCGGCGACCGAATTGGGCGCAAGTATGTGATCTGGGCTTCGATCCTGGGCGTGGCGCCGCTGACGCTGCTGCTGCCGCACGCCAACCTGTTCTGGACCGCCGTGCTGACCGTGCTGATCGGGCTGGTGATGTCCTCGGCGTTCTCCGCCATCGTGGTCTATGCGCAGGAACTGGTGCCCGGGCGCGTCGGGCTGATCGCCGGCCTGATGTTCGGGCTGATGTTCGGTGTGAGCGGCATCGCCGCCGCCGGCCTCGGACAGGTCGCCGACCACTACGGCATCCGGCAGGTGTATGACCTGTGCGCCTACCTGCCGCTGCTGGGGATCATCACCGCCCTGCTGCCCAACCTCGAAAAGCGCTGAGCCATCGAGCAGGCTGGGCCGTCACGCCCGGCCCAAAAGAAAATGGCCCTGGTCGTGAGACCAGGGCCGAAAGTTTGTCCGTCCGCAGAGGGAAGAGACGGACCATGCGAGAGAGAAGCATGAACAGCGAAGCTCGAGTTCCGCTGTCAGAACCAACTCTACGCAAGACCCGCCACCGCCGCATGTCGCAATCGGCCGATCGGTCCCGCTAGGTTCGCCCGAAAGCCCTGAAGGGTTTTTACCTACAACCGGTTGAGGATGCGGTCTCAGCGTTTGCCGCTGCCGATCAGGTCAGCGGAATCTCATGCAAAAATGCTTCGGACAGGTCGTCCGCCCCTGGCGTCGATCCAAAACAAACCGGTGCGCTGCGCCCCCCCACGGACGCGCACGACACCAGACGCTTGCGGGATCCGCGCCGGCCACCTGAGCCGTCGCTCCCCGGGCCCGGAGAGGATGTCTTGAAGAAGATCGCATCGGCCACGCTGGCACGCCCCCAAGCGCCCGCCCGTCGCAGCACGGTGGACGTGGTGGAGCTGGACCTGCCTGGCAGCAACGCCACAGCCGGTCGCTTCGTCGTCACCGTGCGCCATGAGCTCAGCGAATCGAGCCTGACCGCGGCGCCCGTCTCCCGCGAAGAGGCCTTGCGCAAAGCCACCGATTTCATCCGCCGGCGACTCGCCGCGGGCGATCAGCTCTTGCGTCAGGAAGGATTCGGGACGCTGGCCGCCGAAACTGCTGGCATTGCGATTTCGGCGCAGCCATCGGGCACTTCAACAGGGATGGATGCCCAAGGCGCGTCCGCGACACCTGCATCGGCAAGCTCAACCGGCCCCGTGCCTGCCGCCATCACCGCACTGGTCGCCCGCTTCCAGCCCGATCGCTGGAAGCTGCTGCCGCCCGCGCAGCGCAGTCGCGCCGCTTGGCGGGTGGCGGAGTGCAGCAACGCCGCTGACCCGACATCGCCGGTCCAGCAGGCGTTGCGCGCGCTGGTGCCCCGTCTGGTGGAGCTGCTGGAGACCGGCGACGATCTGCTCGATCTGTGCCTGGCCGCGGCGCTGGCCCGACTTGCCGATCCCGGCGCCGCCGAGGCGATGAAGATGCTCGCCACCCGCGGCCGCAGCCCCGCGACGCAGCGCTACGCCCGCCAGGCGTGGCTGATGCTGGATGCGCAGGCCCGGACGGTGGAGGCCGCCCGGCTGCAGGCACGCTGGGGCGAGACCTTGGCGCTGCAGGCGTTTGGCGACGCCCGTGTCGCCGCGATGGTGCCCGCGATGTCCCGCCTGTCCCTGGACTGGCCGGATCTGCTGCAGGACTGGTATGACCTGGCCCTGGTCCAGGCCAACGTGCGCGAGCCGCTGCTGGATCTGCTGGACCACCTGCCCCTGCGTCAGGAGGCATTCCAGGGGATCCGCTATGTCTACAAGGCCGCAGAGCTGCGCCGCGATGCCGAGGTGATCGGCCATCTGCACGCGCGCTTCGAGAAGGCCCGCGGCAATCCACCGTGGCCGCTCGACTCGTACGACCTCTCGCCCGCCCCTCGCGAGACGTCCGGCAAATCCAGCCAGCGGCGTCGTGCACCGCCCAGGACCTTCTCCGTCGCCACCCGGCGCTATCTGGTCACACGCGGCCTGCGTCAACTGCGGCGCCTGGCGCTGATGCAGCATCCCTTCGCGCCCACGCTGGCGGTGCAATTGCTGCGGGGCATGGACGACAGCCGCATGCCCCCGGCCACGTCCGAAACCCACTATCCGTATGAGGACGGCAAATACCAGCGGATGGAGCGCTTCTATCCGGCGGCCGCCCATTGGCAGCTCTTGTCGAAGCTGCTGCTGCCGCGTCTGCCCCATGACGGCTCCGGACCGCGATCGCTGCGCTACTGGACCCGCCGGCCGCTGGATCTGAGTCAGCCGCCAGCCCAGCGCACCGAGGCGTTCTCATCCATGTGGGACCAGCATCCCGAAGCGCTGCTGGAACTGGCGATGAAGAGTCGCAGTGCGATGGTGCAGTGGGTGGTGGCCCGGGCACTGCAGGATCACGCCGCCCTGGTGCAGCGCCAGCCAGCGCCCGTTCTGGAAGCGCTGCTGCGCAGTCCCTATCCCACGACGGCCGCTCTGGGCTTCCAGGCGGTAAAGGCGCGGGTGCTGGCGTCGTCTCCGGCGGATCAGGTGGACTGGCTGCGGCTGCTGGCCGCGTCCAGCCATGCCCCTGCGCAGGACTTCGCGCTGCTGCATATCGCCGGAGATCCGGTGACCTTTGCCCAGTTCCCGGCGCTGACGGTGGGCCTGCTGCTGTCCGGTCAGCCCCGCGCCCGCAAGCAGGGCCAGGGTCTGGCGCTGCTGGCGCCGACGCCCGCGCTGCTGCAAGAGTTGCTGTCGGCCCTTGCAGCGGTGGATGACACCACGCCCGAACTGACCGAAGCCTGCGCCGTGCTGGAAGAGATGCTGGCCGGCCCGCTGGGCGAGGCGGCCGCCACCCATCTGCTGCCGATGATCGGCGATCTGCTGCCGCTGCTGGAGCATTCCGCCACGCCGGTGGTGAGCCTGGCGGTCACCTGGCTGCTGCGGCATCCGGCCGGCCCGTCCTTCCTGCCGCCAGCCACCCTCACCCGCTTGCTCAGCGCCGAGGACACTGGCCGGCGCGCTTGCGGCGCCCGCCTGCTGGCCGCACTGTCCGATGACGTGCTGCGCGGCCAGGCCGAGATGATGGGCACGCTGGCCACCAGCGACGCAGCGGGCATCCGCGCGGCCATCGGCCCCGCCTTGCTGCGCGTGGCGGCGCAGGACGCCGGGTTCGCCCGCACCGTCGCCGATCGGCTGCACGCCTCCCTGTTCCAGACCGAATCCGGTGACGGAGCACACGACGACGCCCTGCGCTGGCTGACCGGCCCCCTGGCCGACGTCGCCCCGGCGCGGGACCCCTCCGGCACCTGGCGCGCCCTGCAGGCCCGCAGCAGCGGCGCGCAGCGTTACGGCGCCTGGGCCCTGACCTTCCGTGGCGCGACGGACTTCAGTCTCCGCCAATGGGCCACGCTGGCCCGACATGCCGACCAGCAGGTGCGCCGCGCCGCGATGCAGGCCCTGGACCATCTGCTGCCACCCGTCCCCACCCAGGAGCAGACGGATGAACTGCTTCCGCTCGCGGAAGCCGGCTTTGACGACGCCCGTCTCTATGCCGAGACGCTGATCGGGGATCGGCTGCCGGATGAGTCCTTGAGCCTTGAGTTTCTGATAAGCCTGGTCGACCACCCCAGCCGCTGGGTGCAGGCGCTGGGCAGGTCGCGTCTCGTGCGCCGCATGAGCGCCGCCGATGCCGCGCTGTGCCTCACCCGGCTGAGCCAGCATCCCGGCCCGCAGGTGCAGCTCTTCGTCACCCAATGGCTGCTGGAGTTGCCGACGGACGATCCGATCGCGCTCGCAGCTCGGCTGCGTGGCCTGACGCCCTACTTCCTGGCCGTGCTCAGCCAGGTGCACCGCGGGCGCACGGCCAAGTCGCGGGTCATCGAATTCCTGCGGGCCCAGATCGCTGCACCGGCAACCGCAGAAGTGGTGGCCGCGATCTTCGCCCGGCAGGTGGTGACCGCCAGCCTGACCGACAAACCGCAGTACATCGCCGGACTGCGGGACATCGCCGCCCGCCATCCCACCATCGCGCTGCCCTTCCTGCAATGGAAGACGCCCGCAGACGCTTCCAGCGTCGCAATGACGCCCCAGGACGCCTGACGACCATGCGATTCCGCTACAAGTATTACGGCAGCACCAGCGTGGACGACAGCACGTCCGCGCAGGCCTTCCATCTGGTGCCGGATGCGCTGCGTCCGCCCACCGCCTTCGATGGTGTGCTGCGCCGCGACTCTCACGCCCATCTCGCCTTCCGCGAGGCCCTCTCCGCCCTGCATGAGGTGGTGGTGAGCGACCTGCGCTACCGCGGCCGCGACAAGTCGGCCTACAAGGCCTGGCTGGCGCAGAGCGAGCAGGCGATGCTCACCGAGTACATGGCCACCGCTGATGAGGTCCGTGCCGAATCCGCGCAGCTCCAGTCGGAACTCAAGCAGCTGCGTGAGCGCAAGAGCGCCTTCCTCGCTCCGTTCTATGCGGCACGCCAGAAGTATTTCAACTGGCTCTACACCGCCAACAAGGACGCCTGGTTCGTGCTGGATCCGGTCATCAGCGTCCATCCCGAACGCCTTCTGTTCGAAGCCTTCAGCCAGGACGAGTCGACTTACTGCGCGGTGAGCGTCCGCCACGACGTGTTCGAGCGCACCGGCGAAATGGCGTTCGGCACCACCAACATCGATTACTCCAGCAGCCTGTACGACGAGTTCCAGAAGATCCGCGACTACAAGGCCACCCGGCTGCAGGTCGACCCGGCCGGCTTCACCGTGACCAGCGGCGACGACCCCGCCTTCCGCGAGGAAAAAATCGACCTGCCGGACAGCTGGGTCCGCGGCTTCCTGCAGGTGTCCTCGGCGATGACGCTGCCGGCCACCGTGCTGGAACTGCATCCGATGGACCTGCACAACCTCTGCGCCGCACTGCGCCAGCGCAAGGAACGTGCGGGGCCACGCTCGCTGCGGTTTGAACTCACCCCCGGCGGACCGGCGCGGCTGGTGCTGGAGCCCTGGGAGCAGGTCTTCAACGCACGCCGCAGCGCGCTGGTCGGCGAGCCGCTCACCGAGCCGCGCACCATCCGCATCTGGGGACGTCGGCGGCTGCTGACGCTGGAGCGGCTGATCGCCGTCGCCACACGGGTGCGGGTGCATCTGCTGGGCACCGGCATGCCCAGCTTCTGGGTGGTGGAGCTGGGGGACATCACCGTCACGCTCGGCCTCTCCGGCTGGACCAGCAACGACTGGTCCGCCGCCGGCCGCTTCGACCTGCTGCAACCGCGCCACACCCTCAGCGACAGCACCAAACTGGCGGTGGCCACGGCGCTGCAGCGCGATTGGATGGCGTCCAGCGCCTCCGTCGCCAGCCAAACCGGGCTGTCCGGCCGGGATGTCGATGCCGCCCTGGGCCTGTGGGTGCAAGCCGGACGCGCCGTCTTCGACCTGCCCAGCGGCCGTTACGCCTGGCGCGAACTGGCGCGGGAGCCGCTGCCGCTGGACGAGCTGCGCTTTGCCAGCGCCGAGGAAGCGGACGCGCTGGCCTTGATCCATGACGGGCAGGCCCGGCTGCGCTCGGTGGCGCCAGCGCCGCAAGGCACGCGGCTGGTGATCGAGGGCGAGGTCCGTCAGGGGACACAGCGCTACACGCCCCAGGTGGTGCTCAATGCCGACCACCAGTTCGTCGACGGCCAGTGCGGCTGCAATTTCTTCCGCCAGAACCGTCTGCGCCGCGGACCCTGCGCCCACATGCTGGCGCTGCGTCAGCTGGCGCAGCCCCGTCTCGCAGAACGGCCGGCGCCCAACGTGGCATCGGCAACACCTGGCACATCTATGGAGGCCGCATGAGGCCCGATGCGGTTAAACTGGTTTTGAGTGCAGCGCGCAGGCTCTTGCAATCCGGGCGGTGTTTCGCCGTCCTTGCTCCCTGCCGTTCCATGCGTCACGGGCGCCGTCTTCACTGTGCCACCCAGCCCCACCATGGGCATATCCGATATGGCTCCCCAGGAGCAATATGGCCCATGGTGGGGCGGGTGGCGTCGAGTGGACAGCGCCCGTCCTTCAAGCCTTTCAGGCTCTTCGACGAGAAGCGCGCTGCACTCCCCTTCTCTTTCCCTTCCCGCTTCCTCGTTTCCGTGATGCCGCAGGTCGCCGCTTCCACCGGAGGTGCGCCATGACCGAGCGCATGCCCACCCGGGCCGACCTCATCGAACGCATCCGAGCCAGCTCCAAGGACGCCGTCGTGCTGCAGGAGATGCAGCGCCTGGGCTTCTGGCCACAACAGGAAGGTCAGCCGACGCTGGAAGCCGCGCTGATCGAGCGCGAGGCCGAGGTCACGCAAGCCCTGCAAGCGCTGCAGGAACGCCTGCGTGTCGTCCAGAATCCGGAAGCAGCGCTGCAGGCCATGCGCAAGCAGCGCATGCAGGACTCGCTGGTGCGCCGCGAAGCGGCCGCGCAGTTGCGGGAGCAGCGTCGTTATGAACGTGCCCAGCGTTGGCATGAAGCGCGCAAGACGCAGGTGCCGTATCTGGGCGCAGGTGTGTCCGGCGGCTTGTCGCTGCCGGCCCCCGAGGCGCCGTCACGTCCCTTGCAGCCCGGCCTGCCGAGCCTCGCCACCCCCATGGCACTGGCCCAGGCCATGGGCCTGACGCTGCCGGAACTGAAGTTCCTCACCTTCCATCGCGAGGTGGCCCGCACCCATCACTACCGCCGCTTCCTGCTGCCCAAGAAGACCGGCGGTCATCGCACCATCTCCGCTCCCATGCCGCGGCTCAAGCGCGCGCAATACTGGGTGCTGGACAACCTGCTGGCCCATGTGCCCTGCCATGCCGCTGCGCATGGCTTCCTGCCGGGTCGCAGCATCCTGACCAATGCGAAGCCGCATGTGGGGCAGGATGTGGTGATCAACCTGGACATCCAGAACTTCTTCCCCACCATCACCTTTCCGCGCATCAAGGGCGTGTTCCAGGGGCTCGGTTATCCCGAAGCGGTGGCGACGATGCTGGCGCTGCTGTGCAGCGAGAACCCCTGTGATGAGCTGCTGGTGGACGGCGAAGCGTTCTTTGTCGGCGGCAAGGGCCGTGATCGGGTGCTGCCCCAAGGCGCGCCCACCAGCCCGATGCTGACGAACGTGCTGTGCCGGCGCATGGATCGTCGGCTGCAAGGGCTGGCGGACAAGCTCGGCTTCACCTACACGCGCTATGCGGACGACCTCACCTTCTCCGCGTCCGGAGAGGCTGCCGCGCGGGTGGGCAAGCTGCTGCGGCAGGTGCGGCACGTGCTCAAGGACGAAGGCTTCACGCCGCACCCGGCCAAGCAGCATGTGATGCGGGCCGGCGCGCGTCAGCAGGTGACCGGGGTGGTCGTCAATGACCAGCCGTCCGTGTCCCGGCAGGAGCGTCGCCGACTTCGGGCGGCGCTGCATCGCGCGCAGCATCAGGGCATGGAAGCGACCACCTGGCATGGCCAGCCGGCCACGCGCGAGGTGCTGATGGGCTACAGCCGGTTTGTGGCGATGGTGGATGCGGCCCAGGGGGCACCGCTGATGGCCCAGGCAGCGCGACTGCCCGGTGCCGCATCGGCGCCGCGTTCCGGCTTTGCAGCTGCCTTCCGTGCGACATCAGCGCGAGGCGAAGCGCCCGCGTTGAAGCGCGGCAACTGGTGGCAACCGGCCGAGCGGCCCGCCCCCGTCCTGCAGTTGACGGACGCGCAGCGCAAGGATGCGCGGCGCGAGAAGCGAGCCGCCGCACTGGGACAGCCCTCGCCGGCGGACGTCGGGGCGCCATCACGTGCTGCGGTCGCCAGTGCCCGCCTGGCCGGCACGCCTGTGCCGGGCGCAACGGGCGAGGGGGCGACGGGAAGATCCCGGGGCGCGTCGGACGCCGCAGGGCCCCTAGACGGGAACAAGCTGCCGCCGCCCCCCTGGGCGCAGTACGGCTTCCAATCGAGCCTGCTGCTCTTCTTGTGGATCGCGGGCGTTTCCAGCTTCGTCGTGGTCGGCGGCTTTGCCCACATGGCCTTCCGCTTCAAGAAGCGCGAAGGCGGATGGAGCGGTTTCTGGACGGGTCTGGGCGTCCTGCTGATGATTCAGTGGCTGATGCGGGCGCTGACCTAGCCGCCCCCTAGCCGCCCTCAACCGGGTGTGCCCGCGTCCCGCAAGGCGCGCGGCGCTGTCAGCGCCATGAAGATGGCAAACAGCACGACGCAGCCCAGACCGACCGTCAGGGAACTGTGCTCCGCCACCAGGCCGATCAGCGGCGGCCCGGCCATCATGCCCAGGTAGCCCACCGCCGAGACCGCCGCAATGCCATGGGCCGGCGCGATGCCGGGAATCCGCGCGGCTGCGCTGAACAGCACCGGCACCACGTTGGAGAGCCCCAGGCCGACGCAGGCAAAGCCCACCAGGCCCGCTGCGGCCACCGGCACCAGCAGCGCCAGTCCCATGCCCAGCGCGGCCAGCACACCACTGAGCACCATCAGCCGGATCGGCGCCACCCGCGCGCGCACCCAGTCTCCGGCGAATCGCCCCAGCGCCATCGCCAGGCTGAAGCTCGCGTAGCCGAGCGCAGCCAGACTCGCGCTGCTGTCGCGCTCCTGCTTGAGGAAGAGCACGCTCCAGTCGTACATCGCGCCCTCGGCGATCAGCCCCAGTGCGGCCAACAGGCCGATCAGCGCCAAGGCCCCGCGCGGCAGGCTCAGCGGATGGGTGTCTTCGCTGTTGCCCCGCATCGGCAGCATTGCGCCGCAGGCCGCCCACACCATCAGCCATGCGGTGATGGCTGCCAGGATGAGATGCGTCTGGGCGGCAATGCCCCAGGCCGGCAGCAGACTGCCCACCCCGGCGCCCACCATGCCGCCCAGGCTGAACATCGCGTGAAAGCCGCTCATCAGCGGTCGCGCGGCACGGGTCTCGATTTCGCTCGCCTCCGCGTTGATGGACACATCAAACAGGCTGGCGGTGCAGCCAAAGATCACCATCGTGATCAGGAGGCCCGCGTAGGCTGGGGTCAGCAGCAGACTCGCCACGGCTGCGCACAGCAACAGGCCGGTGATCGCCGCCACTGCGCGTGGGCCGAAACGACCGACCACGCGACCGGCATGCGTCAGCGCGAACACGGCACCGACTCCGGAGGCCAGCATCGCCAGCGCCAGGGACTGTTCCCCCAGCCCGTAATGCGCCTTCACCGTCGGCACGTGCACGCCCCAGGTCGCGAAGAGGGCACCCGACACGAAGAACTGCGTGCGGAGCGCCCAGGCCGCAGGGCGCAGGAGGTCCGGAGTGCTGGCCCTTGGCTCAGCGGATGCAGAAGGAGTCACCCGCGGTGCTCCGGAAGGGGCGTTGTCAGCGTTGTCAGTCATCGGGCGCCATTCTGACTCGACCAGGCTGCACCACAGCCCGTCCCGCAAGAGTCATGCCTCATACAGCGCGATGCTCGCCCGAATCCCGACATTTCTCGTCAGCCGGTGACCATCTGCGGCGGGTCACACCCCGCGAGAAAAGTCAGTCTTTTGGAGGTGTGTCAGCAAGATTAACAAGCTGTTTCCGCGGCGACCACGCAGGCTTTTGCACCCCCATACTCCGCCCCGCATCGACTGCCCCTGGATCCGGGGACAGCGTCACTGGCCAGGTAGCTTCGAATGAACCGTTCACAAACTCCGCCCTCCTCCTTGTTGGCTCCGCAGCCGCCTGCAGCGGACCTGCCGGTTGGCCACCGCCGCCGTACGCTGATTGCCGCCGCCGGGGCCGCGCTGCTGTCGGCCTGCGGTGGCGGGGGAAGCGGGAGTGGTGGTGGCAGCGACACCACGCCGTCCGCACCACCGCCTGCGGCGGGGCCCACGCCTGCGCCGCCTGCGGCCGGGCCCACGCCGGCACCGTCACCGGCCCCCTCGCCGAGCCCGGGCCCCGCTCCCGCTCCCAGTCCGACACCCGCGCCGGCCCCCACGCCACTGGTCAAGCGCGGCATCGCCTACAACCTGAGCGACGCGGCCGACTTCAGCGCCCTCAGCGGCCCGGTGGGCTGGTGGTACAACTGGGCGCTGCAGCCCGACGCCGCCGTACGCGCCACGCCGTCCATCGCGAAGGCCATGAGCCACGTCCCGATGCTCTGGAACTTCAACTTTGACATCGCGACGGTGGTGGCCGAGCTCAAGGCCCGTCCAACGGTCCAGCACCTGCTGGTGCTCAATGAGCCGAACCTCAAAAACGAGGCGAACATGACGCCGCAGGAAGCGGCGGCCCTGTGGCCCCGCTATGAGGCTGTCGCCTCCCAGACGGGCGTGCAGATCGTCGGCCCGGCCATGACCTGGGGCACGATGACCGGTTATGAAGATCCGGTGGCTTGGCTCGATGCTTTCTATGCGGCCTACCGCGCCAACAACGGCGGACGGGATCCTCAGATCGATGCGCTGGCCTTCCACTGGTATGACTACGGACTGAATGAACAGCTGGATCGCCTGAAGAAATACGCCAAGCCGTTCTGGGTGACCGAGATGGCCAACTGGCACAACGGGGATGGCAAGGCCGAGGTGACCACCTCCGCGCGGCAGATCGAAGAGATGTCGAAGATGGTCAACGTCTGTGAAACCCGGGCGGACGTCGTCCGGTATGCCTGGTTCATCGGTCGCATGAGCCCCGACCCGCATTTCACCAGCCTGCTGGCCGGACCCGGCGTACTGACCCCGGTGGGCCAGAGCTATCTGCAGCAACCGACGGCTTGACCGGCCCTCTGCGGCGTCAGGCCCGCGGGATGGCGGCGGACGCACGTGACGGCAGTGCGGGAACCCAGATTGCTGAAAGGGGTCTCATCCCTACAAGCATGGAGTTCCCCATGAATGACGTCGTGACTTTCCGCAGCAGCCGTCCCCACTCCGCCGCCCGCTGGAGCCGTGTGGCCCTGGCCGCCGCGGCTGTCGGCCTGATCGCCAGCGTTCAGGCGCCCGCCGCCTTCGCCCAGGCCGTGGTGCCCGGCGCATCGGCGTCGGCTGCGTCCGGCAAGATCAGCCACAAGGATTCCGCCTTCATGAAGCAGGCCGCCGAAAACGGCCATGCCGAGGTCGAGAACAGCAAGCTGGCCCTGCAGAAGTCGGGCAATGCCGATGTGAAGGCCTTCGCCCAGAAGATGGTGGATGAGCACACCAAGGCCAGTGAGGAACTGGCGGCCCTGGCCGCTTCCAAGGGCGTGGATCTGCCCAAGGACCCTTCGGTGATGCAAAAGGGCAAGATGAAGGTGCTCAGCGCCCGTGACGGCACCAGCTTTGACCGCCACTACGCGGAAAGCGTTGGCGTGGAAGCCCACAAGGACACGGTGAAGCTGTTCGAGAAGGCCGCCAAGGAGTCCGACGATGCCGATGTGAAGGCCTGGGCCACCAAGACGCTGCCCACCTTGCAGCATCATTTGCAGGAAGCCCAGGCCCTGCAGACCGCCACCCGTGCCGCGGACGGCAAGAAGGCGAAGAAGTAAGCGCCGGGACGCGCCGGCGGTTTACGGCGCCACCGTTTACAGCGCCACTGTTTAGAGCGCCATCAGCAAGGCCTGCCGCACCTGCGCCAGGCCTTGTTCCCACTCAGGGCCCCCCGGCGCCGGCGGGTGCGCCCCCGCCCCCTCCAGCGCCCTCGCGCCGAGGTTCGCCAGCACCGGCACCGCCACCAGCTCGGCGATGTGACGCACCGCCGTCGTCGGCAGGTCCTGGCATTCGATGACGTCATACAGCCGGGAGAGCATCCGCACCAGCTTGTCCTGCTGCCCGGCTCGCGCATCCACCACGTCCGCCGCATGCAGCACGGACACCTGGGCCCCCAGCCCCTCCGCCGCCTCGATGAACAGCGCCGCCGCAGGCGCCTGACGGGAGGCGCAGATCAGACCGATCCGCCGCCCCGCCAGCGGCTGTGCAGCACTGGCGGCACCCGGACGGGGCGATTCTCGATCTGACGGGGGAGCATGGAGCATGGCAGGCGGGTGTGGCGCGCGTGCGAGCACGCGTTGTGGCACTTCTTAGACGTGACGACAGCCTAAGTGCCACATGCCCGGCAATCGTTGATTGTTGTCAATCAACCAACTCCTCTTAGGGAGTACAGATGAAAACGGCTTCACGAGATGCGCAAAGACGTCTGATCGTTACCGTCGGTTCACCCAGTGTTACCCAGCGATGTTGTCGATTGCCACGCCGGTTGCGAGCGTTTTTTACGATGAGTGTCAACACCTCAACGACCGAAACGATCATGTCCGAAGCCGCTCAACTCATCCAGCACGACCGCTCTCATCAAATTTCTTCACGCGATCGGCTGCCGGTGTTCCCGCCCCCCGTCTCTCCTGCCGCCAGCCGCGCCCTGACCGGCCGCTCGTCCTCCGTGATGGACGACTCGACCGAGCTGCACGACGGCTTCAGCCCCTTCCAGGGCTTCCAGTCGATGCAGGACCCGCAGCAACGCATGCTGGAAATGATGCGCACCGTGCGCGAACTGGTGCAGCCGGCCTCCAAGGTCGTGCGCCCCGGCGATGTGCTGTATCACTCGGGCCTGCCCTTCAACACCGTCTTCCTGATCAACTCCGGCGCCTACAAGCTGGTCAGCCGCAGCCTGGATGGCCGCGAGCAGATCGTCAGCCTGAAGTTCCGCGGTGACTGGCTCGGCTTCAGCGGCATCGCCCACGGCCGCCATGCCTGCGACGCCGTCGCCATGGACACCGGCAACGTCTCCATCATTCCCTACGCCACCCTGCTCGAAGGCTGCGTCCGCCACCCCGAACTGATGGCCGTGGTTCACGAAGCCATGAGCACCGAAATCCGCCGCGAGCGCGAATCGCTGATGTCGGTGTGCACCCTGGCCTCGCAGGCCCGTGTGGCGGAATTCCTCTGCGCCTGGGCCCGCAGCATGGCCGAGCGCGGTCTGCGTGCGGATGAACTCACGCTGCGCATGACCCGTGCCGACCTGGGCAACTATCTGGGCATGACGCTGGAAACCGTCAGCCGCTGCCTCTCCCGGCTGAATCGCGAGCAATTGATCCGCTTTGGCGAGCGCGGTCGTCGCCAGATCAGCATTCCGGATCTGGCCCGTCTGGAGCAGTACGTCATCAGCGGCTCCTCGGCCCGCACGTCCCGTCTGCAATGAGGGCAGCGGCCGCTGGCCGCGGCGCAATCAGTCCCGCAGGATGCGGGCCAGCGCCTCGGCCAGTTCCGCCCGGTTGTAGGGCTTGGGCAGCAAGGGCCACGACCAATCCGAGGCGCCCTGCAGCAAGTCCGCCGAAAAGCCTGACGTGAGCAGAATCTTCATGTCCGGCCACGTGTCCTGCACCTGACGCGCCAGCTCCGTGCCCCGCATGCCCGCGCCCAGCGCCACATCGCTGAGCAGACAGGCCGGCAGCGCCTCTTGTTTCCCGTGAAGTTCCTGCAGGCAGGCCAGCGCTTCTTCGCCACTGGCACAGGCCGTGACGCCGCAGCCCAGGTCCTTCAGGAACCGGCGAGCCACCAGGCGCACTTCCGCATCATCTTCCACCAGCAACACCCGCGTGCCGGGCGCCAGCTCGCTGGCCGCCGGCAGTTCCGCCCGCGCTTCCAGCGCTTCCACTGGCGGCTGGGGCAGCACGATGCTGAGCACCGTGCCCAGGCCGGCTTCGCTGTCGATCAGCACCGTGCCTTGTGACTGACGCGCAAAGCCATAGACCGTGCTCAGGCCCAGGCCCGTGCCGCGACCGGCCTGCTTGGTGGTGAAGAAGGGCTCGAAGGCCCGCTCCTTGACCGCTTCAGGCATGCCGGTGCCGGTGTCCCGGATGGCGATGCAGACGTAACCCGGACCCGCGTCCTGTGGATCCAGTTCCAGCTGTTCCCGGAGTTCCGGGGTCAGTTCCGTCAGCGACGCCGCGGAGAAGACCAGATCGCCACCATCGGGCATGGCATCCCGCGCATTGATGGCGATGTTGAGCACCGCCGATTCAAGCTGACTGGCATCCGCCAGCACATCTGGGCAGCCGTCCGCCACGTCGACATGAATGCGGATGCGCTGGTCCAGCGTGCGTCGCAGCATGTCGGCCAGGGAGCGCAGCAAGGCTTCCACATCCACCGCAGTGGGTTGAAGCACTTGCCGACGGGAGAAGGCCAGCAGCTTGCCGGTCAGGTCGGCGCCGCGTCGGGAGGCCCGCGTCGCGGCCGCCACCAGTTGCGGCGCGAGGGTGTCCGCCGCTACGGCAGGCAGGTCGGCCAGCACCTGCAGGTTGCCCTGAATGACGGTCAGCAGATTGTTGAAGTCATGCGCAATGCCGCCGGTCAGTTGCCCCACCGCTTCCAGACGCTGGGAATGGCTCAGCGCCTCCTCGGTCTGTGCGCGTTGCAGGCAGGTGCCCAGCAGGTTCGCCACTGATTCCATGAAGCGCAGTTCGGCATCCCCGAAGCGACGATCCAGACCTGACCACACCGTCAGCGCGCCCACCACCTTGCCGCGGTCGGACACCGGCACCGACAGCAGCGACAGGCGTCCCAGGCGCAATGCGTGCTCCACCGGGAAGCGCTGTTCCTGACGCAAATCTTCCACCATCAAGGGCTCGGACCGGGTCAGCACCAGGCCCTCCGGCGAATCCGCGCGCCATTCGGTGCTGGCGCCCAGAACTTCGCCCGCGCCCAGCCCCACCCCGCCGGCCAGACGCAGCAAGGTGCGGCCCGGGTCCAGCAGGTGCAGCATGGCGGTGCGCAATTCCAGGGCCTCGGCCGCAATGGCCGGTGCCTGACCCAGGATGTCCTGGGGATCGCGCGCATCCACGGCGAGCTTGCCCAACTGCGCCAGATGCTCGCTGCAGCGGGCGCGTTGCAGCGCCTGGCGGACCCGCGGATATTCCCCGATGCCCCGCACCGAGGCCATCACATACGGCAGCCCATGCGCCTGCAGCGGGCTGAGGGCAATCTCCACCATGACTTCCGAGCCATCACGGCGTTTGGCCACCAGATCCATCTGCGTGCCCATCGGACGGGCGCGCGGCGCATGGCCATAGCGTTCACGGAACTCCGCATGACGAGGCCGGATGCTGTCCGGCACCAGCGCTTCGATGTGCAGTCCGGCCAGCGTGCCGGGCTCGTAGCCCATCAAACGCTCGGCGGACGGACTGGCCAGCAGAATCTCGCCGCGGGCGTCCACGAGCAGGATCCCATCGGGGGACGCGACAAACAGCGAGCGGAAAACGGTGGTCGCATCAATGCCGGGCGGCAGCGGCGCCGACGCCAGCGGCTCGTTCACCGATCCACTCATGGCACCGCCCGGGTGGTGGTGACGCGCGGCACAAACAGGTAGCCGGCGCCCCGGATCGACTTGATCCACTTGCCGTCATTGGCATCGGTCCCCAGCTTGCGGCGCAGCCGGCCGACCTGCACGTCGATGGTGCGGTCAAATGGCGACGACTCCCGCCCACGGGTGTGTTCCAGCAGAAAGTCCCGCGACAGCACCCGGCCGGGATGCTGGGCGAAGGTGAGCAGCAGGTCGAACTCGCCGGTGGTCAGCATGACCTCTTCCCCAGCCTGATCATTGAGGCGCCGAGCGGCCACGTCCAGCGACCAGCCTTCGAAGTGCAACAGTTCCCGGTCGTCCACATCATCCAGCGGCATCGGCTGCGGGGCGTACGGGGCCACGGCCGCGGGCGCCGGCGCAGCGGCCGGTTCGGCCTGGAGGCGGCGCAGCACCGCCTTGACTCGGGCCACCAGTTCACGCAGGTCGAAGGGCTTGGTCACATAGTCGTCAGCCCCGATTTCCAGTCCGACCACCTTGTCCACCGCATCCCCACGGCCGGTGACGATCACCAGCCCGCAGCGCCAATGCTCCCGCAGTTGCCGCGCGATGGCGAAGCCGTCTTCCCCCGGCAGCCCCAGGTCCAGCAGCACCAGATGCGGCGGGTCGCTGGCCATCAGCTCCATCAGGGCCCGGCCGCTGTGCAGCTGGGTCGTGCGGAACCCGTGCGTGCCGAGGTAACCCGCCAGCAGCAAGGTGATGTCCGGCTCATCGTCCAGAACGGCGATGTGCGTGGGGACCGGCGCGCCGGCGGACGAGGGAGCGGGGATGGAACCAGACAAGGACATGAGCGCACGCGCGCGAAAGTTCAGAGGGATTCTAGGGGGGAGCGACGGGGGATCATGCCCTCCAAGGTCTGGAGCAGCCGATCCAGGTCGATCGGCTTGACCATGTGCTCGTCGAAGCCAGTGGCGAGCGCCTTGTCCCGGTCGGACGACTGCCCGTAGCCGGTCAGGGCGATCAGGCGCGGCGCCCGGTCCGGCATGCCGGCGCGGATCAAAGCCGCCAGTTCATAGCCGTCGATCACCGGCATGCCGATGTCCAGCACCGCCACATCGAACGCCTGTTCGGCCAGCAGCCCCAGCACCTCTTGCGGCAAGGTGGTGGTGACGACGTCGTAGCCGCTGTAGCGCAGCGCCAGGCTGAGGGTTTCAGCCGCATCGCGGTTGTCATCCACCACCAGCACCCGGCCGGACGATTCCTGGCCGGACGGCTGGGCCGTCACGGTTGGCGCAGCGGGTGCTTCCGCCGACGCCCGCACGGCGGGCAGCAGGACGCGGAAGCGGGCGCCCTGCCCCACACCTTCGCTGGCGGCCTCGACCCGGCCGCCATGCAGATCCACCAGTTGCTTGACGATGGCCAGGCCGATGCCCAGTCCGCCCTTGGCCCGGTCCAGGGTGGTGGAGCCCTGTTCAAACAGATCGAAGATCCGCGGCAGCAGCTCGGCGTCGATGCCGGCGCCGTTGTCGCTCACCTCGATCAACACTTCCTGCGTCCCCAGCATCTCGGCGCGGATGCCCACCTGCCCATGCACCGGTGTGTATTTGGCGGCATTGCTCAGAAGGTTGACCAGCACCTGACGCAATCGGCCCGGGTCGCCCATCAGCTGCACATCCGGCGGCACGTCGAAACGGGTGCTGAGCAGTTGCTGCCGCTCTTCCAGCAGCGGGCTGACGCCTTCAATCGCGTCAGTGAGCAGCGCCTCCACCAGCACCGGCTGGCGGCTCAGTTCCACTTTGCCGCGGGTGATGCGGGTGATGTCCAACAGATCATCCACCAGCTTGGACAAATGGCCCACCTGACGCTCGATGATCTGATGCTCCCGGCCCAGGCCCTCGTTGCGCATCTTGATGAGGTGCAAGGCGGTGGAAATCGGCGCCAGCGGATTGCGCAGCTCATGGCCGAGCATGGCCAGGAACTCATCCTTGGCGCGGGCGGCCCGCTCCCGCTCCTGGTCCAGCCGGGCCGCATGCAAACCGGTGCCGGCCAGGGTGGCGGCGGCGCGCATGAAGGCGCTCTGATGCAGGGAGGGGAAGTCGCCGCGGGAAGAACCGAACCACAGACCACCAAAGCGGCCGGCCGGGCCCAGATGCAGGCGCACCACCCGCAGCGTGCCCAGCGGGGATGACAGGGCGACCGGATCTTCCGGACCTTCGTCGATCTGGAGGCAGGTGTCGATGAAGCCATCCCAGGCGTCCTCGGCATCCACCTGCACGCCGCCGACATACAGCCAGGTCGACGGCTCGGCGCCGCCGGACAACGGGGCCCGGACCAGGCACACGGCCGTGCTGACGATGCTGTTCACCGCTTCGGTAGTGAGTTGCAGCACCGTCGCCGCGTCGCGGCCCACCCACAGCGCTGGCAGCGCCAGCAGGCCCATCAGGTCCCGCAGCGCTTCGTCGGCCGCCGACGTGGGGCGGCCGGTATCAACATGCAATGCACGCATTGGAGGTTCAGGTCAGCGTCATCCGCACCGAGGGTGCGGCGTTATCAGGATCTTGGCCGCGGCGGGCAGCGAGCTCTCTCAGCATCTGCGCCGGCGGGGTGTAGAAAGGGTTTTCCCGCAGCGCCCCGCCGATCAGGGTGAGCGGATGGGTGCGGAGCAGGTCCATCATCATCGCGCCATCGAGGGTGGCGATGTCGTAGACGCAGATGGCCGGCTGCTGATGCCGGGACAGCACTTCGTTGACCTCCGCCTCGTAGGCGATGACCTCCGACCGATCCACCCCCGGCTGAACGATCCAGTCCATCTGGCCCATCACCCGCACCGGCACCGAGCCGGGCGCGCTGGCTTCGCGGGCGACCTGGTCGATGAGCGTCAGCACCCGTTGCCGGTCGAACTGGCCGGCGTCGTCGAGATAGGCGTGATGCCAGGGCATCATGACCAGTTGACCGCAGGCTTCGCAGCCGGGGACGTCCATGCCGCCCGCCGCCAAATGGGCCCGGTGCGTCGGCATGCTGGTGCCTTCCACCAGATGAAGATTCCGCTCGCCCAGGCGAACGCCATCCCGGTAAAAAGAGCCCAGCACCTGGTGTTCTTCCTCCCGACTATTGAAAAACGCGCAGACATGAAAATGCCGCAGGCGGCTGCCTGCAAGCCTCAGGCGTGAGTCGTCCGCCGCGTCACTGGCGGTGGGTACGGACTGTCGCTGGTCCTGGCCTGTTGTCATCGTTCCTCCGCTGGAGACACCGGGCATGATGTTAGCCTTGCCGGGAGGCCTCTCGTGCGAGAGGTAACGCAGCTTTTTCTAAGAACTGACCGTCCAGGAGTCTTGCATGGAACCCAGCGTCCATCCTTTTGCCGAACTTTTCGATCAACTCGGGCTTCCGTCCTCGGAATCCGAGATCCAGCGCTTCATTGATGAGCATCGTCCCCTGCCCAATGACGTCAAGATCACGGACGCGCCCTTCTGGAGCCCGTCGCAGTCCCGTCTGCTGAAAGACCTGTTGCTGGAAGATGCCGACTGGGCCGAAGTGGTGGATCAATTGAATCTGGCGCTGCACTGAGCGCCCCGGGCGGTTCGGTGTTGAGGACGCCGGACCGCCCCGCGTCACACCAGCCGCCAGCGACGCGGCAACGAATCGCAGTCCCGGTTCGTCCTCACCGGGATTGCCAGCCGTCCCCGGGGGGGTGTCATGCCTACGGTTCCCTCTTTGCCACCCTGGCCCGCCGTCGAGCTGGCCGGCCGGCGATTCTGGTGGAGTCCGCTGCTCGCCCTGAGCGTGGTGCTGGTTTTTACAGGCTTCATGCTCTGGAACGTCGGGGAGCAACTGGCCGCGATCCAGACCATCCCGCAGGCCGAGCGCTACGAACTGCGCGCCGTGCCAGTGGACGATCCTGAGGCGCTGCGTTTCGACGGGCCGCTGCTGGACAGCGAAGTCGATGCGTCGCTGCCGATCGTTGACCACCAGGAGGGACCGTCGCAACTACGCAAGGCGCGCCTGGTCATCGACCTGGACCCCTACCTCCAGCCGGGCGACAGCTACGACGACACGCTCGAAGGCAACCGCGAGATCCATCTGCGCGGGCCTGCCAAGGCGATTCTGATCAGCCAGGCGGTGCACGGGGTGGATGTGTACCTCAACGGTGTCTGGCTGGATGGTTTCCCACGCTCCACCCTGGCTGACCGGTTCATGTGGTTCCGGCCGATCATGGTGCCGCTACCGGTCAAGCTGCTGCGGCCGCAGGGGCCTAATCACCTCACCATCGACTACACCAGCTGGGAACCTCATCTGACCTTCTCGCCGGTCTACATCGGCAAGACCGGACAGATCGCATTCATCACCGAGGTGCTGGACTTCATCGGTGGGTCGCTGGCCGATGCCAGCAAGGCGTTCTGTCTGCTGACCGGCCTGTTCATGGTGGGCATCTGGGCCGTCAACCGGCATGACGACACCTTCGGACTGATCGGCGCGGTGGCGCTCTTTTGGGCGACGGTCTACACACTGTCGCTGTGGGTGCATCTGCCGCCGGCCTGGCGGGACGCCTGGCTGTGGAGCTTCTACGCTTGTACCGGCGCGCTGAATGCGCTGACCATCCTGTTTGTGTTGCGATTCATCCAGGAGCCGCTGACCCGTCCGATGGCAGTGCTGATCACCCTCTCCTCCTCCGCAGCGGCGGTGGTGTCACCGTTCCTGGGCAGCCGCGGCGAGGTGCATCTGGCTCATGTATGGATCTGGCTGATGCTGCCGCTGCAGCTCTGGGCGCTCTGGCGGCTGGCTCTGTATGTGCGCCGCACCCGCAGCGTGCCGGCGATGATCCTGCTCGCCCAGATGGGCGTAGCGGCATTGCTGATCTTCCATGATTTCCATGTGATGGCGCATCGCATCGGGCCTCTGAGCAACGCCTCGCCGGGATCGCTTTTGCGGCTGATCGGCACCCCGATGTATCTGACCCATCTGGCCTTGCCGCCGCTGCTGATCGTCATGGCGCGGGTGCACCTGCTGAAGTACGGGGAGAGCACTCAGCGGGTGCGGGAAGCCAACCGCATCCTGGCGGACAGCCTGCGCCGGCGCGAGCTGGAACTGACGCTGGCCTACGACCGCCAGAGCACGCTGGAGCGACGCGAGGCGGCGCAGGAAGAGCGTGAACGGCTGTACCGCGAATTGCACGACGGCATCGGATCACGGCTGGTGACCACCTTGTTCTCGGTGCGTGATGGTCACGTCAATCCGTCGCAGCTGGAGCAGAACCTGCTGGACCTGCTGCAGGGGGTGCGGGCGCTGGTGTCCAACAGCCCGCAGCGGGAGGAGCGCGAGTTCCAGAACATCCTGTTCGACTACTGCGTGAATCTCGACTCCCTGCTGAGCGGCAAGAACTTCCAGCTGGAATATGACGTGCCGTCAGACAACGAGTTCGTCATGCTGGACGATGGTGCGCGGGACCTGCTGCGGGTCGTCGAAGAAACGGTGGCCAACACCCTCAAATATGCCAACGCCACCCTGGTGACGATTCACATGACGCAGACCGATACCGGCATGCGCCTGCGCATCACCGACAACGGGCGATCGGAGCTGTCCGAGGCGCTGCCCCAGCGCCCGGCCTTCGGCACCTCCACCGGCATGGGACTGACACACATGCGGCAGCGGGTGGAGAGCCTGGGCGGGCAGTTTGACTTCCAGCTGACCGAGGCGGGTGCGGTCACCTGCGTCACGCTGCCGCTGGTGCAGGCGCCGAGCCTCAAGGCCGACGCTTGAGTGTCTTGAGATAGTGGGAGGGGCTGCACAGCCGCCGCAGATACAGCCACACGGACGCATCCACCTCATCGCGATCCTGCCCACTGGTGCGGCACAACAGGGAGCGCTGGTAGACCTCCACCTGATCTCGCACCGATTTGGCCCAGTGCTGCTGATGACCGTGACAGGCCGTGCGGCGGAGAATTTCCAGCCATGCGGCCAGCACGCCGGCCGGCAGCGCCTTCAGCAGTGCGCCCAGCGAGGTCGGCTCTTCCTGACGCGGCCCCACATACAGGCGGTGCAGCAACTGCAGGCGCATGACCAGGGCCGGATCGGCCGCGACGGCGACCGCCATGCCCTGCGCCGAGACCCGGTTGGTCTGCAGCATCTGCACCCGCCGCAGCACCGCGGCGTCGCAGCCCGGCAATGCGGGCACGATCAGCTCCAGCGGCGAGGCGATGAACGGCCCTTGCAGCCGGGTGACCACCAGATGCTCCAGTTGCTGGTAGCCCCCCATCGACTGCACGCCGCAACCGATCACTTCCAGTCCCTCGGTATCCGCCCGCGCCACCAGTGCATTGAGCGCCTCGGGCGGGGTGCGGTCCAGATGCAGCCGAACGGTGTCGGCATAGGGCGCCAGGAGCCAGCGCGGATCATCCGCACGGGTCACCCCGTCGATGCTGAAGCGCACACCGCCAGCGCGCAATTGGGCCACCCGCATCAGCACCTGGGTGGTGATGGCCAGATCCGATGGCAGCAAGACGGCGCCGATGTCCGGCGTCACCGCCTGCGCGACCGGGGACAGCAGCGCGGCTTCGTCCATCGGCACCAGCAACTGGCCGGTGGGCAGACTGTGGGCGGCATACCCGTCCAGCAGCGCATTGGCGAGTGCACTGCTGACGCGGGTCAGGGCGTCACCCTCCGCTGACGGCGACCACAGGCTGTCTCGCCGGAACAGCAGGTCGCGGGCGTGGACCCGCCCGCAATCGTCGGCAATGTCGTGAAGCGCGAAACGGCGCTCTGCCGCCCGGCCGAGGGGGCCCGGCGGGGAGACCACCGGGTCTCGCTCGTCCGCTACATCGATCGCCATCAGGCTGCTGTCGGCCAGTGCCGGCCAGGCCGGACGCCGGGGGAATTGCAAGGTCTGGGACTGGGCGGCAGCGAACATGAACTTCTCCTTGGGGCGACTCGCAGACTCGGGGTCGCGAGGGATCAGGGTTGCGCCAAGCGCCGCAGAGCGGCCGGCGCGCGGGGCTGGGCGGCGTCAGATCACTGGCGCCAGCGAAGCCGGGAAGGACGTCACCCACAGCGCTTCGGTGTTGCTGAGGGCGTGCACGACGGTGGGGTCGGACGGCAGCTTGACGTCCGGGTCGCCGCTGCCGAAGGCGATCGCCGGCGATGCAGGCATCTCCCAGGCGACGACGCCAGAGGTCGCGGCATTGCCAGCGGCATCGGTCAGGACGGCGCGGAACAGATAGCTGCCGGCCGGCACGGCGTCGGTATGGGCAGCGACGGGAAGCCAGGTCTGGCCTTGATCGAGCGACACCTGGTAGGCCAGCGTGGCCGGCGTCTCCGGACCGGTCCATTGCAAATCCAGATGGCCAGCGGGTCCCGCGCTGAGCGACAGGCTGCCGGCATCGGGAGCGGTCGTATCGATGGTCACCGTCAGCGGCCGGCCGATGCTGCGGTTGCCCGCCAGATCGGTCACTTCCGCGCGGAACTGGTAGACCCCCTCGGAGAGATCCTGCTGGAGCGCGGTGGTGTCGGACCAGGTGACCCCACCGTCGGCGGACCGCGAATAACGGACCGTTGCACCCGCTTCCAAGGGCGGGCTGGTCAGGGTGAAGCTGGTATCGCGGGTGACGCGGTCGCCATAGGTGCCGGTGTCATCGAAGTCCGTCAATCCCAAGGGGCCGGCGGAGGGAGCATCGCGATCGACCACCACCTTGATCATGCCGGTCATGCCGGCGACGCCCGACGCCTCATAAGATTTGGCTCGGAAGTAATAGGTTCCCGATGGGAGGTCCTGCTGCACATGGGTTGGCTGCCAGCCGCCCGTGCCGGTGTCGGAAATCTCAAAGACGGTGAACGTGCCCTGCGGCTCGTTCTGGAGCGCCAGGGTGAACGCTCCGTCCTGGGTGACGTAATCGTTGCTGTTGCTGCCAGTGTCGTCCAGGTCCTGGATCACCAGGGTGCCAGGGTAAACGCCGTACGGATTGACGTTGACGCTGATGGTTCGGGTGATGTGGGTCTGGCCCTGAGTGTCCGTGATGATGGCGCGGTAGACGTACTCGTAGTCGATGGGCGTCTGCTCGGCGGTGGTCGGATCCCAGTGAGCACCGCCGTCCGTGCTGCGCTGCCACTGAATGCTGGCCACCGGCCCGTTGGGGATGTGCACCAGCGTGAAGTTGTCGTCCATCGCGTCGTGGTCGAAGGCGTACCAGCCGGAGTCCTTGAAGTTCGCCAGCGTGATCGTGCCGGCGCCGGGGCGGCTGGTGTCGACCAGCAGTTCGATGATGTTGGAATAGCCGTAGTTGCCCGCCTCATCCTGGAAAGCGGCGCGACATTCATAACGCCCATCCAGCAGATCCTCCCCCATGCCTCGGGTCGGTTTCCACTCCGTCGTGCCCACTTCGCGCATGTAGAAGAACACACGGTTGTTGGGGTCGATGCGGCTCAGCACAAACTGATAGCTGCCGTCGTTGGTGAGATAGCCGTTGGCCGGGTCGCCGGCAATGGCGGTCATCGAGGCAGAGAGCTGCGGGGCTGGCGGCGGCGTGCGATCGACCGTCAGCGGGACTGCTGCCAAGGCGGTTTCGTTGCCCGAAGCGTCCTGCAGGAAGGCGCGGAAGCTGTAGGCGCCTTCCGGCAGACCGCGAACGCTGCTGGTGACTGCCGTCCAGGTCGCGCCGCCGTCCGATGACTGCTCATATCGTGCGGTGACGCCTGCAGGCAGGGTCAGCCGGAGGTTGACATCGCCGGTGCAACTGAGCGGGGACAGGCTGTCCCAGCCCTGCTCGCCCACCTTGCGCAGTTGCAGCGTGAGGGGCGCGGGCGGTTCGGTGTCGACCGTCACCGTTTGGGCGGCGGTGAAGCTCTGGTTGCCCGCCACATCGGTGACCACACCGCGGAACTGATACTGGCCGTCCATCAGGCTGCTGAGCAGCTCCTGGGTGCGATGCCAGGTCTGCCCTTGGTCCACCGACACCTCGTAGGCGACGGCGGCACCGGCCTCCACGCCGGTCAGGGCCAGTTGCACTTCGCCGTGCGTGGGTGCGCCGGACACCACCAACTCGGCCGCAGCGGGGGCCCGGGTGTCAATGGTCAATGCGACGGCCGCCGTCGTGCTGTTGCCGCCAGCATTGCTGACCACCGCATGGACCAGAAACTGGCCATCGGGCCAGGGGGCGGCGGGATCGCTGACGAGCTCCCAGGTCTGTCCGCCGTCGCGCGAGCGTTCGATGCGAACGGTGGTGTCCGGGTCCGCGCCCAGGAGTTCGAGCTTCACGGTGCGATCGGCGGTGATGTGATCCAGTGCGCTGGCGCCCGTGTCGTTGGCCAGTTGGACCACCAGTAGTCCGGGCTGCGGGGGCGGAGGCGCCTGGTCTGCGCCCGGGTTGGCGGGCGTTGTGGAGTCGGCGGGCGGGTCTGCTGGTAGCGTGGCCGGGGGCTGGCCCGGCGGTGTGACCGCGACGTCCCCACCGGCTGAAGACTGGCTTCCCAGCGAGGGGTCCGAGGACGATCCACCGCCGGCCAGCATCGCGATGCCCGCGATGCCAGCGCCGCTGAACAGACCGAACAAGGGCACACCGAGCCTGCGGTCGTCGTCGGCCGGCTCGGCAGCGGCCGGGCTCTGCGTTGAGGTGCCCTCGCCTGCTGGCGCGGAGAGGGCTGCGGATTCGACCGGCTCAGCGGCTGCTTCAGGGCTTGCGCTGGGACGGTCGCCTTCGTCGTCCGCGTCCCACTCTGCGTCCGCGAGCGGGGTATCGACGTCATCGTCGAGCCCTTCATGCGCGCGCTTGCGTTGCGGTGCGGCGGCAGACAGATTCATAGACCGTGCCGACAAGGCGGGCGGCGTCGGTGACGTCCCGAGGCTGGCAACGCTGGGCGCCGTCAGAGAGATCGGCGCTGGCGCTGCCGTGGGGGTCCGGAGCGGGGAGGAGCCTGAACGGGTGACCGCAGTATCGGGACGGTGAATCATGACGCTTCAGAGATGGGTGGCGCAATTGCGACCCTTCATCGAGCCGCAGCGTGGGCCCCAATCTCTGAAACATCTGCCATCACGACGGATATTCTCCGCACAGTGAATTGAGACAGGAGAATGAATTCGCGATTTTATTAAATATCGCCAATTCAGTTATTCAGCAGCTGGGGCGTTGCTCAAAATTCTATTGAGCCCCGCCCGCAAAATGGATAGCAATCCTTGACTACATCGCAGACGCGAATAGCCAAGGATTGGATCCAACTAGCAGATATTTGCTATGTTTTTCAGTGTGCACCTGGCAAGGCATGACGTTCGCCGGCATGGACGGCACAGGCCCGCTCGCAATCCCGGCAGGCGGCGGCGCAGCGTCGGCAGTGGGCATGCTGATGCTGCTCGCACTCCCGTGCGCAGGCGTTGCAGATGTGCTGGCACAGGGCGCAGAAGTCGCCGTGGTGGTCCGACTGGCGCAGCAGCACATTGAGGGTGGCCTGACAGATGGTGGCGCAGTCCAGGGACATCAGGGCGCAGGCCTCCAGCGTGCGGTCGCCGGAGCGGATGCAGGCGTTGGCACAAGCCTGCGTCTGTTCCAGGGCCGCCAGGCAGGCGGCCACGCAGGCGGACAGGTCTTCGGTGGTGGCAGGGGTCGCGGCGGTGTTCATGAATCCTCCATAAGTAGGGTGGCCTCTATCGGCAACTCCCATTCCCTGGGGAGGCCGTGGACCGGCGACGGCATCACGGGGGCTCCATCCGGGGGGTCGGTTAGTGCTTCCACGGTAGCGACCGGCTCGTAGAAGCTGACTTTTTCGGCGGGAACATGCAATCTTTTGCTAGTTATCGCCGCAGCTGTCAGGCGAATCCTCAATTCTTTGCCATTAACTAGCATTTTGATGCTATTGGCGCCCGACTCGCCGGCCATCGAAACTCTCGGCATACCCCAGCCAAGAGAGTTTCGCCATGACAACCCGCCAATTTGCAAACCCAGTCGCTGCCGCCGCAAAAACTCAGTACCCACTGATTCAGACACGCTGGCTTACCCATTTGCTGGTGGGGGGATTCATCGCGATCCCGAGTCTGAGTTTTGGGGCTACCGACCCGGAAGCCGCCGCGGAGCCGGCACCGGTCACGCAAAACGCGACGGACACTCAGGCCGCGACGGACACGCCGACCGCCAAGGACGCGGCCACCGTCCCTGGCGACGACGCCGGGATCCGCTGGGGTCTGCAGATGGACGACTTCATTGCGTCCGCGCTTACCGCAGCGCCGGTCATGGAGCGCGCCCGGGCTTCGGTGGCCGCCGCAGAACTGGGCGTCACGGCCGCCAAGTGGCAATTCGGCCCCACCCCCAGCCTAAGCATCGAATCCACCCAAAAAGGTCAGTTCGTCAAGGTGTTGCGGGTGCAACAACCGCTCTATACCGGTGGTGCTCTGACCGCCAACCTGCGCTCCGCTCACATCACCGTGCAGAGCAGCCTGCAGGAACTGGCCGCTGCCCGCCGCCAGCTCAAGATCAACCTGGTCACCACCTGGGCGGATTGGGTGAAGTCCAGCCAGCGCGCGGCCAGCCTGGAGCAGCTCACACGGCAGCATGAAACCCTGCTGGCGATGATCCAGCGCCGCGCGGACGCCGGCACGGCAACCGCCGCCGACGCCGCCCTCGCCGCTACTCGCCTGAGCGCCGTCCAGACCGAGTGGACACAGGCCCGCATGGAATCGGACCTGCAACGCCAGCAGCTCCAGCGCCTGTCGCACCATCCGGTGCCGACCTCGCTGATCCATGCGCTGGACGGTCAGACGCCGGCCGCCCCCACGCTGGCCGAGATGCTGAACAGCATCCAGTTGTCGCCTGACATGGGTCTTGCCCGGGCCGGTGTGGATCAGGCCCATCAGGAACTGGCCCGCGCCAAGGCTGGCCTGTTGCCGACCCTGAGCCTGCGGTTCGACCGGCAGACGGGCGCGGTGCGCGACAACCGCGTCGGACTCGTTCTGCAGTCCGGACTGACCAACGGCCTGGGCAGCTTCGCCGGCGTAGATGCCGCGCGCAGCCGCATCCAGATGGCGGAAGCCGCCGTGGCCGCGACGGAAGAGGACCTCTTCAACCGTTACCACCTCGAGTTCACCCGTCACGCCTCGGCCCAGGCCTCGGCCAGCGCCGCCGTCGGCACCGCCGCGAGCAGCGACCAGGTTCTGGCGTCCTATCAGCGCCAGTTCGCGGCAGGCAAACGGGCCTGGCTGGACCTGCTCAACATGGTCCGCGAAAACCACGCCACCCGGCAATCGCAGCACGACGCGGCCGTCGAGGCACGCGCCAGCCTCTACCGGCTCCGCATCCTGATGGACACGAGTCCACAGTGAGCGACGCGGCGTCTCGCGGGGCTGAAGCCCTGCCGGCACTGCTGCAGCCCTCCCCCGCTTCCTGGCCACCCCGGCCTCCAGATCGTCACGACTCCCCCTGAAAGGTGATCCCATGTCCTGGTTCTTCTTCTCGCGGTCCCAAGCCGCCGCCGACACTCCGCCGGATGCTGCCGCGCTGGTGCACTGCTTCCAGCACTGGATGCGTCTCAAGGGCCGCGCCGTACCGGCCGACCGCATTCGGCAGCAACTGCTGGCGCTCGGCGATGCCGGTGGCAACGGCCTCATTGGGGCTCGCCGTCTGGCGTCGGAATTGCAGGAGGACGTCCGCTTCGTGTTGCTGGACGCACCGCAGCAGTCGGCGCTGCCGCTGCTGGCGCACCACGCCGAGCATGGCTGGCTGGTGATCACGGCGCGCACCGTTGAAGGTCTGTGGCGCTGCACCGACGCGCAGGGCACCCGCCGGGAGCTGGTGATGACCGACTGCGCCTGCCTGCATGCGATTGAAGACCATGGCTCCGAGCGGCAGGATGTGCGAAGCGCCCGCGGGCTGATGCTGAGCCAGTTGCGCGGCAGTTGGTCCATCCTCACCGAGGCGGCCGGACTGTCGCTGGTTCTGGCTGCCGTCAGCATCTGCGTGAGCTTCTACACCATGCAGGTCTATGACCGGGTGATCCCCAGCCAGGGTCTGCAGACCCTGTGGGTGCTGACGCTGGGCGTGGGCCTGGCCATCGCCCTGGAGTGGCTGCTGCGGCTGGCCCGCGCCGGCCTGCTCGAGCCGCGGCTCAAGCAGATGGATGTGGCCATCTCCAAGGCCCTGATGAAGCGCCTGAACAGCATCCGGATGGATCAGCGGCCGGGTTCCGTGGGCACGCTGGCCTCGCAGATCCAGAGCTTTGAATCGATCCGGACGATCCTGTCCACCTCCACCCTCTTCCTGCTTTTCGACCTGCCGCTGGCGCTTCTGTTTGCGCTGGTCATCGCCGCAGTGGGGGGCGTCTGGCTGGCCTTGCCGGCGGTCGTCCTGTTCGGGCTGACGCTGCTGACCGGTCTGCTGCGAGCCCGCCGGATCGCCCGGCTGAGTGCCGCCAACCAGACGGGTGGCAATGCCAAAACCGGTTTGCTGGTGGAAGCCATCGAAGGTGCCGAAGCCATCAAGGGCATGGGCGCAGGCTGGCGCTTTGAAGCCCGCTGGGCCGGTCTGTCTGATTCGAACGCGGTGCAGAGTCTCGCGCTCAAGCATGAAACCGACGCCGCCGGCTACCTGGCCGCCGGTCTGCAGCAGGTGAGCTACATCGCCCTGATCTGCATCGGCGCGGTCCTGGCGGTGGACGGCCACATCACCCAGGGCGCGATCGTCGCCTGCTCCATCCTGTCCGGCCGCGTGCTCGCCCCGATGGCCAACATCCCGGCTCTGCTCGTGCAACTGGGCAATGCCGCGACCTCGATGAAGTCGCTGGACGCCATCTTCGCCCTGGAATCCGACAACCATGACGTGGCACGCCCCCTGGTGCCCGAACAGCCGGACGGCGACTTCGTCTTCGACGACGTGGAGCTGGCCTATCCGGGTCAGAAACAAGGCATCCGCGTGGGTGACCTGCGGGTGAAGTCCGGCGAGAAAGTCGCGATCCTGGGCACCGTGGGCGCCGGCAAATCCACCCTGCTCTCCCTGGCCTGCGGCCTGAGCCGCCCCACCCGCGGGACCGTGTCCTTCGGTGGCGTGGACCAGCAGCAGGTGCATGCCGGATGGCGCGGCGAACACATGGCCTACTGCCCGCAACAGGCCTGGCTGTTCTCCGGCACCCTCCGCGACAACCTGGCCTTCGGCCTGACCGATGTCAGCGATGAGCAGATCCTGGACGCCGCCCGCAAGGTCGGCCTGCTGCCCCTGATCGCCCAGCATCCGCTGGGGCTGGACCGCAAGCTGTCTGAAGGCGGCCGCGGCCTCTCCGGCGGGCAACGTCAGTTGGTCATGCTGACCCGCCTGCTGCTGGCCCAGCGCCGTCACTGGCTGCTGGACGAGCCGACCGCCAGCATGGACGACGGCATGGAACAGGCCACCATCGCCCAGCTCAAGGCCGCGCTGAAGCCGGAGACCACGCTGTTCCTGGTGACCCACCGCCTGTCGCTGCTGGCGCTGGTGGACCGGGTGATCGTGATGACGCCGGCTGGCATCCAGATGGATGGACCGCGGGATGAGGTGCTGGCGCGACTGCGTCAACGGCCTGCCGCTCCCGCCGCGAATGCCGTGCCGCCCCAGGATGCCGCTGCAGCCCGCCCGGTCCAGACGCCAGCCGGCGCCTCGGCACCTGCCATGAGTGTGCAGGCCGGGGGCTCCCCGACCGCCACGTCCGCCACGGCTGCTCCGTCGGGCCGTCCCGCGGGTGCTCCACCCCATCCGTCGATCCAGGTCCCAGGCGTCATCCGCGTCCCCGGCGCCGTCACGCCGCCGAAAGTGACGGTGAACACGCCTGCCGGCCCGAGCGCACCCGCCCACGTCCCGACCGCGTCCGTTGCACCGGTCGCCACGCCCCATTCGACTGCATCCACCGCGGCCTGAGCCGCCTCCAGGAGATCCCCATGAAAGACGCTTCCTTCACCCATCACAACCTCCGTGGCATCCGCCTGACCGTGTTCGGCGTGGTGGCCCTTCTGAGCGCCGGTGTCTACTGGGCCTCCCGCGCGAGCATTGATGAGGTGACTCGCACAACAGGCAAGGTCATGGCATCCTCCCGTACACAGGTTATCCAGGCGGCCGATGGAGGCATCGTGGAGAAAATCTTCGTCCGGGAGGGGGAGACTGTGAAACAGGGCGACCTGTTGGTGCAACTCGACGACACCAAGTCGCGGGCTGCACTGGCGGAAGCCAGCCAGAAGTCGGCTGCCCTGCAGGCCTCCCTGGCCCGACTGCGCGCAGAGACGCTGGGCACGGCTTATCGGCCCAACGCCCAGACCAGCTTCGACAGCATCCAGGGCCGCCTGTATGAGCGCCGGAGCACCGCCCTGCGGGAGGACCTCGCCGTGCTAGAGCAGTCGGCCCGTCTGGCCGCTGAGGAAGTGCGGCTGAATGAACCGCTCTTCAAGGCCGGAGACATCAGCGCCGCCGAGTTCCTGCGGCTGCAGCGCACCGCGAACGAAGCCGCCGGCCAGGTCACCACCCGCCGCAACAAGTTCCTGCAGGACGCCCAGGCAGAACTCGCCAAGGCGGAAGAAGACCTGTCCTCCGTGCATCAACAACTGCAGGACCGTCGCGGCATGGTGGAGCACACCCAACTGCGCGCCCCGCAGGACGGCATCGTGAACCTGATCACCCAGACCACGGTCGGCGCAGTGCTGCGCCCCGGTGACGAAATCATGCAACTGCTCCCCGCCGGGGATGACCTGATCATCGAATGCCGACTGAAGGCCTCGGACATCGGTTTTGTTCGGCCCGGCATGCAGGCAACGATCAAGCTTGATGCCTTTGACTACAGCATCTATGGAAGTCTGCAAGGAGAAGTCACCTACATCAGCCCGGACGCGCTGACCGAACGCTCACCGCAAGGAGTGGAAGTGCCCTATTACCGCACTCACATCCGCATCAGCGGCCATCGATTCAAGGGCGACCTGGCCAACACCATCAAGGTCCAGCCCGGCATGACGGCCACCGCGGAAATCATCACCGGAAAGCACACGGTTCTGGACTACTTGCTCAAACCGGTCAAGAAAACGCTGTCTGAGTCGATGGGGGAACGTTGACAGTCATGCACATGAAGGTGGTTCCCCCCACTGACAGGCACTTGATCCGTGCAGGGCGGGTGTGCCCCGCCTCCCTGTCTGCCACAACCCCGACCCTATCAGAGGGACTCTCATGACCATTTCCGTCACCATCATTGAAGACGACGCCAATGTGCTTCAGCGCCTGATCGACGTCGTGTCGGCCAGCAGCGCCTGCCAGATCGTCGGTATCGGGCGCAACCGCGGTGAAGCGGTGTCCGCCATCCTGGCCAACCGGGCCGACATCTATCTGGTCGATCTGGGGTTGCCCGATGTCGATGGCATTGACCTGATCAAGCTGATCAAGGAGAAGTGCCCCGACGCGCACAGCATCGTGGTGAGCACCTTCGGGGATTCCAAGCATGTCATGCGCAGTCTGCGGGCGGGTGCGAGCGGCTATCTGCTGAAGGAAGAGATCCAGCCGTCGCTGATCGAGAAGATCATCGCCACCCACAATGGCCACGCGCCGCTGAGCCCAGCCGTGTCCCGACTGGTGCTGGAAAAGCTGGAAAGTCTGGAAACCGGCGTCAAGCCGAAGGTGGACCGCACCCAGAAACTCAAGGAGCTGGGCCTGGGCCAGCGGGAGTGGAGCGTGCTGAACCTGTTGATCGAAGGGCTGCCCATCGTGGACATCGGCAACCGGCTGTCGATCTCCCGGTTCACGGTGAACCAGCATCTGCGCTCGATCTACCGCAAGCTGAATGTCAATTCCCGGGCGATGGCCACCAGCGTGGCCCGCATGCATGGCCTGGTGGATGACTGATTAGCTCAGCCGCGTGAACCAAAAAACCCCCACCTGGACAGGTCGGGGGTTTTTTATTGGCCTCGAATCGCTAGCGGATCCGCGCGTACACGCATGTGTTGCGAAGCTGGCCCTCCGGCGTGACCCGTTCATGGCGCAGGACGCCCTCCAGCTGCAGTCCGACCCGTTCGCAGACTGCGCGGCTGCCGACATTGGCTTCGTCGGGCAGTGCTTCGATGCGGCGGGCCCCGAGTGAGGTCAGGGCATAGTGCACCAGGGCCTCACAGGCTTCCGACGCGTACCCTTGCCGGGTGCGAGAGGCGCGGCACCAGAAACCGAGCTCGAACCTCGGCAACTCCCACCGGATGCTGTGCAGGCTGCAACTGACGACCAGTTGCCCATCCGGGTCAAAGGCCAGGTAAGTCAAAGCGGTGCGCAGGGTCCACGCGGCTTCGCTGTGTCGGCAGAAGGCTTCGGACGCATCCACCGACGGTGTCTGCAAGGCCCACGGCAGGGATGCCGGCCATGCGCGCAGGGCATCGAGCGACTCCACCACCGCCGCATGCACGGCCGGGCCATCACCCGCCCGGGGTGGGCGCAGCAGCAGCCGCTCTGTGCGCAGTTCCGAATCGATCGCGCGAAGTGTTGCTACGGTCACGGTCTCCCCCCCCATATTTTTTGGTCTGGCCATGTTAGCCGCCAAAAAAAGGCGCCAGGGGCCCGTCACGGGCGGCCTGGCGCAAGAGGGAAGTGGTTGAAGGCTCAGAAGCTCTGAACGCGTGCCCGGTACTGGCTGAAGAGCTGCTCGCGACGTTCCGTGGCTCCCACCGGACCAACCTCCAGCATCTCGGCCCGGTCAGCCGCCAGCTCGCGAGACACGCGGGCCACCGCCGCCTCCCCACGCACATGCTGGGCCGCGATCAGCCACTGTGTCAGCCACCCGGTCAGGATCGGCCGTGGCAGGCTGTCGATGACCTGCGCCAGATCACGCGACAGCAGCACCTCACGCGGCGCATGTAGGGCCTGCAGGCGCAGCAGCCGGGCGACCAGGGCCGGGTCCGACTCTGCGATCACCGACAGCGCTTCCGCCGCCATGCCCTTGGCTGCCAGCTGCTGCATCAGGCCCAGCGTGCGGGAGTGACAACCGGGCAAGGCCGGCACCGACCGGATCATCGGCCGCTGCACCGCGTAACCCTGGAACAGCCGCACGCCGAGGCCGTGCAGTTCGTTGATCACCTCCTGCGTTTCCACCTTTTCCGCCACCACGGTCAGGCCGGCGGCGCGGGCCATGGTGATCAGCGGGATCAGCGCGCCAGGACGAACCGCCTGGACATCAATCTTGACGCTCTCGACGTATTCAGCCAGCACCCAGCGCGGGTCATCCGTCGTTTCCAGGTCGTCCAGCGAGAAGCGGTAACCGCGGCGATGGAGGTCCTGCACCCGGCGCTGCACCTCGTCCGTCGGGACAATCGTCTCCAAGAGCTCGATGACACCCAGATCCGGCGTCATCACTTCAGCCATGGGGCTGAGCAGGAAGCGCTCGTCCATATTGACGTAGAGGGTGCCGACCGGTTCATCCGCGCAGCCGCCGGTGAGCAGTTGCCCATCGACCAGGGCGTGGCACAGGGCCGAGGCGGTGGCGTAGGCGCCGAGGGTGGGCATCACCGGCATGTCGCAGCTGTTCCAGCGGAAGAGCAGTTCATGGCCGATCCGTTTGCCGCTGATATCCGCGATGGGCTGAAGGGCGAAGCGCAGATGGGAGGTGGAATGTTCCTGGTCGGCGGCGGGGATGATGGACGCGCGAGGGACGGACGCACGAGAGCCTGGAGCAGCGGCAGCGACTGGCGCTTCCGTGGCGCTGACGTGAGTCGCGCGCCGCAGCTCCACAGTGGCGGACGGCGCCGGCCGCGCCATCGACCGGGGATGGCCCACCGCGCCATAAGCCAGCAGTGCGGCGCGGCCGCGCCGTTCGCTGGGGGGGGCCATCGGGTCTTCCGCACGCCAGGAGGGCGGCAGACCCAGGGGTGAGGTGGCTGCCGAGCCAAACGTAGCGACAGGAGCGACAGGTGCGACCGGTGCGACCGGTGCGACGGGCGCGCCGGGTGCCACCGAGGCCACCGACACGGACAGCGAAGGATTCACCGAGACCGACAGCGCCACAGAGATCGACGTCCCGTCCCGCTGAGGCAGCGGGATCAAGGGGGTGCTGTCGATGTCAGCGTGGGCGCCTGGGTGGGCGCTGGGGCGGGCGCTGCAATTCGCGTCGGAGCAGAAAGCGCCACTGGGGAGGGACGACGGCAGTTGTCGCGCTGACCGGGAGAATTCTTCCTTCCACATGATGCTGGCCTTCCTGTTGAGTACTGACCTCCATGCTAGGGAGACCCCCTCCCCGCTCGAATAGCCCATCAAGGTTGGCAGCACCTTCCAACTAGCAACTATTTGCAGGTCGCAACCCAAGACATCCCCTCAATAGATGCAGGGAGGGCCTCACACACTTGCCGCCCCCGCACACACTCGGTCACCAACGCCGGCCGCTCACCGCACTGCCCGGCCTGTCCTCAGGCCCGGCTTTTGCCACTGAGCGCGCCCGAGCGGAGATACTCGGCCCCGAGACTCCGCCTTGCGAGGCGAGCCTCATCGATCAGACAAGGAGATACCAACATGCGATTCACACACACCTCCCGGCGAACCCAGGGTGCCGCATGCGCCGCCGTGATGCTGGCGCTGCTGGCCGGCTGCGCCAACATGGATGAACGCCAGCGCGGCACGGCCGGTGGCGCCGCCATCGGTGCCGCGGCAGGCGCCGTGCTCAGCTCCGCCACTGGCGGCAAGGCAGGCACGGGCGCGCTGGTGGGTGGCGCACTGGGCGCCGTCGCCGGCAACATCTGGTCGCGCCGGATGGAAGAAAAGCGCCAGGCCATGGAGCAGGCCACTCAAGGCACCGGCGTGGAAGTGACCCGCACCGCCGACAACCAGCTAAAGCTGGATGTGCCGAGCGACATTTCCTTCGCCACCAACAGTGCCGCAGTCGAGCCGCGTCTGCGTCCGGTGCTGGATGGCTTTGCCAACGGGCTGGGCAGCGGCCCCGCCACCGTGGTGCGCATCATCGGCCACACCGACAACACCGGCAGCGATGCGATCAACGACCCGCTGTCGCTGCGCCGCGCGGAGAGCGTTCGCAACTACCTGATCGATCGCGGCGTGCCGGGCAACCGGGTGGAAGTGGCCGGCCGTGGCTCGCGTGAACCGCTGGTGTCCAACGACACCGCCGAAAACCGTGCCCGCAACCGCCGCGTCGAGATCTTCCTGCGCGAGCCGCAGCAAGGCAACGGCGGCTGATGATCGAACCGGGCCTCTTCGTCCGACCTGTAGGCGGACGGAGGGTCCCAAGTGATGGGTGCCCTGCCCTTCACAAGCAACAGCACGACAAAAAGGCCTGGTGTCACCACCAGGCCTTTTTGCTGTCTCGATCGAATCTCATGGCCCCGCTCGTGGGCGGAGCCGCCCAGCCTCAGTGAAGCCCTGCGGCGGCCGCGGCGGGACCGCCCCGCACATCTTCAATGATGGGCTTGCTGTGGGTCGGCTCCGGTCCGAGCTGCGCGCCGGTCTGGTGCAGGGCGCCGCCCTCACCTTCCCAGGTCGTGACTTCCTCGGGCTTCTTGCCCACCCGGCCATGCAGGCGCCGGTTGCAGGACTTCTGCCACTGCCACAGGGCATAACCGGCCAGCGCCAGCGGGAGAATGCGTTTGAACATCTGAAACTCCTCGGGAGTGGATGAAGGATAAAGCGGTCGGAATGCTTAGCGCTGTGCGGCGCTGGCCGGCGGCAGCGGATGCGGCGGTGCCTTCGGGCGCTCCGGCGTCTGGGCCGGGGGAGCCGGGGGGGCCGGCGGCGTGTTCATCGTGGACGGATTCGGCGCAGCACCAGCCCCCGTCGGGTTGTCTTCCACCATCCGGTCGATGCGCTTGAGCACACCGCCCGTCTGGACGCTGCCGTCCCGCGTGCCTTGACCCAGCACCATGTCCCGGCAGTCCTGACGGTCCGCCTCGGCCACGCGCTGGCAACGCAGCATCGCGTTGTTGGCCAGGTCTTCCTGGCTGGCGCTCCGCAGGGTGCCCCGACGGGCTTCCTCACGTGCCGCGGCAGCCTCCTTCAGGCAGGTCTTCTGATCCTGCCCGGTCTGGCCCGCGAGGCAGGCCGCCCGTTCCTTGTTGTAGTTGGCATCCGCGCTGTGGGCCGAGGCCTTGCCCGATCCGGTCGCCGCGAAGGCGGGGGTCGCGACCATCATCACCGCAGAAAGCACCGCGCCAGCGGTGACCAGCGCAGCGGTAGACGTGTTTGTCAGCAGCTTCATGTCTTCTCCTTGTGCCGGGCCTGCGGCCGGTCGGATGCCTTCACATCGGGGAAGGCGGGTGTTGGAGGGCCCCGGAGGACCTGGGATGACTGAAGCGTATCGAGGCGCCCTGGCAGCGTCTGTCGTACCGCGCCGTCCGCGGTTGTAGGACCTCTCTGATAAGTGTTGGAGCGTTCCGCTCCTCGGTTCCACCCCTGGTTCACTAAAACGCGCCCCAGGCGTCCCGGGCGGCGTCCTGTCCTACAGACGGACGTGGGACTCGCTGATCCCTTCCGCCCAGGCCTCTCTCTACAGTCCACTCAAGTGCCGCGACGCGGTTTCCGAAGTGAAAGGACATCATCATGTTGAAGTGGGCCCTGATCTTTGCCGTCATCTCCCTGGTGGCTGGCGTGCTCGGCTTTACCGGTATTGCTGCAGGCGCAGCCGGCATTGCCAAGATTCTGTTCGGCATCTTCCTGGTCATCTTCCTGGTGCTCCTGGTGCTGGGCATCACCGGCGTCAACGCCATCCGGAAATAACGGTGCGGGACCGCAGCGTCCCGCGCTCACCCCAGCCACTCCCCACTCTGGAGCCAGCCAATGGAACAAAGTCAGAACAACCAACCCATGCAACTCGACGAAGAAGCGCTGGAGCGCGCTCGCAACCATCTGGATGACGGTGCGGTCACGCCCAGCTACGGCCCCCATCGGGACCAGATCGTGAAGCTGCTGAATGATGCACTCGCCACCGAGCTGGTGTGTGTGCTGCGTTACAAGCGCCACTACTTCACCGCCCACGGCCTGTCGTCGCCCGGCATCGCAGCCGAGTTCCTGGAACATGCCAACGAGGAAAGCGCCCACGCCGACAAGCTGGCCGAGCGCATCGTCCAGTTGGGCGGAGACCCGGATTTCAACCCGGATTCGCTCACCAAGCGCAGCCATGCCGACTACGACGACTCGGACGACCTGAAGGCGATGGTTCGCGCCAATCTGGTGGCCGAGCGGGTGGCCGTGGAGAGCTATCGCCAGATGATCAACCTGATCGGCGACAAGGACCCGACGACCCGCCGCATCCTCGAAGAGGTGCTCGCCGACGAGGAAGAGCACGCCGACGAGCTGCTCGACATGCTGAAGGACTGAGCCTTCCATGTCCGCACCGCACGCCCCCCTTCCCAGCGCTGAACCGACCCTGATGACCAGTGGTCGATGGGAACGTTCCCGCAGGCGGGGCGTGTGTGGCCCCTGGCGGGGTGTCGGGCTTCCGCGCCCGGTGACGGTGCTGGTCAGCCTGCTCACCGCAGTGGCAATGTCGGCATGTGCCACGCCAGCCCCGCCGATCCAGGGCCCGCTGCCGGCACCGCCCGCGTCCACCCCCGCCATGGCCAAGGTGGCCAGCGACGTGGAGGTGGTGGGTGCCAAAGGCACGATGGGCCCGCAGCGACGCGAGCAGGCCATCCGCAACGCCGCCGCGCAGGGCAGCCCGGACCTTCTGAAGCGTCATCTGGCCGCCATGTCTGCCTTCGGCGACGTGGACCTGTTTGCCAACAACGACGCCAAACTGCTGATCGACGGCCCGGCCACCTTCGATGCCATGTTTGCCGCGATCCAGCAGGCCAAAACCCAGATCCTTCTGGAGAGCTACATCATTGAGGATGCGGAGGTCTCCCGCAAACTCGCCGACCTGCTGGTCAAGCGCAAGCAGGAGGGTGTGCAGGTGGCCGTCATCTACGATGCGATCGGCTCCCTCTCGACCCAGGAAGCGTACTTCGACGGCATGCGCCAGGCAGGCATTGCCGTCTGCGCGTTCAACCCGGTCAATCCGCTGAAGACCCGCCGCTACAACGACATCACCGAGCGGGATCACCGCAAGATCCTGGTGGTGGACAACGCCGTGGGATTCACCGGCGGCATCAACATCAGCGCCGTCTATTCGTCGGGCTCGGGATCCTTCGGCGGCGGCAAGAGCCGCGCCAAATCCAGGGACGATGAGAAGGCGGCCAAGGAGCGCGGCTGGCGCGACACGATGATCCAGGTGCGCGGCCCCGCCGTGCAGGCCCTGCACGGCATGATCCTGCAGACCTGGCAGCAGCAGGCCTGCAAAGGCGCGTTGCAGGCCCTTCCAGCGCCGACCGCCGCGCCCGGCCAGCAACTGATGCGTATCGTGCCGAGCACCCCGCAGGACAAGGAAAACCGCATCTACACCCTGCTGCTGGGCAGCATCCGCGCAGCGCAAAAGAGCGTCTACCTGACCATGGCCTACTTCGCCCCCGGCGAGGACATGGTCGAGGCGCTGAGCGGCGCCGCCCGCCGCGGGGTAGACGTCCAGCTGATCCTGCCCTCGCAGAGCGATTTCTCGCCGGTCATGCATGCGGGCCGCAGCCACTACGAGCGCCTGCTCAAGGCCGGCGTGAAGATCCACGAATTGAAAGATGCCGTTCTGCACGCCAAGACGGCGGTGGTGGACGGCGTCGTGTCCACGGTCGGCTCCAGCAACATGGACTGGCGCAGCTTTGTGCACAACAACGAGGTCAACGCCGTGGTGCTGGGCGAAGACTTCGGCACCGCGATGACCCGCATGTTCGAGAAGGACCGCGAGGCCTCCCGCAACATCGACCTGGCCGCCTGGGAGCATCGGCCCCTGCTCCAGCGCAGCAAGGAATATTTCTACAGTCTTCTTGAACATTGGTGGTGACAACAATGACGCCAATTCCGCCAACGCCTGTGGCCGACGCGCATGCCCCTTCCCCATCTCCGATGCACTCCCCCTCTCCCCGTCGCCGCCACCACTGGTTGACGGGCGTGGCGGTGGTGCTGGCGTTGCTCGTTGGCGGCATCGCCATCTGCGAATGGATGGGCTGGCCCTTCCTTCGCCGTCCGCTCGAGAACTGGCTGAGCCAGAAGACCGATCGCATGGTCAGCTTCGACGGCTCCGGCCAAACCCGGTGGAAGCTGCGCTTCATCGGCGGCCTGCGCCTGACCACCGACAGTTTCACCATCAGCAATCCCAGCTGGAGCACGATGGGGCCGATGGTCGTGGCCCGCGATGCCAGTCTGGCCCTGCGATACAGCGACCTGCTGCACATGCGCCAGGGCGACCCCTTGCGGGTGAAGAGTCTGCAGGCCGGGGACCTGGCGCTGCGTCTGCAGCGGGATGTGGAAGGCCGCGCCAGCTGGCAGTTCGGGCCTCAGCCGGACAGCAGCACCCAGGTGCGCGAACGCCCGAAGATGGACGGCATCGAGTTTGATCTGCTGGAGGTGCGTCAGGGCTCGGCCGTGGTGGACGACAAGATCCAGCAGCTCTCCCTGCTGGCCAAGTTTGCGCTGCGTGAAGCGTGGGCCCTGCCGCCAGCGGACGAGCATCTGCTGGACCGCGCGCACATCCAGTTCGGCAAGGACGCCGATCCGTCGTCGGCCTCCACCTCCAGCGGCACGGCCCAGGTCACGGCCGCATCGCCGTCGGCCTCCGGCTCACGTTCGGCCTCGGCGCAAACCCCGAAGTCCGATGCTAAGGACCCAGCGGCCTCGGGTGCCTCCACTGACACGAAGTTCAACACGGCCGCTGCCAACGGTGAGCCCGGCAACTCGGCCAGCGGGGCTGCCACTGCGTCAGCCTCTGGTCGGGGCGACCGTGCGGCAGACAGCGATGGCGCCGAGCGCCGCCTCGGCGTGATCGCCACCGCCGAAGGCCATTTCCACGACATGCCGATCAAGGCCGCGCTGCGGACCACGTCCGCCCTGCCCTGGCTGTCTTCCGATCCTCAAGCGCCGCCAGTGGGTGTCAAGCTGCGAGGCGACATCGGCCGGGCCAAGCTCTCCTTCGACGGCGAGGTCCGTGACCTGCTCGGCAGCCAGGGCCTAGCCGGCCGCTACACCCTCGCCGGGCCGTCGCTGGCGGCCGTTGGTGAGCCGCTGGGGGTCACCCTGCCCACCACCCCGCCCTTCGCCATGAAGGGCACGTTGCGCCGCGAGGGGACGCTCTGGTCCACCGTCGTCCAGACCGCCACCATCGGCAAGAGCAAGCTGAACGGGCATTTCGAGTTCAACACGCCGCGCAACCAGAAATCCAAGCTGACCGGCGAACTGCGCGGCAGTGAGCTGTGGATGGCCGACCTGGGACCGTCCATCGGCCTGCCGACGGAACCGAAGGCGCGGCCCTCGACCAAGCCCAACCGTGTCCTGCCCGACCGCCAGTTCGACCTGCCCTCGCTGCGGGTGATGGATGCCGACGTCACGGTCAACCTGGACCGCTTTGAATCCGGCACCGCCGTGCTGCAGGCGGCCCGACCGCTCAAGGGTCACATCATGCTGGCGGACGGCGTGCTGCAGATCCGTGACATCGACGCCCGCGTTGCCAAGGGCCAGTTTGCCGGCAGCATCACCCTGGACGGCCGCCAGCCGACGGCGCGGTGGCAGGTGCGGCTGCGCGTGGCCGGTGTGCATCTGGAGCAGTGGCTGCAGGTGGAACGCAAGGACAACAAACCGCCCTACGTCACCGGTCTGATGGGAGGACGGATTTCGCTGGACGGTGAAGGCCGCTCCACCGCCGATCTGCTGGCCACGGCCGACGGCCGCATGGTGCTGTACTGGACCCAGGGCAGCGTCTCCCACCTGATCGTGGAAGCCGCAGGCATCGACCTGGCGCAAGCCGTGGGCGTGCTGATCCGCGGCGACAAGGACCTGCCGGTGCAATGCGGCATTGCCGACCTGAAGGTGAAGGACGGCCGGGTGACGCCGTCGCCCATGATCGTGGACACCCGCGATTCCCTGGTGCGGGTGGAGGGCGATCTCTCCCTGGCGACCGAACGGATGAAGCTGCAGGCGAAGGTGGAGCCCAAGGACGTCAGTCCGCTGAGCCTGCGCACGCCGCTGAAGCTGGAGGGCACGCTGTCGGATCCGGACATCAGCCTGGAGAAGGCGCCGCTGCTGCGCCGCGTGGTCCCCGCTGCCGTGCTCGGCGTGGCCGTGGCGCCGCTGGCCGCGCTGCTGCCGCTGGTGGACCTGGGCGAGGAACCGGACGATCAGACCAAAGCGGCGCTGTCGGAATGCAACGCGGCATTCGCCCGTCGCGCCAAGCAGGGCGCGGGTTCGTGATAATCGCCCCCATGTCCGAGACGACTCCGACCCACGCAACGCCTGGCACCCTCAGCTGCTTCCTGGTGGAAGACAGCCCCCTCATTCGCGAAAATCTGGTGGCCACCCTGCAGGAAATGGTGGACCTGCAGGTGGTCGGTCAGGCCGAGGATGAAGCCGGCGCCCTGCGCTGGCTGCTGGATGAGGCGGTGCCCTGTGATGTGATCATCATCGACATCTTCCTCAAGCGCGGGACGGGCCTGTCCCTGCTGCCCAAGGCCCGCAAGCTGCAGCCGGAAGCCAAGATCATCATCCTGAGCAATTACGCCACGGTGGACATGCGCACCCGCTGTCAGGAACTCGGCGCGGACCGGACCTTCGACAAATCCAGCGAACTGGATGATCTGATCACGTACCTGCTGGACCTGAACGTTCCCGGCTGAAGCGGCGGCGACACCCGCACGCCGCATTCAACCGGCCAGTCAGGACGAGGCAGGCGGCTCCTCGGCGTCGGCGATGGCGCTGGCGACGGGCCCGGCGCTGTCGGCGGCAGTTGCGATCGGCATGCCGAGCTGGCTGTTGAGCGTGCGCCGCAGCGTGTCGATGTCAAAGGGTTTGCGCAGCACCACCGCTTCGCGTCCGGTGGCGGCGTGGAATGCATCGGCATCAGGGTGACCGCTGGCGAACACCACTTTCAGGTCGGGCCGCAGGGCCAGCGCATGGCGCGCCAGTTCGGCCCCATCCATGTGCGGCATGGAGAAGTCGGCCAGCAGCAGTTCCACCCGCTCGGTGCCCAGGATCCGCAGCGCCTCCCGCCCATCGGCCGCCGCCACCACATCGTGGCCCAGGGCACTGACCGCGTCGATCAGGAATTCGCGCACGTCCGCATCGTCATCCACCACCAGCACATGGTGTCGGCGCGCATCCTGATGCGGATAGGCCTGCTGCGGATCGGAGGCCTGCAGATCCGGCTGGGCCCGCCGCAGCCGCAGCGTGACGGTGGTGCCGGTGCCCAGGGTGCTCTGCACATCCACCGAGCCATCCACCCGCTTGCACATGCCATACACCTGACTGAGCCCCAGCCCACTGCCCTTGCCTACCGCCTTGGTGGTGAAGAACGGATCGAAGCAGCGGGCCAGCACCTCCGGCGTCATGCCGGTGCCGTCGTCGGTCACGCGGATCAGGACGGTGTTGCCGTCTTCCTCCACCGTCAGCACCAGCTGGCCGCCATCCACCATCGCGTCCCGTGCGTTGATCACCAGATTCAGCAGCGCCATTTCCAGCTGCACCGCATCCGCCATGACGCAGAGGTCGCCGGTCGCCAGCAAGGGTGCCTCGCGGCGGTAGGCCATGCGTGCGCCGAGCGTGGTGCGGAACAGCGGCTCCAGGTCCTGCAGCAGGCGCTGCAGGCTCACCGGCTTCAGGTCGAAACTGTGTTCCCGCGAGAACGCCAGCAACTGCGAGGTCAACTTGGTCGCACGCGATGAGATCGACTGCCCCTTCTCGGCGCAGCGCGCCACCAGCGCCGGATCGGACGCCCGCCGCGCGATGATGTCGAAGTTGCCGCGGATGGCCTGGAGCAGATTGTTGAAGTCGTGGGCGATGCCGCCCACGAGCTGGCCGATGGCCTCCATCTTCTGCGCCTGCGCCAGAGCGGCTTCGGTACGGGCCAGCCGCTCTTCCTTCTCGATGCGCTCGGTCACGTCATAGACGAACTGATAGGCCCCGATGCGCCGCCCGTCCCGGTGCAGGGACCGAAAATGCATCTCGTAATGGCGGCTTCGCCCTTCCCGCCCAAACTCACGGACGTCGGTGAATTCCTCACCGGCCAGCGCGCGACTCCAGACGGACTGCACTCCCCGCTGCTGGTCGGGGAAGTCCTTCAGCACCTCCAGCATGTTGTCGCCCACCTTGGGATGCACGCCGAAGATGCGCTCAAACTCCACCGCCGCGGCGTGGTTGATGGCCATCCAGTTGAAGTGGTGGTCCGAGACCTGCACCATCGCATCGGTGCCTTCCACCAGGTCACCAAACAGCTTGCGCTCGGCCAGGTAGAGCGAGAGCTTTTGCTCCAGCGCATCATTCAGGTCACGGATGCGCTGCTCATCGTGCTTGCGCTGTGTGATGTCGATCACCGACCCCACCACCCGCTTCACCCGCCCATGGGCGTCCATCACCGGCACGCCGCGCGCGGCCACCCAGCGGACTTCGCCGTCTTCCTTGCCGACCGTGCGGTATTCGACGTTGTAGAGCTTGGCCCCATTGGGCACCGTGACCGCGGCAAAGGCCTGCGACACCATGTCGAAGTCGGCCGGATGCAGGCCTTCGTAGAAATCCCGCAGGGACACCGGTCGGTCGCTGTAGATGCCGAACATTTCGCGGGTGCGGGTGGTCCAGTAGATCATCCCGCTGGCCAGGTCCACGTCCCAGACGCCGACACCACCGCCTTCGGTCGCCTGCCGCAACTGCTCTTCCTTGGCGGCCAGCTTCTCCTGGGCGCTGGCCCGTGCGGTGACGTCCGACCCCAGCACGAAGACGCCGGTCACCTGGCCGCTTTCGTCCAGTAGCGGCTGACAGACGAAGTCCACCGTCACCCAGCGCGGCGTCTCACCCGGCGCTTCGATCCGGTAGCTCACCTCGGTGCCGGCGTGGGGTCGACCGTTCCGGTAGACCTGGTCCAGCAGGTCCAGATATCCCTGCTCGCGCGCCTCGGGCAGCGCTTCGTCCAGCGGGCGGCCCAGCAACGGGCGTTGCCCGACCAGTTGAAGATACGCCGGATTGGCCATGATGAACACATGGTCCGGACCGTTGTGCAACGCCATGAAGGACGGCGCCTGCTGGAACAGACGTTCGAACTGGATCGGGTCCCCGCGCATCAGGTGGCCCATGTCGCTATCGCCTGCATCCGTGGGCGGAACATCAGAGTCCCCGGTCATCGCTGTCCCTCAAGAATGCCCATCGGGCGGTGATCGGGCCGCACGCGATCCGGGGCGGAGGCGTGTCGGTGGACGATCATCTTACGGGGAGAAGCGGATGCCCCATGAAAAACGCCGGCCGTCCATGAGGACGACCGGCGTTAAAGCGGGTCTGTGAGAGACGCCCGGGACGGCGCCGGGGCGTCCGCCCGTTCAACGGCGCCAGAGGGGCGTCACAGGGACCGCGCAGGCAGCCGTGAGCCCTCGTGAGCCTCCCTGGAGGTCAATGCGCGCCGCCCGCGTCCACCGGGCCGGCCATCTTCGGCGGCCGCTTCGTCAGCCAGACAAAGGCGATCAGGCCGATGAACAGCACCGCGGAGGCCAGGAAGATGTCATCCGCTGCCCGGGTGAAGGCCTGCTGATCCACCAGTCGGTTGAGATAGGCCAGCGCCTGGTCGTAGCTCATGCCGGTGCTCTGCAGCGTGTTCAGCGTCTGCCCCGCGACGGGATCGCCCAGACCGATATGCTCGACCAGATGGGTGTGATGAAGCGTGGCGCGGTTTTCCCACAGGGTGGTGGAGATGGACGTGCCCATCGCCCCCGCCGTGATCCGCACGAAGTTCGACAGACCCGCCGCCGCCGCAATCCGGTCGGGCGTGATGCCGGACAGGGTCAGCGTCGTGAGCGGAATGAAGAAGAACGCCAACGCCGCGCCCTGCAGCACCGTCGGCACCATGATGATGCCCAGGCTGGTGTCGGTGGTGAACATCGACCGCATCAGCAGCACGATGAAGAACATCACGAAGGCAAAGCTGGCCATCAGACGCGGATCCCAGACCGAGACCTTGCGCCCCACCACTGGCGACAGCAGGATCGCCAGCACCCCCACCGGCGCCAGCGCAAAGCCGGCCGCGGTGGCGGTGTAGCCCATGAACTGCTGCAGCCACAGCGGCAGCAGCACCACGTTGCCGAAGAACAGGCCGTAGGCGATGGCCAGCGTGGCCGAGCCGAGGCTGAAGTTGCGCCGCGCGAACAGCCGCAGGTCGACCACCGGATGCTCTTCGGTAAGCTCCCAGATCAGGAACACGACGAAGCCGATGGCGGCGGCCAGCGCCAGCGTGATGATCTGCCCGGAGTGGAACCAGTCGAGCTCCTTGCCCTTGTCGAGCATGATCTGCAGCGAGCCCACCCACAGCACCAGCAGGCCCAGGCCCACGCTGTCGATCGGCAGCTTGCGCGTCGGCGTCTCGCGGTGGCGGTAGATGCTCCAGGTGACCGCCGCGGCCGCCAGGCCCACCGGCACGTTGATGTAGAAGATCCACGGCCAGGCCATGTTGTCGGTGATCCAGCCGCCCAGCAGCGGCCCGGCCACCGGCGCCACCAGCGTGGTCATCGACCACATCGCCAGCGCCATGCCGACCTTGGCCTTCGGGTAGCTCGACATCAGCAGCGTCTGCGACAGCGGGATCATCGGCCCGGCCACCAGGCCTTGCAGCACGCGGAAGAAGATCAGCATCTCGAGCGAGGGCGCGAAGCCGCACAGCCACGAGGTGAGCACGAACAGCAGCACGCTCATCGTGAACAGCTTCACCGCGCCGAAGCGCTGGGTCAGCCAGCCGGTCAGCGGCACCGAGATCGCGTTGGCGACGCCGAAGCTGGTGATGACCCAGGTGCCCTGGTTGGGGCTCACGCCGAGGTCGCCGGCGATCGCGGGCAACGACACGTTGGCGATCGACGTGTCGAGCACGTTCATGAAGGTGGCCAGCGAGAGCGCCACGGTGCCGAGCACCAGCGTGCCGCCCTTCAGCGGCGGCAGCTCGGCCGGGCGGGCAGGCGCCGCGGCCGGTGCCGGCGCGGGCGCCGATGCGGCAGCCCCGCCCGCGCCCTCCGGGGCGGCGGTGGTTGAGGAACTCATCGGAAACGCCCCTTTGCTTACTTGGCCACCGTGCTGGCCTGGCCGCGCGCGGCCAGGTGCGTCGGCGCGGAGGCCGCGGCGAACGTGGCACCGGCCTCGGGCGCCGTTTTCGCCTCGCTCTTGGCGCCGGCGGCGCGGGCCACCGCGGTGCCGCGGCCGAGGTTGGCGGAGATGATCTTGCGCACCTCGCCGTCGGCATCGCGGTTGACCTGGTCGAACACCGCCGTCTGCGCCACCGTCTGCGTGCGCGGCGCGTCGGCCAGCGTCTTGCCGTCGGTGTTGCTCACGTCGACCTTGGCTTCCATCGACAGGCCCACGCGCAGCGGATGCGCGGCCAGCTCCTCGGGGTTGAGCGCGATGCGCACCGGCACGCGCTGCACCACCTTGATCCAGTTGCCGGTGGCGTTCTGCGCCGGCAGCAGCGCAAATGCCGCTCCGGTACCCGCGCCCATGCCCTGCACCGTGCCGTGATATTCGGTCTTCTTGCCGTAGACGTCCGCTTCCAGCGTCACCGACTGACCGATGCGCAGCTTGGCCAGCTGGCTCTCCTTGAAGTTGGCATCGACCCAGACCTGCTGCAGACCGACCACCGCCATCAGCGGGCTGCCGGCGGCCACGCGCTGGCCGAGCTGCACCGAGCGACGGGCCACCCAACCATCCACCGGTGCGACCAGGTCGGCACGCTGGAAGGCCAGGAAGGCTTCACGGAAACGGGCGGCGGCGCGCTGCACATTGGGATGCTGTTCCACATCCACGCCATCGGTCAGGGCCTGGTTGGACTGCAGTTGTTCCTGGGCGGCCAGCATGGCGGACTGCGCAGCGGTGTAGGCGGCGCGGGCGGCGGTCAGCTGGGCCTGGGTGTGATCCAGTTCTTCCTTGCTGACGGCACCGGTGGCCAGCAGCGGTTGGCGGCGGGCCAGATCGGCCTGCAGACGGGCCATCTCCGACTGGGCACGCTGCTGCTCCGCCTGACGCACCTGCACCTGCGCGGCCAGGCTGCTGTTGTTGGCGAACAGGGTGCGCACTTCACGCACCGTCTGCGCCAGTTGCGCCTGCGCCTGTTCCAGCGCCACGCGGGCATCGGCCGGATCCAGGCTGACCAGCTTCTGGCCGGCCTTCACGTAGTCGGTGTCGTCCGCATAGACGGCGCGCACCGTGCCGCCCACCAGCGGCGTGATCTGCACGACATTGCCCTGCACATAGGCGTTGTCGGTCTCTTCATAGCGGCTGCTGACCAGCCACTGATAACCGCCATAGCCGATGCCGGCGATGATGACCGCGGCGGCAATCAGGGCCAGGCCCTTCTTGCGCTGACCCTTGCCCTTGCCATTCCCGTTGTTGCCGTTGTTGGCGTTGTTGGCGTTCGTGCCGTTGTTGCCGTTGGCGGCGCCGCCAGCAGCGGGGGTCGTGGACGTGTTGTTGTCTTGGGCGCTCATGATGATGTTCTGACCTGTTCTTGGTTGTTGTGGGTGGCGGCGACCGGCTCACAGGGGCGGTCCGCCGCGCTCACCGTTCAGCTGTGGGAGGCTTGGATCTGGGGCGACGCAGGGGCGGTCGTGGTGTTCGTGGCGTTCGTGGCGTTCGTGGCGTTCGTGGCGTTCGCGGAATTGGCTGCGCCGGGGGCGGCATAGCCGCCGCCGAGCGCACGGATCAGGTTGATCTGCGCATCCACCGTCTGTGCCTGCAGGTCCAGCTGGCCGCGCTGCTGCGTCACGCGGGACTGCTGCGCATTGATGACCGCCAGGCGGTTCACCAGACCCGCCTGGAAGCGCTGCTGCGCCAGGCTGTACTGGCTGTCCGCATTGGCCACCGCCGCATCCTGCTGGATCTGCTGCTGGCGGAGCGACTGCAGGCTGGCGTATTGATCGCTGGCATCACGAACGGCATCCAGCACGGCGGCGTTGTAGCTGGCGATGGCCGCGTCCTGTTCGGCAGCACTGCCGCGCAGGTTGGCGCGCAGATGGCCGGCATCGAACAGCGGCAGGCTCAGGGCCGGCCCCCCACCCCACTGACGGCTGCCGGACTTGAACAGTTCATCCAGACCGATCGCATTCAGGCCGACGAAGGCGCTGAGCGACACGCTCGGATAGAACCGGGTGCGGGCAGCGCGCACATCCTGGGCCGAGGCTTCGACCCGCGCGCGGGCGGCGGCCAGGTCGGCACGGCGCCCCAGCAGATCCAGGCTGGGCGCCTGCTGCCAGTCGAGGGTGCGCGGCAAGGTGGCCTGCAAGCTGGCGGTCCCGCTCGGGCCCTGGCCGGTCAGCGCGGCGATCTGGTTGCGCAGCAGCGTCTGCTGCTCCTGCAGTACCAGTTGCTGGCGCTGCAGGTCCGGCAGCGGCGCTTCGGCCTGACGCAGTTCCTGGGTATTGTCCAGACCGGCCTCCGAGCGCTGGCGGACCAGATCGGCGCCCTGCTGACGCAGGGTCAGCTGGTCCTGCAGCAGGCGGCTCTGGGCCTGGCTGCGGGCCAGGGCCACATAGGCCTTGGTGATGGCGTTGGCCACACTGAGCCGGGCCGCGGCTGCGTCGGCTTCGGCCGCCCGCTGCTGACCCAGGGCCGCCTTCAATTCGGCTTCATGCTTGCCGAAGAAGTCCCATTCGTAGCTCAGGCCCGCCTGCACATTGCCGAAGGTGCGGATGCTGCCGGCCAGCGGCGCCGGATAGATGCCGTGTTCGGTGATGCGCTGGCGGGTCACGTTGGCGTCGAGCGCGGCATTGGGTCGCTCATTCGCCTCGGCGTTCTCGGTCATCGCCGCAGCCCGGGCGATGCGGGCACGGGCCAGCGCCAGTGACGGGGATTGGGCCATGGCCTGATCCACCAGGCCATCCAGTTGGGCGTCTCCGAAGAGCTTCCACCACTGCTGGTCCAGCGACTGCCCGTCGCCAGCGGTCAGGCCGAGCTGACGGGCCGCGACATCGCCCTCCAGCGTCTGGCCGGGGTCCGCCAGCTTGGGCATCGGGGCGCAGGCGGCCAGCACCAGCAGCAGGGCCGCGCCCATGGCCAGGGCCAGGGTGGTGCGATGGAGGGATCGGGGCGTCATGAGAGCGTTCCTCGAGATCATGTGTTGTTCTTCTTCAGGAGATGGGGTCAGAAAGCTGGGAGGGTTGAGCAGCGGCAAGCGGCGAAGGGCCAAGGACGAGCGGACCGGCCGGGGCTCAGCCCTCGTCCTCCGTGCTGCAGTTGAGGTTGGACGATTCGGACGCGTTGCCGGCATCACGGATGGCGTGACCATTGGCCACCACCCGCTGGAGCAGGCCAATCAGCGTGCGGAATTCTTCGTGGGTGAAGCCGGCCAGATGCTCGTTGGAGACCTGGGACAGCACCGCCGGGGCACGGGCCATGGACGCCAGACCGTGCTCGGTCAACGACACCGTCACCACCCGGCGGTCTTCGGTCGAGCGCTCACGCTGGACCAGGTTCTTGGCTTCCAGTCGATCCAGCAGACGCGTCATCGCGCCGCCGTCCATCGCCAGTTCCCGGGCCAGTGCGGCGCTGGACATCGGTCCGTGGAAGCGCAGACGCAGCATCGGGGCCCACTGGGCGTGGGTCAGGTCGTGCGCGCCCAGCAGCTTGTCCGCCTGGCAGATCATCGACTGCTTGATCTGGCGCAGCAGCCAGCCCAGGCTGGGTTCCCGGGTGAAGCTGTCGGCGGTGTAGAACTCGGTCGGGGGCGGACGGGGGGTCACGGCATGCACTCAGTGGCTGGCGGTGCGCAATTATTGCCTAGGCAGTATTTGCCGTGCCATGGACTTGTGCAGAAAGACCCGGAAACTTCAGGGTTATTGGCCTCGCCCGGTTTGACCGGTCCGTGCGATCCGTCACAGCCCTGCCGCTACACTGCCGGAATGTCCGCTCAACCTGCTGCCGCCCCCGCTTCTGTTGCCTCGCCCACCAAGGCCGCACCTGCCGCCAGCCCGCCGCTGCGGGCGATGTGGCCCGCGCTGTGGCCGTTCCTGCGCCCCTACAAGGGACGGATTGCCGCGGCGGTGCTGTTCCTGATCCTGGCGGCGGTGTCGACATTGATCTTTCCGCTGGCCCTGCGCCAACTGATTGATCAGGGCCTGATCTCCGCGGATCCGGGCGACCGGATGATGGCGCTGCGGGAGCACTTCCTGGGCCTGTTCGCCGTCGGCGCGGCACTGGGTGTGTTCTCGGCCCTGCGGTTCTATGCCGTGACCTGGCTGGGTGAGCGCGTCAGCGCCGACCTTCGCAGTGCGGTGTACGCCCACGTGTTGCGGCAAAGCCCCGAGTTCTTCGAAACCACCCAGACCGGCGAGGTGATCAGCCGCATCACGACGGACACGACGGTTATTCAGAACATCGTCGGCTCCAGCCTGTCGATGGGTCTTCGCAACATGATCATGGGGCTGGGGGCCGTCGGGCTGCTGATTGCCACCAACCCCTGGGTGATGAGCCAGGTGATGGGGATTCTGGTGCTGGTGGTGCTACCGGCCATGTTCTTTGGCCGCCGCGTGCGACGCCTGTCCCGTGCCAGCCAGGACCGGGTGGCCGACACCAGCGCCATCGCGGCCGAAATGCTCAATGCCATCTCGGTGGTGCAGTCCCATGCGCAGGAGGATCGTGAAGCCGCGCGCTTTGGTGTGGCCAGCGAAGCGGCTTTTGACACCGCCCGCAAGCGCACCAAGGTGCGGTCGCTGCTGGTGGCGTTCATCATCACCGCGACGTTTGGCGCCCTGCTCTGGGGCCTGTATCAAGGCACGCAGGCGGTCATGGCCGGGCACATCACGGCGGGGCATCTGGGCCAGACGGTGGTCTACGTCATTTTGCTGGTCTCCTCCGTCGCGGTGCTGGCGGAAGTCTGGGGGGACCTGCTGCGTGCGGCAGGCGCCACCGAGCGCCTGATGGAACTGCTGGCGGCCCGTTCGCCAGTGGCGGACCCGGCCACCCCGCTGGCGATGACCCCGGTGGAAGGTCCGGCGCATGTGCAGTTCCGGCAGGTGCGGTTCCATTACCCGTCCCGCCCGGACCGCGCCGCGCTGAGCGGCTTCGACCTCGACATCGCCCCGGGCGAGACCGTCGCCCTGGTCGGTCCGAGTGGCGCGGGCAAGAGCACCGTGCTGCAACTGCTGCAGCGCTTTTATGACGTGCAGGACGGCGACATCCTGGTGGACGGCGTCAGCGTGGACCGGGTGCGCCTGGCCGAACTGCGCGCACGGATGGCGCTGGTGCCGCAGCAGAGCGTGATTTTCTCGGCGACCGCGTTGGACAACATTCGTTATGGCAGGCCCGAGGCGTCCCGCGACGAGGTGATGGCCGCCGCCAAGGCCGCCCACGCTCATGAGTTCATCGAGCAACTGCCGCAGGGATACGATAGCTTCCTGGGCGAGCGCGGCGTGCGGCTGTCCGGCGGACAGCGCCAGCGCATTGCCATCGCCCGTGCGATGCTGCAGAACGCGCCGCTGCTGCTGCTCGACGAAGCGACCAGCGCCCTGGATGCGGAAAGCGAACGCCTGGTGCAGGAAGCGCTGGACCAAGCCATGCGGGATCGAACCACCCTCGTCATCGCCCACCGGCTGGCGACGGTGCAGCGAGCGGACCGCATCATCGTGATGGACCAGGGGCGCATCGTGGAGCAAGGTCGGCATGCGGGACTGGTCGCGCAGGGCGGCTTGTATGCGCGCCTGGCGGCCTTGCAGTTCAATCATTGAGGGGCCCACTAGAATGCGCCGTTGATCGCCAAGGCGGTCCCTTCGACTTTCATTGTCCTGCCCATGAATCGCCCTGTCCGCCACCAATACGAAGATTTCATGCGCCATGTGTTCGAGCATGGCGTGACCAAGGGCGACCGCACCGGCACCGGCACCCGCAGCGTCTTCGGCCATCAGATGCGCTTCGATCTGAATGAGGGCTTCCCGCTGGTCACCACCAAGAAGGTGCACCTGAAGTCGATCATTCTGGAACTGCTGTGGTTCCTGCGGGGTGATTCGAATGTGAAGTGGCTGCAGGAGCGCGGTTGCACCATCTGGGACGAATGGGCGCGTGAAGACGGCGACCTCGGACCGGTGTATGGCGTGCAATGGCGCAACTGGCCCAAGCCGGACGGCGGCCACATCGACCAGATCAGCCAGGTGGTGCAGCAGCTCAAGACCAATCCGGACTCCCGCCGCATCATCGTGAGCGCATGGAATGTGGCGGATCTGGACCAGATGGCCCTGATGCCCTGCCATGCGTTCTTCCAGTTCAATGTGGCGGACGGCAAGCTGTCTTGCCAGCTGTATCAGCGCAGCGCGGACATTTTCCTGGGCGTGCCCTTCAACATCGCCAGCTATGCGCTGCTGACGATGATGCTGGCGCAGCAATGCGATCTGGCGCTCGGCGACTTCATCTGGACTGGTGGCGACTGCCACATCTATTCGAATCACTTCGAGCAGGTGCAGACGCAGCTGAGCCGTGACCCGTTCCCCTATCCGACGATGCACATCAAGCGCCGTCCGGACTCGATCTTCGACTACGAATTCGAGGACTTCGAACTGCAGGACTATCAGCACCACGCGCCGATCAAGGCGCCGGTGGCCGTCTGATCCAGCGGGTGCCGAACCTCTTCGGTCGCCCTGCTGAGTTTCTGCCTCGCTGACCATGGCGGCGCCGTTTGTCCTATTGATGCTGGCCATCGCGGCGGTCTGGCTGCCTTCGGTGCCGGTGCATCGTGCGCGCGGCTGGCGAGTGGCACCGTGGCTGGTGTTGTACGCCGCCGCGACGGTGCTGGCTGTGGCGCAGGGCTATCTGGGTCCCATCGGCGCCGCGGCACTGGCAGTGCTGGTGCTGCTGACGGACGCGCTGAGGCGCCAAACCCGCCCTGGCCTTCAGCGGCTGCTGTTTGCGGCGCTGCTGGTGTGGGTGGTGGCGCTTTGCCTGCACGTCGTGCCGGGATTCAGGAACCCCATCGCCATCGATGCCGTGCGGTTCTCGGAGGATGCGCGGCCCTTCACGCAATACTTGAACTTCGACAAAGGCTCGGTAGGCCTGGTGCTGCTGGCGTTGCTGGCGCCCCGCCTTCGGCGCGAGGAGGCCGTGTTGCGGACGCTGGGGGCGACGCTGCTGCTCACCATGGCGGTGGCGGGTCTTGCGCTGGGCCTGGCGGTGGCCCTGGGCATGATCCGCTGGGATCCGAAATGGCCGCCGCAGACGTTGCCGTTTCTGGTGACCAATCTGCTGCTCACCTGTGTGGCGGAGGAAGCGCTGTTTCGGGTGATGGTGCAGGATCGGTTGGCAGCGGCCGCGCGCTCGGTCCTGCCGAGCAGCGTCGGCGAGATCGTGCCTGCGGGGTTGGCCATGGTCGCTTCCGCCCTGCTCTTCGGCGCGGTCCATGCGGGCGCGGGGCCCGGCATGATGGATGTTGCCTCCGTGGCCGGGCTGGGCTACGCCCTTGCGTATCACTGGCAACGACGCATCGAGGCGGCGGTGCTGGTTCACTTTGGAGTGAACGCTCTGCACTTCGTGTTGTTCACCTATCCCCTGAAGGCGTGAACGGCGGCTTGGCCGATGGCGTCACGCGGTAACGACGCCCTCCTTTGCTGCTCGGTAAACAACTTGCAACGGCAAGTGATGTTTGTCGAAACGGTCATCGGCGTGTTGTCCAGACCCGTTATTTCGACACCGACACACTCTGGAGCCTCTCCATGAACCGCAACCTCCTCGTCACTGCCCTGATCGCCACCGCCGCCTTCGGCAGCAGCTTTGCGGCATCGGCACAAACCAACGCCGCGACCACCACGCAGCGGGACGTCAAGCAGGAACAGCGCATCGAAAACGGTCTGCGCAACGGTACCATCACCCCGCGTGAAAATGCCCGACTGCAAAGCGATGAAGCGCGCGTTGACCATCTGGAGGCCAAGGCGCTGAAGGACGGCAAGATGACCGCCGCCGAGCGCGCCCAGGTCACCGCCGCGCAGGACAAGGCCAGCCGCGACATCCGCATGGCCAACAGCAACGGCGTCAACGCCAATCCCCTGTCCGCTTCGTCGCAGCGGGCGCAGGCCGATGTGCAGCGCAACATCGCGCAGGAAAAGCGCATCAATCAGGGCGTCACCAGTGGCAGCCTGACCAACCGCGAAGCCGCCAGCCTGGAACGCGGGCAAGCTCATGTGGATGCGCGTGAAGCCCACGCCGCCGCAGACGGCCACATCAGCGCGCGCGAGCAGCGCAACATCCAGCACGCCGAGAACCATCAAAGCACGCGCATCTACAACAAGAAGCACAACGCAGCGGTCAAGGACTGAGTGAGCTTGGCAGGCTGAACAGCGGGGGCACTACCCGCCGCGGCCTGCCCCCACCAGCTTCTGCAAGGCCTGCCGAACCGGCAGGATCTTGCCCTCTGACGCAGGACCGCGCAGGGCAGCCGCCATGTCTGGCACCTCGCGCGCGTCCTTGCCGTGCATCTCGAACACCTTCGCCTGCGTTCCCTGCCCCGCTTCATCGATCAGGGCGACAAACCAGGCTTGCGACCCTTGCTGGAACGCAGAGGTCGCCAGCACACGCGCACACGGATGCGTGACGCTCAGCGCCGGCACTGCGCCTTCCGCGCTTCCCACCGCAAACCTGCAACCGCCGGACGGCCCCATGGACAGCGCCAGATACGCCCCCGCGGTCGTTGCCGTGTGTTCCGGCAACGGGCGAGCGCCCTGCCGAGCCTCGCCATCCAGCGCCCATTGCGCGCGCAGCCATGCTGCGACCTGGGTGATCGGTTTGGGAGGCGTCGGTGCCGCAGGCGATGACAGCGCGTCGCTCGGTGACAGCCGCTCTCCTTGCTGGGACAGCAGCACATCCTGCACGCTGGTGTCCTCGCGAGTGTCTTTCTGGCGGACCCGCAGCAGGAAGAAACGCTGGGTGTCCCGCATCAAGACCATCCCCGCGGTCACTCCGATGCATTGGGGAAAGTCGCTGTGGTCATCCGGCTCGACGATGGGCACCAGCCTTTTCGTCCGGGTCAGCAGCAGGCCGCATCCTGGGCCGGACGACTGGGGCGAAAAATAGAAGCGGATCGGCGGCGCATCGGCCGGCCAAGCGCTAGCGGGCAGCGTCGCGAACTGAGATGCGAAGGTCACCGCGGTGGCGTCCCGGCTGTCGTCCTCGGCCATGGCGGGGCGGCACGCCAGCGCTGCCAGCGCGAACAGCAATACTTGCGAGGAGCGCAAGACTCGCTTGGCCGTGGCCGTGGCCGTGGCCGTGGCCGTGGCCGTGGCCGTGGCCGTTGCAGTGGCAGTGGCAGTGGCAGTGGCGTAGGCATGGGCATGGGCATGGGCACTGCGCCCAGCATGCGCCGTGGATGAAGCCTGTGCCGCGCATGGGGCGCTTGCCGCAGAGCGGATGAGAGGCAACGCTCGACCGAGCCTGGTGTGCATCATGAATCTCTTGGTGATCCGCATCAGCGCGCCACGGCGGCCAATGCTTGTTTCAGTCGCTCGGAAGCCGCAGGAAGCGGCACCCACCCGCGCAGCAGCACCTGAGCGCTGCGTTGATACGCTGCAGACGCGATGGTGACGCCGGAACGGTCCGCAGAAGCCACAACGGTCGCAGACAGCACGCCCGCCGGATTCTCGATCGCCACTGCATATTCGCCGAGTTCGGCGGAGACGGTCTTCGGTGCCAAGTCATGGGCGACCGTGCCAGGAATCAAGGTGGCCGATGCCAGGCAGCAACCGCCCGACACGGCCAGCGAGGCATGGCCGGTCTGCGGCGTGAAATATCGGACGGCCAGATCGGCAGATCGGTTCGTCGCTGCTCCGACGATGCACACCTTGGGAATCGTCTCACTACGCGCCAGCTCCTCGGCGGACATGGGGACGCCATCCCTGCGCCGCAGACCCATGCGCAGGCCCGCCGCCACCCACAGATGACGCAGACGGCGCATGAACTCGGCGTCGGCGGTCAGGGCCTGCATCGGCTCCTGCGCCGTCTTGCCCAGATCACTCGCGCGGATGATGACCATGGGAACCGCCACATCCACACAACTCACCGACACACCATCGATCACCTCCACGGCCTGACCGGTCGGCAGCAGTCGGCCCGTCTTGGCACCGGCGGGCGCATGCAGGAACAGATCCACAGCCGGATGCCGCCCCATCACGCCGGGCACCTCCGCGGTCTTCCAGGTCCCGTCGTCTGCCAGCGTCATGCGCGAGGTGGTGAGAACGCCGGTGTTGGTGTTGTGGATCTCCAGCAGATGCGGGCCGGGAGTCGTGGCGGGGGAGAGTTCAGTGTCCGCGGCCCACAGTTGCAAGGCGGACGACATGTTGCCGCAGTTGACGCTCCAATCCACACGGCCGTGATCCGACGCCATCTGCGCCAATGTGCTGACCAGGCGCAAGCCCTCGGCGGTCGATTCGACATCCGCGAAGAACACCTTGTTGCTGGTCGCGGTGCCACGCCCCAGGCCGGTGGTCTGCCGGTTTCCCGGGTGCTCCCCCTCCATCGGCACGCCCATCAGGTGCCTCAGCAATTCTTCACGCAGGTCTTCTTCCGCGGGTGCGATGGGCGTCCACAGGACGAGGCCGGTGGACGTGCCGCCCCGCATGTGATGCACCGGAAACTCCCAGATGGCGTGGCGGCATTGAGGGCGTGGCAGGGACGGCATCACGGAAAGCCCGGCGCAGGACCGGAAACAGCAAGCAACGGGGGCAGTCTACTCAAGCCGTGCGGAAGCGCTCCATCAAGCTCACCAGTTGCTCGGATTGCCGCCGCAGGCTCTCTGCCGCCGCGCTCGTCTCCTGCACCATGGCCGCATTCTGCTGCGTGCCCGTTTCCAGCCGACGGATGGCCTCATTGACCTGACCGACTTCCGTGCTCTGCTGGGCGCTGGAGGCACTGATGGCGTGGATGAGTCCGCTCAGCCGACCGATCGACTGCTCCACCTCGCGGATGGTCACGCTGGCGCCCTGCACTTCCCTGGCGCCAGCCGTCACACGCTCCGAACTGGCCAGGATCAGTTCCCGGATCTGCCGGGCCGCACCTGAACTGCGCTGGGCCAGCGACCGCACCTCGCCCGCGACCACCGCGAATCCTCGCCCCTGTGCGCCGGCCCGTGCCGCCTCGATGGCGGCATTCAGCGCCAGGATGTTGGTCTGGAAGGCAATGCTGTCGATCACCTCAATGATGGGCACCACCCGCGCCGACGCGTCCTGAATGCTGGACATCGTGCCCATCACCGCCGCGATGGCCTCTCCCCCGCGGGTGGCGACATCGCTGGCCTGCTGCGCCAACTGGTGGGCCTGCTGGGCGTGCGCGTCGTTGCTGCGCACACCGGCGGCGAGCTCTTCCATCGAGGTGACGGTGGTCAACAGCGCAGAGGCCTGATGCTCGGTCCGGTCGGCGAGGTCGCCGTTGCCTGCCGCGATCTGCGAACTGGCGGAAGCCACCTGCTCCGCATTGCCGCGCACCTCATTGACCAGCGCACTGAGGTCGGCCTGCATGGCGGCCAGTGCCTTCAGGAGGTGTCCCACTTCGTCAGATCGGTCGGCGGTGATGCGCTCGGCCAGATTGCCCTGCGCGACGGCGGTCGCGACGGTCACCGCCCGTTGCAGCGGATGCACCACCGCACGGGTGATGCGCCAGGCGATGAACACGCCCAGCGCTGCTGCGATCCACATCAGGATGAAGCTGAGCCGGATGGCACGGGTGCCTGATGCATAAGCCTGATCCGCCACCGCCTGGCTTTGGTGGGCAATCGCCACCTTCAGTTGCTGCAGTTGCTCCGCCGGCTCGCGGTCCACGCCCTTGACCGCCATGTCGCCCACGGACGAGTCAAATCCAACCATCTGGAATTTTTCAAGTCCGGTGCGGTAGCCTGCGGCCATCTTCTGGTGCTGCGCCTGAAACTGCTCCACCCGCTGGCGCAGCCCCGGATCGGTGAGCATGTCCCTGAGCTGGGAGGTCTGCTGCTGCACCGCCTTTTCATGAGCCTGGAAGCCGGCCCAGTGCTTGTCGAACAGCGCGGTGTCCGAGCCCCGCAGCAGCACATCCTTCCACTCCTGGATCTGGCCCTTGAAGTGGCTCTCCACCTCGGCCGTGACGCGCTCCGCTGCCGCGTGGCCCTGCACATCGTTTTGAAAGGTGTTGAGCGACTGATGCGCGCTCCATAACCCGACGAGCCCTGCGGCCAGCGTGACGAACAGGGCCATTGCGATGGCCAGCGGCAATTTGTGACGGAGGTTCATGGGCTTCCCAAACAGCATGTCAGTCAATGCACATCCGGGCTTTCTTCATCGAAGCCCTGGACCGCGCGCATTCTGCTGAGGGGTCGTTGATCGCTGCCATCACGGATCTGTGACAGTTGCTTACGAGTGGGCGACGGTGTGACATTCGTCCGGAGGGGGCAGCCCCTGCGGCCCTCTAAAATCGCCGTACGTTTTCCGCCATTGGCCTCACTCCGGAGCTGTCTTACATGCCTCATCTCATCCTCATCGCGGCGCTGGACCGTGCGCGAGGCATCGGCCGGGACAATGAACTGCTCTGCCGCCTGCCGCAGGACATGGCCCGCTTCAAGGCCCTGACGGTCGGACACACGGTGCTGATGGGCCGCAAGACCTGGGACTCGATTCCCGCCCGCTTCCGGCCGCTGGTGCAGCGCCGCAACCTCGTGCTGTCCCGCCAGCCGGGCCTCCTACTGGATGGCGCCGAGGTGTTTGCTTCTGTCGACGCGGCTTTGGCCGCCTGCTCGCCGGATGAAACCGTTTATGTCATGGGCGGCGCGCAGATCTACGCGCAGACGCTGCCTCTAGCAGAAGCCCTCGAACTGACTGAAATCGACCACCAGTTTGAAGCCGACGCATTTTTTCCGGACGTCTCTCCGGCCGAATTCCAAGCCACCGCGCGCGAGCGCCACGTCAGCGACGCGGCACAGGGTCAGGGCTGGTCCTTCGACTTCGTTCGCTATGAGTGCATTCGCCGCTGAGAGGCCGCGCCACTGACGTTTGCAGCGCTGGTCCCCCGCCCCACTCAGACGCCATGAATCCGCGCTGACGCCTTGCTGCATCCCTCCCGATTCCATTTTTTGGCCCTTCTCTATCCTTTCCTGGAGCCCGAATGTCCGGCAATCATTTCCACGTCCACGGCCCGCATGACCACGAGCTGGAGCACGCCGCCCAGCACGAGCCCAAGGGGCTCGGCGGCCAGCTCGCCGTGATCACCGCCATCCTGGCCACCGTCGGCGCGTTCTTCAGCTACATGGGCGGCGCCACCCAGGCCAATGCCGGCCTGTACAAGAACAACGCCGCCATCACCAAGACCGAGGCGGCCAATCAATGGAACTACTTCCAGGCCAAGAGCAGCAAGCAGAGCCTGGCGGAACTGGCAGTGGAACTCGCGCCCACCGACGAACAAAAACTGAAGTACCGCGACAAGGCCGCGCGGTACGAGACCGAGAAGAACGAGATCAAGGCGAAAGCAGACCGCCTGGAAGCCCAGTCGCTGGAATGGGATCACCGCAGCGAGGAGCAGATGCATCTGCATCACCGCTGGGCGCAGGCCACCACGGCGCTGCAGATCGGCATCGCGCTGGCCGCCATTGCGCTGCTGACCCGCCGCCGCTGGATGGAATACGCCACCATCGGGGTCGGCGTGGTCGGGGTGGGTCTGGGCATCGCGGCCTGGCTGCACTTCTGATCGACGCCTCGGCTGGCCCCCTGCTGAACTCCTGCTGAACCGCTACTGAGCCCCCGCAGCGATTGCATCCACCATCCCCATTCCGTGTCAGGGCTGACACGCCATGGGGGTGCCAGCCGGACCTTTGTCAGCCTGTCCCCAACGATGTGTCAGCGCCCTGCGCTTTCACCCGCTTCGCTTCACAACTCTCGCCTCGGAGGCAACCGCGCAGCAATCGCGCGTTGTTGAAATGGCCAGCTTGATCGCCCGATGTCGCGGGCAATCGCTGCCTACACCTCGAAACGTTGAAGCCCACTGCCCCCGCTCCCTGCCACCGGCGCCTGCCCGCCGCCGTGCTGTTGTCGGCGTTGATGGTCGCACCCACCGTATGGGCCGCGCCGACCGCCCCGACCTCCGCTCCCGCGCGACGCGTCGCGCCCGCTCCCGCGATGGCCAGCACCTCGCTCGCAGTGGTCCAGTTCGTGGACGCCGATGTGGACGCTGTCGCGCGCGCCGTGGCTGCCATTCTGGGCCGCCCCATCCTGGTCGATCCTCGCGTCAAGGGCAAGATGACCCTGGTCAGCGATGAAGGCCTGACCCGCCCGCAGGTGTATCAGTACTTCGCCAGCACGCTGCGCGGGCTGGGCTACGCGGTGGTGGACAGCGCCGGCCTGCTCAAGATCGTGCCGGAGAGTGACGCCAAAGTGCAGGCCGGTCCGGTCATCGCCGGCGCCGAGCCGCGCGCGCAGGACCAGATCGTGACCCGCATCTTCCAGCTGCAATACGAGAACGCCAGCAATCTGGTGGGGGTGCTGCGTCCGCTGATCACGGCCAACAACACGATCAATGTGAACGCGGGCAACAACACGCTGGTCATCACCGACTACGCGGACAACCAGACCCGGCTGGCGGCCATCATCGCCGCGCTGGACACGCCGAGCGCCACCGATGTGGAGGTCATTCCGCTCAAGCACATGCAGGCGGCCACCGTGGCGCAGATCGTCGCCAAGATGCTCGATGGGGTGCAGCGGGCGCAGGGCGGCACTGCCGGCACGACCTCGGGCGCCAGCGCTGGCGTAGCTTCCGCGGGTGGCGCCGGCATCGCCGGGACGGGGACGGCACAGGTCTATGCCGATGTCTCCAGCAACGCACTGCTGGTGCGCGCCCCCAGCCAAGCGCGGCTGCAGGCCATCCGGGCACTGGTGTCGCGACTCGACAAGCCCGGCAACAACGGCATTGCGGGCAGCGGCATCCATGTGATCTATCTCAAACATGCAGAGGCCACACGGCTGGCGTCGGTCCTCAGAGCAGCGTTCTCTGCGCAGGACACGAGCAATGGCTTGAATGCCAGCGACAGCTCCAGCACCGGCAGCAGCGCGGGCCGATCGAGCGGCGCCACCACCGCGTTCGCATCCATGGCCGGGAGCAGCTCGGGGAGCAGTTCCGGCAGCGGGTCCGACGCCAACACCTCCAGCAAGCAGGCCACCGCGCCGGTCTCCGCGACCGCCGAGCCGTCCACCGGCGGATTCATCCAGGCGGACCCGGCGACCAATGCGCTGATCGTCACCGCTTCGGAGCCACGCTTCCGCGAACTCGCCGCCGTGGTGGACCTGTTGGACTCCAACCGGGCCCAGGTCTATGTGGAGTCGCTGATCGTGGAGGTGGACGCCAGCAAAGCGCTGGATGTCGGCATCCAGTGGAAGCAGATCTTCAACATCAGCGCCACCACCACCGACATCACCCTCGGGACGGTGGTGAACGCGCTGGAGTCGATGTCCGGCACCAATATCCTCTCCACCGCCAACCTGGTGACGCTGGACAACGAAGAAGCGAAGATCGTGGTCGGTCAGAACGTGCCCTTCGTCACCGGCTCCTACACGACCACCAGCAGCAGCAGTTCGCCGTTCCAGACCATCGAGCGCAAGGACGTGGGCATCACGCTGCGCATCCGGCCGCAGATCGGGCCCAACGGCAGCATCCGGCTGACGATTTATCAGGAATCTTCATCGGTGTCCTCGACCACCACGCCCGGGACCACCAACGCGGGCCCCACCACCAACAAGCGGTCGGTGGAGTCGACGGTCACGGTGAAAGACGGAAAGATCATCGTGCTGGGCGGCCTGATTGAAGACAGCGACACAGCCGATGCCGATCACCTCTATGGGCTCGGCAAGCTGCCTCTGGTCGGCGGGCTGTTCAGCAGCCGCAGCCACACCCGCAAGAAGACCAACCTGCTGGTGTTCCTCCGCCCCGTGATCATGCTGGACGACGACGCCGCTGAGCGGCTGACGCTGGATCGATATGACTTGATTCGCGCCCGGCAGCAGGCGCTGCCGGCGAATGTGAGGGAGATGCTGCAAGATGCGCCGCCACCGGCCTTGGCCCCCACCAAGGAGGCGGCAACGACGTCGCAGCCGTGATGCAGCGCTGCGCGTGTGGAGCCTGTGAGCCGCCGCCAGTCGAGGCTGCAGCGCGATCGCGGCTCTGTGGGCTGCAGCGCGATCGCTGCTCTCCGAGCGGCAGCGCCACCATGGCTCTGCGGGCGCCAGCGCAGTCTCGGCACTATGCGCTGCGACGCGGTCCGCGCCACGCGCTTCAGCGATCAGCCCATCACGCGCTGCAGCACACGCCGCCAGCGGCGCTTCATGTCCAGCACCGTACGGCCGCGGGAACGGTCAATGCGTTTGACGTCGAGCAGTGTCAGATCCCCGCAGGCGGACAGCGTGTGCAAGCCATCCGGATAACCGGCGTGCACCAGATCGCCGGTATAGCGACGCTCCAGATCCACGACGCTGACGCTGTGAGGTGTCAGCTCGTCAAATCGCAGCAGCCGTGCGCCGGAGCCATAACCATGGCTGCGGTCCTGCACCGGCAGGTGCACTCGACCGTCTTGCCCGACAAATGGCGTCCCGCCGGGCCGGGCGCCGGAGTCGGCGGTGAACACCGGATTGCCAGGCACCACCGTCCACGGTCCCTGCAAGGTGTCCGCATGCGCCACATGCAGTTCCCGCTGATCCTTCTTGGCCGGGCCGATGACGGCATAAAACATCCACCAGCGGCCATCGTGCTGAATCAGGGACGCATCGACGCCCGGAACGCCTGGCAGCAGCGCGCTGACGCGGGTCCATGCAGAGGTCGGATCGTCCGGCGCGCCCGCGGCCCGGTAGAGCGCGATCTCCCCGGCCTGACTGCATTCCGGCACCATCCACCACTGACCCTCGTGGGAGAACACAAAGGGATAGGACAGGTGCCCGGACAGGCGCAGCACACACACCGGGTCGGTCCATTGGCCGGTGCGCAGATCCAGGGTCAGGCGGTGCAGTTCGCCCTTCTTGTTGCGGTAATGGAAGTGCTCCACGAAGACGTGGAGCCGGTCTCCGTCCCGCAGCGCGAAAGGATCGGCGTAATACTGCCAGGGGCCCGCCAATGGCATCCATTGGATGCGGTCGCGCAGTTGATGCAGGCGTTCGGGCGTCAGTTCGGCAATGGGCGCAGGTACAACACCGACCGTCCAGAAGTCGGTCTTCGGCCGCTTAAGCACGCGCGTCTTCCAGCGTCCTGCCTGATGGTGAAGTTTGAGAGGTGCGCTGGGTCCGCAGGACTTCGAGATAGAAGTCCACAGTGGCGTTGACGGCGGTGGAACGGTCGAACCGGCTCATGTCGTATTGAATGTGATGTTGAACGCCCTGGGCGCCCGGCATCAATGCATTCGCGATGGCCTGGCCCATGGCCGGGATGTTACCGATCGGGACGATGGCCGACTGCGCGGGCGTCAGCATTTCGCACGCGCCTTGCGTGGCGGTGGCCACGATCGGCAGGTGGGCGCGCATGGCTTCCAGCATCGACAGGGGGAACTGCTCTTCGAGCGAGGCCGACACGTAGAGATTGGCATCGGCCAGCCACGCATCCACATCCCAGCGGAAGCCGACCAGATGAATGCGGGAGTCGCCGGCGGCGAGCGTCTCCAGCTCCTGGCGTTGGGGGCCTTCGCCAATCAGCACCAGGTGCGCATGCGCCGGCGCGTAGGTCTGAAACGCCTGAATCAGAGAATGCATGCCCTTGGACGGATGCAAACGGCCGACAGACACGACCACCGGTGCTGTGGCCGAAATGCCCAAGGCTGTGCGCATTGCGCCCTCATTGGCGGTGGCATTGCTGCAACCCGACCGATCCGGCGCCCAGTTGTAGATAACGCGGTGCGGGCGACGGAAGGCGCTAAGCGTATCGACCTGCTTGATGTTGACGCAGATCAGCCCGTCCATCCTGGCGTGGTGGTGAACTTTGTAGCCGACGTGCAAGGTGCCGATGCGCGCGTTGGACGTGGCGCAAGCCGTGGCTTTACATGCCGGTCCGAGGTGGCCGTGGACCACATCCGCCCCGAGGGATTGCGCGAGTCGCCGCAGTCTGAGGCCGCGAGCGACTGGGAGCCGCAATGCGTGATAACGCACCCGTGGATTCAGTGCATGGGCGACCTGAGCGCCCACGGGGCCGACCACATGGACCTCATGGCCCAACTCCGCCTGTGCGTTGGCGAGGTCTGCGCAATGCTGTTCGCCGCCCGCCAGTTTGGAAGAGAACACCGCATGAACAATTCGAAGCCGCGCCATGAAAATTCTGAGACGTACGTCGTAATTTTCGAAGTGTAGCGCTTCACATTCGTTAACGTACCAAGTTGTTTCCCTGATTTGCGGGCTTGTGCACGCGAATCGGTATGCGTGTGCAATCGCGCGTTGCGTCGGCTGCGTTGGCTGCGTCGTGGGCGGTGATTGTGCTGCGCAGTGTGTGACGTGGTGACGAAAGTCAGATGCCGGAACCAACCGGACACCGTAGCCTTGGCGGTTTGTTCCTTTCCACTGATCCGCCCCCATGGCAACCACACCCGTCAAGGCCGAGGCCATTTCCACACGAGCCTACGCCGAGCACTTCGGCGCAGTGCCAGATGTTCGAAAGCTCAAAGGCAAAGCCCTACTAACTAACGCTTCTGGATCGGCGCAATGCGTCGAAATCGTCAAGCAATTGGCCGGCGCGCCGAGCACACAACCGGACAATTGGAGAAAAGGAGTTGCGCTGACGCCGGAATACGTTGCTTCACTGGCGCTCGGAACACCGATCGCCACTGGCTGGAACGCTAAGAACTTCTATCCCAATGGTGTGACCGGCCAGCATGCGGGGCTCTATGCCGGCACCGTGACAGACAAGGGCGGCAATATCATCGGGTTCGACATCATTGAGCAATACGCTTCAGCAGAATCCATCATGCTTCGAACCGTGTACTTCGACCCCAAAGCTCATAAGAAAGCGGAGACCTACCTGAACAAGGGCCGCGACTACGCAACCATTCAGTGGTGAGACTTTTGCATGCGCACATTTCAACTGTTTGCCCTCTCGCTTCTCGCGGCTCTCTGGGTCCCGGCGATCGCGCAGGCGTCGCCCCCGCCCTTGGCCTGCCCGCTTGAGCTGCCCAAAACAGAGCAGACGCTTCGAAACGTGCCCTCCGGCTTCACCGTGATGTCAGCAGTGCCCGCGGAGGTCCACACCCTCACCGGTTTTCGGGTCAACGACGGCCCTCCGTCGCGCGAGGACGCGACGATGTACGACGACTATGCGTTGGTGCATGAAAAAGGGCAAAGCAAAGAGACGCTGACCTGGAAGCTGGCTGAGATTCATGACCCTTACGCGGTATGCCTGTATCGGTCCACGTCTCAGGTGCTGTTCCGATCGCTGGCTGGCTATCAACAGTGCGTCGTCGAATCCAGAGGGCCTGTCAACACGATTCTGAAGATTGCGAGCGCCGTATGCAGATAAGAACGCTTTGGCCGTTGTCCAGCGAAACATTGAAGGTGACACAGATGCGTAGCTTGGCCCCGATGGCGGTGCTGTTGACCGCCTTCTGCGCGTGCTCTGCCCAAGCGGCACAACCGCCCTTCGCATGCCCGGAAGAACTGCCCCACCCTGAGGAGACGCTCAGCGAAGTCCCGGCTGGGTTCAGCGCCATGACGATGGAGCCGCACCCGGTGCTGCAGCTCAGCGGGTTCTACGTGAACGTGGGCCACCCGCAAGTGCAGGCGCGGGTGAAGCCCACCCAGAACTCCACAAAGCGCGACAACAAGGACGTCAAGACCGAACTGCTGACCTGGAACGTGGCAGGACTTCGCGACGCCTATGCGGTGTGCGTCTACCGCGCCACCACCCAAACGCTGATTCGGTCATTGTCTGGTTACCAGCAGTGCACACAGGTCTCTTCCGTTCGAGGCGACGGAATGCTCAATATGAGAGGCGCAAGCTGCAAGTGACTGATGGAGCCGCGACCGTGGGCGGCAGCCACGCGACGACGCAACCATCCATAGCTGAGACTTTTGCATGCGCACATTTCAACTGATGGCCCTATTGGCTCTGCACAGCCTCTGGCTTCCTGCGACCGCGCAGGTGGAGCGTGAGCCAATCTCCTGCCCGCTGCAGCTTCCCAAAACAGAGCAAGTGCTGAAAACCGTGCCCAGCGGTTTCATTGTCATGACAGCGAAGCCGCAGCCTGGCCATGAGCTTGTTTCGATGATGATCAATTACGGGCCGCCTTCGCACTCGGATCTGACGATGTATGACGACTACACATCGACCGATACGCAAGGCCAAAGCAAAGACACTGCGACCTGGAAGCTGGCTGGGATTGAGGATCCTTACCTCATATGCGCGTACCGGGCGACCTCTCAAGTGCTGTTCCGATCGTTGGCGGGCTACCAGCAATGTGTTGTTGAATACCGAGGGCCTGTCAACACTGAACTGAAGATCGTGAGGGCCGTATGCAAGTGAGAACGCTCAGGCTGCTAGCCTGCGCAAAAGCCCCCATCACGGTCCTGTTGACCGCCTTCTGCGCCTGCTCCGTCCACGCGGCGCAACCGCCCTTTGAATGCCCGGGGCTGCTCCCTCACCCGGAGGAGACGCTCAGCGAAGTCCATCCTGGATTCAACGCCATGACCATGGTGCCGCCCCCGAAGCTGCGACTGAGCAGGTTCTACGTGAACGTTGGCCATCCGGACGTTCAGGCGCGGGTGAAGCCCACCCAGAACGCCACGAAGCGCGACAGCAAAGACGTCCAGACCGAGTTGCTGACCTGGAACGTGGCAGGACTCCGAGACGCCTATGCCGTGTGCGAATACCACAGCACCACACAAACGCTGATCCGATCGTTGGCCGGTTACCAGGAGTGCACACAGGTCTCCTCGGCGTTCGGAGACGGCATGCTGAGGATGGACGGCGCGAGTTGCAAATGACCGATGGAGCGCGCCACAGCGCGAAGCGGTTGGCCAAGACAGGACCGGGTTGACGGGCTCAGCTACGATGATGCATCCGCGCCCTCTTCGCGCGCGCATCTCCCCGGATTCCCATGAAACTCGCCACCTGGAACGTCAACTCCCTCGCCGTGCGGCTGCCGCAACTGCTGGACTGGCTCGCCGCCAATCCAGTCGACGCCATCGTGCTGCAGGAAACCAAGCTGACCGATGACAAGTTCCCCGCCCAAGCCATCCATGATGCCGGCTACCAGGTCCAGTGGTTTGGCCAGAAGACCTACAACGGCGTCGCCCTGATCAGCAAGGAACCCGCGACCGACGTCTCCCGCAACATCCTCGGCTACGCCGATGAGCAGGCCCGCGTGATCTCCGGCACCGTGGCCGGCGTGCGGGTGATCGGCGCCTACTTTCCCAACGGGCAGGCGCCCGACAGCGACAAGTTCGTCTACAAGATGGCCTGGCTCGACGGCCTGCGCGCGCAGGTGCAGCAGGAGCTGAAGACCCATCCCAACCTTGTGTTGATGGGGGACTTCAACATCGCCCCGGAAGACCGCGACGTCTACGACCCCGTCGCCTGGGCCGGACAGATCCACTGCACGCCGCAGGAGCGGGAGCACTTCCAGCAATTGCTGGCCGCCGGCATGGTGGACGCCTTCCGCCTCTTCGAGCAGCCGCCCAAGAGCTGGAGCTGGTGGGATTACCGCAACCTGGCCTTCCGCAAGAACCAGGGCCTGCGCATCGACCACATTCTGGTGAGCGAAGCCCTCAAGCCACGTGTCACCGCCTGCGTCATCGACAAGGCCCCGCGCAAGAACGAGCGCCCAAGCGACCACGCGCCGGTCATCGTCACGCTGGACTGAAGGAACGAATCGAGGCAGACGCCATGAGCGACATCGTCATCTATCACAACCCCAAGTGCGGCACGTCGCGCAACACCCTGGCGCTGATCCGTCACGCCGGGTTGGAGCCGACCGTCATTGAGTATCTGAAGACGCCGCTGGACAAGAACGGTTTGCGAGCACTGGTTGCCGCGACAGGTGAGCCGGTGCGGGCGCTGCTGCGCAGCAAGGAAGCCCAGGCTGCGGAACTGGGCCTGAATGACCCGTCCGTGTCGGATGAGGCCCTGCTGGATGCAATGGCCGCGCACCCGATCCTGATGAATCGGCCGGTGGTCGTCACGCCGCTGGGCACCGCCCTGTGCCGACCGTCCGAAAAAGTGCTGGAGTTGCTGCCTGTCGGCCCCCTGCCCGCCTTCACCAAAGAAGACGGGGACGTGGTCATCGACGACGGGGCTCGCAGGGCCTGACCCGACCCGACCCCGCGACTTTCGTCGGGGGTGGGAGATCGGAGGTCAGTTCCGAGCGGCGATCAGCCGCGCAGAGCGCCTGCTTCCTTGGCCAGACGCGTGATGCGCTCCCAGTCGCCCGCCTTGACCGCATCGCCCGGGGTCAGCCACGAGCCGCCGCAGACCTTCACGTTCGGCAGTGCCAGGAAGTCGGGCGCCGTTTGTACGGTGATGCCGCCGGTCGGGCAGAAAGCGATGTCCGGGAACGGACCGGCCAGCGCCTTGAGCAGCGTCGTGCCGCCCACCGCGGTGGCCGGGAACAGCTTCAGGAACCGATAACCGGCATCCGCCGCCATCATCACTTCGCTGGCGGTCGACACGCCCGGCAGCAGCGGCAGGCCTTGCGCCTCACAGGCGCGGGCCAGCTCGGGCGTGAAGCCGGGGCTGACCGCAAACCGGCTCCCCGCGTTCTTGGCTGCCGCCGCATCCGCCGCGGTGCGCAGCGTGCCGGCGCCGACGATGGCCTCCGGCACTTCCTTGGCAATCGCGGCAATCGCGTCCAGCGCCACCGGCGTGCGCAGCGTCACTTCCAGCACCTTCACACCGCCGGCCACCAGGGCCTTGGCCAGCGGCACGGCATGCGCCAGCTGATCAATGACGATGACGGGAATCACCGGGCCATGCTGGGCCAGGCTCAGGGTATCCAGAGTCTCACTCATGAAGTCTTGTCCTTGTCGAATTACAGCCAGCTCACCGCGCCCTCTTCGGCGCTGGAAACATTGCGGCGCATGCCGGCAAACAGTTCGCGGCCCAGGCCCTCGCCGTTGTCGCGCACCGCTTCCGGGGTGATCTGGGCGATGTCACGGGCGGCCCAGGTGGCCTCATCCACCAGCGCGGTCAGTTCACCGCTGGTGGCGCAGACCCGCACCACGTCGCCGTCGCGCAGCTTGGCCAGCGGTCCGCCGGACAAAGCCTCCGGACTCACGTGAATGGCCGCCGGCACCTTGCCCGAAGCGCCACTCATGCGACCGTCGGTCACCAGCGCCACCTTGAAGCCCTTGCCCTGCAGCACGGCCAGCGGCGGCGTCAGCTTGTGCAGTTCCGGCATGCCATTGGCCTGCGGGCCCTGGAAGCGCACCACCACGACCACATCCCGCTCCAGCTCGCCGTTCTTGAAGGCGACCTGCATCGCTTCCTGGCTGTCGAAGATGCGGGCCGGCGCTTCCACCGTGTGACGGTCTTCCGGCACGGCGGACACCTTGATCACCGCCCGGCCGAGATTGCCCGCCAGCAGCTTCAGGCCGCCGGTCGGCGAGAACGGCGCCGCCGCGGTGCGCAGCACGGTCTCGTCGCTGCTGGTCTCGGGCATGGCGCGCCAGGTCACGCCGCCGTCCTCCGCCCGCTCGGGCAGACGGGCATAGGCGCTGAGCGACTGGCCGGACACGCTCGTCAGCACATCGCCGTGCATCGCGCCGGACTTGAGCAGCTCGTTGATGACAAAGCCCGGGCCGCCTGCGGCCTGGAACTGGTTCACGTCGGCACTGCCGTTCGGATACACCCGGGCCAGCAGCGGCACCACGGCCGACAGATCGGAGAAGTCGCTCCAGTCGATCAGGATGCCGGCCGATCGGGCCACGGCCACCCAGTGGATCAGGTGGTTGGTCGAGCCGCCGGTGGCCAGCAAGGCCACCATCGCATTGACGATGCAGCGCTCATCCACCACACGGCCGATCGGTCGGTAGTCGCGCTGCGGAATGATGCCCAGCAGCTGACGCACCGCTTCACGCGTCAGCGCCTCGCGCAGGCCGTCATGCGGATGCACGAAGGCAGCGCCCGGGACATGCAGGCCCATCGCTTCCAGCAGCATCTGATTGCTGTTGGCGGTGCCGTAGAAGGTGCAGGTGCCGGCGCCGTGATACGCCGCGGATTCGGCCTTGAGCAGTTCCTCGCGCCCGACCTTGCCCTGGGCATACAGCTCGCGGACCTTGGCTTTGTCGTTGTTGGACAGGCCCGAACTCATCGGCCCGGCCGGCACGAACACGCAGGGCAGATGACCAAAGTGCAAGGCGCCGATCAGCAGGCCCGGCACGATCTTGTCGCAAATGCCCAGCAGCAATGCGCCATCAAACACGTCGTGAGACAGCGCCACCGCGGTGCCCATCGCAATGGTGTCGCGGGAGAACAGGCTCAGCTCCATCCCGGGCGTGCCCTGGGTGACGCCGTCGCACATCGCCGGCACGCCGCCGGCCACCTGCGCGGTCGCGCCCTGGCGGTGGACCTCGTCGCGGATCAGTGCGGGATAGGTTTCGTAAGGCTGGTGCGCCGACAACATGTCGTTGTAGGCCGTCACGATGCCCAGATGCGGCGCCTTCTCGGCGACGATGCGCAGCTTGTCGTTCTCCGGCAACGCGGCCACCGCGTGGGCGACATTCGCGCAGCCCATGCGTTGCACCCCGCGCTGGCGGCGCGACATGCGGTCGATCAGGTCCAGATAGCGCTCGCGACTGGCGGCGCTGCGGGCACGGATGCGTGCCGTGACCTCGAGAAGCGTCTTGTTCATGCCTGCTGCCGATGTAACTCGGTTTGGGTTGTATTGGTAACCATATTACACGCTCGTGCGATCGGCTTCGAGCGTTTTTCCGGGTACGGAACGATTACGGGCAAGGCGGTCGCCCATGCTTTTCGGACACACTCCGGGCATGCCAGATTCCCGCCCCGTTTCCGGGACCCTCGTCCCGCCGCCTGCTGCGACCCGGCCTGCCGTCGAGGCGCTCTACCCGCTGCTGTTCGTGCTGCTGTGGAGCACCGGATTCATCGGTGCGAAGTTCGGCCTCCCCGATGCCGCACCGCTGACCTTTCTGGCGTGGCGGTATGCCGCCGTCATCGTGCTGATGGGCGTGATCGTCGCAGTGACACGCGCGCCGTGGCCGAAGGCCTCCGGCGCGTGGGGGCATATTGCGGTGTCCGGGCTGCTGGTCCATGGGGTGTATCTGGGCGGCGTGTTCACCGCCATCAGCCACGGCCTGCCCGCCGGCATCACCGCGCTGGTGGTCGGCCTGCAGCCGGTGGTGACCGCGCTGGGTGCGCGGGCGGTCCTGGGTGAACAGGTCCGGCCGGCTCAATGGGCGGGACTGGCGCTGGGGTTCCTCGGCGTGGGCCTGGTGGTGGCGGCCAAAACGGCCTCGGTGCCGTCGCAGGCGCTGGTGACGATGCTGGTGCCGGCGGTGCTGGCGCTGCTGGGCATCACCGCAGGGACGCTTTATCAAAAGCGCTTTTGCCCCTCCTTCGACCTGCGCACCGGCGCGGTCATCCAGTTCGTGCCGTGCCTGGCCATCACCGCCGCGCTGGCGCTGGCCACGGAGAACACCACCGTCCATTGGACGCCGTCCTTCCTCTTCGCCCTGGGCTGGCTGGTGCTGGTGCTGTCCATCGGTGCGGTGAGCCTGCTGAATCTGCTCATCCGTCGCGGCAGCGCGGTGAACGTGGCCAGCCTGTTTTACCTGACGCCTCCCACCACTGCCGTCATTGCCTGGGCCTTGTTCCACGAAACCTTGAGCGGACTGGCCATCGTCGGCATGGGGCTGTCGGTGTTTGGCGTCTGGCTGGCGCGCAGCACACCGGCTGTGCGAGGTGCGCAACAGCGGTGAGTTCCTGTGTCACCCCCGCTCGGAGTGTGTCCAAACGAGGACGGGCGGACGGGGCTTGTGGCAGGATAAACGGCATGTTGAATGCGCCCGATGCAACGGCGGGTCTGGCAGCCAAAGCGGCCCCCCATACGTCACCCTCTGCGCCGGGACATCCCGCCAGCGATCCGCTCGCGGGTGCGCGCGTGGAGGACCTGCCCGCCCACAGCCGCGACTGGCTCGCCCAGTTCCAGCAGCAATGGGATCGCAGCGAGGGTCTCTGGATCTTTGCCTATGGTTCGCTGATGTGGAACCCGGGCTTCGCGCCGGCGGATACGCGGGTGGCCAAGGTGCAGGGCTATCACCGCGCGCTCCGGCTGCGCTCGCTGGTCAACCGGGGCAGCGCCGAACTGCCCGGGCTGGTCATGACCCTGCTCTCCGGCGGCAGTTGCAAGGGTCTGGTCTACCGCATTCCGCCGGAACGGGCCGAAGCCGAACTTGAGCGGTTGTGGCTGCGCGAAATGGTCGTCGGCACCTATGTGCCCCGCTGGCTGCCCTGCTTCAGCCCGGTGGGCGAGCATCGCGCCCTCGCCTTCACCTTGTCACGCCGAAGCCCCGGCTGGGCCGGCGACCTGCCGGACGACCGGCTGCTGCATATCCTGCGGCATGCTCGCGGCCGCTATGGCACCACCCTGGACTATCTGGAGCGCGCGGTCCATTGCCTGCGTGAGCACGGCATCCACGACCGCTCCCTGGAGCACCAGCTGGCGCTGGCACGATCACACGGACTCTGACGGACGCAGCCGATGGCGCGCGGAGGCGGGCACCGGCACGGCCGGATGCACCGACACCACCCGCGCCAGGTCTTCGACCGTGTCCACGTCCACCAGCACTCCGGGGTCGTTCACATCCACCGCCTGCGCCGGGAACCGGGCCAGCAGTTTGCGAGCCCCCTCGTCCCCCTGCAGGGCCGTGAGTTCGGAGAACAACTCGGCGCTGAAGCCCACCGGGTGTCCTCGCTGGCCGTCGTACTGGGCATAGGCAATCGGGTCGTGCTCCAGCGCCCGCGCCACGGCCAGCAGCGTGCTGGTCTGCAGCAGCGGCATGTCCGCCGGCACGATGAGCCAGCCTTGCGCATCGCCGGTGGCGGCCACGCCGGCCGCGATCGAGTGCCCCATGCCGACGGGCGCAGGCCGCCCCAGGCGGTCCTGGGTGGGCAGCACCAGCATGTCACGCTCCGCCACATGCCGCCGCACGAGCGGCGCCAGGGCCGTGGAGGTCACCACCAAATAACGCAATCCGGAGGCCATCGTCTGGCGCAGGGTGTGAGCCAACACCGTCTCCCCACCCACCAACTGCTCGAGCTTGTGACCCTCGCCGCGAAAGCGCTGGCCTCGTCCTGCCGCGAGCACGACGACAGCCGGTCGTCGCTGATCCATGCGTACTTCCTTCAGGTTGATTCCTCGCTGCGGCTGACTCTTGGGCGATCAGTTGATCCCAGCATGCCTGCCCGGGGCGCATCATCACACCCGGAGTTTCACGACTGGGAGCTTTACCTAAGGATTCGCCCCATACTTCAGCCCTATGGACAAACTTGCCGATCTCCGAAAGAGCTACGAACGGGACGAGCTCGACGAAAACGCCTCGGCCTCCGAGCCCTTGCTGCAATTTCAGCAATGGCTGCGTCAGGCCATGGACGCCCAGATTCCCGAACCCAACGCCATGACCCTGGCCACCGTGGGGCCGGACGGACGACCGTCCACCCGCATTGTCCTCATCAAGGACATGGATGAGCGGGGCCTCGTCTGGTATACCAACTATGACAGCCGCAAGGGTCAGCAGCTGGAGGGCAATCCGTTTGCCGCCCTGCAGTTCCACTGGGTGGAACTGGAGCGGGTGGTGCGGATCGAAGGCCAGGTGGAGAAGGTCGACCCGGCGCAGTCGGACGCCTACTTCGCCTCACGCCCGCTGGATTCGAGGCTGGGCGCCTGGGCCTCGCCGCAGAGCCAGGTGATCAGCAGCCGCGCCGTGCTGGTGGCCAATGCCGCCAAGGCCGCGGCCCAGCATGGCCTGAACCCCAGCCGGCCTCCCCATTGGGGCGGTTACCGGCTGAAGCCCGACCGCTGGGAGTTCTGGCAGGGCCGCAAGTCCCGTCTGCATGACCGCCTGTGCTACAGGCTCGTGAACGGGCAATGGGTGCGGGAGCGGCTGGCGCCGTAAGCCTTTGCGGTCAGCGGATCAGAACTTCACCTGCACGCCGGTGAAGATGCTGCGGCCCGGCAGCGGCGTCAGGTCGCGGATGGTGGCCACGCTGCTGGCGCTGTAGGCCAGCTTGTTGGCCAGGTTGTCCAGCTTCACGTACCAGAGCGCGTCGTAGCTGCCCAGGTCGAAATGCCGGGCGACGTTCAGGCGCATGGTGCCGTAACCGGCGGTGGGCGTGTCGAACTCGGCCACGCGGTTCTGACGGGCTGCGCCGCGCAGTTCCGCCTGCACCATCCAGGGACCGCTCTCCGCCTGCAGCGACAACGTGCCATGCACCGGCGCCAGACGCGGCAGCGGCTGGCCGGTGTCGCGGTTGGTGCCGCGCACCAGGTCCACCGTCGTGCCCAGGGTCAGGTCCCAGCCGGCCACCGAGGGCAACGGCTGACGGCCTTCCAGTTCCACGCCGTGCATCCGCGCGCGGACGCCACGGTAGACGTACACCGGAATCGATTCGGCCTGGCCATCGTCATTGATTTCGGTGCGGGTGTCGCCGTTGGCATCCATCGCCAGGAAGTTGGAGAAGCGGGTCTGATAGACCTGCACGCCCCACTTGGCGCCATTCTGTTGCCAGTGCAGACCCAGATCCACCGACTTCGCCTTTTCCGGCCGCAGGGACGGATCGCCGATTTCAAACGCACCCGACGCCACGTGCACACCATTGGCGAAGAGTTCGTAGAAGGTGGGAGCACGCTCGGAACTGCTCACGCTGCTGGACAGGCTGAAGCCGCCGCCCACATCCACAGCACCGGACAGGGCCAGGCTCTTGGGGCTGAAACGCTTGGAGGTCGGTGCACCAAACCGGTCTTCGTCACCACCGGTGGACGACACCGTCACCCGCTCCGACCGGGCGCCGGCCTGCAGGCTCCAGGGACCGGACTTGAAGTTTTCGATCAGGAACAATGCGCCGTTGCGGGTGGTGGTGTTGGGCACCAGGGCTTCATCGCCCAGGGCGGAGAAGTCGCTGTTTTCCCACTGCCAGCCCAGGACGCCCTGCAGTTCGCCACCGGCCAGCGGCACGGCCACATGCTGGGCTTCGATGCGCGCATCCTTGCCGTCCGACTGGAAGGTGGTGCCGATGGCGCCGTCGCCCTCCACTTCCGCATGCTTGTAGCGGCTGCTGGCGAACTGCCATTGCACCCGGGCGATGCCGGGGGCGATGTTGCGCCATTCGCCAGCGGTGGCGATGCGCTGACGCTGCATCTGGATGCGGGTGTCCGGCTCGACCGTCACGCCGTACTGGGTGTGATAGTCCTCCACCGACACACCGGCAAAACCATCCGAGAAGAAGAACGAGCCGCCCAGGGCGCCACTGCGGCTGTGGCTGTCGGAGTTGCGGACGTGGGTGCTGGTGGTGCCTTCGTTGTCGGTGAAACGCGGCACCCGCTGATCGTCGGCATGACGGTCGGCGGCGTCGACGTGCCAGCCGAACTGCTGCGTGCCGCCATCCAGCACCGCGGCACCGCCGTATTCATTGGACGCACCGCCCAGGCGCACTTCAGCGGCGCCATTGATGCCGGGCTGCGGCGCGCGGGGGATGCGGTTGTCCAGCGTATTGACCACACCACCGATGGCGTTGCCGCCGTATTGCAGGGCAGCCGCGCCGCGCAGGACTTCGATGCGGGTGAGCACCAGCGGGTCGACCGGCAGTGCGTGGTCGAAGCTGAGGCTGGACGCATCCACCGAGGCGCCGGAGTTGCTCAGCATCTTGACGCGGTCGCCATCGAGGCCCCGGATGGTCGGGCGGTTGCTGTTGGGGCCGAAGTAGGTGGAGCCGACGCCGGACATGTCCTCCAGCGTGTCGCCGAGGGTGGCACCGCGCTTGAGGGTCAGGGCGTCGCCGCTGAGGGTCTGGACGGGAGTGACGAGGTCGCGAAGACCCAGCGGATTGCCGGTGACGACCACCGGTTGGAGCTTCTGCTTCTGGCGGGTCTTGGTGCTGTCACCGGTGGCGCCGCTGGCGTTGGAGCCGCTGTCGGCGGTGTCTTCGGCGGTGTTTGCGGCGGTGGCATTGGCTGAACCGGCGCCTGCGGTGGAGTCTGCGGTGGTGGCGGCGTTGGTTGGGCGCGCAGCATTGGCGGAGACCGACGAGCTTGAGGCCGGAGCCGAGGACGCCGTCTGGGCGATGGCGGCGCCGCAGCTCATCGCCAGGGCCAGACCGAGCGCCTGGCTCAGAGGGGTCAGTGCGGAGCGCGTCGTCGCGGCGAAGGTGCCGGTGCGCAACGAACGTGCGGGAGCGATGGAAGACAGAACGGCGGGAGAGAACTTGGACATGGAAATACTTTCGGAAAGGCGCGCGCGGCTTCGGGCGGCTTCATCTCTCGATGAAGCGGGTGACCGGAGATTCAGATCCGCCATCCCTGGAAGGACGGGGTCGGGTCTGAAGGCGCCACGGTGCCTGGGAATCAAATGGACCTCCGCCATCCAGGCGGCGTGCGCCTGGCCCGGAATGGGCGGAAAACAGCGTTGGGTTGCGTCGTGATCGCTGAAGGTGGCGGCAGAGTCGGTTGCGGCGTCCGCTGCGGAATCCGAAGCGACATCCGTCACTGCTGCGGCAGCATCGGCATCGGAAACCGCATCGGCATCGGCATCGGCATCGCCATGCGCGTCGGCGTCGGCCGCGGCAAGCGCATCGGCGTCGGCCAGCGGATCGGCAACTGCCCGCATCCGCATCCGCATCCGCACCAGCGACTGCATCGGCATTGGCTACGGCATGAGCAGCAGCTCAGATCCGGCTCAGTGCCAATCCGCGGATAGCCAGCCCGAGTCTTGGCAGAGACCGCCTCGAATCCGGCGAGTACGCTCACCGCATCAAGCGCTCGGCGACCGCGGCGTCATGCTGCGTCACCTCGCCCCGCTCACGCCCGCCCTGAGCGCGGAACAGTCGACCGATCAAACAATCGAATGACCGAACGAACGACCGAAGAACCGAGGGGCAGAACGAGTGTCAGCGAATGAGCCTGACCCGATGAAAGCAGCTGAGAAGGTCCCCACCACGGCAGACCTCATCCCACGCCAAACCGCGCGACCGCATCAACGATCAACGACGACTCAGGCCGCAGGCGGTGCCCGCGCAGGGACGCGCCAGACCTGTGCGACCGTGGCGCTATGGGGCGCAGGGGTGGCGACCGGATGGTCCGGCAGCAGCGCGGTCCAGGCCAGCGCCTGGGCGATCGGGCCCAGCGCGGTGCTGAGCTCGTCCAGCAACTGGCAGTCGATGCTGCCCGGCAAGTGGCCGAGGCTGGGAGATTTGAAGGCCAGGTTCGGGCTGACCGTGCTGGGGGATTGAAAGGCGAGGTTCGCGCTGGCCGTGTCACGCGACGAGGCAGCGACACCTGCGCGCGAACCGCCGCCTCCACCGTGCAGGGTGCGGTGGACCAACCCCAGAGACTGGAAGCCCAGTACCGACACCAGGCACAGCAGCACCCACCAGCGCACCGCGGACGGCAACGCAGACACGCCGGGAGCGGCGTGGCGATGGTGGGGCCGGCGAGCGGCGAAGGACGTGGACAACATGGTCATGTTCAGAGCAGCCGCGATTGTGCCTGCAGAAACGGCCGGCTGTCTGAAGTCACCGTTGGTGATCGGCCCGTCAGGCCGAATCGGTCCTCACAAGTTCCCGGAACTTCTTGAGGAACTTGTCGACCTTGGGCGCCACCACAAAGGCGCAGTAGCCCTGCTCCGGATGGTTCTCGAAGTACCGCTGGTGGTAAGCCTCAGCGGGCCAGTAGTTCTGCTCGGGCTGCACCTCGGTCACCACCTTGCCGCCATGGGCCGCGTTGGCCTCATCCAGCACCTGACGAATCTCGCCGAGCTGGTCGGGCCGGTGGTAGTAGATGCCGGAGCGGTACTGCGTGCCCACATCCGCGCCCTGACGGTTCAGCGTTGTGGGATCGTGCACGGCGAAGAACACCTGCAGCAGTTCAGTCAGGCTGACCACGGAGGGATTGAACCGCACCCGCACCACCTCGGAATGTCCGGTCTGGCCGGAGCACACCTGCTCATAGTTCGGATGCTGGACTTGACCATTGGTATAGCCAGACTCCACTGACAGGACGCCCTTGACCTTCAGGAACACGGCCTCGGTACACCAAAAACATCCGCCGGCCAGCGTGATTGTCTCTATGTTGCCAACCTGTTGATTTTGCTCAGATTCTTTGTTAGTCATCACTGACCTCGGTTTGCCTAACACCCAGGATTTGGGCGAAAATTTGCCAAAACTTTGCCAAGAAGGAAGCTCCATGGCTACCGCCCTGCCCCGTGGCATCCAGCCCGTTAAGTGGAAGAACAAGGACAAGACGACACAGCTCCGCTACAGAGTGAGGATACAGCGGAAGGACTTCAAGGCTGACCGCCTCTTTGATGACCTTGAAGAGGCTACAGAGTTTTTAAACCTATCTAAGACTGTGCTTGGACGCGAGAAGATTTTTAGCGTCTCAGAGAGCGATAAGAAGCAGCAGGAAGAAGAGAACATTAGAAAGGCAATTTTTGATGTTTTTTTCCAAGACCCGCCTGTGTCTGCCTACATTGAAAAATATGTTGAGACCTACATAGACACAATGCCTGAGGGCACCGAGCTGGAGAAACGGAAGAAAAACAATTACAAGAGCTTTTATCGCACTATCAAGTCAACTATTGTCGTACATCGCAATGAATATTTTGAAGAAAAGGCAGCACTAGCCCTGTATCTTCAGAACAACTCAAAAGTCAAGTTCGGAAGTATTCCACTTAGCAAGCTCAATGGGTTGGTCATCAATGACTATGTTCGTGCACGACTTGAACTAGGCAAAAAAAAGAGCTCCATTAGTAGAGAAATAACGATGATGTCAGTTTGCTTTGACAAGCTGAAATTCATAGACGGAAGCCTCAGAGATTGGAAGAACCCTGCCTACGATTTTGATCGCTCACTACTCGCCAACAGGAGCAAGAAGCGAAAAGTCCGACTTCAAGTGACTGACGAAGAAAAATTGTTTGCCGCGCTCGACGATTACCCCAACTGGGAGATGCGGGCTATCGTCACCCTGAGCCTTCTCACTTCTTGCCGCCGCTCCGAAATTATCACTCTTACGTGGGACCAAGTGAAGGGCAATCACATTGAGCTACACAATACAAAGAATGGTGAATATAGGGATGTATTTTTGACTAACGAAGCCAAAGCTTTGATCGAATCCTTCCCTCGCACTAACGGAAAAAGAATGTTTTCTTACGGCATCTCAGGCTTTGAAGGTTCTTTCAGGAAGCTTCAAGAACGGCTCAACCTCAAGCATGTTCGCTTTCACGACTTCCGCAGGGAGAGCATCAGCCGATTCATTGAGAAGATTGGAGCGGAACATAGCCCCATTCTTGCCGAAATGCTTGCATTCAAGAGTACTAGGAAGTTTAAAGATGAGCATGTTCCCGCTACTGTTCAGAGCCTTGATACCCTAGAAGGGGTAAGAAAATCTGCAGGCCACCGAAGCGAAGACGTACACCGAGGCTACTTCGTACCTAAGAAATAGCAAAGCAGGTTTTTGACCGGAAAATGCGTACTAGTTGAAATGCCACCTCACGGTGGCTTTTCTCTTTCTATCCGGCGCATGAGCTCTTAGAAAGCCCAGCTCGCTCCGACTGAAGCTCCAGTCATACTTGAACCCCTCACGACCTTGGCATGAACCAACACATTGCCTCGGTTGACACCGACACCAAAAGCAAAGGCGGACTGCCCGTTTACGGTGGAGGCAGCCACGGCTACTTGCCTGTCCTTGGACCTGTCAAATGTGAGACTGGAAGCTGCCAACCCCATCGCTGCGGCTGAATGGCTGTAGCGCTTGTAGTCACGCTCCAAATTGTTGAAGCGCTGCTCCAATGAAGTCACTCTGCCGTCAAGCTGATTGATCGCTTGGGTGTTTTGTTGAATGCGGACCTCATGATCTTGGACCGTGGTCTGCAAGCCTCCAATAGCAACTCCTTGACTCGCAACCTCACCTTGAAGCACTCCGATGTTGCTTGTGTTGGTTGCGACCTGTCCTTGCAGTGTTCCAATCTGGGTTGTGTGGGTGTCAATCTGACCTTGGAGTCCTGACGGGTCAAAGATGCTCCCGCCAGGCTGAGTGGCCAAGATGTTCTGAAGCTGCCCCAAGCTCACCGCGTCACTCTTGTCAGTCGCGAACCCGACCCCGGTGACAGTCATTCCACTGACCTGGAACTGATTGTTCTTTGTACACCCGGATTGATTACCGAAGGCGACACAGCCGCTGTAGCCGTTGTCCAGCAAGTTTGTCCCAATGAGAACATTGGTGACCCCAAGCGCGCTGTGAGAGAAGGTGTTGTTGAACCCAAGTGTCAGGCCGCTGCCAACACCTTGGATTTGGTTGTCTGCGCCAACAATTGCTGAATTCTCCGAAGTGGCATTTCTATTTCCGTTGCCGACGATAGATATACCGGTTCCCGAGTTCGTATTGTTGGTTCCAATGATGGCGGACTTGTCGCCACCTGGATTGGAGTTGTTCCCTCCGACAACTGTGGAGGCTGCTCCGATGTTGCTGGAGCCGCTGCTCACTGAATTTTCTACTAGAACTGACCCCACGCTGTCAGCCGCATATGCGCCAGTAGAGATGCTTAGTGTTATCGCTAAAGCGATTGAATTTGATTTTATTTGCATATTGTCTCCTATTCTTATTATGCTTATATATATTACAATATATGCATTTAATAATCAATAGAAGAACAAACAAAATCAGAATTTAGACTCAATAGAGAAATGAATGGTAGACGTTGGATTCGTTCTCTTGAACTTCGGCAGCAGGGAAACTCTCAGCGCCGTCTTATCCGTCAACTGGACGGACGCGGATGGAACCACCATCAACCGCACCACCTTCTTCCAAGAAGGTTCTGTCGGCACGCCGTCAATCAACCAGACTGTGCCCTGTGGGTCTGTGTAGGTAGTGCTTGGAACACCGCCAGGCGTGAACTTCCTGTAGCCGGTGATAACGCCAGTGGTAAGCCCAAGGTTCAATCTTGAGTTGGCGGGCCAACGGAAGGTGTAGCCTGCATAAACGCTGTTGAAGCGCTGAGAGTTGCGGTAGAAGCCAGCGGTCCAACCTTTGTAGTCCACATACAGACCCGGATTGAAGTTGTTGCATCCCCCGGCGATTCCACAGGCGTCTTGGTCCGCATGCAGACTGACCAGATGCGTCCCCATCGTCAAGTCTTGCGCTCTCGCCTCATAACCACCTAGCAATAGACTCATTGTAATCATTATTCTTTTCATAATATTTTCCTTGTTATTTAATATATTATATTAAATATAAGGACAAATAGCAATGCATGAAAGTAGAAAAGCCCCTTGGCGGGGCGTTTTATCTGTAGCTTCTCTTGAATGGCTTTTTTGAGTCGTTGAGCATCTGGTAGAAGTAGCTGTAGGAGCAAGGCTCGCCGCTCTCAAGGTAGAGTTGGGTTAGCGTCTTGTGCACCGATTCTTCAGGGCTGAGGGCCTCCAGATAGCTCCTGAGCTTCTGGTCGGGCTTTGCACCTCTCGTCTCGTGCCTGAAGCTGATGCCGCACCTATTCAGGAACTTGCGCAACGTGTCTCTTTGGCCGTTGAAGCCAATCGCTGAGCCAATCTCTTCAAGCGTCATGCTGGAAGTCTTTAATACGGCGAGATAGTCAAGCCTCCTCATTGTTTCGTTGTGGCGGGACATGATTTCAGTTCCCCACTACGTCTGTTGGAAAGCGCACTACATCCCTAAGCGCTTTGCTCATCGGGACATTCAAAGTGACGTTCTTTGGCGGAATCGGGCTTTGGAACCATTTGGCATAAAGGCTCTTGTATTCGCCACTGTTCATCATCGTGATGATGGTGTCATTGATGAGGTCGCTGAAGAGTGCAGAGTCTTTGCGACTCATGATGCCGTAAGGCTCCAAGGTGAAGATTTGGTTGAGCAACTTGAATTGGCCCGGGTTTTCTGTTTGAGCCATCAACCCGTAGAGCAAGATGTCGTCGTTCAAGAAGACCCTTGCTTCGCCTCTTGCCATCACGTTGAACGAGGCCATGTGATCGTCTGCGACTGTCTTCCTTACGGCTCCGAGCTTCGCTCTGTTGTTGAAGCCAATAGAGAACTTGCGAACCGTGTCCTCGGTGGTGGTCCCCTTGGTATAGACAACCATCGCGCCATCTTCCAAGTCATCCAGTGTTGAAATACTTGAGTCGCTGCGAACGGCGCCAGTGATAGAGGCTATGTAGTAAGGAATGGAGAAGGTCACTTCCTTGCGCCTAGAGGCGGAATTGGTAGTGGAGCCGCACTCCATGTCCGCCTTTCCCTCCTTGATGGCAGGGATGCGAGTGCTTGAAGTCACGGTGATGTAGTTGACCTTCAAGTCCGGCACGTAGGTCTTGATGCGCTCCGCTACAGCGTTGCAAATGTCCACTGCCATGCCGATGGGCTTCTTGGTGCCATCGGGCTGGGCGAGCAAATAGCTCAAGGGGAGCGATGATTCACGCACCGCAATGTTCAAAGTCTTGCTGGCTTTGATTTTGTTCAGGGTCGGGTCCAGACCAAGAGCATCAATACTCAATGCGTGAGCTCCGTTTGCAGCAATGGCGACAATCGCGCCTAAAAATATCTTGTTCTTCATTCTTCATTCTCCTCGGTGTTCTTTTTGTTGTTCTTCAGAGCTCTCAAATGAGCAGCACTGGAATAGTGCAGCGCCTTCAAGAATTTCTCCCATGAAAGCTCGCCCTTTGCAAAGGCCTTGATGAAGCGCTTGACATCATCCAGGTAGCGGAGCTGAACTTCCCCCTTGTCTATCTTGTACTGGTCACGGAGCTTTCCAATCAGCTCGTGCTCGCTCATTCCTTATATTCCAAATAGAGTTCACACACGCCGTCCTCTTTGAAGAGACGCGGCTTGTAGTTCTTGTTTTGCACGAAAGCCTTGGCTCTCGCTATTGCTTCTTCGTGGGTAAAGACAAGCGATAAATCTTCAGTGTCACCAGCGTGGTAGGTGCCATTGCTCATGTATCTTGCAGTGACTGTCTTGCAAGGGTTCAACTGCTTGGTGATCAACTCGGCGTATTGTGCCTCTACTCCCGCAGAAGCCGTGATTGCGTAGCCGCTCAAAACTATTCCTATTATCGTATTCATTCAAATCTCCTTATATATAGTTTCAATATATCAGGATATAAATCAAATGCAATAGCGGACAAATAAAAAGCCACCCATTGGGTGGCTTCATTTGGAGCAGTACGATCTGTAGCTTGGACAGGTCTTTAAGTCCAGCCCTTTACGAACTCTGCCGTGGATTGACTCAATAGCTTGCTGGCACTTGCCCTTGAAGCTCGTGCGCTCCTGGTTGATAAGACTTTCACAGTAGGAAAGCTGCTGGGGGTCAAACGGGATGAAGACTGTCTTGATTGGGTCTGTGCCGAAGTGGAAGTGCCTGCTGGGCCTTGCCATCGTCTGGATTGAGAAGACTTCTGCCAGACAGAATTGAATCGCTCTGCGGTTGCTCACTGCCAGATGCTCCGCAATCAGCCTGAGCTTCTCGCCGTGCTCTTCGTCAATCTGGGCAATCTTCAAAGACTCGCTGACGCTCTTTGTTCCTAGGCTGGGTTTGTTCATCGGTGCCTCCTTCATCTGATGACCTTCGCCAAGAATTCCTTGGCTCTGGCGGTTGCTGGGGCGTTGAAGAATTCGTCTGTCGTGGTGTCTTCAAGGATCTGCCCGTCGTCCATGAAGATGACGCGGTTCCCCACCTCCTTGGCGAACCCCATCTCATGGGTGACCACTACCATCGTGATGCCTTGCTTGGCGAGCTCACTCATGACGCTGAGCACCTCGGAGACCATCAAAGGGTCAAGCGCCGAGGTTGGCTCATCAAACAACATGTAGTCGGGGTTCATGGCCAGGGCTCTTGCGATGGCGACACGTTGCTGCTGGCCACCTGACAAGGCGCTGGGCTTCTTCTGCCCGTGTCCGCTCATCCCCACTTTGGCGAGCAGCTCATTCGCATAGCGCTGCGCCTGTTCTGGGTTGACACCGAGAACCTTGACTTGAGGGATAGTGAGGTTCTCCAGCACCGTGAGGTTCTGGAACAGGGCGAAGTCTTGAAACACCATGCCGACCTTCTTGGCCAGGGCTACGGGGTGCCATTCCTGCATGTCGGTTCCGTCTAGCAGCAGCCTCCCGGAGTCGTAGCCCTCCAGACCGTTGATGGTGCGGATGAGGGTGGACTTGCCTGAGCCCGAAGGACCGCACACAACCACCACGTCTCCCTTACTGACCTCCAGATCAATGCCTCTCAGGACATGGTGACTCCCGTAGGTCTTATTGACTTGGCTAAAACTAATCATGATCTCGCTCCCTTTGTATTTATTGTGTTGATTGCTCTTTGCCCCAGAACGCAAACGATGAAGTAGACGCTGGAGGCGAATAGGATGGCTTGGACGATGTTCCCGTCGCGCTCCCCGACCTTCACGGTGGAGGAGAAGAAGTCGCTCAAGCCAATTACGTAGACCAAGGCGGTATCTTGAAAGAGGACCACAGCCTGAGTCATGAGTGAGGGGGTGGCATTGCGCAGGGCCTGGGGCAACGTCACCAGTCTGAAAGTCTGGAGCTTTGAGAAGCCCAGCGCTCTTGCTGCGCGCGCTTGGCTGGCTGGCACAGCTTTCAGACCAGACGCGATGATCTCGGCGATGTAGGCGCTCTCAAAGAGTACAAAGCCAACAAGAGCGCAGGCAAGTCTCAAGTCCAAGTGGCCGGTGACTGGCTTCAAGACATTGGGCATCACCAAATAGAAGCCAAGAAGAACCATCACCAGCGGGATGCTGCGAAAGAAGTTGATGTAGCAGTTGGCAGGAAAACTCAAGAACCGGCTTCTTGACAGTTTCGCTGCCGCTAGCAACGTGCCGCCGAGCATTCCGCCAAACGCGGCGACTAGAAAAATGGTCGCAGTAGTCTGTGCTCCCTTTAGAAGTATTTCATGTGCATAAAGCAAAGTCTCCATCAAAGCCTCTTCTTGTTGTTGTTTATTTAATATATCAACATATAAATCAATTGCAATAGTGGAAAAAGAAAAAGCCACCCTAGGGTGGCTTTCCTCAAAATGCTTGTTCTGAAATATCTTCGTTATTGAGCATCCCTTTTGGCACCTCAGCCCAGTTCTCTTCATCTGCATAATATTTAACAAAATCTTCCAGTGAAATGTTAAGCCGAGAATTTCTCACGGGCATTGCTGCGTCGTATGAAATTTCAATCCATTTCATCGGCCCACCAAGCTTCGCGCTGGTGCCTTGATACGCATAGCCTTTACCGACAGCCCAGCAGCTAAGCACTTTTTCACGGCGGCTTTCGAGGAAAGCAATGTGAAGCATGGATTCAAAGTCACTGGTGCAAAACTGTCCGTTACTCTCAAGCAGGTAGTACTCGTAATCCCAGTTCTCCCTGGGGATAAAAGTGAAGCCCTTGGTGGACTCGCTATTGATCACTGTCAGAGCAACACCCTTTCCCTGCTTCCATTCTTTATAGGCCGCCTCCACATGGAAATTTACAAGATCCGCCAATTGAATGCTTGACCTAGTGGCCACTGAAAAGTAGTCCCCAATGTAATTTTGCCGCTTCCTCATATAAAACTCCTTTGTGGTTAAGTGAAGACGCTATTTTGCGGTTTTTATTGAATTGCGCGATGAACCTGGCGGCGCTTGTCGTTCATCCGCTTCATTTGACCTAGTCACCTTCATTGCGGAATGGGCCGCTCATCAGGAACTGCTAGGTCGTAAAAAAGCCAGCCTAAGGTGGCTGGCTGCTATTCGAATGCATATTAATGTTTGATGCTTGCGGCCCTGCGCGCTTTTTGCACCTTTTCCAAGACTGATGCCCAACCTGTATCCAGACCAAGTGACTCCAGAATTGTTTCAAAGGTGATTTCCTGCGGCGGATTCTTGACAGGCGTCTCTGCGTCGTAGCTAATCTCTTTCCAATCAATAGGACCGTTCTTATCCGTGGCAAGTCCTTGATATGCATATCCCTTGCCAATCAGCCAGAAACTGAGAGTCCGAACGGCAGAGCCTTCAAGAAGGGCGACATGAAGAAGAGAGTCATGCTCGCCGCTGGCCCAACTCGCATTTGTCGCATCAAGGTATTCCTCATAGTCCAGGTCTCCTGAATCCATGACAGTGGCGCAATGCATCGTTTCGTCATTCAGGACGGTAAAGCAGCAACCGCCAACGTCCTGCCAAGCGCTCTGGGCTTTCTGTCCAAAGAATTTGGTCACTGCGGCCATTTGCTTGCTGACCTTAGTTGCGACTTCATTGAAATTCCCAATAAATGCTTGTTGCTTCGTCATATTCTTCTCCTTAAGAAGTGGTTGAAAGTGAAGCAATTGTGGGAATTTGAGGCGTTGCCCGCGATGAACTTGGAGGTGCAGTTCGTTCATCACCGGCTAGCATGGAGACTTCAGGAGGACAGATGGCTAAAGCAAGCTCGCAGGTGACTGTGCTGGAGCGGCTTCGGGGGCGGACCTGGGTTGAGCACTGCATGCAGGTGGCTGGCTGCAACCAGGCAGGGCTTGCCAAGAAGGTCTCAGCGGTCCCGGATAAGGACCTGTGGAGCAAGTACAAGAACGGCAACGCCAATCCACCGGACCCCACAGTGACGGCGGTCGACCTGAGCCTTCCGGGAACCGCCGCCATTTGGCGCAACGGGCCGCTGGGGCTACCGTTATGGGATGTGCTGGAGCAGGACGTAGTTGCCTGCACTCGGCTGGTCCGCGAGGCCCTCGGAAAAGCTACTGGTGCCAAGGCATGGATGCTCAGCGCATATGTGCCGGTGGCAGAGATGGACAACGTGGAGCTCGTTCAAGCTCTTCTGGAGCAGACCATCCCAAATGCTTGGTTGAGGCCGCACGCTGAGCCAGATGCCTCAGACCTGAAACTTGCTGAGCACTTCCAGAGCGGCAACGTTCAGGCTTGGTCAGATGCAGTGGAGGAGTACGAGAGACGGGCCTCGGAGCTCAGTGCCGCCAGTCCACGGCGCGAGCTGGTGCGCTCGGACAACTTTTATTCGCTGGCTGAGATTTCCAGCCTCGAGCCCAATGTGCTCGCGCAGCAGTACGCCTTCTTCTCCAAGTTCATCCTGGGTGCCAAGGGAGTGCGGGACGTAGAGCACGGACCACGGCGGGACTGGAACATCAGAGATGAGATGCGCAAATACCCAGTCTTGCTGCCGGAGAGGTCAGTGGCGCTGCTCGCTGCGGCTGTCGTTTGCAACGCATCCAGCGAGCTCATCTTGAAGGATGTGGCGCTCTTCCTCACCAACGGTCTGAGAGAGGCGCTGACCCATCACTTCGGCACCGCCGTGAGCCAATACGTGGAGGAAAACCTGTGATGAAAAGCCCCTGTGAAGGGGCTTTCAGTCAGCTCGTTCTCAGAAGAACTCTTGCCGCCAACTTGGAAGCTGCGAGGACCAGACTGTTGAGGAAGATGTAGCCAGCCAAGATGATGATGAACGCCTCAACCGGTACGGCAGTGAACTCAATGATTCGCCCTGCCTGAGAGGACAGTTCGGCAAGGCCAATGGTGCCGATAACGGCTGAGTTCTTGACGGTGTTCATGGCCTCGCTGGTGATGACACCAAAGGCATTGCGCAAGGCCTGAGGGAGCAGCACGAGACCCAGTGCTTGCCATGGGGAAAAGCCAAGGGCCTTTGCCGCGCGCGCCTGGCTGGATGGCAGGGCCGCCAGCGCTCCGTAGACATGGTTGCCGATGCGGCCACTCATGAAGATGCCAAGGCTCAGGGTACCGATGACGGCAGTGAAGTGAGCGGGATCTACAGCCTTCACGAGTTCAGGAAACAGTGCTGCGGGAAGCACGAAGTACGCGATGAACACTTGAGCGATGAACGGTGCCGACCTCACCAGCTCAAGGTATGCCCCCGCCAGCTTGGAACGCTGGAACTTCAAGCATCCGACTGCCACCCCAAGGACCATGGCCAGGATGAAGCCGGCCGCAGCCACCACTGCTGTCGTGGTCAGTCCAGAGATGACCCAATCCAAGTAGATCAGGTCTTCGCCGGTTGCCACTGGCTCCTTCAAGAACCCAAAGTTCATTTGGACTCCATGATGAGCTTCTTGCTCTCAGCAGTGAGAGGAATGTTCAGGTTGATGTTGTTGGGCGGAATTGGCTGGGTGAACCACTTGGCATAGATGCGCTCCAGAGTGCCGTCCTTTTTGATTCGTGCCATTGACCTCTCAATCAAGGCATTGAACTCAGCATCATCCTTGGACACCATAGCTCCAATCAAGTCAGGCTCGTTCACTGACCAGGGACGCAAGGAATACTTGTTCGGGTTGGACTGCTTGGCGACCTCTGCGGCAAGCATCACCTTGTCGGTGGATACGAAGTCCACGCGGCCCTGTTCTAGCAAAAGTAGAAGCTGAGCGTTGTCTTTGACGGGAACGATGCGAAGGCCAAGGCTCTTCTCAGAATCCATTTTTCTCCAGAGCTTCTCACCAGTTGTGCCAGTGACGACGCCAATGGTCTTGCCTTTGGACTCCTCAAGGCTCTTCAGTCCTTTGTTGGTGGCGACAGTCACAACGGCTACCGTGTCGCTTGCGATGTTGTAGAAGTTGACCTGTTTTCTGCGCTCTTCCGTATTGGTGGTGGCTCCAAACTCAGCGTCAATACCGCCGTTTTGCACCAATGCAATACGGTTTTGAGCGGTCACAGGTGTCCACTTGATTGCGAGGCTCACGCCCACCGCCTTCTCCACATCCTTCTTAATTTCCTTGGCAATGTCCACGGAGTACCCCATGGCGAAACCACGGTTGTCCAGCATTCCGTAGGGCATGGCGTTTTCACGGTGGCCAACGGTAAAAGTGGAGGTCTCTTTAATTCTGTCCAAGGTTGGTCCAGCAAAAGCTGACCCGACTGACAAGGCGAGCACGGCTAAGGCTATTGCATTCTTTACTATCATCTTCATTGTTGTCTCCTTATTGTTTTAAGTTCGCACGGCGCGATTAAATAAATATATCGTATATTGCAATATAGTCAATGAGATATTGACTATATTTATATATTTATTACAATGATGCCAATAATAAGGATAACGACATGGCATTCAAGAACTGGAGCAAAGCGAAAGACACGGACAAGAGAGACTATTTTCAGGAGATGACGAATGAGGTCATCAAAGGTCTTGAAGAGTGCGTAGCGAGTGGCTGGAAGACGCCGTGGCTGGTGTGCCGAGAGCAGCCATACAACCCAGTGACTGGTACCAAGTACTCTGGCGTGAACTTCATGGCAACTCTTGTGAGGAAGTTCCCTGACCCCCGGTTCTACACATTCAATAACGTTCAAGAGCTCGCAGAGAAGACGGGGCTGGATCTACATGTGAAAAAAGGCGAGAAGGGAACACCAGTCTTCAAGGCGCTTCAGGTCTTTACCGGCAACGACAAAGAAGATGGCGATGCTGTTGAGGCAACCGACTCAAATGGAGTGCGTAGCTTTTGGAAGATGGTCCACGCTGGTACCGTCTTCAATGGCTCTCAGATTGAAGGTCTGGAACCCTACCAAGCCATTCAGCATTCCTCAGCTCCCTCAGAGGAGTTCGGACTTCTTCTTGAGGCGCTGCGTCAGAGGACTGGGTTGCAACTCAAACATAGTGAGGAAGGCAGGGCCTATTACTCACCCAGCAGTCATCTCGTGCATCTTCCGCATCCCCACAGGTTCAAGACCATTGAGGACTACATTGACACCGGAACCCATGAACTCGGTCATGCCACTGGTCCAGTCCTTGGACGAGATATGTCAGGGAAGTTCGGAAGCGAGTCCTACGCCAAGGAAGAGTTCGTTGCTGAACTCCACAGTCTGTTCATAGGGGGAGCGATGGGGGTTGAACCCAGTGGCGAGCGCATGGAGCAGCACAGGGAGTACATCCGTTCCTGGCTCAAGGTTCTCAAAGAAGACAAGACATTCATCGTTGAGGCATCTCAAAAGGCTGGCAAAGCGTTTGAGTTCAACATGGGTGTGCTGGAGTCATACAAGCTTGAGAGAGACAACAAACTTTCTGAATCGCAGGAACATGTTGAGTCCTTGATGAACAAGCTTCGCATAAAAACTGTGAAGCCGTCCGGTCTTGTCGCTGGAATGTAAGAAAGCCACCGTGAGGTGGCTTTTCTTATAGAGATGGAGCGATGGTCTTCGCCCTTGCAGACTCCTTTAGGTGCTTGCCTGTGATTGCTTCTGACAACAATTGTTCTTCGGGTTTGAACTCTTTCAAGTCCTTTAGTCCTTGGTGAAGCAGTTCTTGCTCTTGCATGGGCTGCTTGCCAATCTCTGTCAGTAATCTAGTTATTTTCTTGAATGTCATGTATGTCTCCTTTTGATTATTATGATAAATATTGCGGCAATGTCAAATTGTCTGTGTCTTGGCTTTGCTTGGAGCACTTGAAGGCTTGACCTTCTCAATCAGCTTCTTCGCATGAGCTTCAGGACCGATGCCTAGATCTTCAGGTCGCATGCGTTGAAGCCACTGAGGCCCAAACTCGTTGCGCACCTGCTGGAGGGCTGCGGCTTGGTCCATGCTCATGGAGCCGTAGTCCCCACTGAGCCATGCTTTGCCAAGGGCCATCTTCCAGGTGGGGAGGTTTGCCTCACGAAACGCAATGAGAGCGTCTCTTTGGCTCTGAGTCAGCTCCTGCTTCTGTGGTTGCTCCTCGGCGGCTCTCTGAGGGTGTACGGTAGGTTGCGTGGTCGCTGGGGCCAAGGGAGCCGTTGCGGCTGCTGCTGGAGGGGGCGCGGGAATCTGTGCCTGGTCAGCGGCGGGCTCTGGTTGTGGGGCTGGACTCGCGGAGGGGACTGGAGGCACCTGAGTAGCGCTTTGAGCGTCCTTAGGGATGTAGTCGTTGAGGCTGACAGTGCCATCCCTATTCCAGTTCATTCGCTTGAATGAACCAACAGGGAATTTCTCAGCGAGCACCTCCTCACGACGTGCGTAGTCTTCTTTCCCGTTGAGGAATTTCCCACCATGAAGGATGCGACAGAAGACCGCATCGGTGCCTTCGCTGGCAATGGCTACGTAGTATTTGCCAGTCCTCACCACTTGTCCCATGTGGAAGTTGGACTTGGTGGGGCGACCCCAGAGCATCACCGCCTTCTTGTCAGGCTTGGATAGATCAAAAGCGAGGATGTCTGAGAAGTCTTGGCGCTCTTGAGTTATCTCGGAGTTGACGTTCCTTGCTGCAACAACCTTGTGATTGAAGAGCCTGATGGCCTGCTCACTCATCAAGTTGTCCCAAGAGACTTCAAAAGCAACACGCTTGCCGCTGTCGTCCGGATGCTCAACCTTGCGCGCAAAGTCCGGCTCCCCTGCCTTATTTAAGAACTGCCAATACACATCGTAGGCATTGGGCATGTCAACGATGAAGCGCTGTTGCTCCGGCTCATTGATGACGATGATTCCGTCTTTCTCTCCCTCACTGACATGGACCTTCATAGGTCTATTATTCTGCGCCATGGCATCTCCTTATTTAATATATATACCAATAGCGCAAAGAATTGGCTTGTCAAATTTTTGGGCGATAAAAAAGCTCCTCATGGGAGCTTAAATTTTCAGCTTGGTAGATCGTGATGGAGGCTTTGGGGCTAGCTCTTCGGTGAGATGTTTGGCGAGAAGCTCCGCTTTCAATGCTTGTACGGGATCTTTGCCTGAACATAGATCTTTGATGCGTTCTGATGTGCAGTGAACTATCAATTCAGATCTGTGACCGCCATCCGGCAAATTGAGAAGCGCCTTTATGACAACTTCCGAATTATCTCTGTAAGGCTCAAATTCAAGCCTGTGAAAGTTGCTTCCGCTTTCTAGGGCCGCAATCGCGGCTTCGGCAGAACTTAGGTAGGTAAAGTATGCGTGGTCAATGTCCATTTTGTTTCTTTATATCTTTATTTTTGATCGGCTTCCCGATGACTTGATTGCAAGCTCGTGATTAAATCGTTGGGCGAGAAGCTCCGCTTTCAATGCTTGCGCCGGATCTTTGCCTGAACATAGATCTTTGATGCGTTCCGACGCGTGATATTCAATCAGGTCGCGTCGCAAGCTCCCGTCTGGAATGGACTCAAGGGCCATCAATACGACCTTCGAATCGTCGCGAAGTCTTCCTGATAGATGACCCAGCAGAGGCCAATTCGTGAACTTGAACGCTGGACTGGTACTAGAAAATAACAGCTCGGCAACTTGATCGTTGTCCTTCATCCTCTCGCCAAGATAGCAAACATTGAAGGGCTGCTGTCGGACTACACAAAGAGCCACGGAAAAACTGTCTCTGAACGGACTGAATGAAATGTGGGTGAAGGGAATGCCTTCTTCCAGAGCCTTCACGGCTTCATCTTCTGTTCTCAGTCGCTTAATGGTCGTGTAGGTCATCACATCTTCAATGCCTCTGAAGACTTTGTAGTTCCCTGTGCCTTTGCAAGGCGCTCCAGTTGGACGAAGGGTTGGCTGTACCCGAGTCTTCCTTTGAGATTGGAGCCCATGAAGCGCTCCGCAGCTTCCAGGTCATCTTCTGCTACCTTAGCAACAGTCACGGGATCATTGCGAATGCGTTCTGAAGCGAACTGGAGAGCGGACGGCTCCAAAGTGAGTGCTTGGCCAACAAGCTCATCGTTGTTTTTCCACTTGCCGCTCAGCATACGCAGAGCTGCCGGATTCGTGATGACCGCAAGATTGATGAGTTCGCTGTCTTCCGGAAGGTAGCCAATGATCATTGGCTCGGTCTTGACCAGTACCCTTTTGAACAGATGGTCCTCGTCAACCATTGAGGCAATCTTCTTCAAGAGCTGGTGGTGACTGGCTTGCTGAGCTCCGTACTGCTCTCTAGATTTTCCCCAAGGGAGTGCCAACTTCTTTGACTCAATGATGGCTTCTATTGCTTCTTGCTTTTCTTGTGTGTTCATTCTGTCTCCCAATTTTTTATTCAATATATCAAGTCATTATCAATAGTCAACTGTGCCACGGTCAAAGCCAAGCCGATGGGACGCCTTGATGAGTTGTTCGCTTGATTGGGGCCGGACCTTCCAACTCAATCCTTGGCGCTATTCCCTTCTCATACAGTTTCGCCTTGGCATCCTCAACCTCGTCCTTTATCTGGGAGTCGGCCGGCTTTGAAGGGTCAACCTTTTGGGCGAAGACTTGAGAGGTCTGCTTGAAGTCAGCCGGTGCGGGGTTCTTGCCCAAAAGGTAGCCGTAGGCATTCGGGTCCAGCCACAAGGCCGACATGTACACCTGGCTGCGCGTGTCGTACCGGCGTTGCCCGTTGAGCATGTAGCTGTAGGTGAAGCCCTCGGCGACCTTCCTTGAGAGCTCGGGACTCGGACTCTTGATGTACTGCTTGATGTCGGCAATGAGGTTCTTGAACTTGCGTATACCGGCCGGCCCGACCTTGTATGCGTGGTATGCCAGGACCGCCTTCTCATTGGCCTTGAGCTTGTCGTAGTCGGCGCCGATGAGAGCCTTCATGGGTTCCTCGTACTGGGGACGCATCAGCTGAGCCGCCTTGGTGGCCTGCTCCGCAGTGATGGAGACCTGCGGAAGGCTGGAGGGACTGAAGTTGCCGGACAGGCTCGTCAGTGCCATAGCTTCAGGTGGCGCCATTCCGATGCCTTGGCTGATGCGCTGATTGGCCGCAGTGCTCTGGAAGGACACGTTCCAGCCGTTGCCAATGGCGTAGCCGGTGTTGTCGTTGTAGAGGCTGGCTCTGTAGCCCTCCACCTCCGAGACCACGGACTCATAGAAGTTGCCCTTGGCGAGCTCGTCTATCGCGACCTGGCGGCTGGTGGATTTGACGGAGCGGCTCCACTGGACTTTGGGACTTGCGCCGGCGCCGGTCTGGGTCTGCGCCTGGTTAGCCACCGGGGAGGCCGCAGGCGCTGACTGCTGCACAACAGGTGGATGCTCTCCAGAAAGAAGGCTCGCGCCCTCTTCGTCGCCTTGGCGCTTTGAACAGCCGGCCAGGACGAGGGTGAGGAGGATGAGGTGGGCTCTCATACGAAGTACTCCTCTTCGTCCATGAACTCCTCTTTGGCCTCGTCAACCTGCTGCTTGGCGCTATCGCCGAACGGCTTGAACTGGTTGTCCAACGGGACGGTCTTGATGAGATCTCTGCGAGGCACACTGCCGCGCTCTACGCAGGCGATTGCCACGAACGGCTCATTCAATGCCTGCAAGTCCTGGTCTCTGACGATGTACTCAGGCTGCTCGGAGAGGCCGAGCGTTGCGAGGTGATGCGTGCCGACCTTCTCCTCACGGGTGAAGAGCGTCTTGAAGAGGCTGAAGCTCTTCCACTTCATCCAACCGCTTTGACTGTTCTTCGGATCAAAGATTGGATTGCTCATGTCCATCTTGGCGGTTAGAGCCAAGTCCACGCGCTGGCTGTTTGACTGACCAAGGAAGAGGCGGGCCTTGCCGATGCGTTCTCTCAGCCACTCATAGGTTGCAGCGGAAGACTTGAAACTGATTACGGAGCGGAAGGAGTCCAGGATGACGCGTCCACCGTCGTGGCCGAACTTCTCGTAGAAGCTGTCCACGTTCTGGGTGGCGAAGACACACACCAAGTCCAATGAACGGGCAACCGGCAAGATAGCCAAGTCAGTGTCGTCAAGGATGCGCTGCACTTCGTCAACGATGAGGAAGACGGTGGCTCTGTCCGTGTTGTCCTGGTCAGGTCTCTTGTCACCTCGGGCTTGTACAAGCTGATAGAGGCGCGCCTTCATCAAGGTGGTGATGGCGATACCGGCTATTCCGAACTCGGCTTCAGGAAGGCAGAAGCCGAACTTCGCACCCTTCAGAACATCTGCAATGTCTACGTCGCTGGTCTCGCAGTCGGCCCATGGACGCAGTGCTTCGGACTGCATGAGCGGGATGATCCAAGACTCGGCGGTTGAAAAGATGCTGCTCTTGGTCTCTTGAGCCAGCTCCTGAATCGCCATGAACTTCTTGATGGCGTCGTTCACAAGGGTGCCTTCCTGATGGAAGTCCTTGTGAAACTTCATGCGCTCAATGATGGGATGCGTACCGCTCTGCGGGTCCACGGCTTTCACCATGTCCATCAGCACTTGGGTGAGGCTGGAAAGATTCAAGCGTGCGAGCTTTTGCTCCACCAGTGCTCTGTGGAAGACCCCGCCATAGAAGATGAGGTTGCGGGCCTGACCATTGAAGTACTCGGAGCTGCCTGAGGGCTTGCCCTTCGTGTTGACGATCTGGAGCGTGCGAGCCAGCACCTCTGGGCTGATGCCAAGCAGCACATTGAAGTTCTTGACCGACTTGGGGTGAATCACTCGGTCCAGGATGGACGCGCAGTCCAAGGCCAGTTGAGCCTTGCCATCCAAGATGAGCATGCCGTTGCGTTTGAATTTCGCCTGTGTTTTATTCATTGTTGTCTCCTCTGTTTTTATGTTCTAAGCGAGCGATTGCCTCCTGCATTGCTTGCTCTTCTTCTTGATTGATGGCGGCAATGATGGGACGCAGACCTGATGAGGTCTTACCGGTTCCAGTAGAGCCAAGAATCAAGATGTGCTTGCTGGCGTCCGATGTCGTCAAGCCAAGCTCCATGCCTTCATCTGGCGCGTAGGCGTCGCCGACTCGGGTGAATGCACCCTTGGCTTGACCAAGGGGAATGAAGTGCGCCTTGTCCTTGCTGGCATTCAATGCCTGCGCCCACCGAGCATCACTTCTGCCTGTCTTGGGTGCTCCCAGCACTGCCCCGTTGTGCAGCTTGCCCATCGCTAACAAGGCCATGGCTCTTGTCTTGTTGCCAACGAACCAGTGAGCGAAAGGGAGGAGGGCTGGGATCAAGCCGACGATGAACGCGGGGCTCATGGGCATCACCGCGTTAACGCCAGCGGGAATGAATGCAATGGCCGTTGCGGGTGCGAGGACGAAGAAGAGCATCGCCAAAGTACTTGTGGTGCCGATGTAGCCAAAGAGGCCCAGCACGTAGGCGAGAGCCAAGCATTTGCCAACCATCGGGAACATGGCGAGCAGTGGGGCGATGAAGACCCATCCCGCCAGGTAGGCCGGCACCATCGGACTTGTGGAGCCGACAGTGAGCTCATGGGAGAGGATGCGCCCTGTGATGGGGTAGCCCTCTTTGGTCAACTGCCAAGAACCCTCTGAGTCCTGCAAGTCGGATGGGATCTTTGCGCTGTGAGGGATGTCATGGCGTCCACCGAGGCTCTTTGCTTCTTCTTTTGCCTTGTGAACCACCCCCTTCATGTTGAAGAAAAGGGAGAGTGCTTGGAACTTGATGCCCTTTCTTGCTAGTTGTTGTTTTAGCTTCTTCATTTTTCTAGTGCCTCCTGTGCTCTTTTGTATTCCTCCTTCATGCCCTCAATTCTTCTTGAGAATTCATCTTGGCTGATTCTCCCCGCCGCAAAGTCGTCTTGAGCCTGCTTGGCTTGCTTCTCAAGCGCTGCTTTTCGTTCCATCAATGAGTCCTTTGACTGCATTGATGTCCTCACGGAGCTGAAGAAGTTGCTGGCCTTTTGATAGCCGAAGCTCAGCACTGTTGTAGCGGTGAGAACCGCCAAAGCAACGGCAGTGAACGTGATTGAGATTTGCTTTCTGACTCGCTGTCGGACAAGCTCAACCTCCAGGTTACGAACCATGGATGAATGCTTGCCAGCGTTGGTGGGCTGAAGGGTGCCGCTATGGTTTGCAGCCACTCGTTCGGAGGGCATGCAATAAAACTCGTCTGGTGTGCAGTCCAAGCCCCAAGCCCTTGGATCACCCCAAATGACACTCCCGGCCCTTACGAGGAACCTTGATCTGAGGCTCAACTTACGCATGGTTGGCCTCCCCGTCCTCATTGAAAGCAATGCCTAAACTCAAGTCGTTGAGTTGAGCTGCAACCTTGGCGCGGTAGGAGAAGCACTCTCTCCACTCCTGTTTGCTGTAGCTGTCACCAAACTTCTTGCTCTTCAAGAAGACCTTGATGACCACCTTGGCATCATCGTTGTATTGAAGATAAACCGTGTAGCTCTTGTCTAGATTCAAGTAGATACGCTTTTTGTCCTCAACGTAGCCCCCGCTCAAGCCGTTGTGATCCAACAGGAGTTCTTTTAATACTTCAATAATCATTATTGTCTCCTTTATTATTGATTATTCATATATTGTAATATATAATATATGTAAATGCAATAGATAAGGACAATAATATGGAGATGGCAAATGTTGGAGTGGAGGTCGCGGGTAGTAGACCCAGCATGCTTGAAGAACTCTTGCAGCGAATCCCGCAGGACCGGCATCTTGAAGTGGTCAAGCAGTTCAATCGTCTAGGTCTTCGTCAAGACGATGAAGTAATGGTGCTGCTGTACACCATGCTCTACGTGAAGGGGATGTACGAGGACATCCCTCAGGCAATGAATGGGTCGGTAGAGCAGGTGGAACAAGCACTGATTCAGCTTGGCGTGAAATTTGAAGACGCAGTAGACGAGGTCTTCAAAGAGGCCGCTGAGAGGGCGAGCGAGGTGATAGTCGCCCATACCAAGCAGCTAGCCCAGTCAAAGGACAGCCTTTCCACCTTGGCGGAAGCTATTCAACAGGATATTGAACAGCGACGCGAGGCCATCGCTAAAGAAGTGGAACTCGTGCGAACGAAGACTCAAAAGCTCTTCGTGGAAAGCATGAAGAAAGAACTGCCTAGACTGTGGGAGGACTACATCAGAAGCTTCTATAGCCTCAAGAGGATTGCCCGCGACGTTGCTGTAGTCGCAATGGGACTTGGAGTCTGCCAAGTAGTGCTTGAGCTTCTGAAGCGACTCTTCTGAAAAAGAAAAAGCCCCAAATAGGGGCTTCAGATTTTTAGCTTGCTTGCCTGCGGTTTACGGCTCAGCTCCGCTGTGAGCCTTTCAGCAAGTACAGCGGACTCAAGTGCTTGGATGGGGTCTTTGTCTTTGCATATTTCCTGAATATCTTGGCTTGCGTATTCAAGAGGGATATATTTAAATCGTTCCTTTTGGATGCGGAAGACTTCCAATACAAATTTCTTGTCACCGCATAATCTGTCGGAACTCCATCGTAGCGCCTCGCTGTCGGTAGCCGCTGCCAACAGTACGGCATCCCGATTGTCGCGCACTTCGTTGCAAGCAGCCTTAAGTACATGAGAACTGCTTAAAGCGGGTGAGTACACCTCTGGATCGTTTTGGAGAGCGACGGAGAACAGCGGAAGCGAGTAACCGTCACTCTGCACCGCTGCTACCGCGATTTCCTTGTTGTTACTGAATGCTCCACCGAAATGGTAGAGGCTCCTTCCGAACTTCTTGGCACAAGCGAGCGCCACCTCAAAGTCGGCTTTAATGGCTTCGCCGAACCATTGCGCCGAGGAAGCGGTCCTAGATTGGGTCACCGAAACTAGGGCGAGTTCTTTGTCATTCTTAAGTTGGTCGCTCGCATACTCCATTACATCAATGTTCTTGGCAGCCATCTCCATGAACCACCTTTTATCGGACTTGATGCCATCGCTAGCAAACTGAAGAATTTCGGCGGAAGACTGGGCTTCCACCTCTTGCATGAAGAATTTTCTCTCTATGTCGGGATTGCTTCCGATGAAATGAACAATTAGCTCCATCAAGTCGTGATTTCTCGGCTGAGCTAGCGCATTCAGAAAGAATTTCGTCTGGTCGTTGTCGTTCATGTTAACCACCGATCTTCATTGACATGCCGTGCTTCTGGCGCAGGGACTGGATGCGGTTCTCCACAAGGCTCTTGTTGAGCTTGTCTGCATAGGTCTGTGCATCTGGACTGGTCTCCGGCTGAGTGGAGTCTGTTGCGCTCCAGCTCTTGAAAGCTTGAAGAAGCTCAGCCTTCTTTGCTTCTTCCTGGCGTGGGTTCAAGGTTCCCTCGTCCTTGCCCATGCGGTATTCAAGGTAGGAGCGCTCCACCTGGTGCTGCTTGATGAGCTTGTCGCGCTCCTTGGTGTCCCAGACTTCGGACTGCTCGGTCTTGTGAGCCAGGAACATGGCACGGAAGGCAGCGTCATTGGCCTTCATCGTTTCATGCGCATCTCTGCCCTGAAACCTTTCTCTGTACTCACCCGTGGTCATCAATCCATGCTGACCCATGAAGTTCAGCTTTGTCTCGGAGTTCTTGGTGTGGTCGTAGAAGTTGCGCGGACCGGCTGTCCAGTCATTGAGTTGCAACTTGTTGATGCTCATCGCTTCCGTCAACTTGGCTTCAACAGCTTTGGTCTCTTGAAAGGGTTTGTAGTCCTGCTGCTTGGACTCATAGCTCTTGTGCATGAATGCAGATGATTCTTGCATCTCCTTCATCATCTCATGTGTTATGTCGCTCATGTCTCTCTCCTCAAATCTTCAATCTTGTTTTTTGTGTTGATGACTTCTGCTTCAACTCTTGAGTGAGCCTCTCCGCAAGAACGGCTGATTCAAGTGCTTGCACAGGGTCTTTTCCTTTGCAAAACTCCTTGATTGCAGGACTGGCGTCGCTAAATGCGAATGCGTTCTGCTTTATTTCCTTCAGAATGAACTCCTTGTCATTCTTTAGTCGTGCGCTTGCATCCGAAGCGAACGAAAAACCTTTTGAAAAGACCTTCATCATGAAGTCTTTGTCATCCTTGAGTGTCGCGGAGACATACATGATGTTGGAGACATCACACTTGATAGCCGCCAGGCAAATCTCGCGGTCAGTCCTCAACGTTTCTGATGCGAATTCAAGAAGTCCGCCCCTTAACGGCAGTGCTTCCAGCATGAACATCTTGTCGTCACGGAGCGATTCATCCGCAAACCTCAAACAATATGGGTTCTCACGCAATGCCGCCTTCACTAATTCTTTGTCCTTCTTTAAATTGTCGGAAACGTAGCTCAGGTTGTAGCCGTTGAGCCCGACTGCCGCCATTGCTACCTCTTTGTTGGAGCGAATGGCGAGAGACCTGTGTTGAAAGCGATTCAGGTTTGCAGGCTCAATGGCCTGAAAAATTTGCTCTTTTGTGAGTTCCTTGTTCATATTAATGCTCCAATGCTATTTAATATATATAGCAAAATCCGGAAGAAACGCAAGGGTCAGAACACTTTTCTTTGGTCGCAGTTGTTCGCTTCGTCTGAGGTGAACCTGATGTTCAGGCAAGAAAATTTGGCTTGATTCAGATACGTGAGGTCCAGCTTCCATGGACTGCCACGTTTGCGCGTGCATTCCGCTAGAGCTTCGTCCATGTAGATTTCCGCTTGTATGTCTGTCCAGTGGTTGTGCTTGCGCATGTGTTCAAAGGCTCTATCACCAAAGCCTTGGGTGCGCGCCAGTCCTATGTGTTTGACCTTGTGGCACATGGGACAGAGGGATAGAAGTCCAGCAAGTTTTTGGGTGCGGGTCCATCGGTTGAAGCGCCAAATCTCATGACATTCAACGGGATGCGAGAAGCCTTGGAGAAGTCCTGACTCCCCGCATTGCTGGCAAAGGTAGTAACTCCGTCCTTGATTGGCTTCTGCATGAACTGCTTTGCAGACTTGCTGCCATTGAGAGGGCTGAAGTCTTGAGCGAACATTGAAGCCGTGCATTTGGACCGGCACAAGCTCAATGCTGCACTTCAGGCTTGCTGTGGCGCTATGCGTTGCAAGCCCATAGAGCATGAAGGCTAAGAAGATGAGGGCGAGGATTATTATTGTTATTGCCATATGGTCCTTTCTAGTTATTGTTCTCGTTCAAATAGCTCCTTGAATCTTCCTCTGCCGTGGTTGCCTTGTTCCGGTGGAAGAGAATCGTCGTCTTGAGGCCCTTCGGGGAGACGCGCCTCCGCCTCAAGGGAAGCCAAGAACTGGTCCTCGCTCATGCTGGCCGCGGCCGGCGCCGACAGGGATGCTTGGCGCCACTGCTTGCCGATTGACGGTGGGTCAAGCGGAACAGGTGGACGCGAGAGCGCAGGGTTGGGCTTGAAGGTGCTTCGCTCCTTGTAGGGCAACAGGGGAAGCTCAAGCTCATAGACGTTGGGCAACTGGTTGCCCCAGTAGACGTAGTAAGCCTTGCCCTCGCTGGGACGGGCACCGAGGAGGTTCAGCTCGTCGGGTGTGACGACGCGCTCAGGGTGAGACTGCTCGTTGGTGCTGCGGTTGCCATCCTTGTCCACCGTGATGTGGGTCTTGGTGATCGTCCTGTCCCCGATGAGCTTGCTGATGGTGTCCGTGGTCTCACCAGGCTGAGCTCCCAGGAAAAAGCAGTTCGCGGTGTTGGACTGCATGAAGCTGAGGAACTCAGGTCCGTAAATTTTTTTGGCCTGGGAATAGTCCTGAAAAATCAGCGAGAGCCCAGTTCCCTTTGAGCGAAACATCTCCTGGGCCGGTGCCAAGAAGCGCTGGAGATTTCCAAGGCTCGCGAGCTCATCAATGATGATTTGAAGCCTGCGGGTCGCGCTGTCCGGCAACTCATCCAGAATGACCTGGTTGGCATAGTTCAGAAGGCCTGCGATGTAGTCGCGTGTGAGCTCTGACTCGCCTTCCGAAGGACGTAGCACCAGGACGCTTCGCTCCGGCTTCTCGTTTTTGAGCCAATCCCTGATGGAGACTTTCGGCTGTGCTTCCAGGCGGTCCCATTCGTCGGCGTAGTGGACGATGGCTGAGCATGTCTTCTCCCAAAGCGCTTCAAATCCTCCACTCACCAAGGTGTGCTCTTCGGCAGTCAGAAGGGGCTTGAGAAGTTGGGCTTGCTCCTTCGGGGTGAGGCGGCAGATCTTGGCGAAGTCCACCCACTGCCACGCGGGCTTGCTCTTGTTGAGATGGGCTGCAACGGCTTTGAACGCAATGGCGCGGCAAGCGGCCTCCGCATCTCCAGTTGGGGTCGGTTCCTGCTTCATGGCTTGCTCGCTCAGCATGCACAGGTAGATGGCGTCCAAAAACTTCGGGTTGCGCAGAGACTTCGCTGTCGCCTGACAGACCTCCTTCTTGATGGAGTAGCCGTCGTAAATTTCGGCGAGCCTCATGAGGTTCACGACTCTGGCGGCGAGGTTGAATTCAACGCTGACCAGCGTCTCATTGGCGGCACCAAAGACCTTCGCTGCAACCTCGTAATAGGGCTGCACCAGGTCTTGCAACAGCTTGATGTTGCGGGTCATCAAGTAGGCATGCATGCCGAAGTTGAAGTCCTTCGCCTCGGCTTGCAGGAACGTCGTGCAGGCCACACCCACCATGCGTGCTGAGTCGTCCCAAATCTTCTCTTTGGCGTCGGACTGTGGGATGAGACCGAACCACCATGAAGCGATATGCGACATGGTTTGAATATCGTTGGAGATGTCCCAAACCTCGCCGCCGTCCAGGGTGGGGCCAAGGACGTATTGGTGCTTGCGGTAGAGCTGCTTCGCGTAGTCGCCCTTCTTCGTGTCAACGATGAGCATCTTCCACGGCTCGCCAGTCCTGATGAGGCTGTAGATGGGGGCCACGAAGAGGTAGTTGGTCAACTGTGTTTTGGCTCGCCCCGTGCCCGCCGTGATGATGGTGTGAGTGCGTCGCTTGTCTTCTGGGAACTTGATGAGCGGGCAATCAGGAAGAAGCTCGCTGGGCTGCTGGATGGGGCGGCGCGGGTCATACAGATCGGTGGTGAGCTGCCTGTCGGGCTTGTTCCCGAGCGGCCTGAATCGCTCATTGGCGTAGAGGACCAGTCCTGAATCGTTGTTGGGCTGGCGTGCATCGGCTGAGAGGATTCGGTCCAGCTCGTTGAAGGCCTCTTCACCTGTCAGAAGCTGAGGGCCTCTTTCATGGCGAATGCCGATGACGACATGCATCGTTTTCTTCGCCACCCAGTAGGCGGCAAATGCTCCTCCGAGCAGACTGAAGAGCTGCTGATTGAAGACGAAGAAGAAGTGGAAGTCAGACAGCGACCCCATGTAAGACAAGTAGGTTTTGTCCGCTGCGCCGGGGAAGAGGAAGAGCAGCTTTCCAAGCCAGACAAGCCAAAAGTGCTTGAGGTGGTAGATGAGGGGAAAGCCGCTTCCAGGGAGCTTGGCTCCGGGCCAGAGAAAGCCCAAGGCGAGGTAAATCAGCGATGCACTGACTACAAAGGCAAGCAGACCAAGGAAGATCGGTCCACCTGTGGCGACATAGGGCTGGTCGGCCCTTGTAGGCGTCTTCTCGCCGGGCCACAAATATTTGACTGGAGGAGTCTTCTTGATCATGGCGCTCCTCAGAAGTACTTGGCCATGAGGAAAGACGCGGCACACAGAGCAGCGATGAAGCCGAACGCCTTAAGAGCTGCGGCATTCGCCTTGACACGTTGTGCTTTTATCTCTTGATATTCGTAGCCTTCCATCAAGGCGGGTGGAATGCCGCCTTCTTTTGTTACGCTATTGGCCCACTCCTCATATTGCTCTACTCTATACTTCATGATTGCCTCTTTTACTGTTGTTATATATTCAATATATCAACATATAAATCAATTGCAATAGCGGACAAATAAAAAGCCACCGCGTGGGTGGCTTAAGTGATTGAGCTTTTCTCAGTCATTGGAAGGTGGTCTGCCTACTGCGCTGTTCAGCCTGTCGCTCAAGAATTCCTTGAGTGGCTTCTTGCCGTTGTTGGCAACTGAAGACTTATCCTCCTGATAGTTCTTGCGAGCTTCGCGTGTGGCGGCTCCAAGGGTGTCGGCGATCTGCTCCGGCGCCATGCCTTGCTCAGACAGGGACTGCGCTGCGGCTTTGTATGTACTGACGGCGCGCTTGAACTCAGTGGTGAAGTAGGAAGGCTTCCCGTTCTCGTCTTGGCCGATGATTGCAGCGGTTTGGCCTGCACCTGTGCCGTAGAGCTCCTTCAAGCCCTTGTTGAGTGCTGAGTTGACATGGGACTCAAACGGCTGGTCAGGGTACTGCCTCATGTGCTCCTTGAGGCGGGACGTGAAGGTGTCTCCACCGATGGAGCCAGCGCCTCCGACCTGTCCCAGCGCATCGCGGAGCTTGGCAACATCCTTCTGCAATGAGAAGCCTGCGCCTTCATCGTTGGCCATGGTCTCAAACATGTCGGATGTGCCAGCGCCGAACTCCTTGTCAATCTCATACATCTGGCGCTCGTTGCTCATCTGACGGTCCTGTGTCTTCTGAGCTTCGGTCAAGGCATTGCCCTGGCGGGACAAGGCATTGCCACGGATGGAGCTGCCGATGTTGCCAACCTGTTGAGCGGTGCCCGCTGCTGTGTGAGCTGCTGCATAAGCCTCGGTGCCGCCCACTTCCTTGGCTGATGATCCGAGCTGAGGCCCACCACCTCCGAACCAGTTGAGCATCTCGTCTGGCACCTCATGCATGAAGCTAAAAGTCTTCTTCATGATGACCCAGAGGCCCCCGGCGTAGATGAGCGCAGAGAAGAGCATGCCGAAGATCATGATGAGGAAACTGCTGTCCTGCTGCGAGGTCAAGAACACGTCGGCAAAGATGCGGTTGTAGAAGTTCCCGAACACGTCCAACACAACCAGCGCGGCAATCAGACCGAAGACCATCAGCATGGGTCTCAGCAACAGGGTGAGCACAAGGCTATAACCGTTGCCTCCCCTACCGGTCACGTCATCTCCGTGAGGATGCAGGTGCATGACGGCCCACAGCGGCGCTGCAATCAATGCTTGAACGCATGCGCTGAGCCAACCCAGGATGACGCCAAGCCAGATGAAGAAGGGCATCATCGGCAGGACATAGGACAGGATGAAGCCCGCGATGAGAAGCGGTGGCGCGATGATGAGTGTTGCGCTTGCGAGGGCCAACCCTACACCTGGCGCGTTGCCCAAGGTGGCCATGGCTAGGAACGCTGCGCCGGTTGCTGCTCCTGCAATGCCCAAGAGCCAGTTCCCAAGGCGCTTCATCGCAAGGACGGGATTCTCTCCATCGTTGATGACGAAGTTGGTCCCGCTGGTAAAAGCCTTCTTCAAGAGGATCTGGATGTCAAAGCCGCCCTTGATGCTGTCTGTGAAGGTCTGGAACCAGGTGGTGTTGGTGCCACCGGGTTCATTGCCGATGCCAAAGGTTCCAGTCGCTTTCGCCTTCTCCAAAGTCTCGTAGAGGGGGCGCAGGTACAGCGCATACGCATCGGCGAATGTTGCGTTGACGTTGCCCTTTGGTCCAGTTGCTGAGGGCACGTTGGCAAGGCTCCGGTTGATGAGATCACTATTTGCGGAGAGCTTCATGTACCAGCTCCCGGCCATGACAAATCCGTCGCGGCTCGCGTTCTCCTTGATCTCTTTGAAGGCATCCATGCCGTTGATGACGGCAGCGGCCTTGGCCTTCACGGCTTCCTCGTACTGAGCGATGGCGGCATCAATTGCTGCTGTGTTGACCGGGGCGCGGGTGGCCACGAGTTGAGCGGCCTGGGCCTGCAGCGTGGACAAAAGGCTCCCTACTTGCGCTTGATGCTCTTGAGTGACGGCCTGAGCACGACTCAAGGACTCGGCAGCATTGAGCACTCCCGCGATCGCGCCGGTCCCTCCCGCTGCCATCGTTGGCAACTGCCACTTGGCGACTTCAATCTTTCCGCAGGAGTCTTTGGCGAAGCCGTTGCGTTCAGCGTGGTCACCGAGGTAGTAGTAGGTGGCTGTGGCGCCACTCTCAGTGCTGACACCGAAGTTGGAGCCTGCATTGAGCAGCGCCACGTTTGGATCCGCGACAGCCTTCTTCATCGCCTCCACACAGACGAAGCTCTCAAAGGCCGTATAGGCAAAGTTCTTCGCCTCGGGGCGCTGGATGCCAGTGGAGGCGGCTCCGCTGCTCACAGAGGCTGTGTAGGCGCTCCATGAGAGGTCGGCAAGGCCAACCCCTTGGACGATGAGCCAGCCCACTAGGAGCTGCATCACGCAGTAGCCGCCATTCAGGACCGGGAGGACCAGGGCCGTGCCTAAAGCTGTACGGATGGGCACCCAGATGCTTGAGAACTTCTTGCCCAGCATCTCGCCGTCGTGCGCGGTGCCAAGGGTTCCAGAGAAGATGGTGTAGGCGACCAAGAGCCCGCCAACTGAGAGAGCGGCGCCGTTGAGCACGCTGATGACTGTGGCGAACGCATCGCCGGAGGAGGCACCAAAGACTCCAAGCTTGCCGAACATGGCTCCCAGAATCTGGAGGGCTTTGTCCCCTGCGACGGGTTCAAAAAGGTTGCCCTGCGCAGACGCGATGCCGGGGGCCAGCAAGAGGAGGAGGATGAAGAGGTACATCATCTTGCACCTCCCACCCAACTGATTGTCTGGGCCGCCGCATCAACACGCACGAAGCCGTAGAGGCTCAGCGCGAACATCACCACAAGAGCTACTGTCCCGACGACGGTAGCGATGGCCATCACTTCAATGACCGGAAGCATCACGTGCTTCCATAGCCAAGTCACACTTGCCTGAGCTATGCGGTCAAACTCGTCCCAAAATCCCTCCCTATTGTTGTTATCCATTCCGTCCCCTTGTTATTGTTATATATTAAATATAGCAATATAAATAAAGAAAGCAACAATTGGCGGACAAATAAAAAGCCACCGTTTGGTGGCTTCGTCACTGTGGAGTGAGTTTATCTAGACATTGAAAGACTTTGCGATTGAGTCTTGGCCCCGAGCTGGCCATAAAGCTTGTTTGCATAGCAGAGTGCCTGGAGTGAAGCTTCCGGATTTGGACCGTGCATCCTTTCCTTGAGGCCCTCGGGTAGGTGCTTTGCAGCATCAGGGTTTTGCTTCACTGCTTCAAGAGCCACCTCAGGGTTGTTGCGCAGTCCGCGACTGAAGAAGCGAAAGCAGTCTGTTCCATCAATGGCATTGACATCGTGGACCTGCCCTTCCTGAGGCTTTTGCCTTAACACTTCTTTCGCCTGCTCAGGTGTCAGCTCATGGCTCAGTAGATTGGACTTCTGCGCTTTGAAGATGCCTTGCAGCTCTTTGATGTCATCGCTGAGTCGTGCTGACGCTTTGGGCTCCAGCTTTTCCCCCTCCGCCGCGAACTGCTGGAATTCAGCGTTGAAGAGCTTGAACTCCGTGTCAACTGTCTTTTTGTAGTCCTCAACAAATCTCTGTGTTTGACTATCCATACTGTCTCCCTTGTTGTTGTTTTAAATTAACGCATATTTAATATATGTCAAATGTCCTCGGCGGCATGCGCTTGGGCCACTTCATGACTATCGCAGTGAAGTCGGCGCAAGGGGAGAAGATTGCTGTAGCTGATCTTGAACATGGCCTTGCAGTAGGACTCAACCACGGCCTTGTGCTTTTGCATTGAGGCGTCCGTTACGTTTTCGTCGTAGGACCAGACGGCATTGGTACATGTTGTGCAAGCCACGTTGTCCGGTGGGGCTAGCTCCTTCTTTTCGTTCTTAATCCAAATTATTGTTCTGCTTGTAATCATGCGCGCTCCTTGTTATTTATATAATATATAGACTTAATTTGCGTTGGCAATAGACGGGGAGAATAAAAAAGCCACCTTAAAGGTGGCTTTGAAGTTTGAGCAATCAAACCCTGAGGCTTGTACTGGGCTGGATGCTCGGTGGCGCCACTCGAGGAAGTCTCGGCAGAGTTGCAGCCACCTGTTGAGCATGCGCGACCTGGTTGACCGCCGCCAGTTGAGCCTTGATGGCCTCAGGGGCTGGCCTTGGCAGTGCGACAGCTTTGCGAGTGCGAGTGAAGATGGCGGCCTTGATGGACTCGTAGGTGTTGCGGGCCTCGCCGTCCAACACATCAAAATCAAAGCTCGTCTTCTTGAGGTTCTCCTTAGACATCGCTTCAACGATGTTGGTGAACCGGTCAAGCGGATGGGGCGCCTCGCCAGTCACCTTGGCGTAGTGCTTGTCCAAAAACGCTCTGGTGTCCGTGAAGCTCTTGAGGGTCTCTGGAGGCAGATCAAGCCCCTTCTCGTTCGCCACCCATGCGGCCACTTTCTTCATGCTGGCTGTTGCTGGCTTGCCCTTCATCTTGTCCTCCATGGACTGAACCATGTCCTCAGAGAGGTACATCCTCAAGTCCTTGCGATGGCGCGAGCAAGCCACGTAAGCCTGATGAAGTGAGTTGCCGTTGGCACTGACCCAGTAGAACGCGGAGTCCTTGGTCTGGCCTTGGGCCTTGTGCGTTGTGAGCGCGTACGCATGCTTGATGGCATGGTCCTTTGAAAGCTCAAGAAACGCTTCCCTGCCGTCGTCCATCCTGAGTTTCATCGTCTTGGGCTTGCCGGTGAGCCTGCTCGTCATGATTGCCACAACCTGACCGGTGTCGGCGTTGTTGAGCTTCTTGGTGATGGCGTCGTCGGTCTTCTGGTTCTTCGTGATGACGATGCGGTCACCTACAGCAAAGGCGCGCTCTTGCTTGTCCTTGCACTTGACCGTGACCTCTTGCGCAGGAAGCTCGCCGCGCTCTTTGAGCTTTTGCCTAACTGCATCGTTGAGCCTGTCTATGTCGGCGTTGGTGGAGGCGATGATGACCTTTTCCTTCGGGTCAATCGGCTTGGCCTGCATCGCAATTTCGGGCTCCACCTTCTGAACTGCGGCCACCACTACACCCAGTGATTTGCCCAGTGCTTGCTTGCCGGGATCTCCGGCCAGGAGGCTGAGAAGTTCTGACCCTTCATAGGTCTTGCCTGCGAGCTCGAGCGCGCCCACGGAAGCGGTGTGTTGGTGTCCCGCCTGGTCCACGAAGGTGACTGTCTGCTTGCCGGTTGGGGTGGCTTCAAGCTTGGCTTGATCTGCGGCCTGGATGTAGTCCTCAACGATGCGGTCCAGCCTCTCTTTCTCGGTCTTCGTGATGATGACCTTGCCGTTCTCGTAGAGGCTCTTCGCTGCCTTGGCGGAGCGTCCTGAGGCGAAGTCCTCCACCATCTCACGCTGCCATGAATCGCGCTGGCGGTTGATCTGCGTGAGCGGTACGTTCACAAAGTCTTGGCTCAGTCGATTAAAGAGGCCACCCGCCCCCACAGGTTGGATTTGACAGGCTTCGCCCGCCAAGATTAGCTTAGCTCCAGTCTGCTCGCAGTGCTTCATGAGCTTGTGATACGTGAAGCTGTCAGCCATGCCAGCCTCGTCAAAGATGAGGAGGCTCTTGCTGTTGAGGCTGACCTTCTCGGCCTCAATGAGCTTCAGCAACAGGGTCGCGTTCATGCACTGCTTCTCGTCCAGCTTGGCTGACTTCGCCAAGTTTTGAGTGGCGGCGCTGGAGATGGACGTGCCCCACATGTTGAACCCCTCGGCCTCGTACATCTGAACCATCATCTCCATCGCAGTGCTCTTGCCGCTGCCCGCTCTTCCTCGCATGGTTGCCAATGCTCCGGGCTCAGTCGCACAGGCGAAGACGGCGCTGCGTTGGTCCGGGGAGAGCTTGAACTGCTTACCCAGTTCTTCCGACTTCTGAGCTTCGTACTGGATGACGTACTGGGCGACAAGCTGAGGGTCAAGTCTGAACTGCATCTCCTGCTGGCGAGCGGTGGCGATGTCACAGCACTCCTGCTCCTTCGCAATCACGTCCTTGAAGATGAAGCGGGCATCCCTGTGGAATCGCAGTTGCTTGCTTTGGTGCTCGGTCGGGTCGGCCACCTTGCCGTCAAGAAAGTCCTGGAAGTAGTTCTTCTTGTCCTTCTCCATGCGGAAGTCGCAGAGCTCCTCAAAGAGGCGGGTGGATTCGCGCTCGGCCTCGTCACTGGTCATGAACGGCAGCAGCTCCTTGATGAAGTGCGCCTTGAGCTGGTACTCAGTTGCCTCAATCGTCTTGGCATGGCGAAGGAATGCCGTCTGCATGTCTTCTAGGCTGGGGCGCTTCACTTGCTCACGCTCATCGGCCTCGCGCAGCTTGTAGGCCTCCATCTCGTCCTTGAGCTGGTCCACGGTCCAGCCGTGAGACTTGAAGACCTGATCCCATTTCGTGTGGAGCTCTGCTGGGGACAGTTCGCTCTTCTCTTGGCGAGACTCCACGCGGGCAATCTCTTCAGCGGTATAACCGGCCGCTATGCCCTCTTTGCGGAGCTTGTCCAACTCGGCTTGCATGGCGCGCTCGCGCTCGCGTCTCCATTCCAAGATACCAGCAGGGATCACTGACTCGGGAAGATCAAAGGTCACTGTCTTGCGTTCGTGCTCCTGCAAGTATTCGTTGTCTACGTCGTCTTCGTGCTTGACCTCAACGAAAGAAAAGCCGAATTCCTTCTCCAGCAGCGGCTTCATCTGCATGGTCCAGAGGGCATCAATGGCCGCCCAGTTGGCTCCAACCTCATCGGTGCAGGCTGCGTAGAGCTTGCCGTCATAGCCGAGAGCGGTATTCATGAAGTCCACGTGGAAATGAAGATGTGGTGCAGGAATCCCCCCTTCCGCGCCTCTGTTCTCTATGTGCATGAACGGCACGCACAGCACCTCGGCCGCACATTCCAGGTCAACGCCATCCGTGCCCTTGCGGATGCGTGTGAGCTTGGTGATCTCGGGAACGATGTGCTGGTCCAGCACCTGCATGCAGAGCTTTTGAAAGCGCGGCAGGACGGTTGGGTCTTGGGTAGACATCAGCCCAAGCGCAACGCTGAAACGCTCCCCAAAGGTGGGCAGGAACTCCATGCCTGGTCGGCGGTCCTTGGACGTCCCCTCGTAATCGTATTGGCCGGCCTCATTGATCGGCACGGCCGACTTGTTGAGCCTCGCCATCTTTCCGCGCGGCGTGTCTTCGGCCAGGGCCCACAGCGGTGACCTCTCGTCCACTGGGCACCAACCGTTCTGAAGGTCTTCCCAGAGCTCTACGCTGATCACCTTCTTGTCAATTCCAAGACTCTCGGCAAGTCCGCCAAGGGCCTTGGGATTGAAAGGACTGGCTTCAATGATGTGTCGGTACTTAGGGTCGTTGAGGTCGGGTTCTATGGCGCTCGGGTCAAACTCTTTCACCTGAGCCATGAGTGAAGCGATGTTGTATTCAAGCTGGCCCTTGTGGTAATCCAGACTCTTCATGGTTTTGTATTTTCTTATCTGCATGTCAAACCTTCATTTTTGTTTTTGATTGCCTAGTGGGAAGCGCTCTCTGTAGATCAACGCAAGCCTTCTTCTTCTCGTAGTACGGCATCACCCGTAGAGCAATAGCTTCCTGAAGCCTCCTGAAGTCATCAGGGCTGTGGAAGTCAGCTTTGTGCTCAAAAATCAGTTGACTTTCATAGACGCGAACCACGTACGTGCTGCTGGTCAGGTTCCAGGGCTCTATGTCGTTCCATGCCATCACGAGACCAACTTCATTAAATTGGTCGCGAATCTCTTGGAGGTGAGCAGCGACATGGGCGACATGGCGGGCATGCAGAAGAGCCAACTGGGTCTCTTGCTCCTCAATCTTCAGAGTGAGTTCGTCGTAGTTCATAGACGGCCCCCATCCAATGCTTCAATCTGCTTACTCAGGCGAGTGACCGAATTCACAAGGCCTTGGACGATGAAGTACAACTCCTCATGTCGTGTTTGGCTTTCAGACTTGGAATGCTGCATCGCTTCAATAAATGGCTTCAGGTCGGATGCCAAACAGAAGAATTGCAAAACGTAGCGATGAGCTTCACTGCGATTCTTCGTTTTCAAAAGCTCCATTGCGAGCTTCATGTTGGCCTCGTCGGGCTCAAACATCTTTATGGTGTCAAGTCTTAGGTGCTGTCTTTGTGCCATGGCAGCTCCTTAACGTGTGAGAACTGAAATTAGCAAGGCACCGAACCCGAACAGGATCACGGTGAGCGCGTAGATGGCAGTACGCTGACGCCTAATCTTTTCATCCTTCTGCTCAACCGATGCTGCGAGCTCGGCGGCTTTCTCCATCACTGAATAGAAACGGTTCATCGTTTCCTGCTGCCTGCCGCTTTGCACTGTTCTTATCTGATCCATAAGTCACCTTTTCTTGTTGTTGTAATTTAATATATTGAAATTACGTCAAAAAGCAAGGGTAATACCCGACAAATAAAGAATTTGTCCTAAAGCGAGGCGGTTTTCATTGGGGGATTGAGTGCGCAGCTATCCATAAACACATTTTAATGTGATAGGTGCTTAGAAATTCCTACGCCGTAGCAAAGGAAGAGAACACTACAAAAAGAGAACATGGTGAATACATGAACTGCGCAGCACTGGACGCGACACTACAACGTCTGTACAAGAACCGTTCAATCACATGACGCTATAACGACATCAAGCGCTCATTCTTGCGGCGTAACACTACATCAACTTGACATTTGCAGTCCTTTCGTTAGATTTATAGAAAGGGGGCATGTATGTATTTGCTTGATAAGGTATTCGCAGAAGAATTGCAAAAAGAAGAGGCGCGCATGGTCGGTCCAAGTGATGGACGAACCATCATGGCTGTCTGTCGCGACAACTATCAAAGTTGGCTGTCCACGCTCTTTCCGATGTGGTCAAGGCGAGGCATCAACTGCCATGAGGAAGTAGCTCGCATCCTTCGTGAGAACGGCTATCCGGATGCCAAGGCAGCAACTGTCAGCACCTGCATGACGCGCCTTCACAAAGAAAAGGGGCTTAGCAAGACCAAGGCTCGCAGAGCCATTCTTGGTGTTACTCCTACACCTGTCGCGATTCCTGTTGAGCCTGTGCCGAGTGGGATGGTGGAGGTGCCTGTCCAAGCTGCGGCGCCGCCGGAGGCGAAGCACGGTGGGTGGGCGGACCCGTCTTGGATTGGGGAGGAGCCGAACTGGCGGGAGAGGACGCCGCTCCTTCTGAAGGACTTGGAGAAGGGCTTGTCTGAGTGGTCAGACGAACTGGAGAACGTCTGGCGCCATCTCTACCGTCTTGCCGATGAGCGCAAGTTCAACAGTCTTCAGAGAACCACTTCGGTTGGCTTTCAGACCATAGGAGCGGACTTCGGCAACCTCTGGGTCAACTTGTCTAATCTGCGTAGAAGGCTTGGAATGAATCCGAAGGGTGTGTGATGGAGCAACAAAAAAGCCAGCGTAATTGCTGGCTTCGTTATTTGGAGTTCTTCATGCGAGATGCTTCAGGATTGCCTCAGTGGTATCTGTGAGCAGTCTGTTCATCTTGAACTGGTCTGCGCGGTTCTGAATCTTGTAGGCATCGTCTCCTGGGCTGATGGTGATGTTGCCGTCCTCATCAACATGTGTTCTTTCTGAACGGGGGGTGTAAGCCTCACGTATTGAGTTTTGGCGGAACTCGTCAAAGACTCGCTGAGGCAAGGATTGCTTCAAGAGGATGGTTGGGAACTGTCCGAAGTCACTCAATGCCTTGCCCAGAGTCTCCTTGTCCGCTCGGGACTCCATCAGTCCTTCATTGATTGCGAACACATACTTGGCACTCCCCCCAAAGTTCGCCTGAAGGGTGTGGGCGGAGCGGAGCGATTTTTCGTCGCCGATTACCAGTACGAAGTAGAGCTCAGAGTCGTCAAACTCAAACAGTGCCACGAGTTCTTCTGGACTCCCCATACAAGTAGCCACGGCGGTTGTTGAGTCCGCAGGCATGTCTAGAACGATGTGGGAAGACGTGGTGTTGAGGTACGCCCCGATGCTGTCCTTCTTGGACGGGTCTCGGATGTCCCAGAAACCTATGCCCTGCTGCGGATTCTGCTGCTCAAACGGAATGAGGATGCCGTTCTTTGCGCGCTGACCGTAACGGTCATAGAAGGCTTGATGCTTGCTGTCTCCAGTGTAGCCATCCACTTTTGTGGTGAGGCGCAGTGCTTCCAAGATGAGTGAGGAAACGAAGGTCTTGCCAATGTTGCCGCTATCTGAAATTACGATTATTGTTTTCTTTTTCATTTAATGTCTCCTTGTTGTTAATTTAATATATTGCAATATGCGAAAAAGGCAATGTCTCAAGTCCTGTTGTTCTTGATTCTTCCGTAGAAGCCGATGCTGTCTTTCTGCATTTCAAGCTCGTTGTTCTTAAGTTCCTTGATGCGAGTCTCTGAAGGAACTGGATAGTCTTTATCCAAGATTCCATCTTGGGTAAGCATTCCAAGCTCCAGCGGTCTAATTCCTTGGTTAGCCTCGGCAAGAGCCTTTCGCTGCATTCTGTAGCTGTCATGGTGAGTCGGCTTGAGCAGAGCCTTCCTCATGACCTTGGGAAATTTTTCCCCCATGTGGGACTCAATGCTTTCCACTTGGCGCTCAGTAAGCCTTCCAATTCTGGGTAGGGATAGCCATTGGAATATCCTGGTAGCAATCTTCTTCATTTGTTCTCCTCCATTTTTTGTTTTTCGCTCAAGAAGTATTGAGCTGCTTCTTCTAGCAAATCTCTCTCTTTTGGGTCTGCCAATACCTGCTCAACCAGTCTTTGACAGTTCGCCAAGACTTCCATTGAGTCGTCTGATGCCACCAAGCTGATGGGCTGATCTATCTTGATGTGAAGCTGTCTGGCTTTCTTGGCAAGCTCCACTTGTGCGAGTGCGTGTCTGAGCAACATGTTTTGCCCCCGATCAACTTGTGAATTTTTCTTTGAGCTGGTTGATTGCATTCCACACGACTTGCAAACTGTCAAAGAAGACGTTGCTCAAGGCATCTGTGTTGAACAGGATCGCTCCCAAGACTCCGGCTGCTGCGATAGTGACTAATAACATGACATTCTCCTTATTGTTATAATATAGTTATATCAAATTGCCGGACAAAATCAATAGCAATCGGTTGTATTGATAGGTATTTAGTGTTTTTCAGATGAGCGGTAAGCGGTGCGGATGAACCGTCAGAACAAAAAGAAAAGCCCCTGCGGTAGGGGCTTCGTCTGGTCCTGCATCTTTCATATCTCCACAATCTGGAGCTGAGCCTGTAGATGTTTGACTGGCTTCAATATGATCGCCTCGCCTCTGAAGTCAGCTTTGATGAGTAGCTCCTTGGCAGTCTGCTCAGCTTCCTCAAGGGTGCTGACCTGGCGCAGCTCGTTTCCGAGCATCACGAAGTAGACCTCTGTCCTCTGGGCAGGTTTGATTGCCTCGGGAGCGGTGTTCGCTGCCTGCTTGACCTGGCTGACCCAGCGGTCCTTCTGAAGGCTCTCCTTGATCACTCCGCCGACCTTCAAGAGGTTCAGAGCTCGCCCCCAGAGTGCCGCGTCCAAGTCCCTCACGTCCTGCTGCATTGAGGCGAGCACGTCGGAGGGTTGCTCCGGACGGCTGAAGTGGTTCTCTCTCATGTAGCCCACGTAAGAGTCAACGGACTTCTCTAGCTCAACAGTCGGTCCGGTGCTGTTCCTGGTCCTTGGCTCCGGCATGGCGTGATGTGCCTTGCGAACTCGGTAGGGTTGGCAGTTGGGGTGGCTGTAGAGGGCGGGTAGTGAATATCCCGTCACCTGGGAGATAGCGGCAATGGTGATGACCTTGCCTTGCTCCTTCAGCTCTTGCACTGCCAAGTCAATAATGGTCGGGTCTAGTCTTTGATAATTCTTCTTCATGACGATCCCTCCCTTATATGAAGTCTTTTTCTGAGATCCACTTGACTTGATTGAAACGGCGGCTAACGCTGTACACCTCAATCTTGGCTCTTTGCTCGTAGCTAGGCGCGAGCTTCTGAGCAATCTCTGCCTCAACAGCAAGTAGCTCATCAAATTCTTCATCGGTCACGAACTCCCAAAGTTCCAACTCCAATCCATAGTCTCTGGAAAGAATGTCCTTGTGTTCCTTCTGAATGAGATGCTGAGCCTCCCAGTAGGCTGAAAAAAACTTGTCGCCAAAAGTTGATTGTTCTTTGATTCGGCTGTTTGCAAGCTTGACCGCATGCTTCTTCATCCTTGCGGTTGCCTCTTTCATTGCCGCTTCTTTGATGGTCTCCACCGCTGCTGCCCCGTTTGATTTTTCATCTCTTTTCATAAGCTTCTCCGTTTGTTATTTTGATAATATAGTTATATGAAATTGGCGGACAAACGCAATAGTGTTGGAGAAGTTTCAGATAAGCGGTTAAATGCAGGGATGAAAAAAAGCCAGCGCGATGGCTGGCTTGATGGAGCGGTTGCTACAGAGCTGAGGAAAATTCAAGCGAAGCGCGGCTCCGCAGGCAGAGGGGCGAAAGCCCTCCAAGAATGAAAGCTGAATTTGTCCGGCTCCGCCAATCGTCAGGTTTTAAGTGAATTCATGATCTTGCTTCAATGCTGAAAGACTTGACCGCGATGCGGTTCATTGTTGGAGATAAAAGGGCAAGCGTCACAAGTGGCACAAGTGCTGTCACAAGTGAAAAGTGGTCACTTGTGACAGTTAAGATATTGATTTATATATATTTTTGTGAGATGACACAAGTGGCACAAGTGAAATTAAGAATTAGTTGCTATAGAAAGGCGGCAGACGGAAGGACGGGTAGATGGCTGGAGACACATGCATAAGAATGAATTTGAAAATTTACTTGTGCCACCTGTGACGCCAACAATTTGTCAGTAGAATCAATGATTTAGACTGTCACAGGTGGCGTCACAAGTGGTGGAGATTCACCTGTGCCATTGTCGGAAACAAAAAAGCAGCCCGTAGGCTGCTCAACTAATTCGTCGCGTCGATTCACTGGGTTACCTCGGAGAATTTTTCAAGTATTGCCTGCTCAACGTCGCCGTAGGTCAGATTGATGCAACGCACGCGCTCTCCTTCAAGGCGCTTTTGAACCTCTGTCAGCTTAGGGAAGACTTGACGGATGCGTTTCCAGAATTCAACTCCTCCGTAAGCTATTAGCCCGTCTTCTTCACAGAAGGACTTGTAGCTCTTGTAAACGGCGGCCTTCTGCATTGAGTGGCCGTCTGTGTCTATAGCGAAGTGCTGGTCTTTGATGAAGGCAAGTACAGAGTTGCTTACCAACTTTTCTTCGTTGGTGCGCTGCACGACAGACTCGGGTAGATTGAACCTTCCATTCTTGAGAAGCCGTTGGAGGCCGGCAAGGCACCAGTCCGTGAAGACGTGGAGTTCGTTCTCAATGATGATCTGATCAACATCCCGCACAACTTGGTCGTTGCCGATCTGTTCTGACCAGCGGATGTACTGGAGACGCCTCCAAACGCCGTCCGACTCATCGCTGATCTTAGGGAACCGGTTGCACACGATGATCCACTTCGCCGTGGGGCTGTAGGTGAACTCGTCCTTGTGCTTGGGCTCTACCTGCACGGGGTCACCGGAGATGCAGCCCTTGAGAACCTGCTCATTGATGCCGCGCTTCGGAGTCTCGGACGACACGATTAGAGAAGCATCCACCAGCGGCGTAAGCCCGTGCTTCTCAAGGTTGTCCAAGCGAATGGCTGATGCCTTCTCGTGGATGGATGAGATGAGCTTGAGCAGCACGCTTTTGCCGTTCTGCCCGTTGCCTTCCCACACCTGCGCCACCTGGTGGCGAACATCGTTCAGCAGTGTGTAGCCGCAGTACTCCTGCACCAGGTCACGCTCCTGCTTGTCCGGAAGGCTGCTCTGGATGAAGCGCGAGAAGTAGGAGTCTGCCGGTAGCGGGCTAGGTTCATACAGCGTGTTGGTGCCCTCGTGTTGGAGATGCGCCTTGATGCGGTAAGTGATGCCCCATGCTGACTTGGGCTCCATCACGGTGAAAGTTCCATCATCATTCACCATGAGCCATTCATTCATGAAGGGAACGATGTTCTCTTTGGGCTTCGGTGGAAGCTGCTGAAGCTTGTAAAGACCAATCTCAAATGCGGAAGTGACTTTGCGCTTGTCGGCTTCGGCTGGGAAGTTCTTCTCCAGCCACGAGAGCGCCATGCGCTTTCCCTCAAAGTTGTTAAGTGAGCTCCAGTAGCTGCCGGTCCACTTGTACATCATTGCGTTTTCTGATCGGACCTGAACTGCCAGATTGGGGTCGGCAGCTAGTTCTTTTGCATAGAGAAGCTCCACCGATATCTCGTCATCAATGTCCTCTTCGCTGTCAGTTGGCAACCATAGCGGTTCAAGGTACTCATCGCCAAAATAATTTGAAGGCGCAAATACTTTCTGAATGCTCTTGACATTCTCCTTAATATTAATTACCATAATTTTACTCCAGTTATTATTTTATCTCTATCTAAAAGCCTCGCTCTCCAAAGCGGGGCTTTTTTCATTTCTGCTCTGCACTCTCCCTTGCCAGTTTCTCGGCAATTGCTTCCTTCAACCATGAGCTCAAGTTGAAGTGTGTTCTTGACGCTCTAAGCTTCTCAACTTCTTTGTGAAGAGCAAACTCCTCATCTCGGACGGTGCTGAAGGTGATGCAGTAATTTATTTGTGGTCTATTCATTGAAGTCTCCTTTATTTACATAGACTACATTGTAATGATATATTATAATAAGTCAATAGAAATACTGGATTTTAATGAATAATATTGATATACTATATAAATGATGAGATTTTTGAGGCGCTGCGGCCTTGACGGCCAACCGGAAGCGCGCAAGGATCGTTGAAGGGGTGCACTCCCCGAGAAAGGACAGGGTATGGAAAAGGGAACGAATTGGAAGAACGCGAGGGATGGCCTGTTGGCTGTTACCTTGGTGGGCAGCATCGCCCTGGCGGGCTTTGGCTTGATGGCTCTCCTCGCGGGGATGAAGCAAAGCGGAACAGAGGCAATGCTGGCTAGCACGGCTGGTGTCTTGCTGATGCTGCCGCTGGTGCAGGTCTTGTTTGCCCTCAAGGGGCAGCATTTGGGGATGATTGGGCTGGTGGGCGAGACGGTTCTCACTGGCGGTCTTGGAATCGTCTTCCTGCTCATCCGCTACTTCAACAGTCGGTATGAGCAAGCTAATGCCCAGATGGTGTTTCGCAAGGGAAAGAACGGAGAGTTCTTCAGCGAGGTCGCGTATTGAATGAGTCCGAAGAGCACAAACGAAAATGCCTCCCATGTGGAGGCATTTCTTATTGGTGACGTTGACTTTCTCTCCTTAATATATTGTAATATATAAAAGGAGTGAAAATGACAAAAACAATAATATCAATATTCTTTGCTTTGGCTGCATCAACTGCGAGTGCCCAAGCAGACCCCGCGATGCAGTTCCCACCACCCTACAACGAACTGAACTGCGTTGATGGTCAGTTGGGTTCGGACGGTGCCACCAACTGGAAGACTTGCCATACAACCTATGGTCCATACCAGATGAGAGTATGGGCTTACAAAGGGTCCGCGCTGAAGTGGACCTGCCTCTACACACCGGCAATCAAAAACGTCGTGGTGAACGGTCGCAATGTGCCGCACACCTACCTTGACTACTCCTGCTCTTGAGCGGGAAGCCATCAGTTCTGGGCAGGCGAAAAAAAGCCCCCATGCGGGGGCTTGGTCTGAGCAAGGCCTAAACGGCCTTCTTTCCACCCAGCTTGCCGGTCACTTCACCGGTCAGCGGGTCAACCGCCATGCCGAACTCTGCATAGAAGTCCTTCTTGTTCTCGTAGAAGGTCTTCCCTGCGTAACGTCCATGGGTTCCGGTCTTCGTGGTGTTGAGCCACTTCTTGAAGTCTTCGCTGAAGTGCTGGCTCGCCTTTTCAATGCCCGCTGCCTTGATGGCATTGATGAACGGAGTTGCCCAGTGCTTGCCACCGTAGCGCTTGTTGAAGTCCCATTCCAGCTCCGTGTCGTTGCTGGCGGGTTGGCCGCTCTTCAGCTTCGGCATGGTGAAGCCGTAGTCGGCGAGCTTGAACTTGCCGATCACCAAAGCGTCCTTCTGCTCCTTCTCCGCACTGGGAGCCTTCGTTGCGCGGACACCCGCGCTGGGCATCCAGCCTTGAGCTTGGCAGTAGGCAACCACATCAGCCTTGGGGAACGGGATCTCACCGTCCACCATCTCATTTTGCAGTTGAGCAAAAGAGATCTCGTGGTCGCGGCGCAAGGCAATGATCTGTTGAACGATGTTGTGAACCTCGCCGGACAGAGCTTCTTTTGCCTTCTTCGCTTCACTGCGGTGGCCAGCCAGCTCGGCGGCCAAGGTGGCGATGTCTTCCGGAGCGGTGTTCTCATCGCCCATCAGGCGCACGATTTCAGCAACGCGGCTCTTACGCTCGCTCGCGCTCAGCGTCTTGGTCTCTTCCTTGTCGCTCTTAGCCTTGGTGCTCATCATTGGTTCCCGGTAGTTGACGTGTGGTGGACTTCAACAAGAACTTAGATGTTGTTCGTTGTTGATGTCAGGGATCTTATGATCTGCTTAGTGAAGCGTCAACAACAAGATCACCATCTAAAGAAAAAATATTGATCTGAATGTCTTCCGGCTCTATCAAAACACATGGTGCGTCATATTCGCAACGCCGTCTTCTGATTAGTAGAGCGCAAGCTATCAATCTTTCAGTCAAGACAAAGTGTCTTTGACGTTGTGGGAAAGAACCCCTCTTGTGCACCTCTCAAGAGGGTCACATTCCCCAGCTCCTGTGCAACATCCTGAGCGGATTGCCCGCGTTTGTTGACCTGGTGGGACTTCATGCCCAGAGCCATGGCGGTGCTGACGATGAGCACATAAGTGATCTCATCAATCTCCCCATCCCCCATCATGGCGAGCATATGGGAGAAGGTGAACCAGCTCTCGGCATCATCAAAGAGACGATTCAAAATGCCGAGCAACGCTAGGTGCTGAAGTATTTCCAGCTTGGCTGACGGTTTGCCATCACCTAAAGCAAAGACCATGAGTGCCGTCTGTACTTGGTGGGGAGTTGGATTGGAAGACAGCAAGAACTCCTCGGTAGCCGCGCCCTCATCCTCCGCATAGAGAGCCAGCTCGGCCCTTCGTTTGCATTTTGGGATTTCCATTGGATTTGTATGCTGGTAGCTCATAACTCCTCTGCCCAGACATCAGATCTTGTGAGTTCTTCTTTTGCCGCCAGTCGCCTTTTCGGGAAGCATTTGGTCAAGCTCCTGATATCCACTCAGAATTTTGTTTATGAGGGTCTCAAACCCGACAGGAGCATAGAACTTGTAGGAATTCGCACTGCTGTTATAGAAGATCTTCTGAACCGCAAATGCGTTGGCTGCGAGATAACGAACAACAGGTTTTGAGAATTTGGCAGTGATGCAGTCCCTGTTCCTCTTCCATCTAAGAGATTGATGCTCGGGGTAGGTTATATTGATGAAGTCAATGCACGTTCTCAATTGCTCAACCTGTGCGTTCTTCGCCTTTTTGCTACGCGCTTCGTCACCAAGTTTGTAGTAGCTGTAGCCAGCGTAATCATGACCTATCTTCCTGGGAGCGCACCAATAGTCTACGCCTGGCTCCAAGCTCACATCCTGCTGTAATTGAAGGTATTCTTCTCTAGTAATTTTTGTTTTGTCCATATCGTCTCCATATTATTTATAATATAGTTATACGAAAATTCAGGACAAAGTCAATGGGTGGTACTATCTTTCAGATAAACGGCGAGTTGATGAATTGAGTGGCATTTGACAAAGGTGGAAATTTCTCTATATTTAATATGTGTCCATATGAGCGCTGTTAAAAACCGACCGGCAATAAGGTTTAAAACCAGTCCAAATTCTCAGAAAGCTAGCCGGCCGCCTGAGAACTGAAGAACCTCCAAACGTTGGAGGTTTTTCTTTTGCGAAGCATTGATCCGTGAGAAAGAAGGGGCGAGAGCCTCAACCCCGAGCTCCTGCAACTCATCCTTCTGTTCATAACATCAAGACGAAAAAAAGCCACCCGGAGGTGGCTCTCTTATTGCCTAGAACAGATTAGTGCTTGGCAGGCATCACTTGAGATCCAGTCCCCAGTCCTCATTGCCGGAGCGACGGACATTCTTAAAGATGTATTCCATCTTCTCCAAGTCTTCCTCTACCAACAGTCGTTGGTCTTCATCCGTAGTCTCTTCAGAGACCTGCTCAAGATGTTTTTCGTAGTGCTTTAGGGCCGACCAAAGGATGTTGTATTCGCTGATGATTAGCTTGATGGCCATTATTGCACTCCTACATTAATCAATTGAACTCGTGCGGGATCTAAGCCGAGTTCTTCAAGCGCGCCAAGGTATTTTCTCAGAGGCATGGTTTTGGCTGGTGCAATGAGGTAATGTCCTTCGGAATCTGGGCGCATGTCTTTCGCCAGTACTAGCTCATCAGGCAATCTGGCACCCTTTTTGATTTTCCAGACCTTGTTACCCGGCCTTCTCATTGCCTTGGTGATGTTATCCGATGCGGAGAACCCGTTCCCGTTAGCGATCACAACCTCAATCCCGTTTTGGACTGTAATAAATACGTCCCTACGAGCGCGGTCCTCGCTGAAGTTGGGCCAACGGGCATTGCCCATGCGGTACAAGTCTTTTGTGAACTCAGTGACATCCAGAATGTACAGATCCTCTGGTGCGATCATCAAAACTCCCCTTGTTGGTCAAATCGCTCACCAATATAGGGAAGGTCGCGTGGGCACCTGCATGACCAACGTCATGGGATTCGCCTGCCGCAACGGTTTGATACGAAGCAAGGCGCCAGCTCAATTAGAGCTTTTTGGTGTAGACCTCTCAGCGAGTGCTCTTGGGCAGCAGGTCAACAATCGCCTCTAGGCTGTCCGCGATGTCATCTTCGCTTCTGTGTTTTTTCAGGCTGCGCATGGCTGAAGCCAACGCAAATTCAACATGTTCGGACTCAAACGAACCGATGAATAGCTCCACGAACATGCGGTACAGGTCGTCGTGCTCGTGGGGCACTTGCTTTAGTCCAAAGCCGACATCCACGATGATCCGCTGAGCGAGTTCCTGACACAGGTTCTTTTCACGCTGCTCAAGGAACAGGATGCTGTCGGCGTCGTCCTCGTTCGGAACATGGAGCTTGGTGGCCGTTGAGTAGCTGCGAGCAAGCCGGAAGAAGGCACGGGCCCTCCCGCTGAAGTCGTGGCTATTGAACTTCAGGAACTGGAGGAACTGCGTGTTGGGCAATGCACTCGGTGCCCAAGCGCAGAAGTAGCCACAGGCCTTCATGCTCGCCTCAAAGGCTTCAAGCTGCCCCGTGAGGTAGGCGAGGTGAAAGGCTGCTGCCCAACTTGCCGTTAGCTGCTCGGCATGGAAGTCATCCTCCAGCAGCAAGAGCGCGGCTCGCTCCGGTGGACGACCTCCAGTGAGCTCCTCAAAGTCTTGATGCTGGGCGATGGCGCCGAAGGCTTGGGCCAGGGGCTGGAAGTAGTTCATTTGGTGGTCCTCAGCCGCGTGTCAGACCCTGTAGGGCTGCATCAGATCCGTGATCTGGCGGGACAAAGTGGGCCAGCTATAGCCGCCGCCTTCGTCCCAAGACTTGGACCCTGCCATCAGGCCGTTGGACAGGAGCAGGTCACGCACTTCGTCATGCGGGTAGAGGTACCACGCACCCTCGTAGCAGAAGGCGATGTAGATGCCCTTGCCGCTGTACTTCTCGTCAATGTTGAGCCGGCCCTTGAGTTGCACCTTCAGGAAGCTGTTCCCATCAATGTGGCAGGCGATGAAGTCGGCACCCTGCCAATCGTCACTCAGGCGCAGGCAGTTGAATCCGTAGTCTGCGAGGTGAGCTGCAACCTTCTGAAAGTTGTAGTTCTCCTTCTGCCGCGAGTTTAGTTCTGCGTATGTGATCTTGTTGAAAACGCTCATGCTCATCGGTCCTGGTTGGAGGCTGCGCCAGTGTGTGCAACGACGAGGCGGCAGAGGTCCAGAAAGGCCGCCACTGACAAATCATTCTTGGCATCGTTCGTGCGCCAGGCGCAGATGCGAAAGCTGGCTTCGGTGCTTCCTGCATCAATGTGGTCCACAGACGGCAGCAACGCGAAACGTGCCTTGTAGGTGTGCCGACCCAGCTTTGATTCGTCGTTGTCGTACGTGCTGATGAGGTGCCAGTGCAGCGCCTCACCTGTATAGGCATCGCGACCTTCGGACACGAGGACAGCCGCATGTATAGCCTCTTTGTAGAGGGTGCGGGTCGCACTCGTAGGGTCGTGGCCTCGCGCGCGGTCACGCTTCACATGAGCCATCGCCTTTCTGTTCAGCCATCGCTCGTAGACCTCAGCCGATACGACGCCTTGCAAGAAGCTGGGCATGGTGTGTTTGACCGGCATGTCGCTTCCTAACGTGCATGCCGTGCGATGCAGTTGCCGCACATCCACTCGCCATCGTCATAGATGCCACCGGTCATGTCGCCGCGTTGATGACACCACCCACACTCGCCTTGGATGCCTCGGTCCACCTCTCTGTCGCGTTGCCGCGCGTTGTGACGGTTCGCAGCGAAAGCGGGTTGATTGGATGGAAGCTGAGCGGGGTCAGGCGGGCTTGCAAAGCGTCCGCAGTTGCTGCACCAGAGACCGCCGTAGTGCTCAATGGTGCTGGCCTTGTGGCAGTACCTGCACCTGGGTTCGTCGGGTGCTGGCTGAGGCGTCACCACCAAGCTGTCCAGACTCTCCAGCCGCGAGCATTTCAGCCCTTGCTTGTTGAGGTGGGCGATGAGCGGGTCAAAGCCTTTGTCGCGCGAGAGGATGAAGCACGCCGTCTCCGGCGCGGTCTCAATGGTGCGACCCAACTGGAAGGCGATGTGAAAGTCCAAGGCGTTCTTTCCCGTCCCTTCCACCTTCAGGAAGTCCACGCGCTGAAAGCGATGCGCAGTGGAGGGTTTGCTTGCGGCCTTGGGCGGGTTCTGCTGAGCACCGACGAAGATGATGGCGCGGTAGGTCTCGTCCAGTCCTGAGAGGTCTACCTTGTGGACGTTCTCGTAGTCCACGAGAAGAAGCTTCTTGGTCATGTTCTACCGCCTCTTGCCGTTGCCATAGCTGCCGGACAGCATCAGTCGCGAGTCAAGAAGATCCTGACTCTTCTTCTTGGCTGGCCTCTTCTTGACGGGTGCCGCTTTGACGGGAATTGGCTTGGCTGCTTGCTCAGCAGCATCTTCAGGACTGGCCTTAATCAGCTTGAGTGGCTTCGCTTCCGTGACGACGAAGTTGAGCTTGGGGCGAAGCAAGTTCAAGAACTCAACGGCATAGGCAGAGCCGTCAAGCAAGGCCATGATGTTGTTCAGAAGGCAGAAGTCGCCGTGCCGCTGTGCATGCTGAGCCGCCATGTCAATGGCTTGGTTGAACTCCGGAGATTTGCTGAGCTTCCTGAGGTCGATCAGATTGGCAATCACCGGATTGGTCACGGTGCTCAAAAACTTCTTCAGATCTACGGCTCGTTTTTCATCCATCGCCTTGCTGCTCCCTCAGATGAAGTGCAGCAGAAGCCGCCCAATGGAGTTGGTCATGTCTCGGGCAAACACCGCGAGCCACAACTGAGAGTCGTCAGCGAAGTGAGACTCGCTGAAGCCGTTGCGCGAGTTGGCAACCGCGTAGGTCAAGGTCGGGATGGCGTTGACGATTTGCTCGGGGAAGGGGCCGCGGCTCCTGAGCTTCTCCGCCACATCGTCCTTCACCAGCTTGCAAAGCTGGATGAGGTCCGACACATCCGACCTGGCGGGGACATGCCGGCGCACGTATGCCTTGTAGAGCCCCTCAAGGCACGTGTAGGAGAGGGTGGTGGCGCGGTTGAACTGTCGCGCGTCAATGGCGTTGTCAATCTCCTTGAGGCTGGTGTTCAGCTTTTCGGAGTTCCAAAGGTCCAGCGGAACGATGACGGTTGGAACGGCATGACCTCCCCCAAAGACGATGGCGCGGATGGCGTCCACCTCGTTGGGCGCATGAGGGGTGTACTCGTCCAAGAAGAGGCGGAATAGCTGGAGCCGCTGCTGCTCGTTCAGGGACTGGATGGTGTCCCAGTAGAACGACTTGCGAGAGGTGCTCTTGCCTTGTCGCTGGCGAAGTTGGATGAGCTGCTCATAGCTTGGCACCCCGAGGTCAACTTGCTGAGCCGTGCGCAGGAAGGTCGGGCCGCTGCAATAGGTTGGCTCGCCGTTCTTGTCCATGAGCAAGAACAGCCGGTTGAAGGCTGAGATCCAGTTGATTGAGCCGCCGTTCATCGTCCCCTCCTTTTGCTCCATCGTTCGTTCTGTTTGGGTTCCAAGGCACGCGCTACACTGGCAGCGCACCTGCACCTTTCTCCCTCCCTACCGCAGGTGCCCTCAGCCCACCCATGCCGGTGGGCTTCTTTTTTGGACCTACGGGTTGGTAGCCTCGGCAATGTCCATCTGCTGGACGGGCACGGGCTCCATGAACTTCTTGAGCTCCTCTTGCTGAGCCAACAGGAAGGGGGCGTCCTTGACCCTGCTGTGCAGATTCAAGAGGCGCTTCTCCGCTCGCACGAGGATGGTGTCGTAGAGCATCGGGAAGATCTTGACCTCTTCGCCTTCGCGCCGTGGCTCGTTCTCACCGGGCTCAATCTTGTCCCCGAGGATGAAGCCGTCCACCTTCGTGTGCTTGCGCAAGTAGCCCTTCGCGCGCAGCTCCTTGACGTATTTCCAGACCTGATCTTTCTCCTTGCCGCCGAGGTAGAGGCCAGTTGTCTTCAGGTCAATGATGACCAGGTGATCAATGCCGTCCTCGTCATGGTTCTCGTCGTAGGAGGGGCGGGCATAGAAGCCCACGCTGGAGTCCGGCAGTGCAACGAAGTCAGGGCGGTTGCGCGTCCCCTTGCCAGTCGCATCCTTGAAGATAGTCTTGATGACCTGAGTCATCCCGACGTTGGACGTGAAGTCAATGGACTCAAACTGAGCACCGAACATCCACAGTCCTCTTTCAAACAGAGGCTGGAGCTCGTGAACCTCGTCCACGCCGACTTCCTTGAGCTTCGTGCGCAGCTCACCGATGAGCTTCAAGCGGTTTTGAATCTCGTCCAAGACCAGCTTAGCCATGCCGATGGTCCATTGGGTCAGGATCTCGTGCAGGCGGTCGTAGTCGTTCGGGTCGCACTTGTGGAGCACGTCCAGCAACCCGTACCGCGACTTTGATTGCTCCAGCTTGGTCAGGATGGTGGTCAGTTGAACGATCTCGTTCTCGCCGAAGTTGGGGCACGTGTCCACAACCTCTTCAACGAACGAGGAGACGCGCTCCTTGCTGACCGGCGAAAGTGCATTGACCGCTGTTCCGACCTTCTCAAAAACAGCGCTCTTGGTGGAATCTCGCTCGCTCTTGCTCGCGTCAAAAATGATCTGACGGATACGGTCCTGCACTGCCTCGCGCGTCTTGCGCCAGGCGGGGCTTTCATCTTTGAAGCCGCTCCAGTCCTCGAGCACCGAATCGTTCTCGTTGAGGTAGTCGGCCTGGACAATGAATGTGTAGCGCTTGGCCTCGGAAGTCCGGCCGTCAAGGATGCGCTCATAGTCGCTCCGGCTCCACTTGCACTGGCCTACCGCTCTGTTCTGCACCCACCATGCGATGCCGTGTTGCTTCGTGGTCTTGTCCGCCTTCTTGGTGTCAATGTGCAGGATAGCGGCGGTGCCATACCCCGGCACTTCCACATCAACACGGGACAGCAGATCGGGGATGTCGTTGAAGGTAATCTCGCTGCCGTTGAGCTTCACCTTGAAGGCAGGGTTGGCAAGGAAGCGGCTACCGATGAGCTCTCTGGCTTTGTCTTCGGTCATCCCAAGCCTTGGGATCTCTCCGCTGCCCACGATCTCAGTGCCATGGCCCTCAACGCCTTCGGCCTTGAAGGAGAGTTCCTCCAACACGAGGGGGTCAGTGCTCGTCCGATGGACGCGGCAAGTGAATTCCTGACCGTTCTTTCGCGAGGTGATCAGGTACTCGCTGGCGAAGCAAAAGCTGGCAAATCGTCCCTTGCCGTTCTTGCCAAACACCGTGCGCGGCAGACCTTGAACATCAGCCGGTGGCTTGGTCTGGTTGCTCCCCGACGAGAGCCGGTTGTAGGCAATGGTGCGCCAGATGTGCTGGAACTCCTCGCGCGTCATCCCATGCCCGTTGTCCACGATCTTGAACTGGCGCTGCTGGGCCGAATGGGGCCAAGTGATAGCCACATCGGTTGCATAGGCGTCCCAGCAATTCGCCACCAGCTCCACTATGGCAGTGGAGGGGTCCGTGATGATGGCGCCAGCGTAGCTTTCAAGAAAGCGCTCGTCGTACAGCAGTGTTGTTTGTTCCATATCCTCCCCTTTCCGGAACTCTCAATGCAAGACCAAACGGCTTAGAGATCTTCTATCAGCTTGAGAGCGTTGCCGGTAGTGTGGGCACCATCAATCGGGTTGCTGTCAAAGACCATCATGTAGTGATAGTGGAAGCCTGTCTCGTGCGAGATCTGGTTAGCCTGTGCTTCCCATGTCGTCCCGAGCTTGAGCTTCTCCTTTGAATCGGAGTTGTCTCGGTCATCCCCCTTCGTTTCCACCACGATGATGTTCTTGTTCTTGGTGAGGACCACGAAGTCAGGGTAGTGGTTCAGGAAGCCATTGATCACGAAGCCTTTACCGCGTTCAAGGTTCCGGTGCCACCAGACGATGTTCTCCAATTCAGCAACACCTCGGATGACTCGCGCCTCCAAGCTGTTGATGCTGGCTTCGGTGACGTACAGGCTCTTGCTGATAGCAGGCGCGTTGTCGCTCGGGGCGATGGTGGCAGGGAGAGTGAAGGCAGGGCGGAGGGTGATCTTCCTGGTGGTCAGCCAGTGACCGAACTCCGTGGCTGCGTACTCATTTGCCAAGCTCTGGATCTTCTCCTTGATGAGCTTCACATAGGCGTAGTCACGCTCCAGACAGTCGGACCGCTGCTCGGGGCTCATGCCCTCAACGATTCGCCGGAGGTAGTGCTTCACATCGTTGTCCTCAATGGGATAGAACGCGTTCTTCCCGATGAGGCTGAAGAGCCTTGCGACGATGGAAGTCACCTGCCCAGAGGGCACTTGGCTCTTGATGATGCTGTTGAGCCGCTCCTTCTCTTGCTTCTTGACGGCCTTGAACGCAGGGGCACTCTCGCCCTTGCCGATTTCTTCGGCGTCCACTGCATAAACGTCGGACTCAATGGCGGTGAAGTTGACGGTGGAGTCTCGGTTCGCCAACAGGAAGTTGGACAAGAGGTTCTCCTTCGCCAGCTTGTGCCACTCGTCTCCGCTGTCAAAGAAGCCGCCGTCCGAAGGGAGCTTGATGAAGAACTGCGGAAGCTGAATCGCCTGAGCCGATTCGGCGAAGACAGGCTTCATCTTGTGCTCGTTCATATGCGACTTGAGTTCTTCAGGAACGCTATCACCGGAGGTGTCCTTGGCTTGCTGCTCAAACTGCTGAGCTTGGGCAACAGCTTGAGCCTTGATGGCCTCCACGCTCGCCACCGTGGCAACAGAAACGGCATCCGTGGCTGCTGGACTTGCAGAGCTCTCAACTTGCTGGAGAGCCTCTTCTTCCCAATTCGGATTCAGCTTGCTCGTCTCCACTTGGAGCGAGGACTCAGCACCTGCCACAACAGGGTCAGGTGTCGGTTGCGCGGCGAGGGGAAGCTGTTGCTGCGTGCCAGATGCCGGAGCCTCCTCTTCCGCCGTCAGAGCCGACAGGTCAACTTCCCGGTAGTCACGCTTGGAGAATCCGGCCTTGTTCAGCCCAGCCACCACCTGGTTCAACGTGTTGTGGAAGTGGCTGGATGAGGTGAAGACGTAGCTCAGGTTCAGAAGCTCGGTGCCGTGCTTGCGCGTGTATGGCATGCGGAGCACTCGGCCAAGGATCTGGGTGACATCAACGACGGAGGACTTGTTGGCCAGCGTCGCAAGCACATAGGCGAACGGGCAGTCCCAACCCTCTTTCAAAGCGTTGACCGTGATGATGTAGCGGACCTTGCAGCTACGGTCCATCAAATCAACGTTCTTCAGTTCGTTGATGTTGGCGGTCTTGATGGCAATGTGCTCAGGCGGAATGTTCAGCTCAAGGAGGATCTCACGCACCTTCTCAAAGGTGGTCGTATCGTCCTTGTTCTTCGGCTCGGCCTGGAAGAGCACGATGGGGCGGATGTAGCCGCCGCCGTTGGCCTCGGCCTTCTTGGCGAACTCTTCCAGTTGGCGCCGCATGTTCAGCGCCGCCATGATCACTTCTTCTTGACTGCGCTGATTGGCAACAATCACGGGCAGCTTGACCATGTTTTGCTTCTTCAGGCGAAGCGCATCAACGTAGCTGATGATGTTGCTGTTGTCGCGCGGTGTCGCGGTCAGGTCAAAGATGAAACTCGGATTCAAGTTGCGCAGCATGTCAACAGACAGCGTGCTCTCTGCATTGTGGCTTTCGTCAACCACCACCACTGGCTTGAGACTGCGCATGACGTTGATGAGCGCGGAGGGATCGGTCCCTTCCAGCGGCTCCACAACCTCAGAGTCATCGTTGAGGAACGATGCAAGGTAGCCGTTCTCTTGGAACGCCTTGCGGTTCTCCTTGTTGGTGGCCTTGAGCGAGTCAAACGACATCACCACAACGGAAAGCTGCTCTTTCACGGTGTCCGCAGTGAACCCCGCGCCTTGGAGCACGTCAGCCTTCTCGTAGATCTGCACCCTGCCGTTGAACAGATCATTCAGCCGCTGGCGATACGGGTGGTCAATGTTCGCCAGATTCCTGACCGTTTGCTCAAGGATGGTCAGAGAGGGCACCAGCCAAACAACGAACTTGGCGCGAGTCGGGTTGTATTCGGCAAACGCAGAGAAGATGCGGTCTAGGGCATTCACCGCGATGAAGGTCTTGCCGCCAGCGGTCGGCACCTTCACACAGACGTGTGGCACTTCCTTGACGTTGTTCTTGTATGTCTGATTGAGAACCCCGCGCTCTTTCCAGAAGTTGGCGAAAGCGTTCGGCAGATGGCCCTTGCATTCAAGCAGGGTCTCAAGGTATTTGCTGAGGTCGGTCAGGACATCAGCTTGGTAATCTTTGAGTTCCATGTGTTCTTCTTAGAATCGGGTGATATCGCGCGGAATACGTTTGAAGGTGATTCCGTGCTTGTATAGAAAATCTCTATCAAGCGCACACTTGTCCGCATATATCACGAACTGATCCGGCCTTGCTTGAAGATTCTTGACTTTCATTTGGCCAAGAAAATCAATGTCAAGTGTCGTGACACGCTCACGCTCGTAGTAGAAGACACAAAGAGCCGTATCTGTGGCACCCAATGCATAGGGGTTCACAGGATTCTCCGTACTCAACCGCTTCTCGGCTGGAATGTTCTCGGTGTAGGCCACATATCCTCGGATGGCTTCAACACCGACTTCTTCATTGAGGTTCTTGTCTTCCTTGAAGAGCGGAACCCCTACCGTGTAGAAGTCAAAAGAACCGCCAGTGCCATCAACGGCCTTCTCCCCCTCACCGTAGCCGTCCATGACTCGGCGAAGGCGCTCAGCGGTGATGGACTCCGCGTAGTCCATCATTTCGCACATGATGAACCGCCGACTACCTCCGTCCTGCGCATTGAGCTTCAAGACCGCATGCCCCGTGGTACCGCTGCCTGCAAACGAATCAAGAACGATAGCGTCGCTCTTGCCTACCATCTCCAGCAATCTTGTTAACAACTCAACTGGCTTCGGGGTGTCAAATAGATCTGCTGTATTGAAAACTTCGCGCAGGAAGGCCTTGGCCTGCCGCATGGTTGGCAAATCAGCCCAGATGGTCGGATAGGGTCTCGTTGGAACAGCAGGGGCGAACTCGCGCGTATACGGCTCCCAAACTTCCTGGGAATTGCGAACTCTCCGTTTCCAAATCAAGGTATTCGCTGCTTTGTGCCGTTCAATCCCATCTTTGCCCATAGCCCAGCAAGCCTCTTCGCCGTTCTCATGAATCGGGAAGACTTCTGAACCATCCGGAGCTTCAAGACCGAAATACATAGTCGGACGGTCACGCCGCAGACTGTTCTTCCCGTTCTTCTTCAACAGCCGATCACGATAGCGCTGACCGGACTCATCAACACTACCATAGGCATTTACGATGTCTGGAGCTGACATCTGGAGAAGGGTGACCTTGCTGATGTTCTTTGCGTAGCCGACGATGTACTCATGGTCGGGAGTAACCGCGACCTTGTTATCGTTTGGGCTATCTACTTTGCGCCAGATGAAGTTGGTCAAGAAATTTTTTTGACCAAAGATCTCATTCATCAGCAGGCGCAGTGACTGCTCTTCATTGTCGTCAATGGAGATGAAGATCACCCCGTCGTCGGCCAGCAAGCGGTGCAGAAGCTTCAGGCGCGGATACATCATGCACAACCACTTGTCGTGGCGGCTTAAGTCCTCACCTTCTTTGCCAACTACATCGCCGAGCCACTTCTTGATTCTTGGGTCATTGACGGCATCGTTATAAACCCAGCCTTCGTTCCCCGTGTTGTAGGGTGGATCAATGTAGATGCAATTGATCTTTCCTTCAAACTCGGGCAGAAGGCTCTTAAGTGCCTCAAGATTGTCGCCGTGGATGATGCGGTTGCTAGTCGTATTCGGTTGAAGGCTCGCAGTCGCAGCGAAAGAATACGTTTTATTTAGCAGACGGAAGGGCACATCATGATGGTGATTGACCACCGAGCTCTTCCCCACCCATTGCAATGTTGGCATAAATCTGCTTTATTTATATTTCAAGCAAGCCACCGGTTCAAATGGCATTACTTAGACTGCCGGGATGAAAGTTATCAACTTTCGGCTCCCGATTCAAAGGCTAGGTTGCCATAATAAATGAGAACCCTCATTCCACGCATGGTGCTCTCCCCTTCTCGTCCCGAGAGGGATTGGGCGATCCCAGACCTTCGCCATTCAAGCGGGGCACTCTACGCTGGTGCGATCGCGTCGCAAGCACGCCTCTCCAGCGCTGCTTGCCTGTCCACCCACGCAAAGCCCGTTCGGCGCTTGCGTCCGTTACACCAGATCTACAGCGGACTCATAGGGCAATTTGCCAAAAATTCGCCAAGAACCAAGCATCTACCTGTGTAAGTGCTTGATTTTACTTGTTATACTGTCTTTGTGCACCAGAAGCAGCCACCGCCGAGGGTGAGGATGTCTTCGGTGCGCGCGGCGTGGAGGTCTGCCGCCGGGCTGCCGGGTTGGGCGCCAGCGGGAGGGATTGCGGTGCTCATTGCATCGTCCTTTCTTTCAGTGTTCTGCGCATATGGGGGCACGGGCGCCAATGCCAAGGCTGGGGCCACTTCACTGGGTTGTCAGCGACAGATCGACCCTGGGCGACCAGGCCTGGCCCTGGTTGTCCTTGCCGTCATGCAGCTTGGGCGATGCGAGGAACATGCGGGCATTCGGCACACCCTTGCTAATCAACGCATCCCGTACCGCGACCGATCGCTGCAGCGCCAGCTCGCGCATCTGCTCATCGCTGACGACATAGCTGTCCAGCAGCAGTTCGCGCATGTCCGCGGGCGGCAGATCCCTGGCCAGACCGAGGATGTTGCGTGGTTTGTTGGGCAGCTTGCTGTTGTCATAGACCACCTTGAGCAGGCGCTGGCGCTGGGCGTCGTCCAGGACGATGGCGGGCCCAGCCGATGGCGCCGCGGATGGCGCAGTGCGAGCGGCCTGGGCAGCGGCATCGCCGGAGGCGTCCGCGTCCATGCCGGCAGGCGAGCCCGCGGATGCGGCGCTAGCGGTAGCGGCGGAGGCTACGACTCGGCCCGAACCCGAACCCGAAACCGAACCTGAACCTGAACTTGATCCGAAGCCTGAGCCTGAGCCCGACGCTGAGGCCGCAGCGCCAACCGCAGGCGCAGGCGCCAGGAGCTGCTGACGTCGCAGTTCGCGCCGACGCTCATTGATCATGGCCTCTTCCAGCCGCGCTGCCTGCGCGGCGCGTCGCTCCGCCACCGGATCCACCCAGCCGGTGATGCTCAGTTGCAGGCTCGGTTTCTCCTTGAGCACCCGGGCGACGTTGTCCAGCGCCTGGCTGGTCGCGGCTGGCAGCGCGGCCGTGCCGGGATCAAAGGCGAGTTGACTCATGTCCGCACCGCCTCCGCCGGACAGCAGCGAGAACGGCGCGGTCAGCGCCTTGGCCAGCAGGTTGACGATCAGCCGCCCGATGACCCCTCCGACGCTGAACTCCGGATCATTGATCGAGCCGCTCACCGGCAGATTCACATCGATGACGCCGTTGCTGTCCTTGAGCAGCGCCACCGCCAGCCGAACCGGCAGCTTGGTCGCCACAGGGCTGTCGATGCGGTCGCCAAAGCTGAGCTGGTTCAGGACGATCTTGTTGTCGGCCACCAGTTGCCCACTGGGATCGATGCGGTAGTGCACGCGTGAAGAGAGCTTGCCCCGCTCGATGGCATAACCGGCGTACTTGCCGGCATAGGGCGACAGCGGCGCCAGTTCAATGTCGGTCGCGCTGGCGGTGATGTCCAGGGTGAGCGGCAGGCTGCCAGGATTGATCTGGCCATTGACGTCCAGCAACCCGGTGCCAGCGACGCGCCCCTTCAATTGCAACGGCGCCATGTCGCTGGCGCCGGCGCTGAAGCGGCCCAGGGAACCGGTGAGATCACTGATCTGCGCCGTGTAGTTGGGCTTGATGAAGCGGTCGGTGAAGTCCAGCCGCCCCGCGGTCAGCCGGGTGTCGTTGATGCTCAGGCGCAGTGGCGGTCCGGACGCCGCGGCGGCGCTGCCGGCGGTCGCCGTGCCAGCCGTCGCTGCAGGGGTGCGTGCCGAGGGGCCGCTGCCGCCCACGCCGGCCGCCCCGGATGCGCCGAATGCGCTGGACGCGACGGCCGCGCTGGCTGCTGGCACGCCGCCCGTTGCGGCGATCAACGCCGACACCGGTGCCGATGCAGCCGGGCTGCCGGCCACCGCCGCCACGGCCTGCCCCTGGGACGTCTGCCGCAGGTCGCGAAGATTCAACCGGCCTTGTTCATTGACGATCAGTCGCGCATAGAACTCATCCAGACTGGCCTGCCGAATGGCGATGTCCGGCACGGTCGCCGGCGCCATCTGAAGTTTGAGACCCGCCAGACGGAGCGCCTGCCAGCTCAGCAGATCCTCGGCAGAGCGTCGGCGCCCGTCCTGCAGACGCGTCTGCCGCAAACGAAGGTCAGACAGTTGCAGATCGCCAGACGCCTGCACCTGCGGCCCGGCGGTCAGCAGAGCCAGCATCGCATCGCCCTTGAAGCTGCCTTCCGCACGTTGCAGGTGGATGCCGATGGACGGGTCGAGATAGGGGTCCGCCCAGTGCAGCGGCAGATGATCCGCCAGCACCTTGCCGGTGAGACGCATCGGCGAGAGGGAGAGCTGACCGTCCCATTGCAGCCGCGCCGGATCACGGACGCTACGGTTCTTGGCGTCGGGGCGACGGGCGATGAGGGAGAGGGTCACCGGAACTTCGCGGCGCAACTGTGCACCATTCCAGTCGAGGCCGGCCAGACGGAATGTGAGGTCTTGAACGCCGATCGGACGGATGGGCTCATCGTCCAGCACGTGGGTGGACTGGTCCAGCAGCTGGACCTGACCGCCTTGCACCGTCAGCTCCGCGAGCCGCACCCGCCAGGGACCGGACGGTGACGGCGCAGAGGCCGACAGCGCGGCCGGGGCCACTGAGGCCGACAGCGCAGCCGGGGCCACTGCGGCTGATGGGCCGGCCGGGGCCACCGTGGCCGCATCTCCGGCGATCGGGGACGCCGGATCCGACAGTCGCAAGACCGGGCGGCCCTCCGATTTTGCTCGCGCCACTGGCCGCATCGGAGCCGCGGAGGTCTGCCACGCGGCCCAGTTCCATTGGCCTTTGCCGTCCCGGGCCAGTTGCACGTTCGGCTCTTTCACCTGCAGCCGACCGAGTTGGACATCCCGGCGAGTCAGCTCCACGGTGACCTGATCCAAAGAGGCTTCCGTCAGGCTGATCGCCGGTTTGCCGGCGTCCAGAACCTGCACCTCGGACAGACGGACGTCCTTCAGCCGCAACGGGCCGGGTTGCCCCTGCGCATCTGACCTGAACTGTCCTTGTGCGGCCAGCTCGCCGCGCACCTGAAGCGGCGTCACGCTGCGCAGATACGGAGAGAGCCAGGCCAGTGACACCCGGTTCATCTCCCAGTCGACGGTGAATCCGTTTGGAGCCGCCTGACCCGTCGCCTTCAGATTGGCGCTGGAGGCCGTGGGCGCCGTGGGCGCCGCGCCCGCCGCGCTCCCTTTCAGTGAGGCCGCCACCGTCAGCGTTGCGGCTGGAGAAGCCAGCGGCCAATTCAGCGCCTTGCCCGCAACGGTCAGGTCCTGGAGACGCCAATCCGCGGCAGGAGCCACGGCGGCGTCCGTCAGGGACACCCGTCCCTCCGTCAGGTCGAGTTCGCGGATGCTCACCCGCCAGGCGCCCGGTGCTGGTTGGGGTGAGGCGGTCGCACTCGCGGCCGCCGAGGCGGCCGGGGCCGGTGGTGCGGGTGGCGCAACTGCGACGCGCTCGTCCGCCTTGGCCGGATCGCCCTGCGGCACCGGCAGCCAGATCTGGCCCGTGGCGTCTCGTGTCAGCTGCAGCGCAGGCGCTTCCATCAGCAGCCGGTCCAGGGAGACCTGCCGTTTCAGTGGCTGCAGATCCGCCACGCCGACCCGCACACGCTTCCATCGCAGCCAGTCGCCCCATCCCTCGGGTTCCGAGGCGCCGTTCTCCCCGGCCTGCCCCCGTCGCTGCAACGCCAGGTCCCGCACATCTGCCGTCCCACTGATCGCCAATGCAGGGCTTTGGTCTTTGGGCAACTGGAACTTGACCGTCAGATTCGCATCCACCAGCCCGCTGGCCAGCCGCATCGGCAGTGTGCGCGGCCAGTAGGCGCGATAGGCGGACAGGTCCAGCGCGTCCATCTTGAACTGCAGGCTGGCCGTGCGCGTTTGCGCGAACGGCTGGGCCTGTGCCTCGGTGCTGAACGGCACGCCGTTGAGCTGCCCCGACAGATGGGGGGCCACGGTGACCTCCACATCGGTATCCATCGTCGAAATGAAGGGCAGTCCAAGCTGCAACGCGGTCAACTGGTGGGTCATGCCCGCGGCCCGGTCTTCCAGTTGCACCCGGCCGTTGTTGAGCGCGAGGTTGTACAGGGCCAACCGCGTTTCCTTCGATGAGTCGTCCGGCGCGGCGGGCCGACTGCGCAGTCGCGCCAGGATGTCATCCACATCGGTCTGTCCATGCCCGAGCAGCGCCAGATGCACGGCGGGCTGATCCACCGTCAGCGACGACACGATGGGCGTGAACCGCCACAAGGTGCGGGGGGACAGCACGACCTCCACCCGCTGCACCGCCAGCAGATCCGGCTTGCCGGCCTGAGGACCGGCGATCCGGAGCTGGTCCAGCGTCAAAGCCAGACGCCACGGCGTGAAATGGGCGGCCTGCAGGGTCACCTCGCGCCCGAGCTGCTCGCCGACCATCCGAGCGCCCTGCCGCTCCAGCCAGAACGGCAGCGCCGCCCAGGTGATCAGCAGCAGGACGACCACCAGTGACAGCAGTCCGACAACGCCCAGGATCAGACGCCGAAGCCATCGGGGAACCGAATGGTTCCAGGCGGCGGTCCAGACAGCGGGGAAGATGGAGGAAGACAAGGGCAAGTGGCGGCAGACGCAGGAGCACCGATTATGCTGGCGGGCTCAACACCTGACACTGATGAACGACCTCATCCACAGTGTGGCCGCCTGGCTGCTTCCCCCCATGGGGGCCGTCCCCCTCCTCCTTCTGGCCTGGTTCTGGCGGGTGCGTCGCGCCCGTCTGGCCCATGCGCTTTTTGCGCTCTCCCTGGTCGCGCTGTGGCTGGGCAGCAGCGATCTGGGCGCGCAGTGGCTGCAGGACCGCCTTTTGGGGCGGTATGAGCCCCTGGCGCTGGACACCCTTCAGGAGGGACCGCCGGAACAGACCGCCATCGTGGTGCTGGGCGGCGGCGGCCGACTGATGGTGCCTGAATATCATTCGGCGCAGCTCAAGACCTTGTCGATCGAGCGGCTGCGCTACGGCATCTGGTTGTCACGCCGCAGTCATTCGCCGCTCCTGTTCACCGGCGGCACCGGCCGGGCCGCCAAGCCTGGGCAACCGAGTGAAGCCGCTCTGGCTGGCCAGTTGGCACGTGAACAGTTCGGCTTCGAGCCCCGATGGCTGGAAGACCGCGCCTTCGACACCCGGGAGAACGCGCTCTACAGCGCCGAGATGCTCAAAGGGACCGGCATCCGGCGGGTGATTCTGGTCACGCATGACTTGCACATGCGGCGCGCCCTGCGCGCCTTTCGTGCCGCGCTGCCGCCGGACGTGGTCCTGATCCCGGCGCCGGTGGGTCTGAGCGGAGAAGGATGGGAGTGGCGAGACACCCTGCCGTCCGCCGAAGGCGTCAACCGCGCACGCTATCTGGGCTACGAGTGGCTGGGCTGGATGGCCGGCCACTGACCCGAACCAGCCAAAACACCCGAACCGGACCCCAAAAATAGAAACCCCTCCCCAAGCCGCATTGCGCCGGACTGGGAAGGGGTGGGCGGACCAGCCGCCTTTGGGGCTCCAAGGCCATCTGCCGAGGGGCTCCTGGCGCGCAGTGACTGCGCCAGAGTGAATGCCTCGAAAGGCCTCTATAGATTAGGCGGCCGCGTCGCGAGATTCAAGTCACCCAAGCGCCCTGCCCCTCACTCGGGGGCCGCTCGCTCATCCGCTGATCCGCTCCTCCGCTCACCCGCCGAACAGCCGCTCGTACAGCGCCCTGGCGCGTGCCGTCTGCTCCGCCGGCATCTCAATCACCCGGCCCCATTCGCGGGACGTCTCCCCGACCCACTTGTTGGTCGCATCAAGGCCCATCTTGCCCCCCAGCCCGCTGACCGGGGATGCAAAGTCCAGGTAGTCGATCGGTGTGCTTTCCACCAGGGTGGTGTCACGTGCCGGATCCATCCGGGTGGTGATGGCCCAGATCACGTCCTGCCAGCTGCGGATGTTCACATCGTCATCCACGATCACGATGAACTTCGTATACATGAACTGGCGCAGGTAGCTCCACAGTCCGAACATCAGCCGCTTCGCATGGCCGGGATAGGCTTTGCGGATGGAGATGACCGCCATCCGGTAGCTGCATCCTTCTGGTGGCAGATAGAAGTCAACGATCTCCGGGAACTGCTTCTGCAGGATCGGGACGAACACCTCATTCAGCGCCACCCCCAGCACGGCCGGCTCATCGGGCGGCTTCCCGGTGTAGGTGGAGTGGTATATCGCGCCATCCCGCTGGGTGATGCGATTGACCTCGAACACGGGGAACCAGTCCTGCTCGTTGTAATAGCCGGTGTGGTCACCGAACGGACCTTCGAGTGCATGCAGGTAGCCGCCCTTTTCCTTGAGGGGCACCCCGTCCTCACTCACGCCGGTGAACCCCGGGGTGGCCGGCGGAATGCAGCCTTCCAGCACGAATTCCGCACTCGCCGGCACCTGCAGCATCCGGCCGGCTTCGCCCACTTGCGTGTCAGCCAGCTCGGTCCGAGAGCCGCGCAGCAAGCCGGCGAACTGATATTCAGAGAGCGTGTCCGGCACCGGCGTCACCGCCCCCAGGATGGTGGCGGGGTCGGCGCCCAGGGCCACCACGATGGGGAATGGCTGTCCCGGATTCGCAAGTGCGAAGTCCCGGAAATCCAGGGCACCCCCCCGATGGGCCAGCCAACGCATGATCAGTTGCCGACGACCGATCAGCTGCTGCCGATAGATGCCCAGGTTCTGGCGCAACCGCGGCTGCGCCACCGTCTGCGGTCCCCGCGTGACCACCAGCCCCCAGGTCAGCAGCGGGCCGATGTCGCCGGGCCAGCAGGTCTGGATCGGTAGTTTTTTCAGATCGACGTCGGGGCCCTCCACCACCTGCTCCTGGCAGGGAGGCCGGCGAACCACTGACGGTTTCATGTCCCACAGCGCCTTGGCCATCTGAGCCAGCCGTCCCACGTCCTTCAGACCGCGCGGCGGCTCCGGCTCCTTGAGGCTGGCGAGCAGTTGACCGACCTCCCTCAATTGAGTGGTCGACTCCGCGCCCATCCCCAGCGCCACCCGGCGTGGGGTACCGAACAGATTGGCGAGCACGGGTGTGCGATATCCGCTCGGTTGTTCGAAAAGCAACGCAGGGCCTTCCGCCTTGAGGACCATGTCGCTCAGGGCCGTCATTTCGAGCACTGGAGACACCGGCTCTGCGACTCGTCGCAGCTCGCCCATGCCCTCCAGAGTGCCGATAAAGTCACGCAAATCCCGATACTTCATAACTAAAAGAAATTTAGAAGAGGCCCCATCAGCTTGACGGGTTATTTTTGGTCCATAGAATCGCGCCCTGCCCTGACTTGAGGGTAATCCCGGTCTTCGCTTTGGGACAGCGAGACCGGCCCGCTGCCAATGGACGCCGGAAGTCCTGATGCCGCTTCGGTCTCTATTGACGAAGACGACGCAGGTCAGACCCGGCCCATTATCGCCACCCCTTGTGGTGCCCTCTTCCGAGAGGTCACTGGCGGGGATGTCGGAGAAAGGAGTCGCATGACAGCGCGTTCGCAAGTTCTCTCCCTCTCGCTCCAGGCGCGTGCCGCCCTGGTTCTTTTCATCAAGGATATCGGCCAGGGTCTGCTGGTCGTCAGCCACAACACACTCGCCCTGCTGGGCTTCGCCGTTCTGGCCGTTGGTGTCGTGTTCGCCAGTCAGGCGGATCTGCGCCAGGACACCGAAAGCAAGGTGCTCGGCTGGCTGAATGCCCGCCATGAAGCCCGGGTGGAAGCCTCCGGCGACGTGCTCGCCCTGATGGCCGAGCCGGAAGCCATCACCCGCGCCACTGCGGTGGATCCGAAGCAGCTCAACCGCCAGCAGGCCGCGGTCGCACAGTACCTGGCCCGCCGTTACCGCGTGGCACCGGAGCCTGTGAGCCGCCTGGTCAAGGAAGCGTATGACGTGGGCCAGCGCGCCCGGGTCGATCCCACCCTGATTCTGGCCATCATGGCCATCGAATCCGGTTTCAACCCGTTCGCTCAGAGCTCAGTCGGGGCGCAGGGTCTGATGCAGGTGCTGACGCGCGTGCATGACGACAAGTACGAAGCCTTTGGCGGCAACCTCGCCGCCTTCGACCCCATCACCAACCTGCGGGTGGGTGTGCAGGTGCTCAAGGAGTGCATCCAGCGCGCCGGCAGCATTGAAGAAGGTCTGCGCCGTTATGTGGGCGCCGCCAACCTGCCTGATGACACCGGCTACGCGGCCCGCGTGCTGGCGGAGCAGGATCTGCTGAAGATGGTGGTGGCCGGCCGCAATGTGTCGCCGAACGCACCGCGCCCGGCCCGTGAGCCTGCGTCTTCGCCGACGCCCAATGCACCCAATGGCGAGCAGGTCGCCATGGTGAGCCACACCACCAACTGATGCTGCCAGCGCCTCTGCGCGAACGCGGCGGAGGTACACTCGGGGCTCGCGCAACTGGCGATAAGGCTGGGCAGCAACGTCCGGCCAAGGTGGGTCACCACCGGGGAGCGCGAACAACGGGGAGGCCGGCCCGCCGGTGCCCGTTGTCCGTGCCGTTCGCCTGGGCCGCCACTCGCAGTGGATGCAGGTTCGTCCCGTGTTGCCGATCTCGTTCCGGCCCTGTCGTTGATGGGGCCAGGTCCACACTGGGCGACGCTGCGGCCACCGCCGGGCGGCGCCAACCCTTGAGCCGACACCATCATGTTTGACCGCAATCAACACACCCTCGCCAACGTGGACGCGGAAGTCTTTGCCGCGATCCAGCAGGAAACCCAGCGTCAGGAAGATCACATCGAGCTGATCGCTTCCGAGAACTACACCTCGCCGGCCGTGATGCAGGCGCAGGGCAGCCAGCTGACCAACAAGTACGCCGAAGGCTATCCCGGCAAGCGCTACTACGGCGGCTGCGAATATGTGGACGTGGTGGAACAGCTGGCGATCGACCGCCTCAAGCAGCTGTTTGGCGCCGAATACGCCAACGTGCAACCGAATTCCGGCTCCCAGGCCAACCAGGGCGTGTTCTTCGCGCTGCTGCAGCCCGGTGACACCATCATGGGCATGAGCCTCTCCGAAGGCGGCCACCTGACCCACGGCATGCCGCTGAACATGAGCGGCAAGTGGTTCAACGTGATCAGCTACGGTCTCAATGACAAGGAAGAGATCGACTACGACGCCATGGAAGCCCTGGCGCGCGAAAAGAAGCCCAAGCTGATCATCGCCGGTGCCTCGGCCTATGCCCTGCGCATCGACTTCGAACGCTTCTCCAAGGTGGCCAAGGAGATCGGCGCCTATTTCATGGTGGACATGGCCCACTATGCAGGCCTGATCGCCGCGGGCGTCTATCCGAATCCGCTGCCGCATGCGGATGTGGTGACCTCCACCACCCACAAGAGCCTGCGCGGCCCGCGCGGCGGCATCATCCTGATGAACGACGAGGCGATCGCCAAGAAGATCAACTCGGCCATCTTCCCCGGCATCCAGGGCGGCCCGCTGATGCATGTCATTGCTGGCAAGGCCGTGGCCTTCAAGGAAGCGCTGACGCCTGAATTCAAGGCCTACCAGCAACAAGTGGTGGCCAATGCCAAGGTGCTGGCTGAGACGCTGATCGAGCGCGGCCTGCGCATCGTCTCCGGTCGCACCGAGAGCCATGTGATGCTGGTCGACCTGCGTCCGAAGGGCCTGACCGGCAAGGAAGCCGAAGCCATCCTGGGCGCGGCGCACATGACCTGCAACAAGAACGGCATCCCGAACGACCCGCAAAAGCCGATGGTCACTAGCGGCATCCGTCTGGGCACGCCGGCCATGACCACCCGCGGGTTCAAGGAAGAGCAGGCTCGTCAGACCGCCCACCTGATTGCCGACGTGCTGGACAACCCGCACGACGAGGCCAATCTGGCCAAGGTGCGTGCCCAGGTGGCCGAACTGGCCCGCCAGTTCCCGGTCTACCGCTGAGAGGACCGCGCGCATGCGTTGCCCGTTTTGCGGCCATGGCGACACCCAGGTGTCGGAAACCCGTGAGTCCGATGAAGGTGACGTGGTGCGCCGGCGCCGCCGGTGCCAGTCCTGCGACAAGCGCTTCACCACCTACGAGAGGGCGGACATTGCCCTCCCGATGGTGGTGAAGAAGGACGGCACCCGCGCCGATTTCGATCCCGCGAAGCTGCGTGCGTCGATGGCCCTGGCTTTGCGCAAGCGGCCGGTGAGCATCGAGCAGGTGGATGCGGCGCTTGAGCGCATCCAGGAAAAGCTGCTGACCAGCGGGGCGCGGGAAGTTGCGTCCACCAAGCTGGGCGAACACGTCATGCGTGAGCTCAAGCGCATCGACAAGGTGGCTTACGTGCGCTTCGCTTCGGTGTACCGCAGCTTCGAAGATGTGGACGAATTCCGGCAGTTGATTCGCGATATCTGACCGCGCGATCGTGCGCGGCGTCTGACCGCGCGATCGTGCGCTGCATTCCGAACATCTGCTTCCATCGGCAGCAGCCACCAGGCCGTCAGCCATCATCGATGGCGTGAGGCTGCACTCCCGCTTCAAGGGGGCGCCCTCTCCACCCCCAGGGCGAAGCGCCGACGCGCTTGAATTCCTAGAGTCATGTCCATGCCGACCACCCGTCGTCGGCCCCACCAACGGGAAGGACTGACCGATGTCTGCATTGCACACTCCGCGACCGGCGCGCGGCTTCACGCTGCCAGAAGCTCTGGTTGTGATGTTGCTGCTGACCCTGCTCCTGGCCTTCGCCCTGCCGGCGGGTCAGCGCTGGCTGGAGCGTCAGCGCCTTTGGCATGCCGCCGAACTCGTGCTGGCCGACCTTTACCTCGCCCGTAGCGAAGCGATGCATGGCAGCCGCAATGTGCTGCTGCGCCTGCTCACCACCTCAGCCGGCAGTTGTTATGTCCTCTACAGCGGCCCGGCCAACAGCTGCCAATGCGCGCTCAACGGTCCCAGCATCTGCCAGACCGGCAGCCACGCGCTTAAGACCGCGCAATGGCCCCGGCAAGCCGGCTGGCCCATGCTCACCAGCAACGTGGCCTCCATGCTGTTCAGCAGCCGCCTCGGCACAGTCGCATTGGCCGCCACCTTCCGCGTGTCGACGGAGGGCGTCGGAGAGGTGCGGCACATCGTCGGCATCACAGGACGGATTCGCAGTTGCGCCGTGGACCGGGCCTTCAAGCGGTGGCCTGCCTGCGAAGGAGCGGTCTGATGCGCCCGTTGTCCTGCCCCGCTGGCGTCCACGGCTTCACGCTGATCGAGCTGATGGTCACCCTTCTGCTGTTCAGTGTCCTGATGGCGGTTGCGCTGCCGGGCTACCGCGGGCAGTGGCGCGCCTCGCATCGTTCCGAGGGCGTGCAGGCCCTGACCAGCCTGCAACTGGCGCAGGAATCTTTTCGGAGCCGGCAGACCCGCTACGCCCGAAGCCTGTCCGAGCTGCTGTTGCCCGAGCATTCCGCGAATGGCCGCTTCCGCCTGAGCGTGTTGCAGGCTGCGTCCGACGGTTTCACCCTGGAAGCCCAGGCCGTGGGCGATCAATCCCGCGACGAACGCTGCCAACGGCTGCGGCTGGTGCAGGCCCAGGGACAGATCCAGCTGTTCAGCTATGACGCCGGACAGACCCCTACCACCGGATGCTGGCCGCAATGAATGCCCACCATGCCCTCGTTGCCCTCGGCACTCTCCATGCCGCCCGCGCCGTCCCGGCCATGCAGCCCTTCCACGTCGTCAAGGCCGCAAGACCGATGTACGCGAATGCGCTCTCTGCCATGAACAAGCGCACACGCCCTCGCCACGGCCGGTGCATCCGTATGCGGGGCTTCACCCTCCTTGAATGGCTCGTCGGCATGGGGATGGGTCTGCTGGTCGTCTCCACCGCGATGGTCTGGACCGGCCAGGCACTGGGAACGCTGATCCGACAGCATCGGGACTGGCAGGTTCACCTGGAACTGCGGGCGCTCTCACTGCCGCTGCAGCTGGAACTCCGGCGCGCCGGTGCTCATGGGCGCCCCTCCCAGTTGGTCTGGCAGCCCGACGCGGCCGCGCTGCCGAACCCGTTCGCGTCGCTGAGCATCACGGATGCGGGCAGCACGCTCCGCCTGAGCCGCGCATTGGACAAAGACGTCGTGCAACCCGACGCGGGCACCGAAGTCGCCTTTCGCTGGATCGACGGCCGCATGGACCAGACCATCGGCGGACGCTTCCAACCGATGACGGACCCAAGCTTGATTCAGATCACCCGATTTGCCGGGGAGATCCAGCAGACCGTCTCGCTCGGTGACCGGCCCTGTGCGGATGGGGTGACCTCCCGTATCGTCCGCATCCAGGTCCGGGCGCAGCCCACGCAGGACGCCACACTCGCCTCTCAGGCGGTCTGGTCAGTCCAGCCGCGCAACGACGGGGTGCCAGGAGGCTGCCCATGAGTCGCCACGCCCGTCAGAACAACATCGATCACGGCGATGCCGCTCAGGACAATGTCCATCACCGCCACGCTCATCAGGCCAGCACCCATCACGTCAGCACCCGTCACGTCAGCGCTCAACAGGTCAGCGCCCATCAGCTCAGCACCCATCAGCCGAGGACCCATCGCGGCAGAGCCGGTCACGTTGGCAGCCGTCACGGCCGCCGCCAGCAAGGCGCCGCCACGCTGCTGATGTGCAGCCTCCTGCTGATGCTGCTCGCCATGGCGGTCTTGTGGACAGCCCGGCCACTGGCCGCCGCCCAGCGGGTGGCCGCCAACGATCAGCGCCTCGCGATGGCCGTGCAGGCCGCTGACGCCGGCCTGGCCTGGGCGACTGCCATGCTCAACACCGGGCGGGTGGACGACAACTGCCGTCCCACTTTTGATGAGGGGCAGGACTTCCGCGCCCGCGCCCTTCAGGTGGACGAGTCCGGTCAGCCCATGGCGGCGGCGCCAACGCGCTGGCTGGCCGCCTGCACCCATGACGGGTCGCAGCGATGGCGCTGCCGATGCGGCGGAGGGTCCGGAGCTTCACCCGCCACCGACGTCGTCGTGCACGCGCCCACCACCAGCGACCTGGCCACCACCTTCGGCATCCGTCTCTCCGATGCCGACGTCCCGGGCCAGTTCACCCTGCTCTCCCGGGGCTGCGGCGGCTCCGCCTCCCAATGCCTGGTGGCGGACCCGTCCCAGCAGGAGGGCACGGGCGTCTCCGAACACTCCCAGCACCTGGCCCTGCTGAGTGCCCTGCGACGCCCCCCCGCCACCTCGCTGGTCGAGGGACCCCAGGCCTTCGTTCGCGTCTTCGGCATGCCGGCGGGCCAATACTCGCTGCAACCCGCCATCACCCGCCTGCGTTGCACCGACCCATGCGTGCCCGAGCTCCGGCAGGCGCTGGCGCGGGGCAGACGCCTCATCTGGATCGACGGCAGCGTGAGCCTGCGGGAGCCGCTGCCCGCGGCCCCAGACGGGGAACCCTGGGTGCTGCTGGTCGATGGCCAACTTGAGATCGATACGGCGATGAGCTTCTCCGGCCTTCTTTACGCCCGGACGGGCATCCAGTGGTCCACGCCGCTCGGAAGTCGCTCCATCGTCAAAGGCGCGGTAGTCACCGAAGGCCAACTGATCCGCCGCGGCGATCCCGATGGTCTGCAGCTCGACGCCGACCCCGCACTCCTGCGCAAGGTCCAACGCCAGATGGGCAGCTACCTCCCGGTGCCTGGCGGCTGGAGCGCATCACGATGAAACGACGCCCCCTGCCCCGTGGCATCGCCCTGCTGGAGGCGCTGTTGGCCGGCGCGCTGCTAGCCGCAGGCGCTGCCGGCCTGATCCATCTGCAGGCCCGACTGGCAACTGCAGGGGAGACGGTGCGCCACGAAGGGGAAGCCTTGTGGCTGGCGCAGCAGGCGCTTGAGGACGCACGCGAGACGCTCCAGATTCCCGCCAGCCAATGGACCGGCCGCACGACTAGCTTCGCCTTGGAAGGCGCGGCCGAGGCGCTGATATCCAGCCCCCCGGATCCGTTTCCGGTGAGACAGCTCACGGTTCGCGTCGCCTGGACCGACCGCCAGGGCCAGCCGCATCAGCTGGAACTGCACACCTTGGTCTCATCCGCCAACCGCTCCCTGCATGCCTGGCTGACCCGGGCCGACGGCTAGACTTCGTCCATGCATCCCGATCCTTTTCCCGACACCGGCCCGCTGTCTCCGCAGGACCTGGACCATCTTGCGGCCGCGCTGGCGCTGGCCGAGCAAGCCATCGGCCTGACCGACCCGAATCCACGCGTCGGCTGCATCATCACCAGCGCGCAGGGGGACTTGCTCGGCGCCGGTCACACCCAGCCCGCCGGTCAGGCCCATGCAGAAGTCATGGCGCTTCGGGACGTCGCCACCCGCGGCCATGACACGCGCGGCGCGACCGCCTACGTCACCCTCGAACCTTGCGCCCACCACGGCCGCACCCCGCCCTGCTGCGACGCCCTGATCGCCGCCGGCATCCAGCGAGTGGTCGTGGCCCTCGGAGACCCGAACCCGCTGGTCGGGGGTCACGGCCTCGCCCGCCTGCAGGCCGCGGGCGTCCGCACGCACGTGCTGCCCACCGACCACCCGCTGGCCGTCGCCGCCCGCGAACTCAACATCGGTTTTCTCTCGCGCATGGAACGCGGCCGTCCCTTCGTGCGGATGAAGATTGCCGCCTCCCTGGACGGCCGCACCGCCCTGCACAACGGCGTGAGCCAATGGATCACCGGCCCCGAGGCCCGGGCCGACGGTCATGCCTGGCGTCGACGCGCGGGCGCGGTGCTCACCGGCATCGGCACCGCCAAGGAAGACAACCCCCGGCTGGATGTGCGGGACGTTCCCACCGCACGTCAGCCCCAGCGGGTGCTGGTCGACTCCCGCCTGACCCTGTTCCCCGAGGCCCGGCTGCTGGACCCGCCCGGCAGCCTCTGGGTCTATCACGCCCAGCCGGACGGTGGCGCACTGGGCCAGGCCCTGACGGACCGGGGCGCGGAACTCATCTCCCTGCCAGATCCGAACGGCAAGGTGGACCTCACCGCCATGATCCAGGACCTCGGCCGCCGCGGCATCAACGAGTTGCATCTGGAAGCCGGCAACAAGCTCAACGGCTCGCTGCTGCGCACCGGCCTGGTGGATGAATTGCTGATTTATCTGGCCCCCATGTTGATGGGGGATGGCCGCGGCATGGTCGATCTGGGTCGGTTGACCTCCCTCGATCAAGCCCCCCGCTACGAATTGGTCGATATGCGCCCGGTGGGCAACGACCTGCGTCTGCGCTTGCGTCCCCCCGCAGTCCCCCATCCGGAGCGGTAGCCCCACCGCCCCGCAGCACCGCCCCGCCCGCCTACAATCACGCCCATGCCTATTTCTCCGATTCCTGAGCTGGTGGCCGAACTGGCTGCCGGCCGTATGGTCATCCTGGTCGATGAGGAAGACCGCGAAAACGAGGGTGACCTTGTCATCGCGGCCGACCATGTCACGCCCGAAGCCATCAATTTCATGGCCAAGTACGGCCGCGGCCTGATCTGCCTGACGCTCACCCGTGAACGCTGTGAGCAGCTGCAGTTGCCGCCCATGGCCACGCGCAACGGCACCAAGCACGGCACCGCCTTCACCGTGTCGATCGAAGCCGCCACCGGCGTCAGCACCGGCATCTCTGCCGCAGACCGGTCCCGCACCGTGCAGGCCGCCGTGGCTCGCAATGCCGTGGCCGCCGACCTGGTGCAACCCGGCCACATCTTCCCGCTGCAGGCCCAGGACGGCGGCGTGCTGATGCGCGCCGGCCATACCGAAGCCGGATGCGACCTCTCCCGCATGGCCGGCCTCACGCCCGCCAGCGTCATCTGCGAGGTGATGAACGACGATGGCACCATGGCCCGCCTGCCGGACCTGGAAGTCTTCGCCCAGGAGCATGGCCTGAAGATCGGCACCATTGCCGACCTGATCGAATACCGCAGCCGCAACGAATCGCTGGTCCAGCGCGTCACCCAGCGGGTGATGGAGACCCGCCAGGGCGCCTTCGACTGCCATGTCTTCCGCGACCGGACCGGTGGCGTGCACATGGCCCTGGTGCGCGGCGAATGGAAGCCGGAAGACGAAGTGCTGGTGCGGGTGCACGAGCCCTTCTCGGCCCTGGACCTGCTGGAAGCCGGCCGCTGCGGCCACTCGTGGCCCCTGCCTGAAGCACTGGCTGCCATCCAGTCGGCCGGTAGCGGCGTGGCGGTGCTGCTGAACTGCGGCGAAGAGCCCGAAGGCCTGCTGGGCCGCCTCCAGGCACCCACGGGCGAAGAGATTCGCACCCCGGTGGACCTGCGCACTTATGGCGTCGGCGCGCAGATCCTGCGCGACCTGGGCGTGCAGCGCATGAAGCTGCTGGGCAGCCCGCGCCGCATGCCCAGCATGACCGGCTACGGTTTGGAAGTCACCGGCTTCCAGGCCGCACAGAACTGCTGAGACGAGGCTTGCATGCAAGGATCTGACAAGGGTCATTCGACCCCCCTGAACGGCCAAGGCCTGCGCGTGGGCATCGTCCAGGCGCGCTTCAACGACACGTTGACCACCGCCCTCGCCAAGGCCTGCCTGGCCTCGCTGCATCAGCATGGCGTGGCCGAAGCCGACATCCGCCACGTCACCGTGCCGGGCGCGCTGGAAGTGCCGGTGGCCCTGCAGGCCATGGCCCGCAGCGGTCGCTTTGATGCCCTCGTGGCGCTGGGCTGCATCATCCGCGGCGAGACCTACCACTTTGAGCTGGTCGCCAACGAAAGTGGCGCTGGCGTCACCCGTCTGACGCTGGACCACGGCCTGCCCATTGCCAATGCCATCCTGACCGTTGAAAACGAAGCCCAGGCCTGGGCCCGTGCCGAAGAAAAGGGCCGGGATGCCGGAACCGTCGCGGTCGAAATGGCCCTGCTGCTGAAAGAACTCCAGTGACCTCCAAGGACAATCTCCCCACCCCCGGCACCCCGTCCGGCCCCAAGGCCGGCGGCAAGCCTGCAGCCAAGCGTCCCGCCGTCAAGTCGGCCCGTCGCCGTGCTCGTGAGCATGCGCTGCAAAGCGTCTATCAATGGTTGCTGACCGGCGACGAGCTGGCCGTCATCGATGCCCACACCCGTGAGCAGGAAGGCTTCGACAAGAGCGACCGCGGCCATTACGACAAGCTGTTCAACGGCGCCGTCGAAGAAGCCGCCTCGCTGGACGAAGTGCTGGCCCGCCATGCGGACCGCAAGACCACCGAGCTCTCGCCCATCGAGCACGCCATCCTGATGCTGGGCGCCTACGAGCTCAAGCATTGCATCGACATCCCCTACAAGGTGGCGATCAACGAGGCGGTCGAACTGGCCAAGTCGTTTGGCGGCACCGATGGCCACAAGTACGTCAACGGCGTGCTGGACCGCGCCGCGGAAGACCTGCGTCCGGTGGAAGTCAAGGCCGCCCGCGGCTGAGTCCCTGCCCCCGGCGGGACTTCTTTCTCACTCTGCGCTCCCCCCATGGGGGGCCAACGCGCGTCGCGGTGAAGGACGGCTCCATAATCCAGACGAGGTCTGGGAGGACACGCCTCGATGCAGGCGTGCCAGAGCCGCTCCACAACAACATGGGACCGCCTGGGTCCCCATCACCGCATGTCCGCTCTCTCCGACGCTGCGCGCCAGCTGCGTTCCGCCATCCAAGCTTCCACCACCGGCCTGGTGGGCCGCGAATCCCTGGCCGAACTCATCGTGCTGGCGGCAGTGGCGCAGGAACACCTGCTGGTCGTCGGCCCTCCGGGCACTGGCAAGAGCGCCGTGGTGCGGCGCGTGGCCCAGGCGCTGGGTGGGCGTTACTTCGAATACCTGCTCGGTCGCTTCACCGAACCGTCCGAGCTGTTCGGTCCGGTGGACCTGCGCAAGCTGCGTGAAGGGACGGTCGAGACGGACGTCACCGGCATGCTGCCTGAAGCCGAGGTCGCCTTTCTCGACGAAGTGTTCCTCGGCTCCACCGCCGTTCTCAACACCCTGCTGGGCGTCCTGAACGAGCGGCGCTTCCGTCGCGGCCACACCATGCTGGCCTGCCCGCTGCGGGTCTGCGTCGCCGCCGCCAACGGCCTGCCGGAAGAAGAGTCACTGGCCGCTTTTGCCGACCGCTTCCTGTTGCACGCCTTCGTGGAGCCCGTGCGCGACGACCAGCTCGAAACCCTGCTGAAGGGGGGCTGGCAATCGGACTTTGCCCCGACCTCGGACGGTGGCGCCCTCGCCCATCTCGACCTGCTGTCCCAGCACCTTCGTCAGGTGAAGATGGACAACGTGCGCCCGGCCCTGGCGGATGCGGTGCGCCAGTTGCGCGCGGCCGGTCTCACGCTGTCTGACCGGCGGATCGTGAAAGCCCAGCGACTCATTGCAGCGGCCACGGTGCTCGGCGGCCGACTGGACGCCCAGTCATCGGACCTGTGGCCCCTGCTCTATGTGTTGCCGAACCAGGCCGCGCAGCAGCAGGCCCGCGATGCCCTGAAGGACCTGTTCGCGCTGGCCGAGCATCCGCACCTGCGTTATGCGGTCGAGGAAGCGACGATGCAGCCGCGTTCGCGCCTGGCCCGGCTGCTGGAGGCTGCGCGGGCCTGTCTCGATGAGCCGTCCGCCTCGGCCGAGGCTGCGCAAGCGCACACCGGTAGCCCCTTGCCGCGGATCGAAGCGGTGCTGCGCGAGATCGATGCCAACTTCGCCCCGGATGAGTTGCCGGACGAGCTGGCGGAAGCACGTGCCCAATTGAGGATGCGGCTGCGCAGCATGGAAAGCCTGGCTCCGGCCGTTCCGCTGGCATGAGCGCCGACCCAGGCGCGTCCCGCAGCGATGGGCTGCGATGGTCGTGGCACCCCACCTCGGAAGCCCCTTCGCCGCAGGCGGCCGTTGCACAGGGGCCCATCGCCCTGCAGGCCTTGCTCACACGGCTGCAAGCCCTGCCGTCGCCGCAGCGGGAACGGTTGAGCGTGGTGGCCGCCGCGGGCTGGTTGGTGGTGCTAGGCCCCGAGGACGATCTGCCTTGGGTGGATGGCGTGAGCTACAGCGCGCCGAGTTCGCAGGCGCCCTCCCTGTGGTTGCCCACGCACCGGCACCCGGACCTGCCGCATGACGTGATAGCCCAGGCACTGGCGCGGGCCTTTGGTCCCGGGCCGCTGCTCCTGTGGTCGTCCCCGGACGTGGTGCTGCCCCTTCAGGGCGCCCAGCCTGCGACCGATGCCGTCCTCGCGGCTGCACGGCGGCAACTCAAGCTCTCGCTTCCCGCACCGGAGACCCGCGCATGAGCGCCGCCGGGACCCGTGGGCTGCCCGCGGCCCTGCAACCCTGGCAAGCCTGGCTGGGCTGGTTTGACGCCGAACTGGCCGAGGCGCTGGGGGATGTCGTGCGTCGGCTGGCCCAATTGGCTGGACCGGCCCATGCTGTCACCGGGCGCCAGCAGACCGAGCCCGATGGCCTTGGTGATCTTCGCCAACAGGGCCGTTATGAACGCCTGCTGATCAGCGAATGGCTGCTGGCCGAGGAATGGCCCCTGGAGTTCCTGCGCCGCGCGGCATCCTCCGAGCACCTGTTTCTGGCGCCGAGCTTGCGATCCACGCCCTCTGACCGGCACGTGGTGGCCATCTTCGATGCCGGACCGCTGCAATGGGGTGCGCCGCGCGTCGCGCACCTGGCGGTGCTCATCTTGCTCGCTCGACGTGCGGAGCAACTGGGCGGAACGCTACGGTGGGGCTTGCTGCAACTGCCCGGACAGCTGCATGCGATGGAAGGGGTGTCCTCGCTCCGGAAACTGCTCAACGGCCGTGCCTTGACGGCGGGTGACGCAACGGCGGCTTC
>CBIHOT010000001.1:0-306171 GCA_966211495.1 uncultured Roseateles sp. | reverse complement strand
GTCCCGTCCCGTCACCCAGCCATTGCAACCGCATCTGCGCCGGCAGGAATGCGCATCGGCGCACCCACATCCGTCACGGCGCGCCAGACGGCCTCGGCCACATCGTCCGACTGAGTCGTCAGAGCCTCGGCGCCGCGCGCGCCGGAAAACACCGACTGCACAAACGACGCATAGGCTTCCGGCACCGAGCCGCCCATGCGCGCCTGTGCATTGGCACCAAATCGCGTGGTCGGTGCGCGGCCCGGGAGCACCAGGCGCATCCGTACATCAAACGGCGCGAGCTCCAGCGCCACCGATTCGGTGAAGGCGTTGACTGCCGCCTTGCTGGCTGTGTAGACGGACAGCAGCGGCAGCGGCTTGAGCGTGACGGCTGAAGTGACGTTCACCACCACGCCTGCGCGTCGTTCACGGAACTGCGGCAGCACGGCCTGCGCCATGGCGATGGTGCCCAGCGTGTTGGTGTCGAAAAGTGCTCGCGCGCTGGACTGGCTCGTGCCTTCCAGCGGGGCGAGCATGCCGACGCCTGCATTGTTCACCAGCGCATCGATGGGGCCGGCGTCGCGCACGCAGGCTTCGATGCTGTCCTCCCGGGTCACGTCCAGGGGAAGGATGCGCAAGCGGTCCGAATGAGGCAGCAGGTCGGGCTGCGGCGTGCGCATCGTCGCTATGACCCGCCAGCCGCGGTCCAGAAACAGACGGGCGGTGTCGAGACCGAAGCCGGAAGAACAGCCAGTGATCAGGATGGTGGGGATGTCGGATCGGTTGGAGGTGTCGCCTGCGGAAGCCGCAGAGGTCGGAGAAGCTGAACCCAGGGTCGAATTGGAAGCGGTCATGGTCTGCGGAGCGGTTGAAGTGGGCATGTCCGTAACAATATGGCGCGGGCGCCGGACTGACTACACTGCAAGCTCCGCGAATTTGTCGAGATCGTCCAGATGACCGACCCACTGGCTGATGTGGTGGCCTTGCTCCAACCCACGGCGCCGTTTTCCAAGCAGGTGGTGGCGTCCGCCCCATGGGCGGTGCGTCGCGCGGAGCTGGGGCGACCTTTTTATCTGGTGGTGCTGGAGGGCGGCTGCCACCTGCGGGTGGATCAGGACGAGGTGTTGACGCTGTCGGCCGGCGACTTCGTCCTGCTGCCGGCCTCGCAAGGTTTTGCGACCTGCAGCCGGGACCGTGCACCGCCGCTGCCGGACGAGACGGTCACCACCCCTGTGGCTCAAATGCCGTGGGGCGCAAGACTGGGGGACCCGGACGGTCCGGTGGACACGCGACTGCTGGTGGGCAGCTGTGAATTCGGGGCGCAGGATGCGGCCTTGCTGGTGTCGCTGCTCCCGCGGTGGATCCAGGTGCGCGGCGACGCCCGGCTGGCCAGCCTCGTGCAGCTGCTGGGCGATGAGGCGCGTGCCCAGCGTCCGGGCCGGGACCTGATCACGGCGCGGCTGCTGGAGGTGCTGTTGATCGAGGCCTTCCGCGCCAGCGCTGAGACCAGCTCATCGCCCGGGCTGGTGCGAGGCCTGGCCGATCCCCGGCTGGCGCAGGCGCTGCGCGCCATGCACGAACAGCCGGAGCGGGCCTGGACGGTGCAGGCGCTGGCGCGGGAGGCGGCCCTGTCCCGGTCCGCCTTCTTCGAGCGGTTCGGTCGGGTGGTGGGCCTGGCGCCGCATGAGTATTTGCTGGCGTGGCGGATGGCCCTGGCCCGCCAGATGCTGGTGCAGGACGGGCAGGCGGTGGCGGACGTGGCCGAGCGGGTGGGGTACCGCTCGGTCAGCGCCTTTGGTGTGGCCTTCACCCGGCATGTGGGCGCACCGCCGGGGCGGTTTGTCCGTGAGCAGCGGGCTGCGGCCTGAGCACGCGCCGGACAATGAGCGAAAAAAAGGCTCCCGGATGGGAGCCTTGAATGGTGGTGCGCGGGCATGCCGCGCAGCAGAAGGTCAGATCTTCAGCGCGCTGACGAAGCTGTCGTAGGCGGCCTTGTTCAGGCGCAGGTCATACGGCAGCGGGGTGAAGCGTTCGGGAAGGCTTGCACCGTTGGGATTGGACAGATAAACGCTCGATCCCATCACGGCGCCGTCCTTCACCAGAGAGCCAGCGTACACATTGCCGTTCAGTTCGAAGAAGGTGCGGTATTCGTCGTGGTAGGTGAGCATCGATGTCTTCGGGCGCGGCGCCGAGGCCACCCAGATATTGACACCGCCGACCGTGCGGACGGTGCCGCCGGCCAGCCGATACACCGTTGCATCGCCGCTGACGGACAGACCATTGGTCAGCGCAACCGTCAGCGTCGTGCCGACGGCGCAACTGGTCACGAGTGCGGTTTTGGTGGTGGGGCCGCAGTCGGCGACGATGTAACGATCGCCCAGGTTGGTACGGGTGAACTTCGAATATTTGCTGCCCGGCAGGAAGGTCGCCGACGGGTCCACCGCCACCGGATGGGCCAGCAACTGGTCATGGAATCGCAAGAGATCGGTCGGTGCGCTGGTCAGCGGCCCGGACAGGGACACGTTCTGAAAGTCGGTGCGCAGGAAGGAATAGGCGACCGTGCTCTTGTCTTCGGCCAAAGTGTCCACTCGAACATCGTTGCCCACATACGTCACGCGATTGGCACCCCCTGTGCCGGGCACCACGAGGATGGCGCCATCCTTCAGGATGCGCGTGGGCAGTGGCTCAATCGTCGGCAGGGTTTGACTGACGTTGATCGTCGGCGACTGCACACTGATCTGCGGACCGGCAGTGAGCGGGGACGCGGTCAGCGTGGCGAAGTCGGCGCTGAGGGATCGCAAGGTGACGGTGCTGCCGCTCAAGACCGTGGACCAGCGAAACTGGTAGCTGCCGCCCGCTGGATTCAGCAGGAATTCTTCAAACGCCGCTTGGTTGGCGCTCAGCGTTGGGGTGGTGGGGGTGGTCGGTTTCACACCGCCACCGATGCCGGTATCGGTGTTGGCCGGGGCGTCGGAGCCGCCGCCGCCACAAGCGCTCAACAGGACGGCGACGGCCGCGATCACACACGCCGATGGGCGATTGAAAGTCTTCATGGATTCCTCCCGGGATGATGGCCGGCCCGTTGTGCAGCGCGAAGGACTGCCAGGCTTGTATGCGGCGAATACGGCGTAAGCGGCGTGAAGCAGGGTGTTTTGTAGTGGTTGCTTCAGCCGGCGCGCAGTATAGGAGTCAGGAGTGAAGGAGCTTCACAAAGATTCACAAATGTGAGACGAAAGTCTCTGCCGAGTTGTCATTTCGAGCCGATGGGTTGTGCTCTAGGAATCACCGTGTGGATGACCCACGACTGCCCTGCCGCCAGATCGTCAGGATTCCCGCGGTCCGGAAAGGCCGGCACATGCGGCGCGTTGTCTCCGCGGGCCCGGCCTCGCCAGACCTTCAGGGGCAAGGCGAGTTGGGCACCACTGGGCAGCGGCACGCGGGCAATGTCCATGTAGCGTGTGTCTCCGGACGTGGGCTCTCCGGCGTGGACCACGTGGGGGACCTTCAGCACCGCGTCCACAAAGTCCAGGCAGGCACTGGCGCAATGCCGGTCCGTCAGCAGCACCAGCTTGCCGCTGAAGGGGCGACCGGCAATCGCAGGCGTGTGCGTGAGGTTTCGATCGGACACCGCATCTGGGATCGAATCGGGGGCCGGATCGGGGTTCGGATCCGACTCCGGCTGCACGACAAGGGCCTCGCCTCGCTCACGTGCCGCCAGCATGCGTGCTTGCAATGCCTGGATCAGTCGTACCGTGGGGCCGTCGTCGCCTTCCAGCCGCCTGGCGCTGTCCAGCCGCTGCGCCAGTGAATTGAGCGCGACGTCGGACACCCGCCACAGCGCTTCGGCTTTGGCGTCGGCATGCGGTGCCCGGTCCTTCAGCAGCGCCTTCAGGATGCGATCGCCAATGAGCGAGTTACCGCCCTGATTGCCGCGCACGTCCAGGACCACCGTCGTCACCTGCGGCTGGTCGCCCACCGAGGCGATGTCCTTCAGCAAGGCGTCGAGTCGCGGGCCATCCTCCGTCTGGAAGTCGGAGGCATGGATCCAGCGGAGGTCGGCCGTCGGCGCGAGCATGGACTGCGGCGGAGCGTCGGCTCTCCAGCGGGTGAGCCCCTCAAAGCTGTCTTGCCACACCAGTGTGAGCCGGTGAGGGCGACGGTCACGCGTGGGAGCTTCATGCGCTCGAAAGATGCAGGCTGTCGGGGGTGTGGCGTCCCACAACTGCTGCCCGTCCCACTGGTTGGTGAGAAACAGGGCGACGAGCTGGCGGGAGGCCAGCAGGGATCGGCGGTCCACGTCCGGCGCCACACGTTGGGCCAACCAGTCCGCCACGGGTTGCCCATCGCAGGAGACCAGTTCGTCCCCCACGCGGGGCAGCGCCGCCGGCCAGCGGTCCGCGATTCTGCTGACGATGTAGCGGCCTTGCGCGGTACGCACGTTGAAGCCTGCCCAGCGCGCCTGTGTGAAGGGCTGATCAGCGCGTTGCGCGGCGACATGGCCGTCCTGGTAGCCCACGAGGTAGAAACGCAGGGCGGCCCAGGCGCGCGCGGCGGTGTCGGCCTGCTCCGCCCGGGCGAGCGCCTGCTGAAAGCCGGTGTGGTGCCAGGCGTGGAATGCGGCGTCGGGCTCCAGGATCGCGGGGTGCGCCTGCTCGATCAGCGCATGCGCGGCGCGAATGTCCGCTTCGGCCACTCGCTGCCAGGAGGGCTGCGCGCTAGCGGGAAGGGGGGCGGTCGATTGAGCGGCGGCGACGGGTGCGGCGGATCGTGGTGCGGCGGCCAGTGGTGCGGACGTGGTCGCGCACAGCGCGGCGCTAAGCCAGAACGAGCCTATCGCGAAGCGAGTCAGGGGATGCAAGGGCATGCGCGGCATCGTCCCAGACTTTGACGGTGCCACCGGCATTCTTCATCTGATCCGGTCTTTATCAACAAATCTGAGTCTGTACTGGCAGGCGGGTTTGGCGCACAGTCCGACCTGAAATGGCGTTGCCACGTGTCAACGCCGCCTGACCGGAAGTACGACTCTCATGGAATGGATCCCCACCGTCTTCATCACCTTCAAGGTGGTTGTCTTGGCCATCGGCATGTTCTACGCCGTCAAGTGGCATTACGACCAAGGCAAAAAGCGGGGGACGGAAGTCCAGCGTGCGGTGCTGCGCAACAGCGCGAAGCTGGTGGCTTTGTTCCTGGTGCTGGTGGTCGTGCTGCTGTTCGTGACCTTCACCGTCGGGAAGATGCTGGGGTTGGATCTGAACTTCTGATGGGGCTGTGAGGACGAGGGGAGGAGCCTTTCACAAGTCCTTCCCCGGGTCCTACAGCGTCCCGGGCCTCTCTTCAGGTGGCACTCAACGGGCAGACTGTCGGAACGTGCGTCCAGGATGAATGACGAGACGCTTCGTGAGTGCTGCCAATTCCTCACCGTGGTAGAGGTCCAGGCATTTCAGCGTGTCAAAACGAATTCCAGCGACTTCCGACTCGGCCAGAGGGTTGCGGTAGTCCCTGGCCAGATAGCGTTGGATCAAGCTCTGGATCTCCTTGGGCGCCGCATCCATGTCGTACTCGGTCCAGTCGCGCAGGGCGGCGACGCTGCTTCCCGCGTCGACCGACGCGGTGGGATCGTTTTTATATGCCGTCGCGAGACAGGTCGTCAGCACCAGATCCTTGAAGTTCTGCGCGTAGGTTCGTGCGCCTGCGCCGGGGCCGTTGTGCTGGGGGGGGGTCCTTGGCCATCGCAGGGACGGCCAGCAGGAGCAGTGCGGCGAGGGGCAGCGAAAGAAAGCGGGGGACGCTCACGTCAAGCTCCAGAAAGCAGAACGGCGCCGCGAAGACGGCGCCGTTGGAGAGGCTTGCGGCAGTTCCGGAACGGGGTCAAGACTGCAGAAGATGGTGCGACCGGCAAGAATCGAACTTGCGACTAGGCCTTCGGAGGGCCCAATGATATCCACTTCACCACGGTCGCGGAGACTCGCATTCTAGCCATGTTCTGTGCCTTCCTCGCGGATTCCCGAAAAGAAGCGCCTTCAGCCATCGCCCAAGGCCCTTGCGACCCGCTCCCAACGCCGGCCGCAGTCCAGTGCCGATAGCTACGCGCCGCCTCATCGCCAGGCCCGCCGGTTGCCGCAGGCAACACCAGACCCCACGACCGCATCACCTCCGCACCTCGGACTTTCCGGGCGAACATCCGCGCACCAACATCGCTCGTTCTTGACGAAAGCCCCAGGGTGCCAAACAGGTGCGCTGGCTATACTTTGTTCGGTTTTTCGCCCGGTTCTTTTCGCCGGGCCTGCCTGCGGCACTGGTCCGCGGGCCAGCTCCTTTCTCGATACACGCCCATCGCAACGAGGACTCCATGAGCGGAACCCACGATCAAGCACCCGCCACGCACGCCGCCGAGGCGCATGACGCGCATGAAGGGCCCATCAAGACGCCCAAGCAGCTGATCGTTGCTGTTTTCTTCGCTTTCATCATCCCGATCGCCGTTCTGGTGCTGGCCGCCAACTACGTCTCCAGCGACGTCAAGCCCGCCGCCGGCAGCGACATCTCCGACGCCGAAGCCGTCGCCGCACGCATCCAGCCAGTCGGCAGCATTGAGCTGAAGGACCTGAGCAACCCGGCGGCTTTCCGCACCGGGGAAGAAATCTTCAAGGCCCAATGCTCCGCCTGCCACGCCACCGGCACCTTGGGCGCACCCAAGTTCGGTGATGCGGACGCCTGGGGCCCGCGCCTGAAGACCGGCTTTGATGCGCTGGTCCACTCCGCGCTCAAGGGCAAGGGCGCGATGCCTCCGCAAGGCGGCGGTGACGCCAGCGACTTTGAAATCGCCCGCGCCGTGGTCTACATGGCCAACAATGCCGGCGGCAAGCTCGAAGAGCCGAAGGCGCCCGTGGCGGCTGCCTCCGCGGCGTCGCAGTAAGGCGGTTGTTCCCGCAGGGCGCTCCTGACGCGCCCGGTCCGCCGGCCCCGGGAAAGCGACCGACGCGACCAAGGGTCGTGGGTCGCCTCAGGCGCTCGGATCCGCCTCCAGCGCCGGCGCCAGCACCACCCCGCAGCGCGTCAGCAGCGCCTGGTGGGTGGTTGATTCCACCGTCCACCGGCCGGCCTCAATGGCATCCGCCGCTGGCCCCATGTCCTGGGTGTGCACCAGGCCCAGGCCGATGTCTGCGATCAGGAACAGCCGTTCCTGTTCATCCAGCCAGCCCGATTCGACCCGCGCTTCCTGCCCGGTGTGACTGAGCACCCGACCATCCGGCTGCAGGCGCCAGATCCACGGCGCCGCTTCCAGCTGGACATACACCCGCTGCGGACCATTCTGGAAGAACCAGCAACCGCGCTCGTCCACCGCATAGTTGCGATGGATGAAGCCGATCAGCTTGTCATGGGTGATGCGGCTGCCCTTGACCGCCGGAAACGGCCCCGCCGCCTGGATGCGGTCGTCCCGCATGTACCAGTCGCCGCGCGCATCCAGCGCCAGCCAGCCGTAGCAATGGGGAACGTTGGGCCACTTCTTCAGGGCCGCCTCAACAATCGGATCCATGGGCGTCAAGCCTCCGAAAACGGTTCAGAGCGCGCAGGCCAGCCAGTCGCAGACCTTGTTCGGCATCGTCCGCACATGACCCGGCGGCTTGCCGGACGGAAAGCCGACATGGCCACCGTGCTGCGGCTGCCACAAGGTGACGCACGGACCCACATGAGATTGCTCAGGCAAGCTGTGCGCCGGCACAAATGGGTCGTTGCGGGCATTCAGCACCAGCGCCGGAACCCGAATCCGCGACAGATGCGGCTTGGCCGACGCCCGCAGCCAGTAGTCGTCCACGTCGCGGAAGCCATGCAGCGGGGCGGTGAAGATATTGTCGAACTCGTAGAGGTTGCGAGCGCGCCGCAGCTTCTCTTCATCAAACAGGCCCGGATGCTGACGCAGCTTCCTCAGCGCCTTCGGCCGCATGGTCTTGAGGAACATGCGGGTGTAGACCCAGTAGTTGAATCCTTTGCCGATGGCATGGCCGGCGGCGGTGAGGTCCAGCGGCGAGCAGATGGAGCAGACCGCCTGCACCGTGCGGCGCGCCTCCTCGCCGGCTTCCTGCGCCCAGCGCAGCAGCGCATTGCCACCCAGTGACACGCCCGCCGCGATCATCGGGCCGCGGTGGGCCGCTCGCAGCTGGCCCAGCATCCAGCCGATCTCTTCATAGTCGCCGGAGTGGTAGGCCCGTGGGGCGAGGTTGAGCTCCCCCGAGCAGCCACGGAAATACGGCATGGCAAAGGCCCAGCCCCGCTCGGCCGCCACGGCAGCGAATGCCTGCACATACTGGCTATCGACGCTGCCTTCCAGGCCATGGAACAGCACCAGCAGCGGGCGTTCCGACCCAATATCGGCCGCCGCTGCCGAAGGCGCTCCGGCGATGGGACTGCCCTGGACGGAGGGCGTCAGCAGCGCGACCGGCGAACCGTCCGCGGCCGTGGCTGTGGCAGGCCCGGTCTGCACCAGGCGCTCGACATCAACGAAGTCGCCGTCCGGCGTCGTCCAGCGCTCGCGCTTGAATTGCGGCGCCTCGCCGGCGAACCGCTTGGAAAACAGGACGGGCCAGATGGTCTGGGCATGACCGCCCGGCAGCCAGGACGGTGCGTGATACTGCATGGCGACTTTCAGTGCAGCGTCGTGGGCGTTCCCGAAGAGGCGATCAACGGTTCCTGCTTCACGTCCTGCGTCGTGCCCGGGCTGGCATGGTGCGACACCAGGCGCCAGCCCAGCGCGGTGTGGAGGTAGACATTGGTGGCCACCACCCAGGCACTTTCCGTGCCCGCTTCAGTGGCGATCTCCACCCGCTCCAGCACATGATGGATGGCGGTATCCCCCACCACCAGGCGGCGCTGGCACTCCGCATGCACGGGAATGGCGCCCCGCGCAAAGATGGCTTCGAAGCTGGCCCGGATGGCCGGTCCGCCCACCACCCGGGGCCCGCCCGGATGGACGCAGGCGACCTCGTCCTCGTCCCCCCACAGCGCCATCAGCCGCTCCAGGTCGGCGGTCTGCAGCGCTTCGTAGAACTGGGCCTCGGTGTCTTCCGGGGTGGCCAGCAGGAGCGCGGACTGGGTCTTGCGGACCATGCGGTCGCGAACGGTCAGTGGCCGGCCGGCAGCACTTCACCGGCCTTCAGCCGATAGGCGGTGCCGCAGTAGGCGCATTGGCCTTCACCGCCATGCGTCAGGTCGATGAAGACGCGGGGATGGTTGCTCCACAGCGGCATCTTCGGATTGGGGCAGAACACGACGCCCTGGCCTTGCAGGTCCTTGGCGGTGACTTCGACGACGGATTTGGGTTGGGTCATGATGGGGTTCTCTCTCACACCAGCGTGAGCCAGTGGGCGTAGCGGGGATTGCGGCCGTTGACGATGTCAAAGAAGGCCGACTGGATCTTCTCGGTGATCGGGCCCCGGCTGCCGATGCCGATCTCGATGCGGTCCAGTTCGCGGATGGGGGTGACTTCAGCCGCCGTGCCGGTGAAGAAGGCTTCATCGGCGATGTAGACCTCGTCACGGGTGATGCGCTTTTCCACCAGCTTCAGGCCCAGGTCCTGACAGATGTGGAAGATGGTGTTCCGGGTGATGCCGTTGAGGGCGCCGGCCGACAGGTCGGGGGTGTAGACCACGCCGTTCTTGATCACGAAGAGGTTCTCGCCCGCGCCTTCGGAGACAAAGCCGGAGGCATCCAGCAGCAGGGCCTCGTCGTAACCGTCGTCGGTGGCCTCCATGTTGGCCAGGATCGAGTTGGTGTAGTTGCTCACCGTCTTGGCCTGCGTCATGGTGATGTTGACGTGGTGACGGGTGTAGCTGCTGGTCTTGACGCGGATGCCGCGCTTGAGGCCTTCCTCGCCAAGATAGGCGCCCCAGGCCCAGGCCGCGACCATCAGATGGATCTTGTTGCCCTTGGGGCTGACGCCCAGCTTCTCGCTGCCGATCCAGGTCAGGGGACGCAGGTAGCAGCTAGCCAGATGGTTCTCACGCACCACCTGCTTCTGCGCCTCTTCCACCTGTTCGATGGTGAAGGGCAGCTTCATGCGCAGGATCTTGGCGCTGTTGAACAGCCGCTCGGTGTGCTCACGCAGCCGGAAGATGGCCGTGCCCTTGTCGGTCTGGTAGGCCCGCACGCCTTCGAAGGCGCCGCAGCCGTAATGCAGGGTGTGGGTCAGCACATGGATCTTGGCATCGCGCCAGTCCACCAGCTCGCCGTCCATCCAGATCTTGCCGTCGCGGTCGTCCAAAGACATGGGAATTCCTTGTGCGTCAAAGTCGGGGATTTTATGCAGCCCGGTCCGTGGGTGGGGGCGGGACCTCGTTCACGACGCCATCCACCACCTGGTCGCCCTGCGCCCGGATCAGCGTCCAGTGCGTGACCTTGCCGGCCTTGAGCACCACTTCGACGGCATCGCCGCCAGTGTCGGCCCAGCGATAGGTGTCGGGCGCGACCTTGACGCCCAGCGAGCGGCACAGGCGGATCAGTTGCACCAGCGTCATGCCCGGATGCAGGCGGGACTGCAACATCAGCGCGCTGCTGACATGGCCCAGCGGCGATTCATTGGCGGTGCGCATCACCTTCATCAGCTGGCTGAATTGCAGCAGCAGCCAGAAGACGATCAGCGACAGGGCCAGGATGGCGCCCTTCCAGCCAAACGCGAGGACGCCGATGACCACGGCCGCGACGGCCAGTGCGATGCCAAACCAGCGGTTCATGCCTGACCTCCGTGCGGGGCAGAACCTTGACCATCATCCGGTCGGGCAGGGGTTCGCTGACTTCTGAAGATCACGGCGTAATACGGTGGCTGGAAGGGGAATTCGGGGCGCATGGCAAAAATGCTGGCGATGCTGGACAACGGATTCGGCGCCCGGCCGGGCGTCGAGACCCGAAGTGTCACATGCCGCGCAGGATCTCGATGGCGTCTTCAATCCGGGCCACCGCATGCACCGTCAATCCATCGATCGGTTTTTTCGGTGCGTTCGCTTGCGGCACCACGGCCACTGAGAAGCCCAGCTTGGCGGCTTCCTTCAGCCGTTCCTGACCGCGGGGCGCCGGTCGCACCTCGCCGGCCAGGCCCACTTCGCCGAAGGCGATGAAGCCTTTGGGCAGGGCCTTGCCTCGCAGCGAACTCTGGATGGCCAGCAGCACCGCCAGATCGGCCGCCGGTTCGGAGATCCGCACACCGCCCACGGCGTTCACAAACACATCCTGGTCCATGGTCGCGACACCGGCATGACGGTGCAGCACCGCCAGCAGCATCGCCAGACGGTCTCGGTCCAGGCCGACCGACAGGCGCCGCGGGCTGGGCCCGCCGCCATCGACCAGCGCCTGAAGCTCCACCAGCAGCGGCCGGGTGCCTTCCAGCGTCACCAGCACGCAGGAGCCCGGCACCGGCTCGCCGTGGGTGGAGAGGAAAATGGCGCTGGGATTGGTCACCCCCTTCAGACCCTTCTCGGTCATGGCGAAGACGCCAATCTCGTTCACCGCACCGAAGCGGTTCTTGATCGCCCGCACCAGGCGATAGCTGCTGTGGGTGTCCCCTTCGAAGTACAGCACCGTATCCACGATGTGTTCGAGCACCCGGGGCCCGGCCAGCGCACCTTCCTTGGTGACGTGGCCCACCAGCACCATCGCGCAGCCGGTGGCCTTGGCGGTGCGTGTGAGTTGAGCGGCGCATTCCCGCACCTGGGCCACGGAGCCCGGCGCCGAGGACAGCTGTTCTGAATACAGGGTCTGGATCGAGTCGATGACGCAGAAATCCGGCGCTTCCACCTCGATGGTGGCGAGGATCTTTTCCAGGCCGATTTCAGCCAGCACCCGCACCTGACTGCCGTCCAGCCCAAGCCGCCGCGAGCGCATTGCCACCTGGGCGCCGGATTCCTCGCCGGTCACGTACAGCACCTTCATCTGGCGGGACAGGGCATCCACCGCCTGCAGCAGCAGGGTGGACTTGCCGATGCCCGGGTCGCCCCCGATCAGCACCACACCGCCCGTGACGATGCCGCCGCCCAGCACCCGGTCCAGTTCCTCCAGCGAGGTGGGCGTGCGGTCGAAATCCTTGGCTTCGATCTCCGAGAGGGTCGCCACCGGCTGGCTGCGCGCCAGGGATTGGTAACGATTCTTTCCGGCCCCGCCGCTCTCAGCGACGGTTTCGACCAGGGTGTTCCAGGCACTGCAATTGGGGCAGCGGCCCAGCCATTTGGCGCTGGTGGCGCCGCATTCGGAGCAGACGTATTGGGTCTTGGGGGAAGCCATGGCCCGATTGTCGCCGCTGCTGCGGATGCCAACTCCCGCACACCGCCTTCCGGTGGATGCCACATCCCCCAACAATTGACCCGCCGTGACCATCGTCAATCCGAAGTCGGCATGCTAAAAACCTGACTCCTCAAGGAGTCGATCATGGAGTTCTCAGTCTGGCTGGGGTTTTTCGCGGCCTCATGGGCCATCAGCCTGTCCCCGGGTGCGGGGGCGATTGCAGCCATGAGCTCCGGACTCAATTACGGTTTCAAGCGCGGTTACTTCACCACCATCGGTCTGATCCTGGGCATCCTGACCCAGATCGTGCTGGTCGGTGCCGGGCTGGGCGCGCTGATCGCCGCTTCCGAACAGGCCTTCATGCTGGTCAAGTGGGCCGGTGTGGCGTATCTGGTCTACCTCGGCGTGCAGCAATGGCGCTCCCCCGGCAAGCCGCTGGTGGCGCAGACCAGTGAAAACAAGCCGGTCACGCGACGCCAGCTGATCTTGCGTGGCTGGGGCATCAATGCGGTGAACCCCAAGGGCACCGTCTTCCTGCTGGCCGTGGTCCCCCAGTTCCTCGACCTGAATCAGCACCTGGGTCCGCAGTACGCGGTCATCGCCGCCACGCTGGGATTCACCGATGCCGTGGTGATGGCCGGTTACACCGCGCTGGCGTCACGGGTGCTGTCCGCGCTGCGCTCGGAGGCCCACCTCAAGATGCTGAACCGCGTCTTCGGCTCGCTGTTTGTTGCTGCCGGCGCGTTGCTGGCAACCATCAAGCGAGGCTGATCCGACAGTCTGACCCGGCGTTTCGCAGCTGTTGTCTTCACAGGGACCACCTGCCGCCCCTTGACCGCTGCCGGGCGAGTCCTGGGGGCCGATCGCGATGCGCCGCAGTGTCGCCGGTCCCATTTCTTCCCCATCCATTTGACCCAACGGCCCCGCATCCCGGGGCCGTTTCCTTGTTTCCTGCAATGTCCAAGTTGTCCGATCGTTGGTTGTTCTGGGGTCCCACCCTCATCTGGGCCAGCACCTGGCACATCATCCTGTATCAGCTGGCGTCCGGCGTCCCGGTGCTGAACTCGGTGGCCTGGCGTTTCGGCATTGCCGCCCTCATCCTGGTCGGGCTCAGCCGCTGGCAGGGGCTGTCGCTGCGCCTGCCCCTGTCGGCGCACGGATTGATGCTGGCCACCGGCATCGTCCAGTACAGCGGCAATTACTACTCGGTGTATGAGGCGGAACGCCACATCCCGTCCGGTCTGGTGGCGGTGCTGTTCTGCCTGATGGTGTTCGGCAACGCGTTGTCGGGCCGGGTGTTTTTTGGCCAGCGGGTGTCGCTGCGCTTCCTGACCGCGTCGGTCGGCGGGGTGCTGGGCGTGGTGATGATCTTTTGGCCGGAGATTGCCTCCACCGGTGCCCGGCCCACCGCGGCCTACGGCCTGTTGATGGGCCTGGCCGCCGTGCTGGCCGCCTGCATCGGCAATGTGCTGACGCTGACGCTGACCCGCCGCGGTCTGGCCCTGATGCCGGTGCTGGCCTGGAGCATGGGATACGGCGCGGTGTTTTTGGTGACGATGTCGCTGGTGACCGGGCAGGGACTGCAGTTCTCCTGGCAGCCCTCCTATGTCGGGTCGCTGCTCTACCTGTCAGTGTTCGGGTCGGTGGTGGCCTTCGTGCTGTATTTCAAGCTGGCCCAGCGCCAGGGCACGGCCCGCGCGGCACTGACCGGCGTGGTGATTCCGGTGATCGCGCTGGTGCTGTCCGCACTGTTGGAAGGCTGGCAGCCCAGCGTGCTGTCGGTGGCCGGCATGGGCCTGTGCCTGGGCAGCATCTACGTGGCGACGCGTACGCGCTAAGGCGACTCCCCCGCTGAGGCGTTTGCTTGTCCGCAGGCGGCAGCGGTCAGCGCCGCCTCCGTGGCCTGTGCGCGCCGTTACTTGCGCACCCAGTTGATCTCTTCTGCGGTACGGCGGCCGATCACCGTCTGGCCCAGATTGGCCGGGATACGGGCTTCGGTCGGTGTCACCGGAATGCGGCCAGCCATCAACTCCGCCTGCGCCTGCGGCAGCGTCGGTTGCTGGTCCGGCGCGGCATACCCCTCCGGAAAGGCCGGCATCAAGGTGGACGGGTCGTACTTGTCGCTCGCCCCGAAGGTGTGGAGCGCCTCATGCGCAATCACCACCTGATTGGGGCCCTGCTGCGCCCGGCTGGCAAACAGGTGGACCAGACCCATCCGGCCTTTTTCCAGGCCGGTGGAGTGGGGCAGGGGACCGTTGAAGTCGCCCGGGTGGTAGACCAGATACAGCCGCACATCCGGCACCGGAGAACTCGGCGGTGTCTTGCGCCAGGCCCACCAGCGCATCTTCAGGCTCCAGGTCATGGCGGAGAGCATGCTGGCCTCGCGCGGCACCGGCGGCGGCAGCTCCCGCATCCGACGGCCCAGCACCACCCGCACCGGAGTGTCCAGCGGCACGCCATACCGGCGTGCTTCCGCCTGGAAATAGGGCTCGATGTCCGCGAAGGCGGCATCGCTGAGCTGGTCGATGTAGGCGTCCGTCGCGGCATCGCCCTGCAGATTGATCGGATAGAGCGTGATCACCTGCGTCCGGCGCCAGGACTGCGACTGCCATCGCTGCATCAGCGCCGTGCTGCCCACAACGGCCAGGATGACCAGCAGCACAAAAATTCGAATCACCTTGAACATGTCAGTCCCAATGGATCTTGCCGCGGCCGGATTTCACTTCGCCGCGCTGCGCCTTGCCCGACAGCCGGCGCTGCTGGGACCCAAAGGTGGGGCGGGTCGGGCGACGGGTCTTGGGGGTGTGGGCCACGCTTTGCACCAGGGCGATCAGCCGGGCCACCGCATCGGCGCGGTTCTGCTCCTGGCTGCGGGATTCCTGGGCCTTGATCACCACCACACCTTCGGCGGTGATGCGCTGGTCCGAGAGGGCCAGCAGCCGCTCCTTGATGACGGCGGGCAGGGTGGAGCGCCGGATGTCAAAGCGCAGATGCACCGCGCTGGACACCTTGTTGACGTTCTGACCGCCGGGGCCGCTGGCGCGGATGGCGGAGATGTCCAGTTCCCAGTCCGCGGGCGTCCAGGCCAGATGCATGAGGCGCAGCGCGGGTCGGATCAGGTGAGCGGGTCCACCTGGACCGGCACCCGGGGCGCGAGCGCGCACATCAGCTCATAACCAATGGTCCCGGCGGCTGCGGCGACCTCGTCGATCGACAACACGCTGCCATTGGGACCCTGTCCCCAGAGGGTGACTTCGCTGCCGGTGCCCTGTTGCGGCAGGTCGGTCAGATCGACCGCGAGCATGTCCATCGACACCCGTCCCACCGTCGAGGTGCGGTGGCCGCCCACCAGAACGGGCGTGCCGGTGCCCGCATGGCGCGGGTAGCCGTCCGCATATCCGCAGGCCACGGTGCCGATGCGCATCGGCCGTGACGCGGTGAAGGTGCTGCCATAACCGACGGTGTCGCCGGGCTGAAGATCCTGGACCGCCAGCACCCGGCTGCGTAGCGTCATCGTGGGGCGCAGGTTCCAGTGGGCGATGTCGTGTTCCGGATAGTCCGGGGCGCTGCCGTAGCTCATGATGCCGCTACGCACCCAGTCCGCGCGCACACCGGCCCGCTCGCTGTGACGCAGCACCGCGGCGCTGTTGCTGAGCGAGCGCTCACCCGGCAGGTCGGCGGTGGCTTCCTGGAAGACGGCCAACTGGCGGTCGATGCCCTTGGGGCCGTCGGCATCCGAGAAGTGGGTCATCAAGGAAATTTCGTCCACCTGGGGCAGGGCATTCAGCCGGGTCCAGGCGGCGCGGAAGCCGGTGGGCGAGAAACCCAGCCGGTTCATGCCGCTGTTGAGCTTGAGAAACACCCGGTGCGGCTCATGGGTCTTGTGCATGGCCAGCCAGTCGATCTGGTGCTCGGAATGCACCGCATGCCACAGGCGCAGCCGGGAGCACAGTTCCAGATCGCGCGGCTCGAAGCAGCCTTCCAGCAGCAGGATCGGCCCGCGCCATCCCAGGTCGCGGATGCGCTGGGCTTCGTTCAGGTCAAGCAGGGCGAAGCCGTCCGCCGCCCGGAAAGCGTCAAAGACGCGGTCGATGCCATGCCCGTAGGCATTGGCCTTGACGATGGCAAAGACCTGGGCGTCCGGCGCGCATTCGCGGCTCCGGTGCAGGTTGTGGGCCAGGGCGGGCTGATGGATCAGGGCTTCAATGGGACGCGGCATGCCGTGATTGTGCCCTCGCCAACTCCAAGTTCCCACCACGCTCCCACCGCGCTCGCACCACGTTCCCGCCACGCAGCGGGGGTGTGCCCGGTCCCGCCGCCGGGGGGCCTACCCCCCTCTCTATCACACAGACAACACACAGAGTGGGTGGCGTTCACGACCGTTACCAAAACAAGCGCATGCTATAAACCCGCCGCAGCGCTGCTGACCTCTGTGGACCAGCGTTTTCCGCCGCAAGTCGACGCCAGCCGCAGTTCCAGGTAGCCCGGGTCCATGAAAAAAGGTTTCTACACCATCATGTCAGCGCAGTTTTTCAGCTCGCTGGCTGATAACGCGTTGTTCGTGGCTGCCGTCGAGATGCTGCGCACCAATGGCTCCGCCGAGTGGCAACGTGCCGCCCTGGTGCCCATGTTTGCGCTCTTCTACGTCGTTCTGGCGCCATTTGTGGGCGCTTTTGCCGACGCGGTTCCCAAAGGCAAGGTGATGTTCATCTCCAACACCATCAAGGTGGTGGGCTGTCTGAGCATGCTGGTGGGGGTGCATCCGCTGGCCGCCTATGCCATCGTCGGCCTGGGAGCCGCCGCGTATTCGCCGGCCAAGTACGGCATCCTGACTGAATTGCTGCCGCCGTCCCAGCTGGTCAAGGCCAATGGCTGGATCGAAGGTCTGACGATCGCTTCCATCATCCTGGGCGCCGTTTTTGGCGGCCAATTGCTGGGTGAACGCGCCTCCTCGATGCTGCTCAGCTTCGACATGCCGTTCATCGACACCGGCATCGACACTGCCCCGGAAGCCGCCATCGCCTTCATGGTGGTGCTGTACGGCATCGCGGCGCTGTTCAATCTGCGCATTCCCCGCACCGACGCGCCCCTGCAACCGCTCAATGCGAGCACCACCGGCCTGGTGCGCGAGTTTGCCAGCTGCAATTCCCGCCTCTGGCAGGACAAGCTGGGCCAGATCTCGCTGGGCATGACGACCCTCTTCTGGGGTGTGTCCGGCAACATGCGCTACATCGTCTTTGCCTGGGCCGCGGCCGCACTGGGCTACGGCACCACCCAGGCCTCCGCCCTGGCAGGGGTGGTGGCCATCGGCACCGCCGTGGGTGCGGTGGTGGCGTCGATGGCGGTGCGTCTGGACAAGGCCACCAACGTCATCCCGCTGGGCGTGGCCATGGGCCTGCTGATGCTGGTGCTGAACTTCATCGACCGGCTCTGGCTGGCGGTGCCCTTCCTGATCCTGCTCGGCGGGGTCGGGGGCTACCTGGTCGTGCCGATGAATGCGCTGCTGCAGCACCGCGGCCACAACCTGATGGGCGCCGGACGCTCCATCGCCGTGCAGAACTTCAATGAGCAGGCCTGCATCCTGGGCCTCGGGGCGCTCTACACCATCCTCACCCGCTTCGGGGTGTCCGCCTTCGGCTCGATCACCGTGTTCGGTCTGACCGTCGCCGGCATCATGGTGCTGATCGGCCGTTGGCACCGCAGCAACCTGCGTCGGCATCCGGAAGAGATGGAACGGCTGCTGGCGATTGCGCGCAGCGACAAGCACTGACAACGGTCGTTGCCCATCGGCCAGGCCGGTGACTGCGGCCCGCCCCGGCCACACGACGACACGGCCACCCTGGCCAGCGCCGGGATGGACCCCACCGCCCGGACGTCCAAAGAAAAACCCGCCTTTCGGCGGGTTTTTCTTTGCTCAGCGCCGACTCTGCCGGCCCTTGCCGCCGGGAGTGTCCTGCACCAGGCCGCCGGTGGTCAGCACCTGCTGAATGTGCTCCGACCAGGCCCGGCCAATCTTGAAGCAGCCGCTGTGGTTGAGGTGGATCTCGTTGTGCCAGTCGCCGCTGATGCCGCTGGCGCCCGGCGCCGCGGGGGCCAGCGGCACGGCGGTGGAATCGAAGACAAACAGGCCCGGGAAGGCTTCCTTGTCGGCCATCAGCCCCTTCAGGAACTGCGCCAGATGCATCAGCATCAGGCGGCTGACCGCTGCCCAGTCCGCCGAGGGAATGGCATAGGCCTTGAGCGCCGGATAGAGCCAGGGCCCGTGGCCGGCATCTTCCGCCCCTGCCGGCCGCGGCATCGGCACTGCATAGCAATGCATGAACACCGGCTTGCGGGCCGAGGGCCCCTGGTCCCGCAGGGACAGCAGATGCTGCAGGTTGGCCTTCAGATAGGCCGCGAAGGTGGCCCAACCCGGCTCTGAAAAGTAGCGGCCGACACCCGCCGACGGAGGCCCCCATTCGGTCTGGCGGCGGAGCAGGCGAAGCTCCAGCGGCACCGGCTGGCCGTCCAGTTGGCTGGGCGTCTGGGCGGCCTTGATCAGGTCATTGCCGCCCACCGACAGCAGAATGCCGTCCCACACCGGGGCATTGGGTCCCGTCAGCAGGTCCACGAATTCCGGCACCGACGCCAGCTCCACCAGTTTGGCCAGACTCTCCCGCTGGCCGGCGCAATTCACCGCAGCGGTGGGTTTGGCCAGCACCAGTTCCTGCAGCAGATTGGCGTGGGCGCTCAGTTTGGCCTGGGCGGTGGAGAACCAGGAGTCGCCCTGTGCCAGCAGACGCCAGTGAAAGCCTTGCAGGTCAGGCGCCTGCGCGGCGTGGAGGTCTTCCGGGGCAAAACAGGCCAGGTGGTCCAAGAGGCAGTCTCCCTATAGCTCGAGTGGTGATGCTCGTCACGGCGCGGGGCGCACGTCTGTCAGCCGAGGGTAGGCCCCCCGAATGACAGGCGCGAGGCGCCCCGGTTGTAGGTCAGGGTCAGGGCTTGCGCCATGCTATAAACCCTGGGCATTGTTGGCCGTTGGGGCGTTCGTTCCAAGCCCCTGGAGGCCATATCCCGACAATCAGCGACGTTCCGCGAGCCGCCAGGCGCCCTGTCGTTCGCGGTCTTTCTTGGTCCTACCCGACCGGACGAGTCTGCGCCGTCGCGCCTACGGATCCGGGCGGGCTCGCCAAAAGGCCCAAGGCAGCGTGGGTGCACGAGGTTCGCCTGATGAGCGCCACTTGTACCCGTTTTTGGGGCGAACGGGCGGTCCGCTGAAGGGGGGATCCGCTTTCGCATGCCTTTTTATCGCCCTTTTTGTGGAGAGCCGCAAGGCTGCCGCCTTCGCCGCTCAGCTGTCGTCATCCCTTTTCCGCTTCGTCCGCCCCTGTTCACGCTTCCCGTCCTGTCGGGTGACCTGACCTGAACTGACCCGCCTGTTCTCCCTACTTTCCCGTCCGCCACCTTGTCCGCCGCCGCTCCTTCCGCCTCCCCGACGCCAGCCTCCCCCTCGGGACGCCATCTGCCCGTGCCCCTGCCCATCCTCGCGCTGATGTTCAACGCGACCGTCTGGGGCCTGTCCTGGTGGCCGTTCCGCCAGTTTGAAGCCGCCGGACTGCATCCGCTGTGGACGACGGTGATCATGTATGCCCTGTCCTGGGTGGTGGTGCTGGTGAGCCAGCGCGGCGCGGCGGCCGAATTGCTGCGATCGCCCGGCCTGTGGCTGGTGCTGCTCGCGGCCGGCACCACCAACACCGCCTTCAACTGGGGCGTGGCCACCGGCGACGTGGTGCGGGTCGTGCTGCTGTTCTATCTCATGCCGCTGTGGGCGGTGCTGCTGGCCCGGGTGGTGCTCAAGGAGCCGCTGACGGTGATGGCCGGGGTCCGGATTGCTCTGGCGCTGGGCGGGGCGCTGGTGGTGCTGGCGCCGTCCGGCGGGGGCTGGCCGCTACCGCGCACGCTGGCCGACGGCCTGGGCCTGCTGGGCGGTCTCACCTTTGCCTTCAACAATGTGATGCTGCGCAAGCAGGCATCCAGCAGTCCGGGCGCCCGGGCGCTGGCGATGTTCAGCGGCGGCGTGATCGTGGCCGGCCTCTCGGCGGGCGTCATGGCGGGCCAGGGCCTGGTGGGCTGGCCCAGCCTGCCGTCCTGGGTGTGGTGCCTGCCGCTGGCCGGCATGGCGCTGCTGTTCTTCGCGTCCAACATGTCGCTGCAGTTCGGCGCCACCCGGCTGCCGGCCAACGTGACGGCGGTGGTGATGCTGACCGAGGTGCCGGTGGCCGCGCTGTCCGCGCTGTGGCTGGGCGGCGGCTCATTGAACCTGCCGACGGCGCTGGGCGGGCTGGCCATTCTGGCGGCGGCGATGCTGGCCGCGTGGGAGCGCCGCCCCGGCTGAACGCCGGTCGACACAACCTTGTCTGGGCAGGGACGACGCCCCCGCGCTACGATCCGCTCATTACGTTGGGAGAGGAAGACCATGAGCCAGACTGCCTTTGATTTTGAAGCCGTCAGCATCACGGGCGAACCGGTGGCGTTGTCGCAATACCGGGGCCGTGTGATGCTGGTCGTCAATACCGCCAGCGAATGCGGATTCACGCCGCAGTTCAAGGGCCTGGAAGAGTTGTGGCGGGAATTCCAGGCGCGCGGCCTGGTGATCGTCGGTTTCCCGAGCAATGAATTCGGCGGCCAGGACCCGGGCAGCAATGACGACATCGCGTCGTTCTGCCAGCTGAACTACGGTGTCAGCTTCCCGATGATGGGCAAGATCAAGGTCAACGGTGCCGAGGCGCATCCGCTGTGGCGCTGGCTCAAGGGAGAGAAGCCCGGCATCCTGGGCACGCAGGTGATCAAGTGGAACTTCACCAAGTTCCTCGTCGGCCGGGACGGCCAGGTCATCAAGCGGTATGCACCCAATGACACGCCGGCCAGCCTGAAGGCAGACATCGAGGCCGCACTCGGCCAGTGAGCCGCGGCTATCGCAGCAGCGAAGCGCACCGGGGCGATCCGCTGGTGTACCCGTCGGCCCGAGTGACAGTTGTCGTGCGCCGACTCACGCCAGCGTCCAGGCGCCTGGCGTGTGCTGCGAGCCCTCGGGCGCTGCGGTCGTCAGCAACGATCAGATCGGCGACGGCCAGGCGGCCAGCACGATGAACGCTGCGACCGCCAGCGTGATGACGAGGCCGGTGGCGGCAGTGGCCCGGAAGGGCGGAGCCAGAGTGAGTCGCATGGGTTCCCCCTGAAAACTGAGGTGATCCGCAGACCGCCGGCGCCTTGTGCGCGACGCGTGGCGACCGATCTCAACCCCAGAGTGCCGCATGCGCGCCGGGTCTGCCACCCCTAAGGCGTAAACCCTGATGGCGGACGGGCTTTCGGCTGCGGGTCCCGCTGCGCAGCCCCCTGCGACCGCCGCCTCAGCGGATGGCCGTCAAACGGATCAACTCCGGCGGCCCCACCATCCAGCCCTCGGCGCGGGCAGCAAAAGCCCGGAAATGGGCCGATTCGCGGTGCGCTTCCAGCGCCAGCTCATCCTTGAACGATTCCCGCATGTAGAAAGTGCCCGGCGCATCGGTCAGCTCGAACAGCTGATAGTCGAGGCAGCCCGGTTCCAGCCGGGTGGGCATCACCAGCGCCTGCAGGCCTTCGCACAGCGCGTCACGCTGGCCGGGGCGGGCTTTGAGTACAGCGATGAAACTGATGGGGGTGGAGGCGGAGGTGTCTTGCATGATGTGTGGAGTGGCCAACGTTCCAAGGTGAACTGTGAAGGGAAGCGGGTGAGGAACAGCGGCTTGTTCATGCTACGGTACCCACGAGGGGCGTTCTCGGACCTCACGCAAGAGACAGTTTCAATCGCCGGTGAAAGCTGCCAGATGGGCGGAGGTCGTGCCTGTGCTCACACGAGGACCGGCTCGCCAATGGATCGCCATACAGGCGCAAGGACCCGCCTGCTATCAGTCGGCGCCGCTGGAAGGGGCATGACGCACCACCGCATCCTCGCGCATTTTCAGACGGACCCGAAGCGAAACGTGTCAGCGGCTTCGGACGGTGGTGGGCAGCGCGGGCTAGCCAACACCCCATACTGCCCACCTGGGGAAACCGCTGCCCCGTCTTCGCACACCCTCACGCGGACTGGGGGGCAGGCACGCCAACGCTGGCCTAGCATCGGCTGAACTCGTTCTTCGGAGGTGCCTGCCCATGCCCATGCCCGCGTCCAAGTCCATGCCGATGCCCATGCTTCGCGCTCACACCCGCTCCGCCAATCAGATCCCCGCCTTGCTCCTTGCGATTGGTGCCCTGGTCGCCAGCCATCCGGCTCAGGCGCAGAGTCAGACGCCGCCCCGACCGGCCGGTGTATCGCAGACTCGCCCCACCGCCGTCTCCCTGCAGGAACTCCAGGCCATGGCCGCCCGCGAGCAACCCGCCATGCTCAAGACGCTGCAGCAACTGGTGGAGATCGAATCCGGCAGCTCGGACCGCGAAGGTCTCGAGCGCATTGCCGCGGTCATCGCGCAGCGGCTGAAGGATCTCGGCGGTGAGGTGAGCGTGCTCGAGCCCGGCGCCGACCTCTACCGCATGTTCGACACGCCCGAGAAGCCCGGCCCGATGGTGCAGGCCCGCTTCAAAGGCGGCGGCGGTCGTGGCAAGGTGCTGCTGATTGCGCACATGGATACCGTCTACCCCCGCGGCATGCTGGCGCAGCAGCCTTTCCGCATCGAGGGCCAGCGGGCCTACGGTCTCGGGATTGCCGATGACAAGCAAGGGGTGGCCACCATCCTGCACGTCCTGTCCATGCTCAAGTCCATCGGCTGGAAAGACTGCGGCGAGATCACCGTCCTGATCAACGGCGACGAAGAGATCAGCTCTCCCGCCTCCCGCCATCGCATCACCCAGCTGGGCAGCGAGCACGATGCGGTGATGTCCTTCGAAGGCGGCGGCGGCCCCGACGGACCGGACACGCTGCGGCTGGCCACCAGTGGCATCGGCGCGGCGACCTTGAGCGTCAAGGGCCGTTCATCGCATGCGGGCGCAGCACCGGAGCGGGGCGTCAATGCGCTGTACGAGCTGTCCCATCAGGTGCTGCAGTCGCGCGATCTGTCCGATCCCAAGGTGGGCCGGCAGGTGCACTGGACGGTGTCCAAATCGGGCGTCGTGCGCAACATGATTCCGCCCAGCGCCGAGGCGTCGGCCGACGTCCGCGTGGAGCGGGTGGAGGACTTCGACTGGGTCGAATCCGAGCTGCGCAAACGCATCCAGAACAAGTTGCTGCCTGAGGCGGAGGTGTCGCTCAACTTCGAGCGTCGCCGTCCGCCGCTGCATGCATCCCCCGCATCACGGTCGCTGGCGGAGGTGCTGAAGACGCTGGCGAGTGAGCAGGGCCTGCCGCTCACGGTCAAGGACGTGCCCACCGGGGGCGGCACCGATGCAGCATTTGCCGCGGTGTCGACCCGGGCGCCGGTGGTGGAAGGCTTTGGTGTGCGCGGCTTTGGGGCGCACAGCACCCAGGCGGAATATGTGCAGCTGGACAGCATCGCGCCGAAGATGGTGCTGGTGGCGCGGACGCTGATGACGCTGGGCACCCAGGGTGTCCAGGGGAGGTCAGGGCGTGCAGGCTCCCCGGCCCTGAGCCGGCCCTGAGCCGGCGGTGAGCCGTGCCGTGCCGGCTCGGTGCTGCGGTGGCCTCAGGTCACCGCGCCCCGCGTGGTTCAGGCCTTCGGATACAGGATCATCTGCGTGCAGCGGAACAGCGCGATGGTCTTGCCGTTGTGGGTGACGGTGGCGTCCCAGACCTGCGTGGTGCGGCCCATGTGGACGGCGGTGGCGCGGCACTCGATCACCCCGTCCCGGGCAGTGCCGAGGTGGTTGGATTTCAGTTCCACCGTGGTGAAGCTCTGAGCGCCTTCCGGCAGGCTGGCGATGCAGCCATAACCGCAGCAGGTGTCCGCCAGCGTCACGACGCTGCCGGCATGCAGATAGCCGTTGGGGGCCATCACTTCCTGGCGCACCGGCATGCGGGCGCTCACCGCGCCGGACTGCACCTCAAGGATCTCGATGCCCATGTGGCCCGGCAGGCAGGCGGCGCCACGTTCGTTGAATGCGTTCTGATCGATCATGGAAAGCTGAGTGTCTCTGGAGTCTGAAACGGTTGTCTTGACAGGCTGGGCGCCTCCGCGCCGTGGGGAGATTGTCGGGGCTGCCGGATAATGCCGGACTGCCCTTTGTCCGCATCGTGGAGATCAGCATGTTCCAGCACGTCGACGCCTACCCCGGCGATCCCATCCTCAGCCTCAACGAGGCCTTCCAGAAGGATCCCCGCACGGCCAAGATCAATCTGTCCATCGGCATCTATTTCGATGACGACGGTCGCATTCCGATGCTGGACTCCGTCCGTCGCGCCGAACTCGCGGTGGTGGAACAAGCCGGCGCACGCCCCTATCTGCCGATGGAGGGCGCGGCCAACTTCCGCACCGAGGTGGGCAAGCTGCTGTTCGGCGCCGACAGCGCGGCCCTGCGTGAGCAGCGGGTGGCCATCATCCAGGGGGTGGGGTCGTCCGGCGGCCTGAAGGTGGGTGCCGACTTCCTCAAGCGCTATTTCCCGGACAGCTGCATTTATCTATCCGATCCCACCTGGGACAACCACCGCGCCGTGTTCGAAGGCTCCGGCGTCGAATGCCGCACCTATCCGTACTACGACGCCCAGACCGGCGGCCTGCGCTTTGACGACATGCTGCAGGCGTTGTCCGAGGCGCCGGCCCGCAGCGTCGTGCTGCTGCATGCCTGCTGCCACAACCCCACCGGCGTGGACCTGACCCCGTTGCAGTGGGATGCCCTGATCCCGGTGCTCAAGTCCCGCGAGCTGATTCCCTTCCTGGACCTGGCTTATCAAGGCTATGGGGATGGCCTGGAAGAGGACACCTTCGCCATCCGCGCCCTGGCCGATGCCGGTCTGAGCTTCCTGGTGGCCAACAGCTTCTCCAAGAACATGAGCCTGTACGGCGAGCGCTGCGGCGCCCTGTCGGTGGTGTGCCCGGATGCGGCGCAGGCGGCCAACGTGCTGGGCCAGCTCAAGTTCACCATCCGTCGCAACTACTCCAATCCGCCGCAGCATGGCGGTCAGGTGGTGGCGAAGGTGCTGTCCGACCCGCAACTGCGCAGCCTGTGGGAAGGCGAGGTCGAGGAAATGCGCGAGCGCATCCTGGCCATGCGCAATGCCCTGTTCGATGTACTGTCCGCCAAGGTGCCGGGCCGCAATTTCGACTACTTCCTGACCCAGCGCGGCATGTTCAGCTACACGGGCCTGAGCCCGGCGCAGGTGGATCGCCTGCGCGAAGAGTTCGGCGTCTACATCCTGCGCTCCGGCCGGATGTGTGTGGCCGGCCTGAACACCCGCAATGTCGAAGCCACCGCGCATGCGATCAGCCAGGTGATCTGAAGGCCTGCATAGGCCGCAGTTATGGGTGAGGTGCTGCCTTTCATTGGCTGACACCGCCGCAACTCCTTACCCTGCGGGACAGTTCAGACATGTCCGCAGGGGATGAAACAAGTCGTTGTGATCGGTGGAGGGGTCGTGGGGCTGACCACGGCCTGGGCGCTTGTCCAGGCCGGTCACCGGGTGACCCTGGTGGAGCGTGCTGACGCCCTGGCGGAAGGCGCGAGCCGGGCCAATGGCGGGCAGTTGAGCTATCGATATGTCTCGCCGCTGGCCGATGCCGGGGTGCCGCTCAAGGCGCTGGGGTGGCTGCTGGACCGGGATGGTCCGCTGCGCTTCCGGCCCGACGGCACGCTGGCGCAGTGGCGCTGGCTGGCCGCCTTCCTGGCGCGCTGCCGCGGTGATGTCAACCGGCGCATGACCGCGCGTCTGCTGGCGCTGGGCGCCTTCAGTCAACAGAGCTTCATGACACTGCAGCGCGAGGCGGCCCTCCACGCCATCGAGCTGCGCACGCCGGGCAAGTTGGTGGCCTATCGCAAGCCGGCGAGTTTTGCGCGCGCCGCAGCGAGCGCGGATGGCCGTGGGCCGGAGCGCGCGTTGTCCCGCGATGAATGCCTGGCGCTGGAGCCTTCGCTGGCGGATTGCGACACCCCTTGGCTGGCGGGCGGCATCTTCACTGCCGGCGAGGCCGTGGCGGATTGCCATGCGCTGTGCCTGCAACTGGCGCAGCGGCTGGCGCAGCATCCCGGGTTCGCCGGGGTGACGCATGCCCAGGCGCTCGGCTTCCTGCAGCAGGGCGACCGGGTGGTGGCGGTGCGGACATCCCTGGGGGAAATCGCTGCGGACGACGTGGTGCTGGCGGCAGGCTTGCAGAGCACCGCTTTGGCGGCTCCACTGGGCCTGCGATTGCCGCTGTATCCCCTCAAGGGGTACAGCCTGTCGGCCCCGATCGCGGGGCACCACCGACCACCCGCGGTGAGCGTCACCGACTTCGAGCGCAAGACCTTGTATGCCCGCATCGGCCAGCAGCTGCGGGTGGCGGCGATGGTGGATCTGGTGGGGGAAGACACGCGGCTGGACCCTGCCCGTCTGGCTGCCTTGCACCGCACCGTGCGGGCAAGTTTCCCCAAAGCGGCGGACTATGGACAGGCGGTGCCGTGGGCGGGGCTGCGTCCGGCGACGCCCAGCGGCGCGCCGATGCTGGGCGCCACACCGGTTCGCGGCTTGTGGCTCAATGTGGGCCATGGCGCATTGGGTTTTACTTTCTCCTTCGGCTCCGCCCGTATCGTGGCGGACCTCGTCTCGGGCCGCCCCAGTCCGCTGGACCTGGAGGGACTTGGCTTGCGAGCAGCCTGAATGCCGCGCGGACGTCTCATGAGCAGCGACTTCCTGTTGCCGCCGCTGCCGTCAGGGGCTTGTCTGGGCGTAATCGCCCCTGCCGGTCCGCCGCGCGAAGGAACGCTGGCGCAGGTGCTGCCGATGATGGAGCGCCTGGGCTGGCGGGCGAAGCTGTATCCGGGTTGCTCAGGGCCGGCCGTGCTGGGTCATCTGGCGGCGAGCGACGAGCAACGCGTGAGTGATCTGCATGCGGCCTTGTCGGATCCCGAGGTGGATGCGGTGATCGGCCTGCGTGGCGGGTATGGGTGCATGCGTTTGCTGGACCGGCTGGACAGGACGCTGCTCCAGTCCAGCAGCAAGCCGTTGATTGGCTACAGCGATCTGACCGCCTTGCATTTGCTTCGACAGGGGGACGGACGGATCGGCTGGCATGCGCCGATGCCGGCGTCGGATTGGCATCGCGGGGAAGAAGGCTGGGCCGATGCGCTGGCGCTGACGGCCAGCCTGCGCCAAGGTCTGCGGGCGGGCGATGTGCTGGGACCCACCCCGGCGCCGCATCCACTGACGCGTGGTGGCCCGGTGGTGCAAGGGGTGCTGACCGGGGGCAACCTCGCGGTGCTGGTCGCGCTGATGGGCACGCCTTTCATGCCCTACCTGCGTGGCTGTGTGCTGTTCCTCGAGGATGTGGGCGAAGACCCCTACAAGATCGACCGGCTGCTCTGCCAACTGCGCCTGGGCGGTCACCTGAACAGTCTGGCTGGTGTGGTCCTGGGCAGCTTCAGCGATGCTGCCGCACCCGACGAGGTGCTGGCGGACTATCTGCATCCGCTGGGATGCCCCATCCTGGCGGGGTGGCCGGCCGGGCATGCAACCCCGAACCTGCCGTTGCCAATGGGCGCCACCGTGGCGCTGGATGCGAGGGCGAGGACCTTGGCGGTGGTAGCGTCTCGCGGGTGAGGGGCTGGGGTGGATGCTCGGCTTCGACCCTCGGTTGTTCAGGAGCGCGGACACCCCGAGCTAATCGGGGTGCCGCCACGTCCCCTCACTTGAAGTCGTACTTCATCGACACCGCCAGCGTCCGCCCAAACGGATCCGCCACACGGGGATCCCAACCCGCACCGGCCACATCATCCACATCATGGTGGGTGAACGGCGGCGCGCGATCCAGCAGGTTGCGGATACCCACCGTCAGCGTCGTGTTCTTGAAGCCGCTGTAGGTGCCGAACAGATCAAACGTCGTGTAGCTGGCCACCCGGGTGTTGGCTGTCGCCGGCAGCACGCCCTTGGCGCTCATGTCCTGATCGGCATACCCGGACTTGTACACGGTGCTCAGCGTCGCGCTCCAGGCATCGCGGGACCAGGTCAGGTCCGCATTCAGCTTGTCTCGCAGGTACAGCGTGCGTGTCGAGAATTTGCCCACATAGTCCAGCAGCGGCTGCCCATAAAACGCCCGCTCCTTGGCCTGCAGCATGTGGGTGCCCGTCAGGTTCGCCAGCCAGGTGCCGGTCGAATGCTTGAACTGGTAGCTCATGCCCCAGTCGATACCGCGGGTGGTGCTGTCCGCCGCATTGATCCAGCCCGCCTCCACCAGCGTGGCATTGCCGTTGGCATCCCGCTGCACCCGGTTCGGGAACAGGGCGTAGTTGTTCAGCACATCGGTCACCGTCAGCTTGCGGATCCGCTGGTCCAGGTCCACCCGCCAGTAGTCGGCAAAGGCATTGAAGTCTGCGAACGGAGACACCACCACCCCCAGCGTGCCTTGCTTGGATTTCTCCGGCTTGAGGTTGGGATTGCCGCTGTCGGTGTAGTCCAGGCCGACGATCGAGCACTGCGTCGGATCCACCGGGCAACGCACCGGGTCGCTCCAGGTCGCGGTGTAATCGCGTGGCGCGGTGTTGGGGCTGAGCTGCTGGAAACTCGGCGCCTTGAACCCGGTGTTGTAGGAGCCGCGGAACAACACCATCTGCGCCGGCTGCCACCGGAATCCCACCTTCGGGTTGGTCGTGCCGCCGATCTTGCTGTACTGGTCATGCCGCACCGCCAGTTGCAGATCCAGGTTCTTCAGAACCGGCACCGCCAGCTCACCATACACCGCGCCAATGTTGCGCGACACCTTGGGCACCGCCGTGTTGCCCGGGCACAGCAGCACATCCCGCGCGCCGGTGCCCAGCGTGGAGATGCAGTTGAAGCCATCGGCGTTCGGCGCAAATTCATAGGTCTCATGCCGCAGGTCCACGCCGGTGGCGAACTGCACCATGCCAGCGGGCAGGCGGAACAGGTCGCCGCTGATGGAGCCGTCCAGCTGCTGCAGCGTGGTCTCGCCGCCCTGCAGGCGACCGCGCGCCTTCATCGACTCGATCAGGTCCATTGCCGCTTTGGACTGGGTCTGCCCCGGCGCCACAAACGGATTGATCAGGCCCCGGCTCAGGGCACTGACCAGCGGCGCCGTGTAGACATAGCCGTCGATCAGGTTCGAATAGCCCTTGGCGCCAGCGATGGACGCGCCCAACTTGTAGCTGTAGGCCCCGATGTCGCCCTCCAGCCCGGCCAGCAGCCGGGAGTTCTCGTCCACGTTTTCGATGACTCGGTTGCCGAAGTCCTGGGCTCGCCAGCGGTAGGCGATCGGCTTGGTCGGATCGAAATCGGTGACGCCGTAGTTCTTCAGGTTGAGGTAGTACGGGCCATTGACCGGATACAGCGTGCCGGTGCTGGCGCTGGTGCTGAACTGCGCGGGCGTCAGCTCCGCCTTCACCCGATTGCGGGAGGCGGTGATCTCGACAAACGCCTCGGTACTCTCATTGACCTTGAAGGTGCTGCGAGCCACCAGGTTCTCGGCCTTGCGCGGCGCGGCCAGCATGAACTGGCTGCCGTAATCGGTGTTGCAGAGATAGCGGCCGCTGGCGTAGTTGGCCGCTTTGGTGGCCGCGGTGGCCGATGCCGGTGTCCACAGACCGGGCTGGAACTGCACGCCGTTGGTGACCTGATCGCAGGCCCCTTGCAGGCTCAGCAGGTTGATGCGGGTGTACTTGACCGCATCGCCGCTGCCGCTCACCGCCGAGCCACTGCCCAGCGCGGTGCCAGTGCCGGTGATGATGTTGGCGAACGGGCTGCTCGAAGAATTGGGCGACAGCCCCAGCGCCGGATTGAAGCCGGAGGCCCAGTCGCGGTCCGACCCGCGCAGGATGGAATTGTTGGTCAGGCTCAGGCTGACCATCATGTTGTAGCCATCCCGGTCCAGCGACCCCCAGCCGCCGGTGATGGACGCCTTGCGCTGCTCACCGCCGCCCGACTCGAACGGCGTCGAATAGTCCAGGCTGACGCTGGCGCCTTGATAGTCCCGCTTCAGGATGAAGTTGATGACGCCGCCGACCGCATCGGTGCCGTAGATGGCGGAGGCGCCGTCCTTGAGGATTTCCACCCGCTGGATGGCGGCCATCGGAATCGAATTCAGGTCCACCGCGCCGCCACTCATGCCGGAGGTGGAGACCCGTCGGCCATTGAGCAGCACCAGGGTGCTGCCCGGGCCCAGACCGCGCAGATTGGCGTTGGCAGTGCCGCCGGTGAGTCGGTCGGTTTCCGCACCGAAGACATTGTTGTTGGAGGTGGCGTTGTCCGCACCGGTGCCGTTCACCCCCAGCTGCCGCAGCATCTGCTCGGCGCTGGTGATGCCCTTGCGGGCCAGTTCCTTGTCGGTGATGACCTGAACGGGCAGGGCGCCTTCGTCCTTCAGCCGCTTGATGCTGGAGCCGGTGATCTCCACGCGCTCGATCTTCTGGGCTTCCTGCGCCCAGGCAGCGGCATGGGCGCCAAGACCCACGACAACGAGGCAACGAGCGAGTGGCTTGAGTTTCACGACATTCTCCTGGGTTGCGAGCTGAAGGCATGATCAAGCACAGGGCCGCTGCCCTGTCATAGGACCGTCACGAGTTTGTTGTGTACGCCACGATGAATGCTTGTCGCCTGTCTATAACCGGACGGAATGTGGAGCCTGGAGCCCGATACAGTCGAGTCCATGCAAGTGCTTCGAACGCCTGTGTGGCTCGCCGTCCTGTCCGCCCTGGCCCTGAGTGGCTGCGCGACCGGTCCTGAGCGCCTCCGGTCCGGTGAGCTGCCCGCTCCGGTGGCGGCGGTGCATGCCCGCACCGGCGTGCCTCTAGATGCCCTGGCGGTGATGGCGTATCCGCTCGATCACCCGTCGGGCGGGCTGCGTCTGAATGCCGACCGCCCGATGCAGGGGGCGTCGACGATGAAACTGCTCACCGCCGCCGCCGCCCTGGACCGCCTGGGCCCCAACAGTCGCGGACGCACCGAGCTGCTGGTGGACGGCGACCCCACGGCAGCCCCCGCCATACCGGCGCCGGATGGCCGGCTGCGCACCCCGCTCTACCTCAAGGGCGGTGCGGATGCCGATCTGGACTGGTCCGCCTTGTGGCTGATGCTGCGTGAGTTGCGGGAGCGGCAGGGCATCTCGGCGCTCGACGGTGGCGTGGTGGTGGACCGCACGATGTTCCGCCCCGCCCGACCGGAGCTGGGGGCGCCGGACTTCGACGAGCAGCCCGAATTCCCGTACAACGTGATTCCGGATGCACTCAACCTGAACGGCAGCCTGCTGAGTTTTGATCTGCAGTCGGATGCGCAGCGGGTACAGGTCCGGCCGTTTCCGCTGTTCGGGGGCCTGGAGGTCGAGACCCAGCCGCTGCAACTGTCGGATGGCGCTTGCAAGGACTGGGATGACGGCTGGCAGCTGCCGCAATTCCAGCCGCTGCCGGCAGCGCCGGTCGTTGCCGTGCCATTTCCCGCCCATGTGCCAGCACCAGGGGCGACATCGGGGGCGACATCTGGTGTGTCACCCGGTTCGGGATCAGCCTCCGTTGCTGCCCCCCAGCCAGCGGGTGCGCCCGCTGCAGCCTCTGCACTGACGAGCGCAAGCGGCGCCACCCCCGCGTCGGCCCGCCTGACCCTCCGAGGCACGTTCCCGCGCGACTGCCAGGTCCGCCAGTCCCTCAACGTGCTCGACCGGCAATGGATCACGGCGCAGGCGCTTCGCCAGTTGTGGGCCTCTTTGGGCGGCACTCTGTCCGGTGAGATTCGCGAGGGCCAGACGCCCGCCCAGACCCGGGTGCTGGTGCGCCACCAGGACCGCCCGCTGGCGGAGCTGCTGCGCCCGGTGCTCAAGGCGTCCGACAACGCCACCACCCGGCTGATCTTCCAGCGCCTGGGTGCGGCCGCTGCCCAACCCGGGGAGGACACCCTCCCGGCCGCCCAGCGTGCGGTCAAGGAATGGCTGGTGACCCAGGGCGTGGACCCGGGCGACGTGGTGCTGGAGAACGGCGCCGGCCTGTCGCGCATCGAGCGCATCAGTCCGGCCAAGATGGCGGCGATGCTGTCAGCGGTCTACCGCGGCCGCCATGGTCCCGAATTGATGGCGACCCTGCCGGTGGCCGGCGAGGATGGCACGCTCTCCCGTCGCTTCAAGGGCACGCCCGCGCAAGGCCGGGCCCGGATGAAGACCGGCACGCTGCGCGACGTGGTGGCGCTGGCGGGCTATGTGCCGGATGCCTCCGGGCAACTGTGGGTGGTCGTGGCGGTGGTCAACGATGACCGGGCTGCAGCGGCCCGCCCGACGCTGGATGCGTTGGTGAGCTGGGTGGCAGCGCAGTAGACCGGCGCAGCGGATCTGGCAGGGACCCCGACAGCGAAACCGGCAGCGACGAAGGAGCCGTCCGCAGCAACGGAGGCACGGGCGGATGATCAACACCGCGAACGAAGGTTGCCACCAGTTTCTGCAATATCTCTTCCGCACGCCAGAACGGCCCGTCGGCGCCGATGGGCATCAGCCGCAGGACATGGCCCACCTCGTTCAAGGCCATCATTCCGTCGTCCGCAGACTCGGCACTGTCGGCGCGATCCGCCAGCCAGCGCAGGCGGGCAAAGGCCTGCACGTTGTACTGGATGGGGGCTTTCTGGAGGGCCAGACTCATCAGTGCCCGGTGCACGGGACGACGATTCCTCAAGAAGACCTCCAGGACTGGCGTGGCAGGGGTGTCGATGGTGCACAGCCGGTTCAAGCCCTGCTGGATCTCCGGGGCCCGCCGCAGGTAGCGTTCGGCTTCCACGTCGGAGCCGGTCTCCACATCCCTCACGCAGTACATGGCGTGCTCCGCTTGCTGGCGACACCATTGCGCCAGCTCCTGACTCAAAGGGCGCCGGCCTCGCTCATGCAGCGCTGCCAGGCTCTCCCAGTTGCGGTCCCACAGGTGCAGCCGATCCTGCACCGCGCGCAGGTCTGCCGACAGCGGCGAGGCTGATCGAGCCGCCCTCGCCGCAGGCGGTGCGTGAGCAGCGCGCCGGTCGTCACCAATGCTGTCGCGGCCGCTGTCACTGTCACTGTCACTGTCGCTGTCACGGACGTAGATCACCGCGGAAGCCGACTCCGGCGCACTGCCCCAACCGCTGGATCGCAGCATGGCATGTCCTCAAAGTGTGGATGCCGATGAGTGCGTGCCGCGTCCTGCTTGTTCGGGTGCTCAGGTCACCGCTGCGGACAGCAGGCGGATCGTCCCGGCCTGCGCATCCATCTCCGCCATCTGCCCCACCGGCACGGTGAACTTGCGGCGGATGTGGCCGATCATGGCCCCGCGGTACACCGGCACGTTCAGCGGCAGGAAGTAGTCGTCAAACACTTCGTCCAGGGTCAAGGTGCCATAACCGTCGCCCGGGCCGCAGCGGGTGAACTTGCCCAGCACGACACCCGCCAGTTGATCGAGCGCGCCCGCCAGGCGCAAGGTGGAGAGGCAGCGGTCCAGGCGATAGATGTACTCGTTGGTGTCCTCCAGGAACAGCAGCGCACCGCGGCAGTCCGGGAAAAAGGCGGAGCCGGCCAGCGACGCCAGCACCGTGAGATTGCCGCCCACGAGCCGCCCCTGTGCAACGCCGGGGCGCACGGTGCTGATGCGATCTTCCGACTGCACCAACTGGTCGCCCTTGTCGCTGACATTGCGCAGCAGGTCCGGCGCGCCGTCCATTGCCACCGCCTTGAAGTGCTGCACCGAAAATTCATTCCACTCCGAACTGGCGACCGGGCTGTGGAAGGTGATGAGGCCGGTCTGCCGATGAATGGCGTTCACCAGGCTGGTCAGGTCCGAAAAGCCACCGAAGAACTTGGGCTTGCGGCGGATCAGCGCGTAGTTCAGCTTGTCGACGATGCGGTTGCAGCCGGAGCCGCCGCTCAGGGCCAGGATGCCGGCCACCGAGTCGTCCGCGAAGAAGTCGTTGATGTCGCCCGCGCGCTGGGCGTCGGTGCCGCCGAACTGGCCATAACGCGCCTGCACATGCGGCCCGAACTTCACCTTGAAACCCAGCGCCTGCAGCGATTCCGTCGCAATCACCAGCGGCTCTCGCTCGTAGGTGGCGTTGGCGGGGCTGACCAGGCCGATGGTGTCACCGGGTTGCAGCCGGCGGGCGCGGAGGGTGGGCGGGGTGTCGGCCGCAGCCGCTGCGCCGGCGAGCGGGCTCAGGGCACCGAGACCCGCCCCGGTGGCGGCCACGGCGGTGCGCAAAATCTGACGGCGGGAGGAAGTCATGCGGTCTCCTGGAAATGAATGCGGATGGGCGTGGTGCGACCGGGCTCAGATCACCAGCGGCAGCGTGCGTCGCACCAGCTCGCGATCCCCAAAGTCGAAATGCCACCACTCGGTGGGAATGGTCTGGAAGCCGGCAAAACGCATCGCCGCGCGCAGCCAGCCGCGATGGGTCAGCTGCGCAGCGGTGAGCCCGCCCTGCGCCAGCTGCTCGGCCTCGAATTCGGGATGCGAGGCTGGTGTCATCTCATCAAAGCCGGTGCCCATGTCCAGCTCCCGGCCCTGGGCGTCCAGCAGCGTCACGTCCACCGCCATGCCGAAGGAATGGATGGACCGGCGCGCGGGATGCGCCAGGTATTTCGTCAGCGGCGTGCCCTCCAGCTCGGACCACAGCGCTTCCTGCACCCGCTGCGGCCGCAGCGCATCCAGCACCACCAGCTGCACGCCGCCGTGATGCCGCTCCAGCCACTCGGCAGCGCGGCCGAGCGCCTCCGCTGCTTCGCGCCGCAGGTAGGCGCAGTCCAGTCCGCCGTACACGTTGCGTCCGACGAAGTTGTCCGGCGTGGCGTAGCGCAGGTCCACCGCGATCCCGGGCAGCGACAGCAGCGGCTGGAACTCCGGATGGTCCGCGATGTCTTCGCAGGCAATGGTGCGTTCGGTGAAGCTCATGAGGAATCCGCGAAGGTTCGTTGCAGAGGCAGGCCGTCAGGCCAGGCTGTCCAGATGGCTGCGGGCGGCGTCACGCAGGTAGCCCACCAGCCGCCGCGCCGCCTGCGCCAGCGGCGCACTCGCCGAGGTCAGCAGCACCAGTTGCACCGACATCGTCGGCTCCAGGCGTCGCACCCGCACCCGCTGGCGGTCGGCCGAGGCGGCGGTGAAGGGATCCACCACCGTCATGCCGACGCCCGCCTCCACCAGCGAGCGCGCCAGCTGGTAGGTCTGCACCGTGATGCGGCTGTCCAGATGCTGCCCGAGCGCCTCACCGGCGTGATGCAGCATCTGCCCCAGCGGATCGTCTTCCGCCATGGCGATCAGCTCCGATTCGATGTCCGCCAGCGGCAGCGGACCCTCGCCCTGGGCCTCCGGACTGCTGAGCGGACACAGCGCCATCAGCTCCCCGGTGGCCAGCACTTCGGCCTTGATGCCCGGATGGCGCGGGTCCTGCAGGCTCAGGGCCAGATCCGCTTCCCCCAGCAACAGGGCCGAGACGATCTCCCGCGTGTGGTGGGTGCTGAGCTGGCAGCGGCTGCGCGGAAAGGCCCGGGCCCAATGCGTCATCGCCGCGGGGATGACGGTCACGCCCAGCGCCGGTGTGGCGATCAGCCGCAGCGATTCGGACTCTCCCGCGCGCAGGTTGGCCGCGAGTCGCCGGATGGACACCAGATCGCGATTGAGCTTGTCGATTTCCACGAACAGCCGCTGGGCCTCCGGCGTGGGATAGAGCTTGCCGCGCACCCGATCGAACAGCGGCATGCCCAGTTGCAGCTCGCAGTGCTGCAGCACCTTGGTCACCGCCGGCTGGGAGATGTGCAGCAGCTGGGCCGCACCGCTGATGGTGCCCGCCTGCATGATGGCGTGGAAGACCTCGATATGGCGCAGCCGCATGGTGGCTTACTCTCGGTAGACGTTCTCGAACACCACCCCGCCATTGGGCTGCATGCGGAAGCCCCGCAGGTCCAGGCTGGTGGGAATGTAGACGGTGGAATGCGCCATCGTGATCCACGGACGCTCCCGCTTGAAGATCTCCTGCGCCTGCTCGTAGAGAGCGATCCGGCGCGCCGCATCCGGGGTGGCGCGGGCGGTGTCGATCAGCCGCTCGAAGTCGGCATTGCAGAATTTCACGCCGGTCTTGTTGGTGGCGCAGCTGAGGTTGGGGGAGAGGAAATCGTCCGCGTCGCCGCTCTCGCCGGCCCAGCCGCTCATGTAGACCGAATGCTCGCCGGCATTGGCGCGCTTGAGGTATTCGCCCCATTCGTAGGTCCGGATCTGAGCCCGCACGCCGATGCGCGCCCAGTCCTGCTGGATGAGCTGTGCCATCAACTGGCCGTTGGGATTGGTCGGCCGGGTGACCGGCAGCGCCCACAGGTCGATGTCCAGCCCGTTCGGATAACCCGCCTGACGCAGCAGGTCCCGTGCGCGGGCCGGGTTGTATTCATTGCGCAGCCGCGTGTTGTAGCCCGGGATGGCGGGCGGGAACGGATTGACCGCCTGCATCGCGTCGCCCCGCGGGAACAGGGCGCGGAAGATGGCGTCGCGGTCCACGGCAATGTCCAGCGCTTCGCGCACCAGCCGGTTGTTGGTCGGCGGCTTGCGCAGGTTGAAGGACAGGTAGGAGATGTTCAGCGCCTGGATCTTCATCAGCCGGATGCGGTCGGCATGGCGGTCGAGTGCGGCCACGTCGATGTCCCGCAGCGGCGAGGTGATCTGGCATTCCCCGGCCAGCAGCTTTTGCACCCGCACTGCCGCCTCGCGGCTGATGGTGAAGATCAGGCGGCGGGTCTTCTGCGGCGGACCCCAGTAGTCGGGGTTGGCCTCCATGCGCACCACATCGTCCTTGGCATAGCTGCGGAAGCGATACGGGCCGGTGCCCACCGGCAACCGGTTGATCTGGCTGGCCTGGCCGTCCCGCAGCAATTGCGCCCCGTATTCCGCCGACTGGATGCCGGCAAAGGCCATCGCAAAGTAGCTGAGGAAGGTGACGTTGGGCTGGTGCAGGGTGAAGCGCACCGTCAGCGGGTCCAGCTTTTCCATCGAGGCCACCGCCTTGGCCAGGCCCAGGTTCTGCGGATAGATGAAGGTGGCGGGGAAGGCCTTGTTGAACGGATGGTCCGGCTGCAGGAAGCGGCCGAAGGTGAAGAGCACATCGTCCGCATTGAAGTCGCGGGTGGGTGTGAACCACGGCCGCTGCTGGAAGTGCACGCCAGGGCGCAGATGGAAGGTGAAGACGCGGGCGTCCGGGCTGATCTCCCAGCTGGTGGCCAGCGCGGGCTGCAGCGCCGTGCCGCCCCGCTCGAATCGCACCAGGCCCTGGAAGATCTGGTTGTTGACGTTGTTGGTGCTGGCCGAATCCCATAACCCTGGATCGAAGCCTTCCGGGCTGGCGTCGGTGCAGTAGACCAGCGGTTTGTCGGCGGCCGGGGCGGGCGTCGGGGAAGCCTGGACAGCGCCGGCTGTGGCCATCAGCAGCGCACCGATCCACACCGTGCGGCCCCATCGCATTCCCCTCAGCGCCGCGCCCCGCCGCCCCCCTCCCATGGAAGTGGCCTCCAGCAACGGCGTCGTCCCGCATCGCAGCGGGGCGGCGGTCACGGACCCCGAACGCGAGGCAGCAGGTGAGCGGGGACGGATCAGGTGCATGGAGGCGGGCAGGCGGCGCGCCATTGTTGGAAGCGGCGCGGCCAGGTCACAACTGAAATGGCACGCTTCAACCATAACACCGGGTTATGCAGCCCGGCGGATGAGCGGCCCGGGCAGCGCGGGCAGCGCACGGGTGCTGGCGGCGGGTCCGCGCCGTTCAGAGCACGTCGCAGGCCACCAGCCGCCCGTCCACCGGCCGCAATTCGGGCCGGACTTCGGCACAGCGTGCCACCGCCCTCGGACAACGCTGGTGGAACGCGCATCCGCTCGGCGGGCGAAGCGGCGATGGCAGCTCCCCATGGATCGGAATGCGCACCCGTCGGTCCGCCGCGCGCAGGGACGGCGTGGCGCTGATCAGCGCCTGGGTGTAGGGATGCAGCGGCTGGCCGAAGAGCCGGTCGCGCGGGCCGTGCTCCACCACCCGGCCCAGATACATCACCATCACCTCGTCGGCCACATGCTCCACCACCGCGAGGTTGTGGGAGATGAAGACATACCCGGTGCCATGGGTCTGCTGCAGGTCCATGAACAGGTTGAGGATCTGGGCCTGGATGGAGAGGTCGAGCGCCGAGGTGGGCTCGTCCGCCACGACGATGCCGGGCTGCAGCATCATCGCCCGCGCAATCGCGATGCGCTGGCGCTGCCCGCCACTGAACATGTGGGGATAACGGCGCAGATGCTCCGGCCGCAAGCCCACCTGCTGCGCGAGTGCTTCGACCCGCTCACGCCGTTCGGCGGCGGAGAGGCGGGTGTTGATCACCAGCGGCTCGGCCAGCGTCGCAGCAATGGTCTTGCGCGGATTGAGCGCGGCATACGGATTCTGGAAAACCATCTGCACCTGTCGGCGCAGCGCCTGTCGCTGGTCTCGCGTCCGGGGCGCGGCGACGTCCTGACCCTGCAGAAACAGTCGGCCTGCGGTGGGGGTCTCCACCAGCGTCAGCGCCCGCGCCAGCGTGGATTTGCCGCAGCCCGATTCACCGACCACGGCCAGGGTCTGCCCCGGCTGCAGCGCAAAGCTCACGCCTTCCAGCGCCCGCACCGTGGCTTTGGGCTTGAACCAGCCTTGGCTGACGGCGTAGTGGCGCGTCAGGCCTTCCGCTCGCAACAGGGGCGCCGACGCAGACCGAGAGTCCGCGCCCGATCTCGGCGCGGGTTCCCGCTTTCCGTGGGTGGGCTCCGTCATGCGCTGTCTCCCCACGCGGATTCCGTCGCAGCGCCGTTCAAGGGGAAGAAGCATCGAACCCCCGCCTCCAGGGCCGGGCGCTCGCTGCGGCAACGGTCTCGGACCTGCGGGCACCGCGGCGCAAAGAGGCATCCGGAAGGTCGGTCGGCGGCACCAGGCACCATGCCCGGCAACGCCGGCAGCCGCCGGTTGCGCGCACGGTTCGCCTCGTCGTTGCCATACCCGCCGCCAGCATGATCGCCTTGACCGCCTTGATTGCCTTGATTGCCACCGCCAGCCCTGTCAGCACTGCCGCCAGTGCCGCCACTGCTGCTACTGCCGCTGCTACTGCCGCACCTACAGCCGCTGCTTCTGCTGATGCTACTGCCGCTGCTTCTGATGCTACTGATGCTGATGCTACTGCTACTGCTGCTACTGCTGCTACTGCTCCGGCCGTGCTCGGGAATCGCCGCCAGCAGCGCTGCGGTGTAGGGATGGCGCGGCCGGTCGAAGACCTGCGGCAACGGCCCGGTCTCCACCACCTGGCCGGCATACATCACCGCCACCCGCTGCGCCATCTCGGCGACCACCGCGAGGTCGTGGGTGATCATCACCAGCGCCATGCCGCGCTCCCGCTGCAGCCGCAGCAGCAGGTCCATCACCTGGGCCTGGATCGTCACATCCAGCGCGGTCGTCGGCTCATCGGCGATCAGCAGTTTCGGACTGCAGGCAATCGCCAACGCAATCATCACCCGCTGGTTCATGCCGCCGGACAGCTCATGCGGATAGGCCTCCAGCCGCCGCTCCGGATCCGGAATCTCCACCTGACGCAGCAGCGCCAGCGCCTGCTCCCGCGCCGCATGGCCGCGCAGGCCGAGGTGGTGGCGCAGCACTTCCTCGATCTGGAAGCCAATCGTGTAGCTGGGATTGAGGCTGGCCAGCGCGTCCTGGAAGACCATCGCCATGTCCCGGCCGGTGCAGCGGCGTCGCTGTGCGGGTGGCATCGTCAGCAGGTCCTGGCCGTCAAAGCGCAGGGTGGCGGCGCTCACTTCACCGGGCGCATCCACCAGACCCATCAGCGCCATCATCGCCACCGACTTGCCGGAGCCCGATTCCCCGACGATCCCCAGCACTTCGCCGGGGCTCACGCTCAGGTCCACACCGTCCACCGCGGTGAAGCGGCCAAAGCGCACCTGCAGCTGCGACATCTCCAGCATCAGCGCAGCCATCAGCTCACCCGCTTGAGTCGAGGATCGAGCGCGTCCCGCAGGCCGTCGCCGATCAGATTGACGCTCAGCACCGAGGCCAGGATGGCCAGGCCCGGCAGGGTCACCACCCAGGGGGCCCGCACGATGTAGTCTCGCGCGGAGGACAGCATCGTGCCCCACTCCGGCGTCGGGGCCTGCACGCCCAGGCCGAGGAAACCAAGGCCGGCAGCCTCCAGGATGGCGCTGGAAAAGCCCAGCGACGCCTGCACGATTAGCGGGGCGAGGCAGTTGGGCAGCACCGCCGACAGCATCAGCCGCAGTGTCGAAGCGCCGGCCAGACGGGTGGCGGTCACATAGTCCTTGCCCAGTTCGGCCAGCGCAGCTGCGCGGGTCAGCCGCACATATTCCGGCAGGCTGCCGATGGCAATCGCAATCACCGTGTTCAGCAGGCCGGGGCCCAGCACGGTGATGACACAAATGGCCAGCAGCAGGCCGGGCAGGGCCAGCATCACGTCCATCACCCGCATCACCGCAGGGGACAGCCAGCGTGGATGGAAAGCGGCCAGCAGCCCGAGGAAGACACCCGGCACCACCGACATCAGCACCGATGCCAGCCCGATGCCCAGCGACACCCGCCCGCCGTGCAGCAGCCGGCTCAGCAGATCGCGGCCGAGCTCATCGGTGCCCAGCGGAAACTGCCATTGACCGCCGTCCATCCAGACCGGCGGCAGCAGCATCTGCAGGCGGTATTGATGGATCGGGTCATGCGGCGCGATCCAGGGCGCCAGCAGGACCGCCAGGGCCATCAGCATGAAGATCAGGAACGCCACCAGCGCGCCGCGATTGGCCGCAAAGGCGGTCGCGGCTTCGCGCCACGGTCCGACCGGCGCGGCCGCATCGATCGAGGAGACCGCCGTGTTCATCGACCCCCCCGGATGCGCGGATTCACGACGCCATACAGCAGGTCCACCAGCAGATTGATGAAGATGAAGCAGCAGGCCGAGATCAGGATGCCGGCCTGCACCACCGGATAGTCCCGCCGGGCGATCGCGTCGATCAGCCACTTGCCGATGCCGGGCCACGAGAAGATGGTCTCGGTGAGCACCGCACCGGCCAGCAGGCTGCCGACCTTGAGACCGATCACCGTGATGACCGGGATCAGCGCATTGCGCAACCCATGCACCAGCACCACCCGCATCGGGCTCAGGCCACGGGCGCGGGCGCTGCGCATGTAGTCCTCCCGCAGCACTTCCAGCAGGCTGGAGCGGGTCATCCGGGCGATCACCGCGGCATTGGAGGTGGCCAGCACGGCGGCGGGCAGCAGCAGGTGGCGCAGGGCCGACCACCAGGCGCCGGGCTCCGGATGCATCGCCGCATCAATCAGCATGAAGCCGGTGAGGCGCTGCACGTCATATTCCACCGCCACCCGGCCGGAGACCGGCGTCCAGCCCAGGCCCACCGAGAAGGTCATGATCAGGATCAGCCCCCACCAGAACACCGGCATCGAGTAGCCGACCGTCGCCAGGCCCATCACACCCTGGTCCAGCCAGGAGCCGCGCCGCAGCGCTGCCGCCATGCCCAGGCTCAGTCCGATGACGATGGCCACCAGCAGGGCCACGAGGGCCAGTTCCGCCGTGGCGGGGAACAGCGCCAGGAACTCCCGCGACACCGGCTCGTGCGAGACCAGCGATTGGCCGAGGTCGCCGTGCAGCAGTCCGCCGACATAGTCCAGATACTGGCGCCAGAGCGGCTGGTCCAGCCCCAGCTCCTGCATCATCCGGGCGTGTGTGGCCGGGTCCAGCGCCCGCTCGCCCATCATGATGGCGACCGGATCGCCCGGGACCAGCCGGATCAGTCCGAAGGCCACCAGCGTGACGCCGATCAGGGTCGGCAGCAGCGTGGCCAGGCGCTTGAGGAGAAATTGGAACAAGGGCGTGCGCGGGCGCGGGAGGCGTCGGTGTCAGTAGGGGGAGCGATTGTCGGGGCGGCCGTTCATTTGGGGATCGGGCCGGCCCTCAGGCGTGCCGGGCACCGGCAAGCGCGTGATCATGCCGCCGGGCGTGGTGACCACATCCAGCAGCGCGGCGGTTTCAGCATCCATGTCGCCCGAGGCGTTGGTGGGGCGGTACTTCATCTGGAAGGTGCTGATCACCTCGCGAGTGGCGGTGTCCATCACGCCGGTCTGCGGCGTCTGGTAGCCCACCTGGGCCAGCTTCTGCTGGAACCACGGCACATCCGGCAGCGGCACGATCTGGAAGACGGCGCGGCGCACTTCCAGCAGCGACGGGTCCGGCCAGGGGATCAGACCCGCATCGGCCAGCTGCTTCCAGGGGAAGGCGGGACCCGGGTCCTGCTTGCGGCCGGGGGCGATGTCGTTATGGCCGAGGATGCGGTCCGGCCGGATCTGGTGGCGCTGCACGATCTGGCGCACCACACGGATCACCTCGTCCACCTGCGACTGCGGATATCCGGCGTAGACGCGGCCTGCCGGCGTCTCGGTAAAGCCGGGGTTCACGATCTCGATGCCGATGGAGGCCGAGTTCAGGTTGGTGGCGCCCGCCCAGTAGCTGGCGCCGGCATGCCAGGCGCGACGGTTTTCGTCGACCAGTTGATAGGTCTTCACCGGGTTGTCGCTCACCAGATAGTGGGCGGACACCTTGCCGCCGGTGGTCAGGACCTTGAGCGACTTGTCGAAGTCGATGGCGGTGTAGTGCAGGATCAGGAACTGCACCCGGCTGTCCTGGTTCTCCGACACATGGGACCGGTCGATCTGCGGCGTCGGCGTGGCGCAGGCCGCAAGGATCACCGCAGCGGCAAGGGAGAGCAGTCGGGCAGGGATTTTCATGGTGACGTGAGTGGAGCAGACCGTGTGCTGCGCAATGTAGCGGAGACTGCCGCCCGTTGCGCGGCAGCCAGGGCGGTGTCCGGCTGCACGAGGGATAGCGGCAGATGCAGCGGCAGGGCCGACCGCAGGCCGGTGGCAATGACCGGATGCAGTTGCAGCACCCGTCCGGCGGCGCTGATGGGGCGGGGGCCCAGGCGACGACACAGCGCCAGCGCCAGCCGGGCCAGTTCGGTGCCGGCACGGTGGAGCAGGGCGAGGGCGTCGGTATCGCCCTCGTGGGCGGCTGCACCGACGGCCAGCGCCAGTTGACCCAGACTGCCGCGACGGGTCGCCGCATCGCCGCCGTAGAGGAACTGGCGGCTGAGGGCCCAGTCGGCGCCGCCGAGCTGCTCGAACAGTCCGCGGGCCAGACGGGACTGCTGCCACGCGCCCGGTGCATCGTCCTCCCGGCGCCAGACGAGGGCGAGGGCTTCGCGGGCGATCCACAGGCCGCCCCCTTCGTCGCCGATCAGCGGACCCCGACCGCCCGCGCGGTGCAGGACGCCATCGGTGTCGATGTGGGCCGCAATGGCGCCCGTGCCGGCGTAGACCAGGTGGCCTTCCCCGGGTTGGAACAGGGCGTGGAAGGCGGCGGCGATGTCACTGTCACAGCGCAGCGTGGCGGGCGGCAGGCCGAGGTGTTGAGCGAAGAGGGCGCGCAGTTGCTGACCCGCCGGACCGTCGGGTTCGCCCAGGCCGGTGATGCCGGCCTCCAGGCCATCGACGCCGCCGGGGCCGGCGGCCGCCCAGACGTCGGCGGCGAGGGTCTGCAGGGTCTGGGCCAGCGCCACCCGACCCGCGTTGGTCTCCAGCAGGAGGGCCGTCATGCCGCCAACCGCCCCGCGAGCGACGCATCGGCCGTCGGCACGGGCCAGGCACCAGCGGGTCTGCGTGCCTCCGGCGTCCAGGCCGAGGCCCAAGGCCGCGCGGCCGGTGGCGGCGGATGCATCCGAAGTGACAGTGGCAGTGGCAGAGGGGAAGGTTGAACGCATGGCGGTCCGATCGGGGGCCAGCGTAGGCGCCTCGCGGGCGCGGCGCCACTGTCAATGCGGGGCTCGTGTATGAGCTGGAGTCATGGGTATCCCCGCGTCTGGACCGGCGCAAGGTGGGCTCGCGGACGGGCGAAAAAAAACCGCCCCGGCGAACCGGGGCGGTTAAGCGTTCGAGGCGCCCGGGCAGCGGCCAGAGCCCCTGCCCGCGTCCCTCACAGGCTTCAGAAGTCGGCGCTGATGCCGACCGAGGTGAAGCGCGGAGCGCCCAGGTAGTAGAACACCGTGCTGGTGCGCGAGCCGTTGTACGGCAGCGCATTGGTCTGCGAGCTGGCCGGATTGCGGTAACGGGTGTTGCCGATGTTGCTCACGTTCAGGCGGAGCATCACGTTGCTGGCCCAGTTGCCGATGTCGCCGATCTTGTAGCCAGCGTCGAAGTCGCCCACGGTGTAAGCCGGCACTTCCTCGTCGTTGGTCATGGTGGCGTACTGGTGGCCGGTACGCTTGACCTTCAGGCGACCATAGAACGGGCCGTACTCATACTGCACCGACAGGCCAACCATGGTGTGCGGGGTCAGCACATAGGTCTTGCCAGCGGTCGGCAATTCGGCGCCGGTGGTCGTGGCGGTGCCCGACTTGCCGGTGATCAGGTTGTCCTTCAGCTCGCTGTGCTGCACGGTCAGGGAACCGTAGGCCGAGAAGCCCTTGAACACGCCCGTACCGGCTTCGAATTCCATGCCACGCACGTTCACGCGGCCGGCGTTGATGTTGGCCGAGAAGTTGGTGTTCGGGTCGAAGGCGGTGGCCTGACGGTTCTTGAAGTCCGAGTTGAAGAACGTGGCCGACAGCGACAGCGCCTTGCTCTGATAGCGGTAGCCGATGTCCGTCATGATCGACGTTTCGGGCTTCAGCTCGGTGATCAGGCTGACCTTCCCGCTGGCATCCGCCTGCACGTTGATGGACGACGTGGAGTTGGCGAAAGCGTAGTTCGGCGGTGCGCGGAAGTTCTTCGACACGTTCACGAAGACCTGCTGGCTCTTGTCCAGGTTGAAGCGCAGGCCGGCTTGCGGCAGCACGTCGTCGTAGTCGCGCTTGAGCTTGTAGTTGTAGGCGAAGCTTTCGTTGGCGTTGCCGGTGAAGTCACGGGTCACGTGAGGCGTGCGCACGCCCAGGGTCAGCATGCCGCGGTCGTCCATGAAGGACCAGTTGTCCATCACGTAGGCCTGGTAGGCGGTGCTGACGGTGTACCAGTCACGGCCTTGATACAGCGAGCCATCGGCGCGGGTGATGTTGCTCGAGTCCAGCCACACGGTGGCCGGGTTGCCGCTGTTGTCCACCGTCACGGCCGGCTGGGTCTGGCCATGGCGTGCACGCTCGTACCAGAGACCGACGCGCAGGTTGTGGTTGCCCAGCTGGGTGTTCACTTCGGTGGTCACGCCGGGACGATAAGTCTTGGTCACGCTGGCGCGGGCCACGGCGATGGTGTCGAGGGTGTCGCCGTCGCCGTTCAGGTCCTTCACGCCGGTCAGCTTGCCGGAAGCGGCGTCATAGAAGCCGGTTTCCTTCAGCGTCGTCTGCTGCGTGCCGCCGTTGCCATAGCCGTACCAGAGGTAGGGCTGGACCTTCAGGTAGGTGTCGGTGGCCAGCTTGAACGAGCCCGACATCGAAACGATGGCGTTCTCGAAGGGGTTATTGGCCAGCTTGTAGTACGCGGGGACCGGCAGATAGGGCGTAGGCCTGGTCACGCTTTCGTCCTGGATCGCACCCTTCACCGGGGTCATGTGGCCAGGGAACTTCGTCGAGAAGTCACCGTAGTAGCCGTACTGGGCCAGTTGGGCCAGGCTGGGGTTGAAGATGTTGTTGTTGATGGCGCGGTTGTACAGCACCGAGCCCAGCACCTTGTTGTCTTCGTTGATGTCCCAACGGAAGGCGGCGTCGATGTGGTCCTTCTTGGCCTTGCCTTCACCCTTCCACTTGTCGCCTTCGGTGTGCGAGTAGCTCACGAAGACCTTGGCGCTGTTGTTGAAGAAGCGGCCGGTGTCGTAGCGCAGGAAGCTGCGGGTCAGGTTCAGTTCACCCAGGGTCTGGGTGAAACGGACGCGGCGCTTGTCTTCCGGGTCGCAGCTGGTGATGGTCACGTTGCCACCGGTGGCGCCAGCGGCGGGGGAGTCGGAATCCGGGCTGCCCTGGTTGATCGACTGGGTGCAAAGGTTTTCCTGGTCCGCATATTCCTGCGGATACACGGAGAAGCTGCCCGAATCGTTCACCGGCACCCCGTTGATGGTGAAGCCCATCTGGTCCGAGTTGAAGCCGCGCACCGTCAGGCCGCCGCCGTACAGGCCGGTGGCGTCATAGCTGAAGGTGTTCACGCCGGGCAGCATGGCCAGGGCTTGGTACGGGTTGCCGGTGCTGCGGTCCTTTTCGGTGGCGGCACGGGTCACGGTGCTGCGGGCCTTGGCGGCGTCTTCATTCAGCATCTGGCCGGTGCCGAGCTTGCCGCCTTCGCCGCTGATGACGATGGTGCCCAGACGGACGGTGTCTTCCTTGGCGCGGGGAGCGCCATCATCTTCCGACTGATCAGCCTTCTTCTTGGCTTCCTGTGCCATCGCGGGCATCACCACGACCATGGCAGCGGCGGCAGCCAATGCCGTCTTGCTGAAACCCAACCACTTCTTCTGACTCATTCTTGCGCTCCTGTGCGACGAACCGATTTTTTGAAAAGAAAAACCACCGAATCCGCGGCTGCAATGGAAGGCATCCCTCGCCCCTTCCGGACCTTCGATGCAAAACCGGCTGGCTAACCACCGCGCAAACGTTTTGCATCTGTTCTTGCGGCCCGAAAACTCGCGACCGCCGGCCTCTATCAACCAGCCACCCTCTACTTGTGTGTGAGGTCGAGACCCGACCCCAGCTTGATCTCAAGCAAAAAGCCTACCAGTCGAGTCACACCCCAGCAATGCGACCAACACCGTCGCACTAGGGTTTGCTCCTGTCTGACTGACTTTGTGCCAGCGGAGGTTTTTCGGCGCACCGAAAGTCCCCCACCCGGATTCACGGACGCGAGTCTCCGGGCGGGATGTTGAAGGTTTGTGACAAGAAATGACAGGATCCGGGGGGTGATGGTGCAGCGCCACAAAGGCCGCCAAACCCCATGACCATTGGCATCCCTGGCGCTGGAAATCGCCTTTCAACAGGGTTTTCTCGGGGGTTGAGAATCGCCCCTAGAGATGCCGCGACGTTGCGCGGAATCGACAGATTTCAGCGCGGTTACAGCGCCTCAAACCACGAAGGTCGCCGCCGGGCCTTCCACGTTGGTCGCATTGAGCGCCTGGGCGATCAGGGTTTCCCCGGATTCGGGTGCCGGGACCCGGCCGTGAGGCGGCACCACCTCCAGCCGCCAGCTCGCTTCGCCGCGGTGCGTGGCGCGTCGCCATAGGGCGAACAGCCGGGCGGGCGCGCCATCCTGGGTCACCAGCTGGAGCTGGCCATCGGCGAGCCGCAGCAGTTGCACCGCGCCGCAGAGGGGGGCACTGAGCCAGGGCGTTGCGGGTGGCAGCGCGGCCTGCGCGTAGACGCCCTGCCGCAGTTGCTGCGTCAGACCGCGGCGGTTCTGCGCCAGCGGCAGCATGCTGAAGTGCAGATGGCCGCCAGAGACGGGAGCCGTGCGGCAGATGTCGATCTGCGCAGCGATTTCTTCCGCGGTCCACCCGGCAGCGTCGGTGACGGCGCGGCTGGTGAACAGCCCCGGCCAGATATGCCGTTGCTGGGGATTCAGCCCCTGCCAGGCGCGCAGCAGCGGCTCGAACGCCTGAGGCTTTTGCGCCCGAGGCCAGTAGAGCTGCGGCGCGAGGTAGTCGAGCCAGCCCCGCGCCATCCAGAGTTCGACATCGGCATACAGCTTGTCGTACTGGGAGAAGCCTTCGATGCCGGCGGGACGCAAATCAGGCCGCGGCAGCCCGAAGGGGCTGATGCCGACCCGTGCCGCCGGACGCAGTTCGCGCACCAGGGCATGCAGCCGCTCAACCAGCCGGTCCACATTCTCCCGGCGCCAGTCCGCCCGGGTCAGCCGTCCGCCTTGAGACAGGTAACGCGACCAGCTGGGCTCGTCCGGAAAGTCCACCTCCTGCTTCGCGCTGTCTTGCACCGGATAGGGATAGAAGTAATCGTCGATGTGCAGACCATCCACCGCATACCGGCTCAGCAGATCCCGACAGACCGCCAGCGTGTGCTCGGCAGCGGCCGGCTCGCCCGGGTCGATCCAGAGCTGGTCGCCGTAGCTGCGCACCCATTCCGGATGGCTGCGGCTCACATGCGAGGCCGCCGGGGTCGAGCGCCCGCCGCTTTGCCGGGCGCGATAGGGATTGATCCACGCGTGCAGCTCAAGCCCCCGGGCATGAGCTTCGTCCAGCCACACCGCCAGCGGGTCGTAGCCCGGCGACTGGCCCTGCACCCCGGTGAGGTATTCGCTCCAGGGCTCCAGGGTGGAGGCGTAGAGGGCATCCGCGCTGGTGCGCACCTGCAGCACCACCGCATTGAGGCGCAGGTCCACGGCCGTGTCCAGCAACTGGCGGATCTCCGCCTGCTGCTGTAGAGCGGACAGGCCGCGTTTGCTCGGCCAGTCAATGTTGGCGACGGTGGCGATCCACACGCCGCGGAACTCCCGCGGCGCCGCAGGCGGCCCGTCCACCGGCCCGGTCGTGGGCGGCACCGGACGGCCAGGCTGGGCCCGGGAGGCGCACCCGCCCAGCAGCAGACCCGTCCCCGCACCGGCGGTCAGCGCCGGCCAGCCCAGGGCCGCATGAAGCAAGTGTCGCCGTTGCATCGGTTCAGGAGTCCTTGTTCCGGGAAGTCCGCACGATACCGCGCCTGAGCCCCGGTCCGGCCGAATCACGCCTCAGGCTGTTTCTTCCCGAAGTCATCCGGCACCCGGATCAGCGCGGTCATCACCAGGGAGGGCACCGCCGCCACCAGCACCCACAGGAAGAAATGCAGATAGCCCAGCTGGGACTGCAGCCAGCCGCTCCACATGCCCGGCACCATCATCCCCAGGGCCATGAAGCCGGTGCACAGCGCATAGTGGGCGGTCTTGTGGGGTCCGTCCGCCACATGGATCATGAACATGAGGTAGGCGGTGAAGCCCAGGCCGTAGCCGAACTGCTCCAGGGCGAGCGCGCCGCTGATGATCCACAGCGACCCTGGATGGCTCCAGGCCATCGCCACGAACACCAGATTGGGCAGATGCATCGCCATCACCAGCGGCCAGAGCGCCCGCTTGAGGCCCACCTTGGAGATGATCCAGCCCCCCAGCAGCCCGCCCAGCGTCAGCGCCAGCAGGCCGACGGTGCCATACGCCAGCCCCACCGCCTTGTTGTCCAGCCCCAGACCCCCCTTGTCGATCGGGTCGAGCAGGAAGGGCGCCGCCAGCTTCAGCAACTGGGCTTCGGGAAAGCGGTAGAGCAGCAGGAAGCCGATGATCACGATCAGGCCGGGCTTGCGGAAGAACGCCGCAAAGATGCTGAAGAACATCCTGCCCTGGCGATCGGCTGGCGCGGGTGGCAGGTCGTGCGCGGGACGCGGCAGCCGCCAGGCGTGATACGCCGCCAGGCCGATGAACACGGCGGCTGCCGTCGCGAGCACCGCCTTCCAGGCCTGTGCCCAGTCCTGCCCCTCGTCATGCAGCTCCCCGGCCAGCCACACCATGCCGCCATTGCAGGCGATGCTGGCCAGCCGGTAGAAGGTGGAGCGCACACCCACAAAAGCGGCCTGCTGGTGCTGCGACAGGCCCAGCATGTAGAAGCCGTCGGCGGCGATGTCATGCGAGGCGGAGGCAAAGGCCATCAGCCAGAACATGGCCAGCGAGAGCTGGAAGAAATGGTTCATCGGCAGCGTCAGGGCCACCGCTGCGAGCGCCGCGCCCATGCCCAGCTGCAGCACCACCGTCCACAGGCGTTTGGTCCCGAACATCTCCACCAGCGGAGACCACAGCGGCTTGATCACCCAGGGCAGGTAGAGACCACTGGTGTAGAGCGCCACGTCGGTATTGGAGACCGACATGTTCTTGTAGATGACGGTGGAGAGCATCATCACCACCATGTAGGGGACGCCCTGCAGGAAGTAGAGCGACGGCACCCAGCCCCAGGGGGACGACAGGGAAGCGGCGGGCGATGAACCGGCGGGCTGTGAGCCGGGCTGTGAACCAGTAGGCGAGGGGGCGGGCTTGGGAGCAGTCACGGGTGTCGACGATGCCAATGTGGGTGCAGTGTCGCACCGCCAGGAGGGAGCGCCGATTGGGCTCAGTGCCGCGCCAGTGCCGACCGAACGCTTCCCGCGTTCTCCTCCAGCAGCCGTAGCGCCTGTTCCGCGGGCAGTTGCTTCAGCAGCATCACCACCGCCGTCTTCACGCTGAAGTCACAGGCTTGCAGCGCCTGCCGAGCGCTGGCTTCATCCACGCCGGCCGCCCGCATCGTCAGCGCCACGGCCCGTCGCACCAGCTTGGCATTGGTGGCTTTCATGTCCACCATCAGATTGCCGTAGACCTTGTTCAGGCGGACCATCAACGCGCTGGAGAAGGCGTTGAGCGCCATCTTCTGCGCGGTGCCGGCCTTCAGGCGCGTGCTTCCGGAAATCAGCTCTGCGCCGGTGTCCAGCAGGATGGGATGGTCGCTGGCCGTCAGAACCGCCGTGCCGGGATTGTTGGCCAGCCCCACACAGAGGCATCCAGCCGCGCGGCCGGCGGCCAGCGCACCCAGCACATAGGGTGTCTGACCGGAGGCCGCGATGCCCAGCAGCACATCCTGCGCGGTCGGCGCCACGGCTTCCACATCCCGCCGGCCCTGGCTCTCGTCATCCTCGGCGCCCTCGACGGCCACGAACATCGCCGACGGCCCCCCCGCCATCAGGGCCACGGCGCGCTCGCCCGGCCAGGAAAACGTCGGCGTCAGTTCCACACTGTCCAGCACGCCCAGCCGTCCGGAAGTGCCTGCGCCGGCATAGAGCAACCGTCCGCCAGCAGCGATGCGCGGCACCGCCGCCTCTACGGCGGCCGCCAGTGCGGGCGCCGCGGCTCGCAGGGCGTCCAGCGCGGCTTGCTGATCCTCCACCAGGGCGGCCACCAGCCGGCCACTGTCATACAGATCCAGGTCGGGATGCCGCTGGCTGGGGGTCTCGGTGTTGAGGATGTTGAGCATGGCGAGGCCCACTCTAGTCCCGCCCACCCGCATCAGCCAATACAGGGCGCCGCTGGGCTCATAACCGGCGGCTATCCGTCACGGTGACAGGCGGCTCTCCGCCTGCACCACCGCGTCGATCACCTCCGCCAGGCTCACCGGCCGGGGCGACGCATCCAGTTCCACGAGAACGAGGTAACCGCGATCCCGCCCGTCCTTGGTGAAGGCCTGCAGCAGCGCGAGCTGATCGCTGTGGACCATCGTGCCGCTGCCGTCCCAATATTCCATCGCCACCATGCAGCCGTCCGACGGCGTGCCGGGGAAGAAGCTGTTGCCCAGGTAGTAGCGCGGATCGATGGTGCTGCCGTGCATCAGCATCTCGTCCCGTCCGGCCAGACCGGCCAGCCAGGCTTCCTGCATCGGGGCGTAGTCCCGCCAGGTGGCGGGCAGCAGGGCGCGATATCGGTCGATCGACCAGCCCGGCTCGGTGGTGCCCGCCGGCCGCTGCTCGAAGTCGGCCACGCTGGCCTCGACCGGCACCTTGGAATGCAGATACGGCGTCGGGCCGATCCATGGATTGGTCGCCGCCCGTCCCGCGCCCTGGATGGCAAACAGGCCCTGCGGCGTATTGCCGAGGGTCAGCGTGCCTGGCAGGCCGCTGCTGGACAGGGCGAGCTGCGCGATGTTGAACAGACCGCCGTCGCTGCGGCGCACGAAGCGGCCGTCGGCCTGACGCATCAGTGCCAGCCCCATCTGCTGGCGACCCGGCCGCTGGAAGCTGAACACCACCGGGAAGCCGGGGCGGACTGCCAGCAGGTCGGCCAGGGGCGGACGGGCGGCCTGAGGCAAACCCTCGGCCACCAGGAGGGCCTGGACCAGCGCCTGCATCCGCGGCTCTGACGTTTCACGCTGCATCACCTGCGAGCGGACCAGCGCCAGGTCGGATGCCTGGCGGCTGCGCAGCAGCGTGTAGGCGGCGATCGCGAATTCGCGGGGCGTCGAGAGACGCGGCAGCAGGTCGCGCAGCAGCGGCGCGGCATCCTGCGGATAGAGGGTGTAGGCCGCCGTCAGCAGGGGCCGCTGCACATCCACCGGCTGACGGTCGAGGCCCGGCAGCGCGGCCAGCAGGGCGGGGCGGGCGGTGTCCTGCTCCACGTTGTAGTGGGCGACGAGGCGCAGGGCCTCGGCCAGTTCGCGCAGGGCTGCGGTGTCCTGCGGGGCGCTGCGGGCAGCGGACGAGGCAGCGCGGATGCGCGAGCGGTCCAGTTCCAGCCGCTCACGCACCTGCGCCGCGCTGCCCAAGGTCGAGCGGAATTGCGCGGGGCGGAGGGCCTGCAGCGCGGCGGGGCTGAAGTCGTTGGTGGGGGTGGTGGGCCGTCCGCCTGGCGGCTGCTGGACGGGTGGCGGCGTTTTGGTGGCGCAGGCGGCCAGCAGCGCCGCGGCGAGGAGCGGGGCCCAGCGAAGCGCGCGAGGGGTCGCTCCGGGCTGCAACCTCGGCTGACGCGCTGCGCGGCGACGCTGCGCGGTGGGCGTTTGCGGCCAGGTGGACGACAGGTTCAGCAGCGGTTGCGCCCATCGAGGCAGTGAAAGCATGGGCAGGCGGGGCAGGGAAGGGATCATGGCTGTAGGCGCGTGGGAGCGGCCGTCTGGAGGTTCAGAAGGAGAGGTCGTGGGGGGACGCTACTGCGAGCGCTTCGGTTCCGGCGCAGGGTCCACTGCCGCAGTCGAGGAAGGCGCCAGTCCGCCCCGAAGCGACGTTTCCTCGCCCAACGCAGAGCTTTCCTTGCCACGTTGCGGTGCAGCGGCTCCGGCGACCCGGGTCACCAACAGCGCATTGGCCAGCGGTCGAAGGCCGGGCTCATTGAACGGCCGGCCGGTGACCAGCCGGCCCTGCAGCAACAGCGCCGTGCTGCCGCCGCCATCCAGGTTCAACGCCTGCACCACCCCTTGCGACCGCAGATGCTGCGCAAGTTCCGCCAGCGTCATGCCGATCGCGCCGGGCTGGCGACCTTCCACCACGACGACCGTGAGGAAACGTCGCGACTTATCCAGCCCGATGGCTGTCCGCGGATGGCGGACCTTGCAGAAGTTGCAGCTGTCGTCATCGGACGTTTGCCGCGGCGAACCGTCGCGAATCAGCCAGGGCGTGCCGGCCACCGCCAGACCGCCCGGTGGTGGTGCCGGGACCGGAGCCGTCAGCTGCATGTCGCAATGCTGGCGGGTATCGCAGTGGAGCCACGGGCTGTCGTCCGCCGCCAGGATGGACGTCCAGGCTTCTCCCGCCGACAAAGTCCAGCCCCGTGGCTCAAAGCGGCTGGTGAAAAACGAGGCGTTGACTGCCGCCAGCGCCTGGGTAGCTCCTTCGAACTGGTCCAGACGACGTCCTCTGTCACGCGGCGGGGTGAGGCGAAGCGCCAGGGTCGTGTCCTGCAAATCCAGGCGCAGCCAGTGCAACACCTGCCCCTGTGTGGCGACATCCCTGGCGTAAAGCAACCCGGTGGCGCCATCCACCGGAGCCCAACTCAGGACAGTGGAGGGCGGGGACGGGGCCTCAGGGCCTGATGAGGCGGATGGAAGTGGAAGCGATGGGCCAGACGGGCTAGACGGGCCAGACGGGCCAGAGGAGCCGTAGCGCCCGGCACCCGCGTCTGTCTGCGATGGGGCGCCGCCAGGGCTTGCGCACCCCGCCAGCAGCCCGGCGGTCAGCGTCAGCAGGCCCAGCATCCCGGTCAGCGGCCGGGAACGAAACCACGCTCGACCCGCCTTGCTCGGCAGGTTGTTGGAGAGGGACGGCGTCGAGCGGCAAGGGGCCATGCGGCGGATTCTAAGGAGGCGCAATCTCATGCCCCACTGTCCGATCTCCGCCCACCCGGGCATTCCGTTTGCCGTAAGGCGCGGCCTTGATGGGAGTTTTCAGTGAAACACTTGTGTCCGACCGGCCTTGGCGCCGTGATTGCGATGGGGGGCCTGATCGGTACGGTCGGGATGGGGCCATGTCTGGCGCAAGGCGTGACACCGCCTGCCGGTGCGGATGCCCCGATGGCGGCCACCGCCGATCCGGCCGCCGCTGCCGACCCGCCGCTGTCCGCCGACGCCTGCACCCGCATTCCCGACGCCCGTGACCGACTGGCCTGCTACGACCGTGCCCACGGACGCCGCCTGCCCGAGCCGGTCACAGCGCCGCCGACCCTCGGCGGCGTGGCCACCAACGACATCGCCGTCGTACCGGCCGCCACCAGCAACCTGCCCGCGGCCAACGACACCCGCGACCCCTGCGCCAAGCCGGCCGGCTCGCCCGGCAATGCCCGCGATTACCTGGGCTCGACCCTGGCCGAGCGCTGGGAACTGTCCTGCAGCGACCAGTTGCCCGCCTTCATCCCGCGCCCCTACAAGCCGGTCTATCTGCTGCCGGTCTCCTGGACATCCCGAGCCAACCAGGCGCCGCGCAACTCCGCATCGCCCGACAACAGCGTGGTGGAGGCCTTGAACCTGGACAAGAACGAAGCCAAGTTCCAGGTCAGCCTGAAGTCCAAGCTCTGGAGCCTGAACGATCACGGCACGCTCGCGGTCTGGGGCGGCTACACCCAGTCGTCCCGCTGGCAGGTCTACAACGGCAAGATCTCCCGCCCGTTCCGCGAGACCAACTACGAGCCCGAAATCATCCTGACCCACGGCATGGGCGTGGCGCTGCCGTTCGGCTGGACCGCCCGCATGGCCAGCCTGAGCCTGAACCACCAGTCCAACGGTCGGGCGCAGCCGCTGTCGCGCAGCTGGAACCGGGTGATCGGGGAGTTGAGCCTGGAGCGCAACGACACCACGGTGGCGCTGCGGCCCTGGGTGCGGATCAAGGAATCCGCGGCGGGGGACGACAACCCGGGCATCGAAGACTACATCGGCCGGGGCGAGGCGCTGATCACCCAGAAGTGGAACCGCCATGTGTTTGCACTGCAGCTGCGCCATTCACTGCGGGGCGGCGACCGGTCGCGCGGGTCGGCGCAGTTCGAGTGGGCTTTCCCGATCATGGGCGGGCTGCATGGCTACGCCCAGCTGTTCAGTGGTTATGGCGAGAGCCTGATCGACTACAACTTCCGCGAAACCCGGCTCGGCCTGGGCATTTCGGTCGTCGAGTGGAAGTAAGCGGGGCAGGGCCTGCCGCCCTGTTCCGTTCCATTGTTCCCGGAGGGCTTTGGCCCTGCGGTCCCGGGCCCGTCACGGGTGACAGTCCGTTGACGTGCCCGTGACGGCGAAACCCGGACGCGCATTTGTTCTGGTTACATGCTGTTGCGTGTGCCGGAATGCATGAAACCCCCGCACTCCGCAGGCTCCTCCCAATGGCGCTTCGGCGCGGCTCAGGCTAGGCTGGCCCGATGGCTCATGTACTGGATGGGTGCGTGCTCTGGGTGGTGGACTACCGCCTGGACGGTCGCCCCTGCCGCTGGATACGCGCCCTGCGGGTCGTGGCGCCGCCGCATGCGCTGATCCAGGAAGAGCTCGACGAGTTGTATGGGGATCGGGCCGAGCTGATTGAGCTGCGCGCCGCGACAGAAGAGGAGCGCGCCGCCTTCATCCGCGGCGAGCCGCCGCCGGTGCCGGGGCGGGACACGCCTGCCTAGTCGGCGCTGCGAACGGCATCCTGCAGCTCACGGCTCACGGCTCACGGCTCACACCGCTTTCGCACTTCCAGCGCGGCAATCGCCCGCCAGGTCTCGTCGAACGCCCGCCTTGCAGCGCCGCTACAACGCTGTCGTTCCGGCATCCCGCGAATCCGCGGCGAAGTGCCACTCCCGCCACACCTCCCCGCGATTGGTAACCCGGACGATGCACCGCGCACCCACCCCGGACGCCACAATCAGCGCGCGTTGACGAACGGCTGTTGGCCGCTGCCGTCGTTGTATCCGTCCAGCCGCCGTTGTCCCATGTCGTCCTCGTCCCCGCGCCTGTTTTCTCTGGCCTGGCCCCTGTTTCTGGAGCTGTGCCTGAACATTGCCGTCGGCCTGGTGGGCACGATGCTGGCCGCGCGGGTGTCGGACGACGCGGGCGCCGCCTTCGCGCTGGCCAATCAGGTCGCCGCCACGCTGTTCATCCTGTTCCGGATCATCGGGGCCGGCATCAGTGTGGTGATCACCCAGGCCCTGGGCAGCGGCAGCCGGCAGGTGGCCGACGCCACCGCGCGGGCGGCGCTGGGCGCCAGTTCCTGGCTCGGTGGCTCCACCGCGCTGATGGCCGTGGTGTTTGCCGGCCCGCTGCTGCAATTGCTCAATGCACCGCCCTCGGTGCTGCCGCTGGCCCAGCCCTTCCTGATGGCGCTGGCACCGGCAATGCTCTTCGACGCCTGGAATGCCTCGATGGCCAGCGTGATGCGGGCCCATCTGCGCAGCCGGGACACGCTGGTCGTGCTGATCGTGATGCAGGTGGTGCAGCTGACACTGTCCGTGGTGCTGATGCCGCGCATCGGCCTGTCCGGCTTTGCGGTGTCCCTGCTGATCAGCCGGGCGCTGGGGCTGCAACTGCATCGCTGGCTGTGGCGGGAGCGGCTGTCGCTGCGCTCGTCCTGGCCGGACTGGTGGCGCCTGCCGCGCAAGGAACTGGCCGCAGTGCTGCACATCGGGCTGCCGGGCGCGGCGGAGAACATCGCCTACCGGCTGGCCTACATGGTGAGCATCGCGGTGGCGGGACGCCTCGGGGCGTCTGCGCTGGCCGCGCACAGCTACGCCTCGCAGCTGATGTACTTTGTGCTGCTGCCGGGTCTGGCGACCGGTTTCGCCGCAGAGATCGTCGTGGGCCATCTGATCGGCGCCGGCCAGTTGCACGAAGCGCATCGGCTGGTGCGCCGGGCTCTGGCCCGGGGGCTGGCGATCAGCGTGGCGGTGGCCGGCGTCATGGCGCTGGCGTCGCCCTGGCTGCTGCATCTGTTCACCCAGGACCCGACCATCGTGCAGACGGCCGTGGTGCTGATGGCATTGACCATCATCCTGGAGCCGGGCCGCACCTTCAATCTGGTGGTGATCAATGCGCTGCGGGCGGCGGGGGATGCGCGTTATCCGGTGATGGTGGGCGCAGGCTCGATGCTGGTGGTGCTGGCGGGCGGCAGCTGGCTGCTCGGTGAGGTGATGGGGCTGGGCCTCGTCGGCATCTGGATCGCCTATGCGGCGGATGAGTGGATTCGCGGCCTGCTGATGTGGCGCCGCTGGGCCCGGCTGGGCTGGGTGCCGAAGGCGCGGGCCGTGCACCGCCGACTGCAGCGCTCACGGGCGCACTGAAGACTGCAGGGCACGCAGCCGCTCGAGGTTCCGAGCGCAGAGGCGGCGGAAGTCGGCACTGATGCGACGGTCCTGGGCGGCAAGTTCCCAGAACACACCGGCGGCCTGTGCCGCATCGCTCCAGGCGGGAGCATCCGCGGGCAGCGGCAGACGGGGCTGGTACGTCCAGGGCGGCAGCTCGACACCGCGCACCGGCGCGTAGGCCATCGGCAGCATGTCGTAGACGGGCGCCAGGGCCAGCGGCGCAGGCGGGCCCTTCGGCTGGGTGGCAGCACCTGGCACAAAGGACAGGTTGCCGTCATGCATGTCGGTGTTGCCGATCAACTGGCCAAACCACCACAGCCGCCGCACCTGCGCCACGGTGTCCGCGGTGAACCACTTCATCGGCAGCAGGGCGGTGAGTGCGTCGGGCCACGGCTTGCCCAGCTGACCGAGGACGGCCGCGTTGAGGGCGAACCAGGACACGACCGGCGAGCGCCCCAGGCGGCCGTGACGATCGAAACGATCGACTTCCAGGAAGGTGCGGCCGCCCGCTTGCAGAATGCGCGACTGCGCGGCCGGCAGGCCGAGCTGTTCGGCGACCACCTGCGCCGCCAGATGCTCACAGATGAGCAGGTCCGACCAGCGCAAGGTGCCGGGTGAATCATCAGCACCGGAGAACTTGACCAGCACATGCTGCATCCGGCCGTCGGGAGACTGGCGCAAGGCGGTGAACTTGGGGAATTCGCCGCCGGCCGAAGAGCCGACGATGCCGGTCGACAGGGCCTCTGCCGCCAAGGCTGGATAGACCTCCTGCACACGGTCATCGTCGATCCCAGCCTCGGCGAGACCTGAGGTGACCTGCTGCACATGGTCGAGCCAGCGGCGGCAGGAGGCTTCGCCCAGCAGCAGATTGCCGGGCAGGTCATCACCGAGCACCGCCATCACATGCAGCGCATCGTCATCGGACCAGGTGCTCGGATCTTCGCTGACCTGCAGCACGGCCGCATACCGCCGTGCGAAGTGCCGCCCGAGGAAGCCTTGCGGTCGCAGGTCCTGCATGAAATAGGGCAGGCCTTCAAACCAGCCGTCCGCCATGGCGCCGTCCAGGGGCCACTCGAAGGGGCCTGACAGCGCCAGCGCCGTGCCGTCGGGATACACGGGCGAGAGTTGACCGATCTCTGCCAACTGGCCCTGGGTATCCACCCGGAACAGGCTCAGCGGCATTGCGGAGCCCCGCACGGGGCGCCTGGCTGCGTACGCGGTCCGGCGCGCCTGACCGAGGCTGACGAGGTCACCCCCGGCCTCCTTGACCTGCCGGTTCAAGGTGGCGCGGCTGACCTGGAGCGACGTGGCCAAATCACCGGCCTGCAGGGGGCCGGAGCGGCGGAGTACGCTGAGAATGTTCATGAAACGATTCTGTTAATCGTAAGTCATTGAATTAAAACACAAATCGCCCAATTTCGCAGTTTTCATGAAACGATCTGTGAAACGATTTTTGCCCATCATCCGCGAAGCCGGCAAGGGGTGAACAGCAGGCCCCACATCCACCGCCTATGATCCGCCCCGCGATGGTGTATCTCTCCAAGCGCCTGGCCCTGCTCCTGACCACGATGCTGGCCGCTTCCGCGCTGATTTTTGTGGCGCTGGACTGGCTGCCCGGCAATGCGGCGCAACTGGCCCTGGGCCCTGACGCGTCACCGGAGGCCGTGCTCGCGCTGGAGCGCCAGATGGGCCTGGATCAACCCCGCTGGGTCCGTTATGGGCAATGGCTCACCGGCCTGAGCCGCGGGGACATGGGCCTGTCCTCCGCCTACGACGGCACCCCCGTCGCCGACCTCCTCCTCGAACGCCTGGCCGTCACCTTGCCACTGGCCGCACTGGCCATGACGCTCACCGTCCTGCTGGCGCTGGTCGCCGGTTGGTGGGCGGCCAGCCAGCACGGCCGCTGGGGCGACCAGCTGGTGATGGCCGTGACCCAACTCGGTCTGGCGGTGCCCAGCTTCTGGCTGGGCATGCTGCTGGTGCTGCTGTTTGCGGTGAAGTGGCAATGGCTGGCGGCAGGGGGCTTTCCGGGTTGGAGCGCCGGGCTCGGCGGCGGTCTCGTGCCCGGCCTGAAGGCCCTGCTGCTGCCCGCGGTCTCCCTGGCGCTGGTGCAGGGGGCCATCCTCGCGCGCATCGCCCGGTCCGCACTGCTGGACGTGGCCCAGGAAGACTTCATGCGCAGTGCACGCGCCAAAGGCCTGAGCCGAAGGGCCGCCTTGTGGCGACATGGCCTGCGCCATGCGGCCATCCCGCTGCTCACGCTGGGGGGACTCCAATTCACCAATCTCCTGGCCGGTGCCATCGTCATTGAAAACGTCTTCACCTTGCCGGGCCTCGGGCAACTGCTGGCCAAGGCGATCGCCAACCGCGACCTCGTCGTGGTGCGCAATGGCGTCATGCTGCTGACGGCGATCGTCCTGGTGCTGAACCTGATCGTGGATCTTTTGCACGGCTGGATCGATCCGCGTCTGCGCACGCGCACCGCGTCATGAAGCGTCGGCCATGAATCGTTCGCCAGTCACCCGGCTCCTGTCGTTGCGGCCATCCCTTCGTCCGTCCCTGGGTGGGTCCGTCCGGCTGACCGTCGGTCTGGCCCTGACCGGGTTGATGCTGGTCGTCGCCTTGCTGTCGCTCGTGTGGACGCCGTATCCGCCCGATGCCATCGACATGAGCCAGCATTTGGCCGGTATCAGCGCCGCCCACTGGCTCGGCTGCGATCAGCTGGGTCGGGATCAGCTCAGCCGGCTGATGGTGGGCGCGCAAAGTGTCTGGTTGGTGGGAGTGCTGGCGGTTGGACTGGGCCTGGTCGGCGGCACGCTGCTGGGACTGGTGGCCGCGGCTTGTCGCGGCTGGGTGGAGGCGGTGATCCTGCGGGCTTGTGATCTGGGGTTCGCCTTTCCGGCGCTGCTGCTGGCCATCGTCCTGGCCGCCGCATGGGGACCGGGCCTGGTGATCGCGATGGTGGCCATCGGGCTGCATGCGATGCCGAGTTTTGCGCGTCTGGTCAACGGCAGCGCGAAGAGCTGGTGGTCGCGGGACTTCGTGCAGGCGGCGCGGGTGGCCGGGCTGGGGCCATGGCGCATCACGCTGGCCCATGTGCTGCCGCAGCTGACGCCTTTGCTGCTGGTGCAAGGCACGACGCAGTTTGCGCTTGCGGTGCTGGCGGAGGCGGGGCTGTCCTACCTCGGTCTGGGCGCCCAGCCGCCGATGGCGAGCTGGGGCCGGCTGCTGGCGGAAGCGCAGACCCTGATGTTCGAGGCACCGCAGTTGGCGATCGCGCCCGGCGTCGCCATCACCTTGGCCGTGCTCGGGTTGAACCTGCTGGGGGATGGGCTGCGGGATTGGCTCGATCCGAAAGGCGTGCCGCGATGAGCGAGCCTATGGAACAACTGCTCCGCATCCGGAACCTCTCCGTCTCGCTGCCCGGCCCCAAGGGCACGCGACTGCCAGCGCTGCGCCATGTCGACCTCACCCTCGACCGTGGGGAAAGCCTCGCGCTGATCGGTGAATCCGGGAGCGGCAAGACGCTCACCGCGCTGACGCTGATGGGCCTGCTGCCCCCGGGCGCGCAGGTGGACGGAGACGTCACGCTCGCCAGCCAATCGCTGCTGGCGCTGGACGAAGACGCCTGGGGCCACTGGCGCGGACGTCGCGTGGCGATGGTGTTCCAGGAGCCGCTGACGGCCCTCAATCCGCTGCAGCGCATCCTGACGCAGGTGATGGAGCCGCTCACCTTGCATCGCCTCGCACCGGACCGCGCCACTGCACGGCAGCGGGCGCTCGACCAACTCGCCCGCGTGGGCCTGGACGAGACCCAAGCCCGCGCCTATCCGCACGAACTCTCCGGCGGCCAGCGACAGCGGGCACTGATCGCCATGGCGCTGGCCGGCGAGCCGGAGTTGCTGATCGCAGACGAGCCCACCACGGCGCTGGATGCCGTCCTGCGGCTGCAGATCCTCGACCTGCTGCAGTCGCTGGTGGCCGAGCGCGGCATGGCGCTGCTGCTGATCTCTCACGACCTCACGCTGACGGCGCGCCGCGTCCAGCGGGTGGCGGTGATGTACGGCGGCCGGTTGATGGAGCAGGGGCGGGCGGCTGAGGTGCTCAGCCATCCGAAGCATCCTTACACCCAGGCTTTGTGGGCCGCGCGTCCAAGACTTGGCGCCGGACGCGACCAGCTGCTGCAGGTCCTGCCGGGCGGTGTTCCGTCGCTGTCGCAGATCGGCCCGGGGTGTCCCTTCCATCCGCGATGCCCGCTGGCGCAGGCCCGCTGCGCACAGGAAGCGCCGCCGTGGACGGGCCACCTGGCTTGCTGGGAGGTGGCGCCATGACGCAGCGCGCTGCCTCTGGCTCCACGCCGCTGCTGGAAGCCGATGGCGTCGGTCAACGCTATGCCGGACGGGACGTGCTGCGCGGTGTGAGCTTTCGCCTCGCCGCCGGCGAATCCCTCGGCATCATCGGTGAGTCCGGTGCTGGCAAAAGCACACTCGCCCGTCTGCTGATGGCCCTGGAGCGTCCCAGCCAGGGCCATGTGCGCTGGGCCGGCGACGACGTGAACGCCATGCCGGCCGCCACACTCCGTGCCCGTCGCGCCCGCGTCCAGATGGTGTTCCAGGACCCCTACAGTTCGCTGGATCCGCGCTGGCGGGTGGGTCGCAGCATCATCGAGCCGCTGCATCTCCTGCCGATGACGGCCGATGAGCGCCAGCAACGCCTGCATGAGGTGCTCGCCGCCGTCCAGCTGGAGCCCGACGCCGCCGAGCGGTTTCCCCATCAGTTCTCCGGCGGACAGCGTCAGCGTCTGGCCATTGCCCGGGCGTTGACGACGCGTCCCGCGCTGATCGTCGCGGATGAACCGCTGTCGGCACTGGATGTGTCGGTGCAGGCCCAGATCCTCGTGCTGCTGCGCGATCTGCAGCGCCGCGAAGGCATCAGCCTGGTGATGGTCAGCCATGACCTGCCCGCGGTGGAGGTGCTGTGCGAGCAGGCTCTGGTGCTGCGGCACGGCGAGGTGGTGGAGCAGGGCAGCACCCGCGCAGTGCTGGGCGATCCCCAGCACGGCTATACCCGTGCCCTGCTGGCCGCTTTGGCATGATGCGCCTCATGGACCGTCGTCGATTCACCCTGGGCGCTGCCGGCATGGCGGGTGGCGTCATGAGCCCGCTGCTGCTGGGCGCCCCCTCCCTCGCCGAGGCCGCGGCGCGTGCGGTCGTGCTCGGCATGACCCTGGAGCCCAACAGTCTGGACCCGACCACCGGCGCAGCCTCCGCCATCGCCGAAGTCGTGCTCTACAACATCCTGGAGCCGCTGACCAAGGTGGCCGATGACGGCAGTGCCACGCCGCTGCTCGCCACCGCCTGGACGGCCAGCCCCGACCAGCGCACCTGGACCTTCCAGCTGCGCCCGAACGTCCGCTTCCAGAACGGCGAGCCGTTCAACGCCTCGGCCGTGCGCTTCAGCTTTGAACGTGCAGCGGCGGAGAACAGCCTCAACAAGGACCGCCGGGTCTTTGCCAACATCGCCAGCCTCCAGACCCCGGACCCGCTGACGGTGGTGCTCACGCTGCGCCAGCCCGAGCCGGACCTGCCGGCCCTGCTGGCGCAGGCCACCGCCGTGATCGTCGAACCGCGCAGCGCGGCGAGCAATGCACAGACGCCGGTCGGCACCGGCCCCTACCAGCTGGAACGCTGGCAGCGCGGTGCCAGCCTGAGCCTGACGGCTTGGCCGGCGTACCGCGACGCCGCGGCCATCCGGGTGCCCCGGGTGGTGTTCCGCTTCATCGGCGAGCCCGCCGCCCAGGTCGCCGCGCTGCTGGCCGGCGATGTGGACCTGTTCCCCCGGGTGGCCGCTGCACGCGCGCTGACCCAGTTCAAGGCGCAGCCGCAGCGCTTCCAGGTCATCACTTCTTCCTCACGCGCCAAGACCATCCTGGCGATGAACCACCTGCGCACCCCGCTGAAGGATGTGCGGGTGCGCCGCGCCATCGTCATGGCGCTGGACCGCAAGGCCATCATCCAGGCCAGTGCGGACGGCTTCGGCGTGCCCATCGGCAGCTATGTGACCCCGGACACCCCTGGCTATGTCGATTGCACCGGCATCAACGCCTACAACCCGGCCGCGGCCCGCAAGCTTCTGGAAGAAGCCCGGGCGGTCGGCCAGACGCTGAACCTCAAGCTGCCGCCGGTGCCCTATGCGCGACAAGCCGGGGAACTGATCGTGGCCCAGCTGGCCCAGGTCGGCCTGAACGTGCGCATCGAGCAGGTCGAATGGGCCCAGTGGCTGTCCGGCGTCTACACCAACAAGGCCTACGACCTGACGGTGATCTCCCATGTGGAGCCCTACGACTTCGGCAACCTGGCCCGACCGGGCTATTACTGGGGTTATCAGAATGCCCAGTTCAATGCGCTCTACCAGCGGATGCAGTCCAGCGCCGACCCGGCGGAGCGGCTGCGTCTGTTCGGCGAGGCGCAGCGGATGGCGGCACAGGATGCTGTCGCCGGGTTTCTCTATCAGCCGCAATGGATCACCGTGGCCAAGGCGGCGCTCAAGGGCGTCTGGCAACGCTCTCCGTTGTTCGCCAACGACCTGTCCCGGCTGAGCTGGTGACTTTCACACTGCGAATTGAACGTTTCAGATGGATGCAGTCCGATGCGGCCGAACCACAGCGGCAGCCCCCATGAATGAGGGTGCCGTGATCAGCTTATCGGCTGCGGGATGCCGACCATCGGCCCAGCGGGCTTTTCCCCTACAGTGGCGTCCCTGGCGGGTGCTAGCCTGCCGGGTTCGGAGTGGAGAGCCGCATGCCGTTTGAATTGCCCGAGTATTTGCAGCCGTTCCTGTTGCCCCTGCTGATTGCGGTGCCGCTGGCCGTGCTGATCTGGATCATTACCGTCCGCCGGGGTGACCATCGTGACCTGGGGGTGCCCCCGCCGCCGGCGCGTCCGCATCCGGACGGTGTGCACAGCCCGGTGGCATCGTCCCGCAGCGCCTCGCCGGCGCGGCCCGCGGCCGTCCCGGTCTCGACCGATCCGTCCGAGCGCCTGCCGCTGCTGCTGGTGGACGATTCCGCCGTGGTGCGCGCCAAGCTGCTGAAACTGTTCAGCGACGCCGGATATGAAGCGCAGACGGCCAAGGATGGCACCGAAGCGCTGGAGCTGATGAGCAAAACCCGCTTCGGCGTGCTGCTGACCGATCTCGAGATGCCCAACATGGACGGCTTCGAGCTGATCAAGTCGGTGCAGGGCTCGCTGGAGACGGAAGACCTGCCCATCATCGCCATCACCGGCCATGAGGAGCTGCATGCGCGCCTGCATCAGATCCAGGGCCTGTACGGCATGTTCCACAAGCCCTGGAACGACCGCGAGCTGCTCAAGCGCGTGGACACCCTCTCGACCATGCGGCGGGTCCAGGCATGACCGTTGGGACCTGGCTGCGCCGCGGCGCGGTGTCGGTGACGGTGCTGTCGGCGCTGTTCGCAGCCGGCGCCACCTGGCACCTGCAGCGCAAGCAGCCGGTCCGTGACGGAGAACTGCAACTGCCGGGTCTCAAAGCCACGGTCCAGGTGCAGTACGACAACTGGGGCGTGCCGCACATCGAGGCGGGGAATGAGGACGATCTGTACCGTGCGCTGGGCTACCTGCATGCGCAGGACCGGTTGTTCCAGATGGAGATGCTGCGCCGCCTCTCGCGCGGGGAACTGGCCGAGGTGCTGGGTCCCAAGCTGATCGAGACGGACCGGCTGTTCCGCGCCCTGGGCATCCGGGAGCGGGCGGACCGCATGGCGGCGCAGGTCACGCCGGCCGTCCTGGCCCAGCCCGGCGCGATGCGCGCGCTGCAGGCCTATCTGGATGGCATCAACCAGTACCAGGCCAGCCGGCCCGCGCCGCTGGAATTCGAGGTGCTGGGCATTCCCAAGCGCCCGTTCACCGTGGCGGACACGCTGAGTGTGGCCGGTTATCTGGCCTACAGCTTCGCCGCCGCCTTCCGCACTGAACCGGTGATGACCACCATCCGCGACCAGCTGGGTCCGGATTACCTGCGCATCTTCGATCTGGACTGGAAAGCCGGTGGCGCTCTGCTGGCCGAGCCGCCGGTGGCGCGACGTGGCGGCCCGGCCACGCCGGCGGACTGGACCGACACCATGAGCCGTCTGGCGGCCCTGAGCGACCGGGCGGTCTCCCTGGCCGGCCTGCCGCAGTTTGAAGGCAGCAATGGCTGGGTGGTGGCAGGCAGCCGCACCGCCAGTGGCAAGCCGCTGCTGGCCGGAGACCCGCACATTGCCTATTCCGCGCCCGCCGTCTGGTGGGAAGCGCATCTGAAGACGCCGCAATACGAGCTGTACGGCCACCATCTGGCGCTGACGCCGATGGCCCTGCTGGGGCACAACCAGCGCTTCGGCTGGACGCTCACCATGTTCCAGAACGATGACGTGGACTTCGTCGCGGAGAAGGTCAATCCGGCCAATCCGAACGAGGTCTGGGTGGGCGGCCGCTGGGTGGCGATGACGTCCCGCCAGGAAATCCTGAAGGTCAAGGGCCAGCCCGACCAACTGATCACGCTGCGCCGCTCGCCGCACGGCCCGATCGTCAACGACGCCCTGCCCGGCGACAAGGGCAGCCGTCCCATCGCCATGTGGTGGGCGTTCCTCGAAACCGAGAATCCGGTACTGGACGCCTTCTACCGCCTCAACCGTGCAGACACGCTGGACCAGGCGCGCCAGGCGGCGTCGATGATCCATGCACCGGGCCTGAACGTGGTCTGGGCCAATGCGACCGGCGACATCGCCTGGTGGGCCGCCGGCAAGCTGCCGATCCGCCCGGACGGCGTGAACCCCACCTTCATCCTGGACGGCTCCACGAGCGAAGCCGACAAGCTCGGCTTCTATCCGTTCGAGGACAACCCGCATGAAGAGAACCCGGCGCGGGGCTACATCGTGTCGGCGAATTTCCAGCCGGATGCGGTGCGGCCGGTGCCGGGCTACTACAACCTGGAAGAACGGGGCCGTCGCCTGGACGGACTGCTGAGTCAGGGCAAGCGCTGGGATCTGGCCAACAGCCAGGCCTTGCAGCTGGATGTGCAGACCGATTACGGACCCAAGGTGCTGCGGCCCCTGATTCCGCTGCTGCGCGCGGCCGCCTCCGGTGAGGAGCAGCCGCTGGTGGAGGCGCTGGCCCGATGGAATGGCGCCTACCGGACCGATGGTCTGGCGCCGGTGCTGTTCGCGCAGTTCATGCAGGAACTGCTCAAGGCCACGATGAAGGACGAGCTGGGCGAGGTCCAGTTCGACAACCTGCGCCGCACGCGGGCCCTGGACCATGCGCTGCCGCGTCTGGTGCAGGACGCCAACTCGCCCTGGTGGGACAACCGCGCCACGCCGCAGAAGGAAACGCAGGCGGACATCGTCCGCCAGGCCTGGAAGGCGGCGCTGGCGCATCTGCGTCAGACGATGGGGCCGCAGCCGGAGTCCTGGCGCTGGGGGGCGGTTCACACGCTGACGCATGAGCATCCGCTGGGCCGTCAGAAACCGCTGGACCTGATCTTCAACGTCGGTCCGATGCAGGTGCCCGGCGGCCATGAGGTGCCCAACAACTTCGCCCAGCGCGGCGGGGATGCGCCGTGGTCGGTGGTCTACGGACCTTCAACCCGTCGGCTGATCGACTTCGCCCGGCCGCAGGAAGCGCTGGGGGTGAATCCGGTCGGCCAGAGCGGCGTCTGGCCGGATCCGCATTACGCCGATCAGGCGGAGCTGCTGGCCAACGGCCAGTACCGCCGCGAATGGACGGCGCCGGCCGATGTGGCGGCGCACAGCGAGGGGCGCCTGGTGCTCAAGCCCTGAGCGGGCGACCCTTCGATCAGTACCAGGGCTTGGGCAGCGCCTCGGTCTCCAGCGCCCGCACCACGGCCGGACGCTGCGCCATGCGGTCGAGATAAGCTCCCAGGACGGGGCGGGCCCGCGCCGGATGGGCGAATCCCCGGGTCCAGCGGCACAGCATGAAGGCCAGCGGGTCCAGCAGGCTGTAGCGGTCGCCCAGCAGCCAGGGGCCGCCGTGGCGTTCGAACTCAGCCGCCAGCAGGTCCAGTTGCCCGCCGATGCGGGCTTCGGCGGCCGCCTTCACCTCGGCGGTGCCGGCGGTGTTGCCCTCGGCCACCCAGCGTTCGGGGTAGTAATAGGCGATGAGGGAGGGCTGCAGGGTGTTGGTCAGCCACATCAGCCACTTGTAGGTGAGCGCGCGCTCCTTCGAACCCAGCGGCGGCACCAGGCTCACGTCCGGATGGGTGTCCGCCAGATGCAGCAGGATGGCAGCCGTCTCGTGCAGCACCAGGTCACCGTCGCACAGCACCGGCAACAGGCCGTTGGGGTTGAGTTTCAGGAACTCGGGCGACTTGTGTTCATTGCGGTTCCGGTCCACCAGACGCAGCTGGAAATCCACCCCCAGTTCCTGCAGCAGGATGTGGGGCGCCATGCTGGCATTGCTGGGGAAGTAGTGCAGTTCGATCATGGGCAGGCACGTTCGGGCGCCGCGGGGGCGGGAGGTGCATCATCGCATTGACGGCGGGCACCCCCTCTCGCCGAGCAATGGATCTTTACCGCGCGGATACGGCACCCCGTAGACGCGGCACCCCGGGCTGGCGTTGAATATTCACCTGAACTTGTCGGGCCGATCTGGCATCTCCATCATGCGCAGTCTTTCAAGTCGCTCTCGCTCTCGCACCGCCCTCCGCTGGCTGCTTCCCGTCGCGCTCGTGCTGACCTCCGGTTTGGCCGCGGCGCAGGACCGCTGGCATGGTCACGGCGGCGGCGGGCCCCGGACCAGTGTGAGCATCGGGCTGAACTTCGATTCCCGTTATCACCATGACCACTACTACCCGGCGCCGGGCTATGTGGCGCATGGGCTGCCGCCGGGCGCGGCCTATGTCGGCGGGCGTTACTGGTATGGCGGCGGGGTCTGGTATGAGCCGTGGGGGCCGCGTTACCGGGTGATCGTGCCGCCGGTGGGGCTGGTGGTGCCGGTGCTGCCGTCGGCGTATGTGACGCTGCGCATCGGGGGTCTGCCGTATTACTACGCCAATGGCATCTACTACAGCGCGGCGCCGTCCGGGTATGTGGTGGTGGCGCCGCCGCCGGGGGCGGAGGTGCTGCCGCAGGCGCAGGTGGCGATGACGCCGCCGCCCAGGCCCGATCCGATCATCTATCCGCGCAATGGACAGAGCGCGCAGCAGACGGAAGCGGACCGGCAGGAATGCAATCGGTGGGCGACGACGCAGCCGGCGGCGATGAACGACGCCAACATCTTCAACCGCGCCGTCGAAGCCTGCATGGACGGCCGCGGCTATTCCATGAAGTGACATGGGGCCCCCGCTGGCTCAGCCTAGGGCTGAGCCAGACTGCCCCCCGAGGGGGCTAGGGGCCGCTTTGGGGCGGCCCGGCAGCGGCCCCCTTCAGCGAACACGAGCCCCGATGGAACGGCACTTCGTGCGTTCCATCGTCCTGATGCCGAGAGGAGCGGTGGGATAAGTTCCGCTTCTCGGGCGGCTTGGGGTCTAGAGGCTGCAGCCGGCATCGATGCCGGCAGGCGCCGTTGGTGTGGCGCTGACCTGCACGCCGTAGCGCTCCGCGGTCATGTGGGCCAGGATGGAGAGCGCAATCTCCGGCGGCGTGCGTGCGCCGATGTGCAGGCCCACCGGGCCATGCAGGCGTGCCAGCGCTGCGTCGTCGAGGTCGAAGTGCTCCTTCAGACGCGCCCGGCGCTTGGCCTGATTCACACGGGAGCCGATGGCGCCCACGTAGAACGCCGGGCTGCGCAAGGCTTCCATCAGCGCCAGATCGTCGAGCTTCGGATCATGCGTCAACGCGACCACCGCCGTGTGGCCATCGGGCTTGAGCGCCAGCACCACATCGTCCGGCATGTCCCGCGTCAGCGGCACACCCGCCAGCGTCCACGGATAGTCGTCCCGCGGATCACAGACCTTCACCTGATAGTCCAGCGCCAAGGCCATCCGCGCCAGATAGTCGCTCAGTTGCCCGGCACCAATGATCAAGAGCCGCCACTGCGGGCCGTGATGCGTCACCAGCGCCTCGTCCGTCAACACCAGCCGGTCGGCACTGTCGCCGCGATGTTCGCCGGGCTCTGACAGGGTCACCGCGCCGGTGCCAAGATCCAAGCGGCGCACGACGCGCTCGCCACGGCCCAGCCGCTCCAGCAACACATGCAGCGCGGATTGCGGGCCCAGCGGCTCCAGCATCAGCTCCAGCGTGCCGCCGCAGGGCAGCCCGAAACGCTGTGCCGCTTCCGCCCCCACCCCATACCGCACCAGCTCGGGCCGCTCCAGCCGGAGCGCCCCTTCACGGATGCGCGCGATCAGGTCGTCCTCGATGCAGCCGCCCGACACCGACCCAGCAATCGTCCCGTCCTGACGCACCGCGACCACCGCACCGACGGGCCGAGGCGCAGAGCCCCAGGTCCGCGTGATAGTGCCCAGCACCACCCGCTGATCCGCATCCAGCCATTGCTGCACCTGGCGCAGCACTTGCAAATCCATGTTGTCCATATCCGGAACATATCCAATAACGCGGCGTACCGCTTGAAACCCATCAGGATGACCAGCAGCGACAATCCGCTCATGCCCACCCTGACCCTTCACGACGACCTGACCGTGCCGGTGCCCCGCGCCACCGCCTGGTCGTCATTGCACGACCTGCCGCTGCTCGCCGAGGCCCTGACCGCGTTTCACGGCCCGCAGGCGTCGCTGACCGCGCAGCCCGATGCCGCCAGCTATCGCCTGACGCTGCCCGGCTTCGAAGGGCAGGTGCAGTTGCTGGACGTGGAGCGGCCCAGCCGCCTGCGTTTCAGCTTCGAAGGCCGAGGCGCCACGACCGGCGCGGTGCAAGGGCAAGTGCAGTGCCGTCTCGAACTGCTGGGCGATGAACGCACGCTGCTCCATTGGTCCGTCGTGCTGCAAAGCGAGCAGCAACCGGGTGGCTTGAAGCTGCGCAGCATCACCGCACTGAAGAAGCAGTTGCAGTCTCTGGAAGCCGTGGTGCGGGCGCGCCACGCCAGCCACCTGCCGGTGCCGCCGCCCCCCGTGCGCAAGCCCTGGCCGCAGCGACTGCTCGACTGGTATCTGGGCTGGTTTGCCGGCATCTTCAACGGCACGCTGTACCCGGCGCCCAAGCCGAAAGCGCGGCGGGAGCCGCCGTCCCAGTAGATCTGGGCCCGCCGTTTGCCGACCGGGGTGCGCCGCCCGTCGGCCCGGAGTGGGCGAACTGCGCCAGTCGGATCGGGTGTTTTCCCCTACCCCCTTTAGAATTACGCCCCATCTGACGGCCACCCTGCGGTGGCCGCCGTTTTTCCAGATCGTTCTTTGCCATGGCCGCCGCCCGTCTTTTTCCGCTGGACGCCCTCCGGGCCGTTGCAGCGCAGCTGATCGTTTTGCACCATCTGTCCGTCTACGGCCCGATCGCCGAAGCGATGCACAGCCTTTTTCCGCTGCTGACGGGCTGGCTCTACGACTACGGCCGCATGGCCGTGCAAGTCTTCCTCGTGCTCGGAGGCTACCTGAGCGCACGCGCGCTGTCCGCGCAAGAACCCCATCTGCATCAAGCAGCACCGGCGCTGCTGGCCCAGCGTTATTGGCGCCTCGTGCCACCGTTCATGGCCGCCGTCGTGCTGACGCTCCTGGCCTCATGGCTGGTGGAGCCGCTGCTGCCGGAGCTGGTGCCCGCCCAGGTGGAAGCCTTCCAGTTGCTCGCCCATGCGCTGCTGCTGCATGACCTGCTGGGCGTGGACGCGCTCACCGTCGGTGCCTGGTATGTGGCCATCGACTTCCAGCTCTTTGCCCTGCTGCTGCTGGTGATGTGGAGCCTGCGCCGACTGCCCCTGCGCCGCGCCACCCGCCAGTGGCTGCTGCCCGTCCTCGTGGGGGCCCTGTGCGCGGCCTCGCTGCTGCAGTTCAATCGCATGGCGTCACTGGACGCCTATGCCATCTATTTCTTTGGCGCTTATGGCCTGGGCGCCTTGCTCTTCTGGTGCCAGTCGTGGCCGCAGCCCTGGCGGCGCGCTGTGCTGGCGGGCATGGCAGCGCTGATGGTGTCCTCGCTGATGCTGCAATTTCGCGAGCGGCTGGTGGTGGCGGGCCTGACCGCCGTCGTGGTGGCGCTGTGGCGGCACGGGCAAGGACCGGCTTGGCTGCACGACCGGGTCCAAGGCTTCGCCCGCCATGCCTACGCGCTCTTCCTGATCCACTTCCCGATCTGCCTGCTGGTCAACGCCCTGTACGAGCACCGCGCCGAGAGTCCCGCGCCGATGCTGGATGCGCTCGCTCCGCTAGCACTGCTGGCCGCCTGGGCCTTGAGCAACATCGCGGCCCTGCCGTTCTATCACTGGGTGGAAGCACCGCTGCTGCGCTGGCGTCCACGCGCAGCCACGCTGCCGCGCGGCGGCGTGACCGCGCGCTGAGCGCCTCAGACGCCGCTCACGCCCAGTCTTCCCGCGCGCTGTCCAGCCGCTGCAGGTCCGCCAGCGTCTTGCCCGGCTCATCGCGGAAGCGCTCGTCCATCACCTCCAGCGCCTGCACCCGGTCCACCCGGAAGCTGCGAAAGTCTTCGCGCAGTTCACACCAGGCGGAGAAGGTCCACACCGGGCCCCAGAAGAAGCAGGCCAGCGGCCGCACGACCCGCTGCGTCGTCTGTTCATTCAGATCCAGATACGACAGCCGCAGCTTGTTGCGGGACTCGGTCGCCTGACGCAACTGCGTCAGTCGCGCCCGCGTGGCCTCATCCAATCCGCGTTGCAGCGCATACACGGTCAGGCTTTCGGCTGCCGCGCGGGCGGTGCCGGGCAGCACCGCCAGGATCTTGCTCAGCGCTTCCTCCGCCCGCTGCTCCAGCACCGCATCCAGCTGCGGCTGGGCCAGCCGCACCGCGGCCACCAGCGACTGCGCTTCCTCCGCACTGAACATCAAGGGCGGCAGTTCAAACCCGACCCTCATCCGGTAGCCCACGCCCGCTTCCCCATCAATCGGCACGCCCTGCTGCTGCAAGGCGGCGACGTCCCGATAGACGGTACGGATGGACACCTCCAGACGTTGGGCCAGGAATTCAGCGGTGGTCAGTCGGCGTCCGCGGATGAGTTGGACGATCTGAAACAGTCGGTCGGCGCGGCGCATAGCGGCATTGTCAGCCAATGGGTTGACGAAGGAAGGTCGTCATCCCATTACTATCTGTGGCATGAATGCCGAATTGCCTCATGTCGTGATCGTTGGGTGCGGCTTCGGTGGCCTGGAAGCCACCAAGGTGCTGGAGGGCGCGCCAGTGCGGGTGACCCTCATCGACCGCAGCAACCATCATCTGTTCCAGCCGCTGCTCTACCAGGTGGCGACGGCCGGTCTGTCAGCGCCGTCGATCGCCTCGCCGATCCGGCACATGCGACGGCACCAGCGCAACCTGACGGTGCTGATGGCCGAGGTCAGTGCGATCGACAAGGCGCAGCGGCAGGTGCATCTCTCCGATGGGCAGGTGCTCCGCTACGACCACCTGATCGTGGCCGCCGGCGCGACCCACAGCTACTTCGGCAACGACCAATGGCAGACCCATGCGCCAGGCCTCAAGACCCTGGCGGATGCCTTCAAGCTGCGCGCGCGTCTGCTCAGCGCCTTCGAAAAAGCCGAGACGCTGGCCGACCAGCCCGCAGAGCGTGATGGCTGGCTCACCTTCGTCGTGATCGGCGGCGGCCCCACCGGAGTGGAGATGGCCGGCACGCTGGCCGAGATCGCCCGCCATACCCTCAAGGACGAATTCCGGCGCATCGACCCCAGCCGCGCCAAGGTGCTGCTGGTGGAGGGCTCGGACCGCGTGCTCGCGGCCTTTAAACCGGCGCAGTCGGCGCAGGCGCAGGCGCAACTGGAGCGGCTGGGCGTCACCGTGCGGGTGAACAGCCGTGTGGTCGGTATCGACGAGACCGGGGTGGAGCTGCAGCGGCCGGACGGTCAGCGAGAACGCATCGCCTCCCACACCAAGGTCTGGGCCGCTGGCGTGGCCGCGTCGCCGCTGGCGCGCACGCTGGACGTGCCGCTGGATCGGGCCGGACGGGTGATCGTGGATGAACACATGAACATCCCGGGCCATCCCGAGGTCTATGTGGTGGGCGACATGGCCGCCGCGAACAGTGTGGAAAAGGACGGCAGCCGCAAGCCGGTGCCAGGCGTGAGCCCGGGCGCCAAGCAGGCGGGCCGGCATGCGGCGCGGCAGATCCTGGCGCGGATGAATGGCCGCTCGGAGCCGGCGTTCCGCTACCGGGACTACGGTGCGCTCGCCACCATCGGCCGCAAGGCAGCCGTGGCGGACCTGGGCACCATCCAGTTCAGCGGCTTCTCAGCGTGGCTGTTCTGGCTGTTCGTGCACGTCTATTTCCTGATCGGCTTCCGCAATCGGCTGCGCGTGTTCGCCGACTGGGCCTGGGCGTATTTCACCTTCCAGCGCCATGCGCGGATCGTGGTGGAGCCGCAGCATCAGGGCGATCCGGACGAGGCGTGATCACATCGGCGAGCACAGCTCCACCAGCGTGCCGTCAGGGCACCGCACATAGGACACGACCTGGCCCCAAGGCTTGGTGACCGGCGGGGCCAGACCCGTCGCGCCGGCCTTCACGGCCCTCTCATACGCCGCCGCCACATCGTCGGTGGTCAGGCCGATCTCCATGCCCAGCGGCGCCCCGTCGGAGGCGCTGCGGTAATCGTGGCCCAGGTTGGCGCGGGCGATCTCGTGCTGGGCAAATGACAGCGCGGTGGCACCCGTCTCGACTTCGCCATAGGTGCCGGATTCATGCAGAAAGCGCCGCTGCAGGCCGAAGGCACGTTCGAAGAAGTCGAGCGACGCCGCAACGTCCGCCGTGTAGATGATGGTGTAGGCAAATTTCATCGTTCTCTCCCTGGTGTGACGGTACCCCCGCAGACGCCATGTCCCTGGGCTGTGGGGCGCATCCGTGGTGCGGATCATGACAGCCGGATGCTGACAGCGCTTTGGCAGCTATGCTGTGCGGATGTCCAGTATTCCACTCGAGCCCCAGCGCCTGCCCAACGGGCTGCTGTGGGTCGCACGCTCCGCGCCGGGGCCGCAGGTCGCCGTCCGGGTGGTCTATCGCGTCGGCGCCAAGGATGATCCGACCGGCCGCTCCGGCCTCACCCATCTGACGCTGCGCCTGGTGGCAGGCGCCAGCCGGTATCTCGAGCCGGGCCAGTTCCACCGCATGGTGGCCCAGGCCGGCGGCAGCACCCATCTGGAGGTGGATGAGGACTTCGCCGCGCTCCAGACGGTCGTGCCCGCGCATCATCTGGAACGCATTCTCTGGGCGGAAGCGGAGCGCATGAGCAATCCGCGTCTGGAGCCGGACAACCTGGACCGCGCCCGCGCGCAGGTGCAGCAGGCGGTGCGTCAGCCGCTGATCCGTCCCTATGGCCGGCTGGATCCTGCCATCCTTCGCAACGGCTATCTGAATCATCCCTACCAGCGCGGCGCGCTGGGCGATCCCGATCAGCTCAAAGACCTGGACATCGACACGCTGCGCGCCTTCCATGCCAGCGCCTTCCGCTGCGACCGCGCGCTGCTGATCGTCACCGGCCCCTTCGACGAGGCGGCGCTGTCGCGCTGGGTGATGCATCACTTCGGCTCGGTGCGTGCGCCGATGGCCGCGCCGCTGGAACTGCGGGAGGTCAAGGAGCCTCGTCGTCCGCAGAGCCAGACGGTGAAGATTTCGCTGCCACAGGCGCCGCTGCCCGCTGCAGCGCTCGTCTGGCAGGCGCCGAGGGCCGATGACGCCACGACGCCCATCTGGCAGGTGGCGCATGCGCTGCTGGCGCAGGGCCGCTCCGGCCGCCTCACCGATACGCTGGTGGATGAACTTGCGGTCGCCCATCACCTGAGCCTGCGGCTCACCCAGCATCAGCAGGCCGGTCTGCTTGTTGCGCAGGGGTTGGCCGCGCATGGACAAACCGCCGCGCCGCTGGCGCAGGCGCTGCAGAACGAAGTGGTGCGCCTGGCCGATGAGCCGGTGAGCGACGAAGAACTGGACAAGGCCAAGGCCCTGCTCAAGCGCGACTGGCAGGCGACCGAATGGGCCGCTGACACGCTGGCTCGCAGCCTGGGCACCGCCTGGGCGGTGCGCGGCGACCTGCAGGCCCCGAGCCGGGATGCCGCGGCCTGGACCCGCCTGGGGGCCCGCGATGTGCAGCAGTTGTGGCGCAGCCAGATCGTCCGCACGCCGGTGCTGACCGTGCTGGCCGATGTGGCGGGGCCGGCGACGGTGCCGGCTTCCGGGGTGGTGGTATGACGGTGAAACGACGTGATGTGATGCTGGGCGCTGGCCTGGCCGGTGCCTGGTCGGTGCTGCAGGCGCGTCCGCAGGCCTCCGCGCCGACGGGCACAACGGGCGGATTCGAGACCCCGCCGGAGGCGCCGCCCGCACCGGCCGTGCCGTCGCTGACGCTGCAGCAGGCGCGTTTGCCCAATGGACTGCGCCTGATGGTGCTGCCCCGTCCCGGGGCGGCGCGCACCTCCATCCGGCTGATGGGGGCCGGAGGCTGGCTCAAGGATCCGGTCGGCCGCGAAGGGCTGGCCGAAGTGGCACTGACGATGCTCGCGCAGGGCGCCAGCCGCGGCAAGGAGGCGATGGACTCCGCCGACATCGCCTATGCCGCCGACCTGCTGGGTCGGCCGCTGCGCCTGGACCTGTCGCCCGCCTCGGCCGCGCTGGCCCTGGAAGCGCTGCCGGACCAGTGTGATGATGCGGTCAGCCTCCTGGCCGATCTGGTGGGCGCGCCAACGCTGACCTTCGAGGCCCTGGAACATGTCCGCGGTCGCGCCCAGGATGCCTTGCTGCTGCGCCGCGCGGATGCGGAGCAATTGGCGCCTTGGATCGGCCGCCGACTCTTCTGGGGATCGGCCTATCCGCTGGCCACGGCTGCGTCGCTCAAGCGGCTGCGCCGGGACGAGGTGCAGGCCTTCCATCGCCTCTACTGGCAGCCTGAGCGCACCCAGCTGCTGTTCTGCGGCGATCTGACGCTGGACACCGCCCGTCAGCTGTCTGAAGACCTCTACGACGACTGGCGTGCACCGAAAGCCCCGCCCGCAGTGCTGACCGCGCGTGTGGCCGACCAGGGCGTTGCGGCTGCCGCGCCACCCGCGGGCCTGGCCCGCCTGATTCCCCTGCCGCGGGCGCAGGCCTGCCGTGTCGTGCTGCAGACCTCGGTGCCTCGCAGCACGCCCGCGGCCTTGCGTGCACTGGCCCGTCACCTGTTCCAGCAACGACTGCTGGAGGCCATGCCGTGGCCCTGGCGCAGTGACATCGAAGCCCCCGGCGGCCCGGTGTGCTGGCGCCTGTCGCTGACAGTGCCGCCCGAGGCCGTGCCCGACCTGCTCGCGCAGGCCCGTGAGCTGCTGCCCAAGCTGGCCGATGCCCCGGTCACGCCGGACGACCTCGCCATGGCGCAAGCGCTGGCGCTGGGTGAGTGGCAGGCCCGGCTGCAGTCCGCGCCGGACGAACTGCTGGCCGAGGCTCTCGGGCAGGGTGACCTGGACGATGTGCTGCAATGGCCGCAGCGCCTGAAGGCCGTCAGCGCCCCGGTGCTGCAGCTGCTGCTCGGCAGCAGCTGGCGTGAATCCCGCACGCAGGCGCTGCTGGTGGGCGAGGCCGGAGGCCCCGAGCCCCTGCAACGCGCCTGGCCGGGACTGGCTGCGGTTAGAATGTCGGCTGTCATTGGGGAGTAGCCGCTGCACCCATTCAGCAGACCCGCGTCAACAGACTTGAGCTTTCGGGCTCATGGCGTGCGGTAGCCAGGAACCTCTCGGTTCCCAGCCTGGCGAGACCTTTGACCATGCCCCCCGGGTTGCGGCCGGGGGAGGGCATGGTCATTGGGTTCTCGGCCGCTGAGTGTTTTCATGGAAGCCTTCCTCATCTCCACCGGCCTGGTGGCCCTCGCCGAAATCGGCGACAAGACCCAGCTCCTGGCCTTCATCCTGGCCGCCCGCTTCCGGCGTCCCATTCCCATCATCTTTGGCATCCTGATCGCCACGCTGGTCAACCACGCCTGCGCGGGCGCCATCGGTTCGTGGATCACCCATCAGGTCTCGCCGCAAGTGCTGCGCTGGGTGCTCGGTGTGGGCTTCATCGCCATGGCCATCTGGACCCTGATCCCGGACAAGATCGACGACGAAGAAACCGGCAGCCGCTTCAAGCTGGGCGTGCTGGGCACCACCATCGTGGCCTTCTTCCTGGCCGAGATGGGCGACAAGACGCAGATCGCCACCGTGGCCCTGGCCGCCCGCTTCAACGACCTGTGGCCGGTCGTGGCCGGCACCACCTTCGGCATGATGGTGGCCAACGTGCCGGCGGTGCTGATCGGGGACAAGCTGGCGCACAAGCTGCCGGTCCGTCTGGTGCACGGCATCGCCGCGGTGATCTTCGCGGTGCTGGGCGTGGCGACGCTGCTGGGCGCGGGCGAGTCGCTCGGCGTCTGAGTCTGGGAAGGACTCAGCGGGTGCAGGCCTGACGCACTGCCCGTTCCCAATCGGTCATGAGCTGCTCTGCGCGGTCGCGTGACATGGTGGGCAGGAAGGTGCGTTCGGTCTGCCAGTTCTTGCCGATGTCGGACGTGCCGCGGTAGACCCCGGCCGTCAGGCCCGCCAGGTAGGCGGCGCCCAGGGCGGTGGTCTCGATGACCTTGGGGCGGACCACCGGAATGCCCAGCAGGTCCGCCTGGAACTGCATCAGCAGGTTGTTCACGCAGGCGCCGCCGTCCACCCGCAGCTCGCTCACCGGCGCGCCGCCGGCAGCGACTGCATCGCGGCTCATCGCCTGCAGCAGCGCGGCGCTCTGGAAAGCGATGCTCTCCAGCGCCGCCCGCGCAATGTGGGCCACCGTCGAGCCGCGTGTCAGGCCGACGATGGCGCCGCGCGCCTCCGCATCCCAGTAGGGCGCGCCCAGGCCGGTGAAGGCCGGCACGAACATCACACCGCCCGCATCGGGCACGCTCTCCGCCAGCCCCTGGACTTCGCCGCTGGCCTTGATCGCATTGAGGCCATCCCGCAGCCACTGCACCACCGCACCGCCGATGAACACGCTGCCTTCCAGCGCGAACTGCGGCGTGGCGGTGGGCTGCGCGGCGCTGGTGGTGATCAGGCCATTGCCGCTGGTCTGGAACCGTCCGCCGGTGTGCATCAGCATGAAGCAGCCGGTGCCGTAGGTGTTCTTCGCCATCCCCGCCTCGAAGCAGGCCTGGCCGAAGAGGGCGCTTTGCTGGTCTCCGGCGATGCCGCCGATCAGCACCGGCGCGCCCAGGTGGTCCGCCGCCGCCTGACCGAATTCAAACGAAGACGGATGCACCTGCGGCAGCACCGACTTCGGAATGCGCAGCAGGGCCAGCAGCTCATCGTCCCAGCGGTTCTCATGCACGTTGAAGAGCATGGTGCGGGCTGCATTGCTGACGTCGGTGACATGCACCTCGCCATGGGTCAGCTGCCAGATCAGCCAGCTGTCGATGGTGCCGAAGGCCAGCTCACCGCGTTCGGCCTGCTCCCGCGCCTGCGGCACGTTGTCGAGGATCCACTGCAGCTTGGTGCCGGAGAAATACGCGTCGATCACCAGCCCCGTCTTGCGCTGCACCATCGCGGTATGGCCCTGCTCGCGAAGCGCCGCGCATTGCGGTTCCGCCCGTCGGTCCTGCCAGACGATGGCGTGATAGACCGGCTGACCGGTCTTGCGATTCCACACCAGCGTGGTCTCGCGCTGATTGGTGATGCCAAGACCCTTCAGGTCGCTGGCCGACAGGTTGGCCTTGGCCAACACCTCGCGTGCGGTGGCCAACTGCGTGTCCCAGATTTCGTGGGCATCGTGCTCGACCCAGCCGGGCTGCGGATAGATCTGTCGGAACTCCCGCTGGGCCATGGCCACGATACGGCCTTGCGCATCGAACACGATGGATCGTGAACTGGAGGTGCCCTGGTCCAGGGCCAGCAGGTAGGTCATGGTGTTTGTCTCTTGATGTTGTTGTGAGGGACGCGCGCAGCTCAGTCTGCCACCACCAGCTCGACGCCGGCATCGGTCATCAGACCGGGGAAGGGCTCGGGCGGCCGGGCATCGGTGAAGAGGGCGTCGATCTGCGGCAGGCGCGTCACTTCGGCCATCGCCGGCCGGTTGAATTTGGTGGCATCGGCGGCCACCCAGACCTCGCGGGAATGCTCGACGATGGCCCGCGCCACCATCACCTCGCGGTAGTCGAAGTCGCGCAGGCTGCCGTCCGATTCAATGCCGGAAATGCCGATCAGGCCGATGTCCACCTTGAACTGACGGATGAAGTCGACCGCTGCCTCGCCCACCACGCCGCGGTCCCGGTGACGCACCGAGCCGCCCACCATCACCAGCTCGCAATCGGGGTTGTCGCTCAGGATGGTGGCCACGTTGAGGTTGTTGGTGATGACGCGCAGCCCCTGGTGATGCAGCAGCGCATGGGCCACGGCTTCGGTGGTGGTGCCCAGGTTCAGGATGAGGGAGCAGCCCGGCGGAATGCGGGCCGCAATCGCGCGCGCAATGCGCGATTTGCCGTCCGCCTGCATCGCCTGCCGCTGCCGGTAGGCGATGTTTTCGGTGGTGGAGGCAGGCACCCGCACGCCGCCATGAAAGCGCGTGACCAGGCCCGCCTCGGCGAGGCGCTGCACATCGCGCCGCACCGTCTGCAGGGTGACGCCAAAACGCTCGGCCAGCGCTTCCACGCTCACCGAGCCGCGGGCGCGCACCTCTTGAAGCAGATCGTTCTGCCGGGGATTCGGATTCATGGCGCGCAGACTAAAGCGAACCAAAACGAACACAACACCGGGTTATCCCTGGTCGGAAACGCGGCAAAGCGCGCTAAAAAGAAAAAAGAAGAACACAAGCGCGTCTCCCTTGGAGGCGCCAGGAGACGCCGTGACCGCAAGTCCTGCTGCTGCATTCGAAGGCTCCGCTCCGCCCGCATCGTGTGACGTGCTGGTGGTGGGCGGAGGGATCAATGGCGCCGGCATCGCCCGTGACCTCGCCGGCCGCGGTTGGTCCGTCGTACTGGCCGAAGCCTCGGATTTCGCCGCCCATACCTCGTCGTCGTCCACCAAGCTGATCCATGGCGGGCTGCGGTATCTCGAGTATTACGAGTTCTCGCTGGTCCGCAAGGCCCTGCAGGAGCGCGAGGTGCTGCTGCGCAGCGCGCCGCACATCATGTGGCCGCTGCGTTTTGTCATGCCGCATGACGCGGCGATGCGCCCGGCCTGGATGATCCGCATCGGCCTGTTCCTCTACGACCATCTGGCCCGTCGCGAAGTGCTGCCGGGCTCCACCGGCGTCAACCTGCGCCAGTCGCCGCTGGGCGCGCCGCTCAAGGCGCAGTACACCCGCGGCTTCGTCTACTCCGACGGCTGGGTGGATGATGCGCGGCTGGTGCTGCTCAATGCGCTCGATGCGCGGGACAAAGGCGCGAGCCTGCACACCCGCACCACCGTGGTGTCGGCCCGGCGCCAGGCGGACCACTGGCTGGCGACGCTGCGCGGGCCGCAGGGCGATGTCACCGTTCGCGCCAAGGCCTTGGTGAATGCCGCCGGCCCCTGGGCGGAAAGCTTCCTGCGCGAGCATGCCCAATCGGCCGGGACCGAAGCGCTGGCGACCAAGAGCCTGCGGCTGGTCAAGGGCAGCCACATCGTCGTGCGGCGCGCCTACCAGCATGACCACGCCTACATCTTCCAGAACCCCGACAAGCGCATCATCTTCGCCATCCCCTACGAAGACGAGTTCACCCTGATCGGCACCACCGATGTGGAACTGCCGGCCGATGCACTGGCCGGATTCGGTCGCGCCACCATCGAGGCCAAGGAAGTGGCCTACCTCTGCGAGCAGGCGAGCCGCTACTTTGCCAAGCCGATCACCACCGATGACGTGGTGTGGAGCTATGCCGGCGTGCGCCCGCTGCTGGACGATGCCTCCGGCGACCCGTCCGCTGTCACCCGCGACTATCTGCTGGAGCCGCATTCGGACGGCGGCGCGCCGCTGCTCAGCGTCTGGGGCGGCAAGATCACCACCTTCCGCAAGCTGGCTGAAGATGCGGCCGACATGGTCGGCCAGATGCTGGGCGACCGTCGCCAGGCCTGGACCGAATCGGCCCATCTGCCCGGCGGTGACCTGCAGGAATGGATCGGCGCTCCCCAGCGCCCCGATACCGACTTCCAGCGCCTGCTCACCGCCATCGGGCAGCGCCACGCCTGGCTCCCACCGGCCCTGGCGCACCGTCTGGCGCGCGCCTATGGCGGCCGCGTCGGCCGGGTGCTGGGCGGCGCGGAGAACTTGAACGACCTCGGTCCGGAAATCGCTCCGGGCCTGCACGAAGCCGAACTGCGTTATCTGGTCCGAGAAGAATGGGCGCAGTCGGCGGACGATGTGCTGTGGCGTCGCAGCAAGCTGGGCCTGCACTTCACCGAGGCGCAGCGCGCCGCAGTGGAGGACTGGTTCCGCCAGCAATCCCTTCCCACCCTCCCTGACAACAACAACATGCAAAGAGACAGGTCATGGAGCTGAGTCTGCACGGTATCAGCCACCGTGTCGGGGCTCAGCCATTCCTTTATCCGCTGGACCTGCGTCCGACGCCTGGCGCGGTCACCGTGCTGCTGGGCGCCACGCAGGCCGGCAAGACCACGCTGATGCGATTGATGGCGGGCCTGGATCGGCCCACCGAAGGTCGTGTCGAAGTCGATGGCACCGATGTGACCGGCTGGCCGGTCCGCCAGCGGGACGTCGCCATGGTCTATCAGCAGTTCATCAACTATCCGTCGATGACGGTGCGGGACAACATCGCCTCGCCGCTGAAGCTGCGCGGCAAGCTGGACCGTGCGGGCGTGCGGGACCGGGTGGATCAGCTGGCCCGCAAGCTGCACATCGAGATGCATCTGGACAAGCTGCCGGCGCAGCTCTCCGGCGGCCAGCAGCAGCGGGTGGCGCTGGCGCGGGCTCTGGCCAAGCAGGCACCGTTGATGCTGCTGGACGAGCCGCTGGTGAACCTGGACTACAAGCTCCGCGAAGAACTGCGCGACGAGCTGACGCAGCTGTTTGCCGCAGGCGACTCGACCGTCATCTACGCCACCACCGAGCCGGCGGAAGCGCTGATGCTGGGCGGCTACACGGCGGTGATGGATGCCGGCGAGCTGCTGCAATACGGCCCCACGGCCGAAGTGTTCCACCGGCCTGCATCCCTGCGGGTGGCCCGGGCCTTCAGTGATCCGCCGATGAACCTGCTGCTGGCGCAAGGCCTGGGGGACCGTCTGCAATTGCAGCCGGGCCTGGACCTGATGCTGCCCGGCCAGGGCGCGGTCACCGTCGGCGTGCGTGCCAATGCGCTGCGGGTGCAGGCCCAGCCGGGTGATGTGGCGCTGAAGGGTCAGGTCGAGCTGGCGGAGATTTCCGGCAGCGACACCTTCGTGCATGTGCGCAGCGAAGTCGGCGACCTGGTGGCCCAGTTGACCGGCGTGCACGACTTCGAACTGGGCACGCCGCTGACGCTCTACCTGCAGGCCTCGCAGGTCCACGTGTTTGACGCTGCCGGCCTGCTCACGCGGGCGCCCGAGCGTCGGGGAGGTCGCTGATGGCTCGCATCGATCTGGATCTGGCGCATGCCTATCGCGCCGACCCGCGCGGCGATGACGACTACGCGCTGCTGCCGCTGCGCATGACCTTCGAGGACGGCGGCGCCTATGCGCTGCTGGGCCCGTCGGGCTGCGGCAAGACGACGCTGCTCAACATCGTCTCCGGCCTGCTCAAGCCTTCGCAGGGCACGGTCAGCTTCGACGGCAAGGACGTCACCGGCCTCACGCCGCAGGCCCGCAACATCGCGCAGGTGTTCCAGTTCCCCGTCATCTACGACACGATGACGGTGGCGGACAACCTGGCGTTCCCGCTGCGCAACCGCGGCGTGGCGCCGGACCGCATCCGCGCCCGCGTCGGTCGCATCGCCGAGATGCTGGAACTCAGCGGCCAGCTCAACCAGCGTGCGGCCGGACTGTCGGCAGATGCGAAGCAGAAGATCTCGCTGGGCCGCGGCCTGGTGCGTGAGGATGTGTCCGCGGTGCTGTTTGACGAACCGCTGACCGTCATCGATCCGCATCTGAAATGGCAGCTGCGGCGCAAGCTCAAGCAGATCCACCATGAGCTCAAGCTCACGCTGATCTACGTGACCCATGACCAGGTCGAGGCGCTCACCTTCGCTGACCAGATCGTGGTGATGACGCGCGGTCGTGCGGTGCAGGTCGGCGGCGCGGCGGCCCTGTTCGAGCGCCCGCAGCATCGCTTTGTCGGGCACTTCATCGGCTCCCCGGGCATGAACTTCCTGCCGGGCCGCTTCCATCCGGAAGGGCTGCTGGAAGTGGCCGGTCAGTCGGTGCGGCTGCCGCAAGGACTGGCGCCAACGCCGATCACGCAGCTGCGGGACTTCACCCTCGGCGTGCGTCCGGAATACCTACTGCTGGCCGAACCCGGCGCGGAAGGCGTGCTCGATGCGACCGTGACCCAGGTGCAGGACCTCGGCACCTACTGGCTGCTGACGGCATCGCTCGGCGACCAGGTGATCAAGGCCCGTCTGCCCGCGCAGGCGCAGCCGCCCGCAGTGGGCGCCCATATCGGGCTGCAGGTCCTGAATGCCCACACCTGCTTCTACGGCGCGGACGATCAGCTGATTCCGTCCACCGCGCCGGTGCTCAAGGAGACCACCCCATGAAACCAGTCAATCAGAAAGCCTGGTTCCTGGTGCTGCCGGTCATCATCTGCGTGGCCTTCTCGGCCATCCTGCCCTTGATGACGGTGGTGAACTACTCGGTGCAGGACATCATTTCACCGGAGCGACGTGTCTTCGTCGGCACCGAATGGTTTGCCGCGGTGATGCGTGATGAAGAACTGCACGGCGCGCTGCTGCGCCAGCTCGGTTTCTCGCTGGCGGTGCTGCTGGTGGAGATTCCGCTGGGCATCGCCCTGGCGCTGTCGATGCCGGCCCAGGGCTGGAAGGCCTCGGCAGTGTTGGTGCTGGTGGCCCTGTCGCTGCTGATTCCCTGGAACGTGGTGGGCACCATCTGGCAGATCTACGGGCGGGCCGACATCGGCCTGCTGGGCGCCGGTCTGCAGGCTCTGGGGATCGACTACAGCTACACCGGCAATGCCACCGACGCCTGGCTCACCGTGCTGGTGATGGATGTCTGGCACTGGACACCGCTGGTGGCGCTGCTGTGCTTCGCCGGTCTGCGCTCGATTCCGGATGCGTACTACCAGGCCGCGCGCATTGACGGTGCGAGCAAGCTGGCGGTGTTCCGCTTCATCCAGCTGCCCAAGATGCGGGGCGTGCTGATGATTGCGGTGCTGCTGCGCTTCATGGACAGCTTCATGATCTACACCGAGCCTTTCGTGCTCACTGGCGGCGGCCCCGGCAATGCCACCACCTTCCTCAGCCAGTACCTGACGCAGAAGGCAGTCGGCCAGTTCGACCTGGGCCCGGCGGCAGCGTTCTCGCTGATCTACTTCCTCATCATCCTGCTGCTGTGCTTCATCCTCTACAACTGGATGCAGTCGCTGGGGCAGTCACAGCAGTCGGAGGCCGCCCATGGATGAGCGCCGTTTCAAGAAGCGAAGCATCTTCCTGGTCCTGTATCTGCTGTTTGCGCTGTTGCCCATCTACTGGATGGTCAACATGAGCTTCCGGACCAATGAGGAGATCCTGTCCAGCTTCAGCCTGTGGCCACGCGAATTCACCCTGGCCAGCTACCGGACGATCTTCACCGATCCGGCCTGGTACAGCGGCTACATCAACAGCATGATCTACGTGGCCATCAACACGGTCATCTCGATCAGCGTGGCGCTGCCGGCCGCATATGCGTTCAGCCGCTTCAGCTTCCTGGGCGACAAGCATGTGTTCTTCTGGCTGCTGACCAACCGCATGACGCCGCCGGCGGTGTTTCTGCTGCCCTTCTTCCAGCTCTATACGACGCTGGGCCTGATGGACACGCACCTGGCGGTGGCGCTGGCGCACCTGCTGTTCAACGTGCCGCTGGCGGTGTGGATCCTGGAAGGGTTCATGAGCGGCATTCCGCGTGAGATCGACGAGACGGCCTATATCGACGGCTACAGCTTCCCCCGCTTCTTCCTGACGATCTTCCTGCCGCTGATCAAGGCGGGTGTGGGCGTCGCCGCCTTTTTCTGCTTCATGTTCTCCTGGGTGGAGCTGCTGCTGGCCCGTACGCTCACCAGCGTGGATGCCAAGCCCATCGTAGCGACGATGACCCGCACCGTCAGCGCCTCCGGCATGGACTGGGCGACGCTGGCGGCTGCCGGCACCCTGACCATCGTGCCGGGCGCCATCGTGATCTGGTTCGTGCGGCATTACATCGCCAAGGGCTTCGCCATGGGCCGGGTGTGAGGAGGGAATGAACAATGTTTGACTGGATGGTGTGGACCTTGCCGGTGGCCGTGTTCTTCGGCTGCGTGGTGCTGATGCTGGTGGGCATGACGATCTGGGAGATCAAGTCGCCGACGACGCTGCGCAAAGGCTGGTTGCCGCTGCGCACGACGCGTGGGGACCGGCTCTTCATCGGCCTGCTGATGGCGGCGTATCTGAACCTGGCCTTCGTGGGCCTGGGCGAGAAGATGATGGGCTGGTTCCAGCTGGAGGCCGAACCCAGCGTGTGGATCAGCTTTGTGGTGTCGATGCTGGTGCTGGCGCTCATCCTGCGCAAAGGGTGAGCGGGCGCCGGTCGCTGTAGTCGGAGTGGTATCGGGATTCGGCTCCATCTCCCCCGGAGCCGGTGATCCATCCTCATCGGGGGATGCTCAATGAGAAGAAGGAGACAAGCGTGAACAAGAGCAAGTATTCCGCGCTGGCCGTGGCCGCATTGCTGGCCCTCGGGGTCCACAGCGCCTGGGCCGGTGAGGCGGAAGCCAAGAAGTGGGTGGACAGCGAATTCCAGCCGTCCACGCTCGCCAAGGACAAGCAGCTGGCCGAGATGAAGTGGTTCATCGAAGCGGCCAAGAAGCTGCAGGCCAAGGGAGTGAAGGAAATCTCGGTGGTGTCCGAGACCATCACCACGCACGAGTATGAGAGCAAGGTGCTGGCCAAGGCCTTCACCGAGATCACCGGCATCACCGTCAAGCACGACATCATCCAGGAAGGGGATGTGGTGGAGAAGCTCCAGACCTCGATGCAGTCGGGCAAGAGCATCTATGACGGCTGGATCTCTGACTCGGACCTGATCGGTACCCACTACCGCTACGGCAAGATCATGAACCTCACCGACTACATGGCCGGTGCGGGCAAGGAATTCACCAATCCGGATCTGGACCTGAAGGACTTCATCGGCACCAGCTTCACGACGGCGCCGGACGGCAAGCTGTATCAGCTGCCCGACCAGCAGTTCGCCAACCTGTACTGGTTCCGTGCCGACCTGTTCGCCCGCAAGGACCTGCAGGACAAATTCAAGGCCAAGTACGGCTATGACCTGGGCGTGCCGCTGAACTGGAGCGCGTATGAGGACATCGCCGAGTTCTTCACCAATGATGTGAAGACCATCGACGGCAAGCCCATCTACGGCCACATGGATTACGGCAAGAAGGATCCGTCGCTGGGCTGGCGTTTCACCGATGCCTGGCTGTCGATGGCCGGTGCGGCGGACAAGGGCATTCCCAACGGCATGCCGGTGGACGAATGGGGCATCCGCGTGGCGGACGACAAGTGCACGCCGGTGGGCGCGTCGGTCTCGCGCGGTGGCGCGACCAATTCGCCGGCTGCGGTGTATGCGCTGACCAAGTATGTGGACTGGATGAAGAAGTACGCGCCGAAGGAAGCCACGGGCATGACCTTCGGTGAGTCGGGTCCGGTGCCGGCGCAGGGACAGATTGCGCAGCAGATCTTCTGGTACACCGCGTTCACGGCGGATATGACAAAGCCGGGCCTGCCGGTGGTCAATGCGGATGGCACGCCGAAGTGGCGCATGGCGCCCGGCCCGAATGGTCCGTACTGGAAGGCCGGCATGCAGAACGGCTATCAGGACGTGGGCAGCTGGACCTTCTTTGCCAACCACGACCCGAACCGCACGGCTGCAGCCTGGCTGTATGCGCAGTTCGTGACGGCCAAGACGGTGAGCCTGAAGAAGAGCATCCAGGGGCTGACCTTCATCCGGGACAGCGACATCCGCAGCGACTACTTCACCAAGAATGCGCCGAAGTACGGCGGTCTGATCGAGTTCTATCGCAGCCCGGCCCGGGTGGCGTGGACGCCGACGGGCAACAACGTGCCGGACTATCCGAAGCTGGCGCAGCTGTGGTGGAAGAACGTGGCCCAGGCCGTGACCGGCGAGAAGACGCCGCAGGCGGCGATGGACACGCTGGCGGACGAAATGGATTCGGTGATGGCCCGTCTGGAGCGTGCCGGCATGGCCAAGTGCGCGCCGAAGCTGAACAAGAAGGAAGATCCGAAGAAGTGGCTGTCCGACAAGGGCGCACCGTGGGCCAAGCTGGCCAACGAGAAGCCCAAGGGCGAGACGATCGCTTATGACAAGCTGATCAGCGCCTGGAAGGAAGGCCGCGTGCGCTGATCGTCAGCGACGCTGAGTGAGACGAAGCCGCGTGGGCCTTGGGGCCACGCGGCTTTTTTGCGTGAGCTCAGGACGAACGTACGCTCCAGGCGCGGGCCATTGCCTTGGCCAATTCGCTGCACTGGTGATGTATGAGGATGTCGACGTAGCTCTGCGGATCGACTGGCGGTCGGCGCAGCTTCTGGCGGCAAGTTTCGGCGACTGCCTGGAGAGCCTTGGGAGCCATGTCATAGAGCCGGTCCAGGTAGGGACCCGGCGCCAGGCGACGAATGCGTGTGGACGCGAAGGCGCGAGCGGGGAAATCGCGCAGGTTCTTGGTGATCAGGCCGACTGTTCGACCTGACCAGACCTCCGTGGCCAACTGAAACGCCGCTGCTGCGACGTGCCTGTCCTTCGGGTGGATTGCATCGAAGCGCTCGATGTGCCGCTCATAGCCTGAAACCTCCCAACCTGGAACAGCGAGACGCATGCCCTCCAGACATTGGGCGATGGCACCAGGATCGGCCTTGCCTTTCCCAATCACGTTGCGAGTCCACTCCCGTTCAATGTCGCGCGTCCAATGCATGTGGATCACGCGCGCCATGTGAAGGTGGATCATCAGATCCCGCAGACGAGGTGCGAAGAGAACGTTGGCATCGACTAACGCGACTCGAGGGCAATCGGCGGATTCAGGAGGCGGTTCTTGCGGCATGGGCTTCAGCGGCGTCTGGATCGTTGGGGCCTTAGTACCTTTGCCTCCTCTTCGTACATGCCAAGTGCATCCGTGGCCGCGATCATCTGGTCCAGCCCCTGGAGTTGCCGATCCTGGGTCTCTGCAAGGTAACGCAGCACGTGAGCTTTCAACAGGCGCCGATGGCCCCCCTCGGTCCGCCGGATGCGTCCGAGGGCTCCGGTGTCAGCCAACGTGTTCAGATGGGTGCGGGACACATGGAGCAGCTTGGCAGCGGCCTCACTGGTGAGTTCCTCAGCCTGCTCTGCATCGGCCGCAGGCGGCGTGCTTGCTTCGTCGGGCCGGTTGCGTTCATGACTCTGAGGGGGCGGCAGGCGCAACGGAGAGAACTCGGCTCCAACCGCTTGAACCTCCGCCGCAGACAGTACGTGAGAGAGCACGGCGCGGTGCTGGCGCGCGGACGGGTCATTGCCCAGCAGCCTAGCCATGAACTCCTGTTCCAGCATGGTGGGCATTTGACTGGCCACTGCCTCCGCAAGCGCTTGGCGCGACTTCGAGGCGGACATGCGAGTGCCATGAAGCTGTTCTTGAACCAGCTCAGTGACACGAGCGACCAGACTGCGGGCCAGATCCTCAAGCGCAAACTGAATGCCTTCAATCAATTGCCGCTCCAGCGTGGAGGGCGAGGCGGTGGCGGACAGGGTGCTCATCGATTTCTCCCGGAAGACCGCCAGTCTAGGATAAATCGACAAAAACGACAAATTCAGCAAGTTCGAAAACGCTTTGCTGGGGCGCCTATGACGCTGAAGGAGAAGAGACACGGCGCTCCGACCGACTCACCCCGGCGCAAAAAATGCCCCGCGCACGGAACCCAACCTCCGCTTGTGCCACCATCACCCCATGCTCAAAACCCTGAAAGACCTTTTCGACAGCCTGATGTCACCCGAGTCCATGGCCGGCGCGCAGGGCTGCGGTGAGGATCATGCCGTCCAACTGGCGGCCGCGGTGCTTCTGGTCGAGGTGATGCGCGCGGACGAAGGGCTCGCCGTGGCGGAACGCACCGCCGTGCGGCGCGCGCTGGTCGAGAAATTCGTGCTGACGCCGGACGAAGCGGACCGCTTGGCAGACCTCGCAGAAGGCACGGCGCGCCAGGCCACCGACCTGTTTGCATTCACCTCCCGCATCGACGCGTGGGACATGCCCCGCAAGCTGCGCATGATCGAGCTGATGTGGGGCGTGGCCTATGCGGATGGCCGGCTGTCCGACCATGAGCGCCACGTGATGTGGCGCATCGCCGACCTGCTGCACATCCCGCAGGGCGCCTATGTGCATGCCCGCATGCGCGCCCGGGAAGCCGCCGGGCTGGCGCCCGATCAGGCTGCGCCGGGTGCAGACGAAGCACCTTGAGCCAGTACCGGCGGTACTGGCCTCCCGCGCCCTCAACGCGTCTGGAACACCACCCGTTCGGCCAGCTCTCGCGGCGCGACCTTCAGGCGCTGGATCTGATCCAGCAACTGTGATGCGCGTTCGCAGCTGACCACGCCGGCGGTGTCGCCACTGGCATCGTCAGACCACAGCCGCGACAGCAGCCCCGCCGCCTGCGGGCCCAGGGTGCGATTCACCACCTCCAGTTCCAGCCGGGACGCTTCGCCCGCTCGGGTCCGGGACGGTGGCCCTTCCTGGGCGGCATTGGTCAGCCAGTTGGTCTCCCAGGCCATCACTTCCGGCGGCATCAACCGCCGCGTCGCCGCCGAACCCGCCAGCCAGGCTTGGCAGGTGTCCGCGCCCAGGGCCTGCATCGCCTGCATCTGGCCGCGCACCACCTGCAGATACCGCCGCCGCGATTCGGCCGAGCCCGACAGCACCAGCTGCCGCACTTCGGAGGTGATCGCCATCTGAGCCGCCATCTGCGCGCCATCCGATTCCTGTTCGGTGCCCGCCAGCGCCAGCCGCGCCGTCCGCATCTGCGTCGCCGCCCGCGTCAATGCGCCGGGGAAGCGTTCATTCAGGTGATACCAGACCGGGTTGGACTTGAAGGCCGCCACATATTCCGACAGCGGCGCCGGCTCGCCCGGGCGCGGGCCATCGGGGAGGGCGACGTCCAGCGTCTTGGGCGGCTCCTGGATCAGCTGATGGCGCACCAGATCGTCTGGCGTCGGATACCACATGCTGCGCGAAGGCGTCTTCAGCGTGCGCTGAATGAAGTCCTCCGGCAGCTCCATCTTGCGATAGGTCTCTGCCAGATGCTGGTTGGCAATCTCGTCGAACGCCGGGTTGTAGGTGCCGGAGGACGCACGGTGGAAGCCCAGCTGCGCGCCGGGCATCAGTTGCCGCGAGCTGCCCGCCAGGAACAGCAGCGTGCAGGCACTCTGGCAGTCACCGACGGCGCGGGTCGTGGCGTGACGCTTGCGCATCAGCACCACCATGTCCTCGGCTTCCTTCAGGCGGCCGCCCGGAGAGGCCAGCTCAAACGACTTCACATCCGGCGCCGTGTCCAGCAGTTTGCCCATGCGGCGGGCGTCGCCCATGCCGATGGGGCCCTGGAACTGCAGCGTGTGACCGTCCGCGGAAATCTTCATCTCGGCCTGGCCGATCGGGTCGATGCCGCGGGCCATCTTCCAGAACTCCGGCACCTGCGGCACAAAGCCGACGATCAGCGACGCCAGGATCTGGATCGCGCCCAGGAACATGATCAGCCGCGCCAGGAAGGCCAGCATCAGCGAGCCGCCGGAGTCCACATAACCGCGCACCGACCGCCAGCAGCCCACCACGCACCAGGTGTCCACCAGCAGCATCACCGGCCAGCCGATCAGCATCGCGATGCTGCCGGCCTGAAGGGCGTCGCCCTTCATCTCCAGCCAGCTCATCACGCCGGTCAGCGCCGCCGTCAACGGGAAGCTCAGCAGAACATTGTTGATCCAGAAGCTCTGGGCCAGGCTGTGCTCACCCTGCCAGTGGGTGACGATGTAATCCCACAACAGGCCGCGGCCGCTGGCGGGCGGCGGACGGCTGCGCTCCACCGCGGTGCGGGACAGGCGGTCGTGCCAGGTGCGGCCTTCCGCATCCAGCTTGGCCCACCAGAACCCGGCAAACAGCGGGACGGCGGAAATCAGATAGCCGAACCAGCGCAGCAGCGCCTGGACGGGGGTGGGGCGGCCGCCGCTCTGAGCGTCCACCACCTTCACGCCAGCAATCAGCTTGCCGGGGGTGGCCCCTTGCCAGGCCCAGAACAGCACGCAGACGACCAGCGGCAGCAGCCAATTGATGGCCAGGGTGCCTGGGCGCAGGTCATCCCAGCGGCTGACCGGGCTCCCGTAAACGATCCACATCAGCAAGGCGCTGGCCAGGGCCCACAACACCCCGTCGATGGCCATGGCCATCGCCCGGGTGGACGGTGCCGCCGAATGATTCCTCATGTTCTCTCTTCCCCCTCGATTCAGGGGGAAGTGTAGTGAACGGAACTGTCAATTCGTTCCTGCCTGAGGGGGATGGACGACCCGCGGACGACCATTTCGTCACACACCGGGGCGGGGCCTTGCGCCCCGGCTGTCAGTCCCAGAAAAAGCGCCGGTCCGGATACACCGCGCTGTAGCTGGTGCGCAGCACCACGCCGTCCTTGAAGTGGACGTTGAAACGCAGCAGATAGCCGTTCATGTCCGGCGGCACATTCCAGTCCCAGACGTCTTCGCCGCTGTTGCGGAAAAACACCCGGGTGCGCTCCCGACCCAGCATGCGGGTGACCTGCTCCGGCGTCATGCCCGGCTGCACCCGCTCCCGCTGGGCAGGCGCCAGCGCATCCACCGCGCTGACAAAGCGGTCCTGCGCATCCAGCCGGACCATGTAGCAGGTCTGGCCGAAGGGCTGGGTGGCATATTCGAGTGTGCGGCCGCCATCCGCCTCCGGCCACACCCGGCTGGGCGATCCGTAGTACTGCATCAGCTCGGCGCCGGTGCTCACGCCCGGTCGCAGCCGTTCGTCCTTGATCGGGGTGGCGCAGCCGCTCAGGCCGGCGGTCAGCACCGCCGCCAGCAGGGCGCTGCCAAGGACGGCTCCGATCTGTCTCATAGGGGCTCCGTACGTCTGGGTGGTCGAGGTGGAACGGATTGTGCGCCGGGTGGCAAGACCCGGCCGCAGGCGCGGGTCATCCGTTCTTGGCCAGGCCCAGCACCGGGGCGAACAGGTATTCGACGATCCGCCGCTCTTCCAGCAGCAGGTCCGCCTGCAGGGTCATGCCCGCGCGCAGCGCATCGGAGCGGCCCTCCAGCCCCGGCACGCCGTCGTCCAGGCTGACGAGCACCCGGTAGACGGGACCGGCCGCCTGCTGGCCCATCGGCAGCTCCCGCGGATCCACGGCCGAGCGGGAGATGCTGATCACCCGACCGCGGCCGATGCCGAATTTTTGATAGGGGAAGGCATCGAAGCGCAGGCGGACCTCGTCGCCCGCCTTGACGAAGCCGACAGCGCGGCTGGGCGCGAACAGCTCCACCCGCAGCGGCCCCTGCAGCGGCAGCAGGTCCGCCACCAGCGTGCCCGCGCGGACGGATGCCCCCGGCTCCACCCGCACATTGCCAACGCGCGCATCGATCGGCGCCACCAGTTGCACCCGACCGCGCCGTTCGGCCTCGGCATTGCGCTGGGTGAGGGCGGCCAGCTTTTCGCCGACTTCGGCCAGGGCCGCGTCCCGCTCGGTGCCCACGCCGCTCAGCTCGTGGCGGGTGTTGCGCAGGGTGGTGTCGCGGGCCAGCATGTCCTGCCGCACCGATTCACGGCTTTCGTTGATGGAGAGCACCGCATCTTCGAGCTTGTCGGCATCGCGACGGGAGAGATAGCCCTGACGGGCCAGGTCGGCCTGATCCTGCACCTGTCGCTGGGCCAGCGCGGCGCGACGGTCCAGGTTGTCGATCTGGCGGCGGTATTGGGTCAACTCGGCTTCCAGACTGCGGATCTCCTCCTGCAGTCGCGCCTCCCGCTGCTGGTAGCGCGCGCGGATGGCGTCGCGCTGCTGCTCCAGCTGCTGCCGTTCCCGCGCCAGCCCGGCCACCAGCCGGCTCGACAGGCTTTGACCCTGCTCCAGTTCGCCGTCCAGCCGCAAGGTGGCGATGGGCGCGCCCCGGCTCACCCGGTCGCCCTCCACCGCCTGCAATTGCTCCACCACGCCGTCGCCCTGCGCTTCGACGCGGATCACGCCGCCTTCGGGTCGCAACCAGCCGGTGACAGTCTCGCGGCGGGCATAGGTGCCGAAGAACAGGAAGGCCACGACCAGCACGAACACCAGCACCACCATGGCGGTCACCCAGCGGGCGCCGGCCGGCACCTGCAGCAGCACTTCGCCCAGCAGGCGCTGCCCGCGGTGCTCGATCGCTTCCTTGCGGAACAGGGACTTGGTGCTCATGTCAGGCGGACTCGTTGGAGAGGTGCGGGGCGCTGGCGCCCGGCTCGTCCTGGGAAGCCGGTGCCTCGGCGGACGGCGGGGGCACTGCGGCAGTAACGCCGGGGCCCTTGCGCTCGATCAGTCGCCCACGGCTGAGTTCGAACACCCGCGTGGCGCGGTCCACGAGTTCGGGCCGGTGCGCCACAACGATGCGGGTGATGGGCATGTCCTGCACCAGGTCGGCGATGCGGCGCTCCGCCTGCGGATCCAGATTGGCAGTGCCTTCATCCAGGAACAGCACGGACGGGCGCCGGTACAGCGCCCGGGCCAGCAGCACCCGCTGGCGCTGACCCCCGGAGAGGGTGCTGCCCATGTCGCCCACCATGCTGAGGTAGCCCATCGGCATGGCCTGGATTTCGTCGTGCACGGCAGCGGCCTGTGCGCTCTCCACCACGCGGGCCATGTTCAGCTGCGGGTCGAAGAAGGCGATGTTGTCGGCGATGGTGCCCATCAGCAGGCCATCGTCCTGTTGCACGACGCCAATCGCGCGACGCCATGCCTGAATGCCGAAGGACTGCATCGGCATGCCATCCACCAGGATCTCGCCCTGGGTGGGCGGCAGCAGGCTGAGCATCAGCTTGAGCAGCGTCGTCTTGCCGCCGCCGGAGCTGCCGACGATGGCGACGTAATCGCCGGGTTCGATGTCCAGCGACACATCCTGCAGCAGCATCGGCTCATTCTGGGCGTATCGGAAGAAGACATTGCGCAGGCTCAGCGCGCCCCGCACCTCACGTTCGGGCAGGGCCGCGGCGGCATCCAGCCCGGTCTCGCGCGGGCTGGTGACGATGTCGGCCAGACGCTCCAGATGCAATCGCAGCAGGCGGAACTGGACGACCTGCCGAATCAGCGCCTCGGCGCGTTCGCCGAATTGATTGCGATACAGCAGGATGGCGAAGAGCATGCCGGCGCTGAGTTCATTGGTCATGACCCGCTGCGCGCCCAGATAGACGATGACGACCAGCTGCAGGTTGAACAGCAGACTGCGCGCGAGTGTGGTGCCCACGTCGACTTTGCCGCTGCCCAGCGTGGCATTGACCACCTGGGCGAAGTGATTGCGCCAGACCATTTCCCGCTGCGCCTCGCGGCCATACAGCTTCACCGTCTTGGAGGCGCGGATGGATTCGATCAGGTAGGTCTGCGCTTCCGCCTGTGCAATGAGCTGTTCTTCCTCACGCCGGCGCCGCAGTGGGTAGAGGGCCATCACGACCACGACATACAGCAGCATCGATCCCAGCACGACGCCGCCAAGGGCGGGGCTGTAGAAGAGCAGCAGGGCAGCGGTGGCAATCGTCATCACGCCGTCGATCGAGGCGGTGACCACCGATTGGGTCAGTGCTTCCTGAATGGGCCGGATGGCGCCCACGCGGGAGAGGATGTCGCCGACGATGCGTTTTTCGAAGAACTCCGCGGGCAGTCGAAGCAGATGCCGCAGCACATTGCCGGTGAGCTGAAAGCTCATGGCCTGACCGAGTTGCAGGACGGTGAGACTGCGCAGGGCCTCCGTCAACGCCTGCAGTCCATACATGACACCGAAGCCGATGGCCAGAATCAGCAGGAAGTGCTGATCCATGCGGGAGACGGCGTCGTCCATGGCCAGCTGCAGAAAGGCCGGCGCGGCCATGGCAAACAGCTGCAGCATGAGCGAGAGCACCAGCGTCTGCAGCAGCGGACCCTGCCAGCCGCGCACGCGGGTCCAGAGGTCGCGCAGGCGAGCGCGGACGCGGACTTCCACCGGTTTGAAGTGACTGGTGGGGGTGAGCTCCAGGGCGACGCCGCTGAAGCTCTTGGACATCTGGCGCGGCGCGATTTCGCGGATGCCGAGAGCCGGGTCGTGAATGACGGCGATGTCGCCTCGGACTTCGCGCAGCACCACGAAGTGATTCATGTCCCAGTGCAGGATGCAGGGCATCTGAAGACGGTTCAGATGTTCGGGTTCGAGACGCAAGGGCCGACAGGCGAAATCGAGGCTGTCGGCCATCTTGACGATGTCCGCCATGGTGGCGCCCTTGAGGGAGAGGGCATAGCGCTGCCGCAGGCCGTTGAGATCGACGGAATGGCCGTGATAGGCGGCGATCATGGCGAAGCAGGCCAGGCCGCATTCCGCGACTTCGGACTGGTGAAACATCGGCAGCGCTCGCCTGCCACGCATCCAATCAAAGGGATTCAACAGCGGTCTCTTGGGTTGTGCGAATGGGCGGGGCGGGGCGTGGGAAGGCGCTTCAGGAAACGAAAAGGGTCGCGAGATCGCGACCCTGGGGTCTGGGTGTCAATGGCACGTCAGTATGGGGACAACGGCGTCCCACCGTCAACGCGTCTGGACGGTGGGGTTATTGGGGTTGTTACCAATGCTGAAGATCCATGGCAGCGTCCGTGGTTCAGGGGGGCGGCTGGATCCCGTCATTGATGATCTGGGGACCGCCAGCGACAGCCTCTACATCTTCCAGCGTGAGCTCAACAAGTGCGGCCTCATGGCCTGGTTGAACTTCGGAGTCCATATGTTGTTGGGTGTCGAGCTTCATCGTCTTCATTCTGTGGGGCCAAAGGGACCAGCGACAAAAGGCGGCGGGGGCAGTGGGCCGTCATTGATGATCTGCGGGCCACCTGAGACCGCAGCGACTTCAGGAGCGGTCAGTTCGCGAAAGACCGTGGTGCCGACTCCGGCAGCGGACAGAACGTCCGTCGATGCGCATTCCCTCGGGCGAGGGCAAGGAGTCGATGGTACGGTCAATGACGGTTGTTGGAAGTGATCTGACTTCAAGCGTTCTCTCCTCTGCCAGTGGGGTGAATTCGGCAACTCTGCGAGTCCTTCGCCCAAGTATCCGGTCGCGGCGATTGGTGGGTCAACGCGTCTGTGCGATCCGATGGGTGGGGAAGTTACCGATAGCCAGTGAAGCGTCGGCTGGAGACAGGAGTTCAAACGCCTGCGTGTGACCAAAGAATGAAAACGGGCCGTCAAGCGGCCCGTCCTATTGGGATCGCGCGATGAGGCAATGGCGACCGCCAGTTGAAGACTCTCTGATTAAGGCATGAGCCCGTCGTTGATGATCTGCGGCCCGCCGGCGACGCTCTCCAGTTCTTGCGGGGTGAGTTCGATCAGCGCCTCGCCGATTTCGCAATCGACCTCTGCCAGCGTGTTCTCTTGAGGGTGTGTGTTCATAAACTCTCCTATGCAGGTTGCTTCAGGGGATCAGGGTGTCATTGATGATCTGCGGTCCTCCAGACACTGCTGCGACTTCGCGGGCGGTCAGTTCTCGGACGAGGATCATGTTGTCATCAATCGATGACTGCGTGTTGCTCGAAGCAGCTGTCATTAGCCGAGGTTTCGAAGTTGGCAATGCAGCCAGCGGCTGATGTTGTGGGTGGTCCGAAGCCATAGGTCCTTTCCAATGCCATTGGCGAGCCGATTCAAGAATCCGCAACTGTGCAGACGTGCGCTCAAGTATCCGGTAGCGGCGGCTGGCGGGTCAACGCGTACCTGCTATCGACCGCGTGAGGGGAATTACGGAGCGCCGGTGAGGACCTGCGGGAGAGGGGCCGTCAGAGCATCATTGGTGGACCAAAAATGCACAACGGGCCGTCATCCGGCCCGTTTGATGTCAATGGCGCAGTCGCGCCCCTGGCGCAATGGCAATCTTACGGGGGCGTGATGCCGTCGTTCATGATTTGAGGGTCGTTGCTTGGGTAGATGTTCTCGACAACGTCTCGGTTCGAAAACAACAGTACTACGCCCTTTGTGCTGATGAACGATGTCGGCATGTTGAAGCGGATAGAACTGGTGAAGTCAGCTGGGCAAAAGTTGCTGCTGTTCATTGAAGGGGCTCCTCCCAAGGTGCTGTAGGTCGCGCCAATCAGCTTGAGCACGGAGCCGTCTGCTTCCGAGAAGATGCATTCCCCGGTGTCTTTCGGAACACTGAAAGACGAGCCTTCAATCGGATTCTGTCCTTGTTTGTCTGCGAAATAACTGCATTCCGCAAAGTTGCCATCATTGCTCGGAGTCGCGCGGACGAAGAATACGGATGCCATGAAGTCCCTCTCTAAAAGTCGTGGTTTGTGGGTCAGGAAAATTCAATTGTTCTGGTGTGCGGACAACTGGGAAGCGGCATTCATGACATCTGCGCGTCTCCCTTGTCCCAAGCACGATTGGGCCTCAACCCAGATGGCCGTAATGTTTTGATGAACGCCAATTATTTGCGGCATCTTTTCGATTTGATTGACAAGTGAGAGGCACAGCAATCTGCGCCTCTCTGCGTTTGGCATCGTCAAAGGAAGAAGATTGAGGGCCGCATTTCCCGCATCTGCGTATGCCGCGACGACGCGCATGTCCACCCTGTCTCGAAGCTGGTCGCTCAAGCCGGACATTACCGAGTCCAGGAGGGCGAGTGCTTCGTCTAGCCTCCCATCGGCGACCAACTCTTTGGCCAGTCCAACGTCCGTTTGATATCGCTCGGCAACCATGCCTACTATGCTGCGGCCGCTGGAATCAGTCTCGACCTCGCGCCACTCGTTCAATAGCGAGGTCCACCGGGCGATTCGCTCCTTCCGAGATGACGTTCCCTGACTGGAAAGGGACATCTGAATCGCTTTGGAGCGGAGCAGATTGATCCGCCAATTCTTGTTCGACGGATCTTGCGTTTGGAGTCCGGTCATCAGCGTGACAGCAGCATCCGCATTGCTCTTCGCAAGGTCTGCCTCGCCAATGGCCGATGCTGTCAATGCGGCCCATCTCCTCAGAACAGCCTCGCTATACGTCCAGTTTCCATCTTTCGGGTGGTCCATCCGCACTTGCCGCACGAGTTCCGCCCCCTCAGTGAAGAGTTTGAGAGCTTCGCGCTTCTCTCCCGTCCAAAGCTGCGCGGTTGCTTTCCAGCTGAGGCTGTCAGCCAAGTCGATCCGCATCGCTGCGCTGGCTGCGGGAGGGGCTTGGCTCAAGATTTTTCGCTTGATGTCAATGGACGCGGAGAATCCTTGAATGGCGCCTTTGAGATCCGCAGTTTCCATTTTGAGAGAGGCAAGACTGTTCTCTGCATAGGAAAGCTCAACAAGCGCATCTGAGTTGGACGGCTCTGCGTCAAGCCACGCTTTGCTCAATCGCGCGTACTTCTCCAGTGGCCCCAACGCCTGCGCAAACTGCCGCTTGGTGAAGTACGAATGCCCTTCCCAAAACGCTGCTGCGCCCTGCGCCTTGTACCAAGCCCCCGCGAGTTCCTTACTGGGCGGCGGCCCGTCCAGCAGGGCCTGCGCCGCCATCAGCGGCTCCCGCGCTCCCTCCATGTCCCGCTTTGACACCCGCACCTCGCCCAGCACCGTCAGTGCCTTCGCCCGCTGCAGTCGCTCCTGGGGACTCAATGATTCACTCGTCGCCAGATACGACAACGCCTTTGTCCCCACACTGTCCAGCAATTCGAGCCGCCCGATGGGCCGCAGCTTGTCCGCGAATTCCCCGAGCATGAAACTCAGCAGGTCATCCGCCTGCTGTCGCCGTTGCTGCGCCTGATGCTCGGCCTGTGCCGCGCGATGCGCCTGCACCACGCTGAAACTCGTCAGCCCCACCAAGGCCAGCACCGCCGCCGTGCTGGCACCCACCGCCAGCCGATGCCGCCGCATGAAGCGCCCCAGCACATAAAAGCGCGTATCCGGCCGGGCCGTGATCGGCTCATGCTGCAGCCAGTGATTCAGGTCTGCCGACAGCTGCTCCGCATTGGCATACCGGTCTCCCGGCGCCTTCTTCAGCGCCTTGGCCACAATCGTGTCCAGATCGCCTTTCAGCAGCTTCGCCTGCCTTGCAATCACCGGGTCCAATTGCCCCGCCGCCACGTCGGACAGCCGCTTGGGCACCAGCTCCACCACCGCCTTGAGCCGGTCCAGATGCGTCTGCGTGTCGTCAGCCGTCGGATGGCGGCCGCCCAGCAATTGATAGAGCAGCACGCCCAGCGCATACACATCTGTGGCCGTGGTCACATCGCCCTGCTGGATCTGCTCCGGCGCGGCATATTGCGGCGTGAACGCGCTGCCCGCCAATTGCGTCAATTCGGTGGCGGCCGCCGGATGGGTGGCGTCGTCCATCAGCTTGGCAATGCCGAAATCCAGCAGCTTCACCTGCCCGTCCGAGGTCACCAGGATATTGCTCGGCTTCAGGTCCCGATGCAGGATCAGCCGCTGGTGGGCATGCGCCACCGCGGCCAGCACATCCAGGAACAATCGGATGCGCGCCTCAATGTCCAGCCCGTGTTCATGGCAGTACCGGTCAATCGGCAGGCCATCCACATACTCCAGCACCAGATAGGGCTGACGCCCCAGATGCACCCCCGCATCCAGCAATCGCGCAATGTGTGGATGAGACAGGCGCGCCAGGATCTGTCCCTCCCGTGCAAAGCGTCCGTTGTCGCCTTTGCCAAACAGACCCGCCTTCAGAAACTTGATGGCCACCTCGCCCTGGAAGCGGCCGTCGGCACGCCGCGCCAGCCACACCGCGCCCATGCCCCCCTGGCCGACTTCGCGTTCCAGTTGATAGGGGCCGATCGATTCGCCGGTCAGATCCGGCGCATGGGCCGGCGCATCGGCCGATGCAGGGTCTGACCCGTCCGCCGACCCGCTCGCCGATGACCCGTCGCACCGATCCTCAACGCCGCCCATCTGCTCCGCAGCCGGCCGATCCATGAAGCCTTGCGCATCCAGCGCCTGGTGCTGAGCCAGCAATGCCTCCAGCTCATCGGCCGTGGCCGCATCGTTCGCGCGCAGCTGCGCCAGCCAGCGGCGGCGATCCTCCTCTTCCCGGTCCAGCAATTGGTCCAGCAACGGACTCAAGGCCAGCCAACGTTCCTTGTCCAGAGCGTCCATGAGCGCCTCTTCTGATTTTTATCGGGAGCGCCTCCTCAGGCGCTGTCACATGCAGGTGGCCTCTACCGGGCCTCTGTTCTTGTCGATGAGCCACAACGCCCATCGTGTCCGCTCAATCTTTCAGGCTGATGGCGAGAAACAGCCGTGCCTTCTGCCAGTCCCGCTGCACCGTGCGTTCCGTGACGCCCAGCGCTTCCGCGATTTCCTGTTCCAGCAATCCTCCAAAGTACCGCATCTCCACCACCTGAGCCAATCGGGGTTCCACTTCTGAGAGTTCATCCAGCGCTTCATGAATGCGCAGAATGCGGTCGTCCGATTGCGGCCCCATTTCGATCACGGCCGTATTGAGCGTCAGCGCCGTCTGGTCCCCGCCGCGCCGTTCCGCCCGTCGGGCCCGCACCACGTCAATGACCACATTGCGCATCACCCGCGATGCATAGGCCAAAAAGTGCCGCCGGTCCTGAAACCCGGTGACCTGCGCACCCGCCAGCCGCAACCACGCTTCATGCACCAGGGCGGTGGTGTCCAGCAGCGTCACATTGCCGGACAAGCGCATCCGCTGCCGCGCCAGCCGCTGCAATTCCCCGTACAGCTGCGACACCACGCGGTCGGCGGCCGCCTTGTCGCCAAGGCTGGCCGCTTGCAGCAGTTGGGTGATGTCCGTCATGGGCCCGCACTCTAACGGCGTTGTATGACTTTGTTACATGTGACCGGTCCCGTCAGCGGGCAAAGCGCACGGACTGACCCCTAAAACAAGGGTTTTCACTGAGCAGATTTGTGTCAGGCGGTGTCGGGTTGCGTGCCGTTTCTCCGTTTTAGAGAAGGAGGGCACGACTTTGAGCGGTGGCAAGGGAGGCCGGGATACACGGGCTGCTATTGAGGCGGGTCGTGCCCTCACCTTGCGTCGCGCGTGGAGGGAGCGGCGCGCAAGCACTTGGCAGTCCCGGTCCGGAGTCGATCAGATGAATTCGTCCCAATCAGCCGTCATGAGCAGTCCGCGTGAGGACGGCGCACCCGAGGTGCAACGCGCCAGGCCACAGCGCCAGGTCGGTGTGCCGAGCGTGCCGCGCGTGGAGTCGCTGGGCGAATTCGGCCTGATGATCACCCGGCAGCTCACTCAATGCCGACGCTACGGGGCGCGGATGTCGGTGATGTGGCTGGAAGCCGAATCGGTGGACGCCGCCCCGGACCACGTGCCGCAGGCGCAGCAGGCCGATCTGATGATCGCCGTGGGCCGTCGCCTGCGCAGCCGGGTGCGGGGGACCGATGCGGTGGTGCAGGTGGGCGAGAGCAGCTTTGCCGTGCTGCTGATCGACGCGGGAGCGCCGGAATCGGATCTGGTCCGCCACCGGCTGCTCCATGCGCTCGGTGGCTCTTACGGGGTGGCGGAGGGCCAGCTGATGCATGTCCGACTGCGGATCGGGGCGTCGTCCTTCCCCGATGGAAGCTCACGCGGCGCCGACTTGGCCCAGTTGGCGCGGGACAACCTGCGGGCGCGTGCAGGCTGATCGGCCGCGGATCGTCAGGGCGCCATCCCCATGATCCGCATCACCTCGGTCCACGGCACCAGCTTGAAGTTCTGACGCCCCAGCGGCCAGCGCTTGTGACCGTCCTGCACCACCAGCAGCCCGTCGCCGTAAACGCCGCCCAGATTAGCAGCGGTCACATCCAGCCCGTCGGTCTCTGAGACGGCATCGATCCCGAGCGCCGCATTGAGGCCCACCCGGAACCGGCCCTTGACCGTGAACGGGGCCTGCGCGTCCAGCACCACAAAGCTGTCGCTGCCCTGCGCCGACACGACCAGCCACGCGCCCCTGGCACTGCGATGAACCGCCATGCCCTCCACATCGGCCGTCAGCACGTTCCCCACGGGCAGCACCAGCTGGGCCGCGCCCATGCGTCCGTCGGACTCCAGCGCGAGGCGCCACAGTCCTCGCTTCTCCTCGCCGATGAAGAGCTGCTGGCCGGCCTCATCCACCACACAGCCTTCGGGCTGGGTGTCCAGCCGGAACTGCGCCACCGGTTGCCCGGTCCAGGACTTGCCGTCGCGCTGCAGACGGATCTGCTGCACTCGCCCGTCTTTGTCATTGACGAAGATGTCGAGACCGCCCGCGGGATTGCGACCGCTGCAGATCCCATACACGTCGTCCAGACCAGTCGGCAGTTCCGCGGCGGTGGTGAGCTGACCGTTGGCGCTGATCTGGAAGACCAACACCGTCTTGCGATCACGCTGGGAGGCCACGGCCAGATCCCAGCGGGCGTTGCCGTATCGCAAGCCCTGGCGCAGATCGACGTTGTTCACGCGGCCCACCGGGAGGAACTGAGTTTCACGTCCCTGCAGGTCGTAGACGGCGAGGCCGAGCTTTTTGTCGGTGCCCAGAATCCGGCTCGCGGCCGGGGTGCGCGGATGGACCCAGATCGCCGGGTCGTCCGCCGCATCGCCACTGCCGCGCACCGGCACCGTCTGGCCGCTGGGCTGGACCACTGGGAGCGCGTCGGCACGTCCGGCGGCTCGCGCGGCGAGCCAGAGCGGCATGTCAGCGGGCGCCAGGCCCGGGGCCACCAGATGGCGCTCATGCCGCTCCGCGTCGGCGCTCTGAGCCCACAAGCCCACTCCGGCCTCGGCCACATAGAGCCGGTTCTCGGTGTCCACCACAGCGCAGCCTTTCGCATCCGGGACGCTGGAGAGTCGGCGCATCATCGGGGCGTGCGCCGCGCCAGCGGGTGAACGCTCGTCCACCAGCCACTGCTCCCCGATGCCGTCATCTCCGAGCACAAAGGCCTGCAGCAGCGGCTGCGCAGGCGGCAGGTAGAGGCAGAGCGCCTCCACATTGAACGCAGGACCGTCCCAGTGGCGTCGTTCTTCCAGCTTTCCCTGCCGCGCTTCGATCAGGCGCAGGGCGCCGCTGTCAGCGTCCTGCACCAGCGCCACGGTGCGGCCGTCCGGCAACTGGCGGTGATCCCAACGCTTGGCGCGCATCGGCATTTCCGCCTGCACATGCCCTTGCGCGTCGAGCAGGCGCAGGCCGGACTTGGCCAGTTCCAGCGACTGGCCCCGCGCCTGGCCCGACGTCTGCATCGGCGTTTGTGCCTGTGCCTGTGCCTGTGCTGCTGACCAGGGCGTCAGCGCCGCCACCAGCAGCGCCGCACCCATCCAGCCGCGGCGTGAGCGGCCGTCCATACATCCGGTGATCGTCTTCAACGCCCGCTCCTTCAGAACATCGCCAGCTTCACGCTGACCTTGTAGGCCCGACCGTAACGCTCGTACTGCACGTTGTGGGCCTTGTCCCCTTGATAGACGTAGTAGCGCTCGTTGCTCAGATTGAGCGCTTCCAGGTTCAGGTCCACGCCTTTGAGCAGACGAATCCGCATCGACGCATCCAGCTGGTTCTGCGTGTCCACGCGGCGGTCCTGCGCGGCATCCAGCACATCGCCCACTTCCAGCAGATACGGCGACTTGTGATTGAGCGCAAGGCGCGCCGCGAAGGCCGGCGATTCCCAGCCCAGGCTCAGATTGATGCTGCGGTCCGACTGGCTCGGCAGCGAGATGCGGCGCGACTGATACACCCCGCCGTCATACGCGCCGATGCTGGCGCGTGAACGCACGAAGCTGCCATTGGCCCCCAGCACGAGTCCGTTCCACGGCGCGGGCAGGGTGCTCAGCGCCTGGCTCCAGGACAACTCCAGACCACGCACCGTGGCAGCGCCCCCATTGGCAAAGGTCTCCACATGGCTGAAGCCTTGCCAGCCCGGCGTGCCGGCAATGTCGGTCTGGAAAGCGAATTCATGGATCTTCTTGTGGAACACGTAGGCGGACACCGCGCCATCACGCCCCAGACGGCGCTCCACCCCCAGGTCCAGGTTGCGCGAGCGCAGGGGCCTGAGCTGCGGATTGCCCAAGGTGGCTTCATCACCGTCCACCGTCAGTCCCGGGCTGAGCTGGTCGAAGGACGGCCGCACCAGGGTGTGGGTGATGGCGGCGCGCAGCGTGGTCTCGGCCGTGAGTTGCTGGCGCAGGAGCAGCGCCGGCAGCCAGCGGTGCGTGCTGTTGCGGGTGGTGGTGGGGCTGAGCGTGTCTTCGACCGAGGACATGCCGTCCGCCTGGAAACGCACCCGCTCACCGCGCACCCCGGCGATCCACTGCGTGCCGCCCTGTTCCAGCTTGCCCTGCAGATAGCCCGCATCGGTGCGCTCCCGCATGGCGTAGTCGTTCACTTCGGAATCCACTGCGTCGCGGAAATCCGGCAGCGAGGTCGCATACAGGCGGCGCAGCGCGCCGGGGTCGATGGCGGGGCCGAAGGAGGTCCACGGATAGTCCACCGTGCCGCCGGTGAGGAAGTTGCCGAGCTTGAGCTGGGCCGAGCTCAGGTTGTAGGGCGCCTTCTTCAGCAGCTTGGCCGTGGGCGCGAACACCTCCTGTTCATTGTCTTTGTCGCGTCGGGTGGCCTTGAGGCCGGCCTTCAGGTCCAGGTCCCAGCCGGCCACATCGAATTCGCGCTGCAGGTCCACCTTGGCATGACGGACGCGGTCGCTCGCGTGGCTCTGCTCCATCTTGGCCTTGTTGAAGCTGAAATTGCCTGCGTCATTCAAGGCGGCGAGCGCCGTGGGCATCGGCCGGTCCGTGCGGGTGTAGCCCAGGCCCTTGACGTCCGCGGTGAAGGCGGAGGAACTGAGCGTGTCCGGCTTGTCCTCGCTGGCACGGCCCGCACCGACTTCCGCCCAGGCCTTCCACACGCCCTGGGTCCACTCGGTGCCCAGCACCACGGCGGAGGACTTGTTGATCTCCCGGCGCTGTTTGACGCCGCGGCTGATGGTGGCGTTGCCCAGCACTTCGGGCGCCTGGGGCGCGGCGAAGGCCACCTTCATCGACTGGCGGTTCTCCTCGTCGGTGAAGCGGCTGCTGAAGCTGCGTAGGTAGAAGCTGCGGCCGGCATCGGGCCGGAAGTCGAGGTTCAGCGCAGCGCCCAGGCGCTCGCGGGTGATCTCGTAGCGGCGCAGTTCAAAGCTGCCAAGCTGGCCCTTGCTCCAGTCACCGCCGGTCTCGACGTTGTCGCTGGCGAAGCGTCGCTGGTCCGCAGACAGCGCTACGGCCAGACCCAGCGTGCCGCCGCCGAAACGGTCCGCAAAGGCGACCGAGCCGCGCGGACGCGTCTGCCCGGCGTTGGCATCGTGATTCAGGCCGGCGTCCAGCGTGAAAAGCCGGCCAGGCTGGTCGAAGGCGCTGAGGGTGCGCACGGTGACGGTGCCGCCCAGGGAGTTGGCGTCCTGATCGGGTGTGAGGGTCTTGTCCACTTCCAGCGAGCGGATCAGGCCGGCGGGGATCAGGTCCAGCCCGGGCGCGCGGCGGTCCGACTGCGACGCCGGTGCCACCGCACCGTTGATGGTGACCATGTTGTAGTCGGGCCCCAGGCCACGCACGCGAATGAAGCGGCCTTCCCCCTGGTCCCGTTCCACCGACACGCCGGGCAGGCGGGCCAGCGCCTCGGCGGCATTGTTGTCGGGCAGTTGGCCGATGCCGTCGGCGTGCACCACATTGACGATGCCGGTGGCGGCGGTCTGCTTGTCCAGCGCCGAGCGCAGGGCAGCGGCCTGGCCGGTGGTCACCACGGTGTCGAGCTTCTGCGGTGCGGCGGTGCCTGCTGCGGAGCCGGCAGCGGCGGAAGCACTCGCAGCAGGAGCCGGTGCGGCCTGCTGGGCGAGCGCCGGTGTGATCCAGAGGCTGGAGAGGCACAGGGCGAGCAGGGTCGGGCGGGGCGGGGTGCGCATGGGGACAGTCCAGGAGTCAGCGATGGGGGCGGATGGTGGGAATGCCGCATGGCGCTTGCATGACAGTGCGGCTTTCCCGCCATGCCCACCGCCGTGCAGCGCACGGCAAGGCGGCCCGTGAGCCGTTTGAACCCCCCGCGGCGCGCGTCCCATGAACTGTCACAAACCCTCCCTAGCATCGCGCGCCATGAAACTTGTCCTGCCGCGCCCGCCGCTGGTGCTGGCCCCGGTGGCCGGTTCGCGCCATTTCGGCCATGCGCTGATGCTGCTGATGTGCGGCATCACCTGGCTCTTTGCCCACTGGGCGGTGGCCAAGCCGATGGCGGTCTGGCGCTGGATCGACATTCTCAGCGAGACCCTGGTGGTGGGCATGCTGGCGCTGTGGCTGGTGCAACTGCGCGCGAGCCGCCTTGCCGGACGGGTCACCACCTGGTTGTGCCTGGGGCTGTCCGGCATGCTGATGGGCGGCTGGGCCGACCTGATGGACGAATTCTGGAAGCTGCCGCGGGACTTCAGCCTGCTGCTGGGCATGGAGTCGGGCTTCCAGCTTGTCGGCATGATCGGGCTGACCTGGGGACTGCACCTGTGGCGTCAGGAACAGCTGGCACTCAATGCCTTGCGCAGCGGGCGCGAGCGTGGATATCGCGAGCATGCACAGATCGACCGGCTGACCCAGCTCGGTGACGGGGCCTATCTGCTGAATCAGCTGCGGCAGCAGCAACAGCAGCAGCGCCAGGACCTGCGGAGCGAGCCTGCGCTGCTGGTGATGCTGGGGTGGGCCGATCTGGCGTCGCTGTCGCGCCAGCATGGGCTCGCCGAGGCGGACCGATTGCTGCAGGCCACAGGGCCGCTGCTGCTGCTGCAACTGCGACCGGGCGACCTGCTGTGCCGGTATGCGGCGGACCGGTTTGTGGCGCTGCTGCCGCAGGCGGACCGCGCGTTGCCGCAGGACCTGCTGGGTGCCTTGAGCGCCCATGTGCATCCCTGCGCAGATGGACGCACCCGGGCACGGCTGACCGCCCGGATGGCGCAGGCGCCCCTGGATTCCGATCTGGATGCGGAAGCCCAACTGCTGCGCCTGCTGGAGCAGTTGCGATGAGCGAAGCGCTCGCCGTGTTGCGCAGCAGCCTGCCCGCCGGGCAGCCGGCGCATTACGGCGCGGACACAGCCTTTATTCCCTGGGCTTACCAGGGCGCTCTGCTGGCGGAGTTCGCGCACAGCCGCGGCCTTGGCGCGCAGGACTGGCTCACGCCGCTCGGTCTGACGGCGGGGCAGATGCTGTCCCCGCGCCAGCTTCTGAGCATGCTGGCGGCCTTGCATCGTGAAGCGCGCGATGTGGGCTTCGTGCTGGGTCAACTGAGCCTGCCCGGGCACTATGGCCTGGCGAGCCAGGCGTTGCAGCAGGCCGCCGACCTGCGTCAGGCCCTGCATCTGCTGTGCACCTATGCGGCCCGACTCTCGCCGCTGCTGACGCCGCGCCTGCTGCACAGCCGGGACGAACTGCTGCTGGTCTGGACCCCGGCCTGCGGGGCCCCGGCGCCCCTGCAGCCCCTGCTGGTGGACATGCAGATGACGGCCGTCACCGCGATGGCCCAATGGCTCGGCGGGCGGCCGCTGCCATGGCGCTTCAGCTTCAACCGCACCCGTCCGGCGGAGCTGTCTCAGCATGCGGCGCATCTGGGCACCGACCTGCAGTTCGGCTGCCAGGTGGACGCGATGCGCCTGCCGATGGCGGAGGCGACGCTGCTCTGGCCGTCAGCCGCCCGACCCTCCGCGGTAGCGGTGAACGCACTGGCACAGGGGGCGGATCCGCAAGCGCTGTGGCGGGGGCAACTGGCCGCGCTGGACGATGGCCTGCTCGGCGCCATCGGTGACCCGCCGACGCTCGACGCCTGTGCGCGCCGCTTCGGCGTCAGCCCGGCCACCTTGAAACGGCAACTGGCCCAGCTGGGCACCCACTATCAGGCGCAACTCGACCAGGTGCGGGCGCAGGCGGCGCTCTACCTGATGACGCTGCACGGCCAGCGGGCCGAAAGCGTCGCCCGGACGCTGGGATTCCACGACAAGAGCAATTTCCGCCGCTCATTCCGGCGGTGGACCGGGATGACGCCGGGCATGCTCTGACGGTCGTCCTACACTCTCGCGCATGCCGCCCGTTTTCGAGCATGCCGACGATCACGCCCAGTACCGACGCCCCGCGCATCGGGACGGGGTGGAGCTCTACCATGCCCACATCCTGCGGCACAGCTTCGAGCCGCACACCCATGAGGCCTACGGTCTGGGCGCGATCACCGAAGGCGTCGGCCGCTTCCGCTGGCGGGGCGGCGAACACCTGGCGCCCAGCGCCTCGCTGATGCTGATGAATCCGGAGGACATCCACACCGGTCAGGCGGCGACGCCGCAGGCCTGGGGTTACCGGATGGTCTACCTGCAGGAGTCGATGCTGAACCGGCTGTGGGGCGGGCCATCCTGGCGCTTCGATGCGGCCGTGGCGCTGGATGCCGACTCGGCCACCCGCGCTGCCGGTCTGATTGCCACCCTCTGGCAGGCCCGCGAGCCGCTGGCCTTCGACAGCGCGCTGCTCGATCTGGTGCAGGAAGTCAGCCGCCATGCCCGCCGCACGCCCCAGCAACGCGACGGGGCCGCACCGCGTTTCCAGCCGGTGATCGACTACATGCGCGCCCACCTGGACCAGACGCTGGACACCGACACGCTGGCCGCTGTCGCCGGCCTGAGCCCCTTCCACTTCCTGCGCAGCTTCAAGGCCTGCCACCATGCCACGCCGCAGCAGGCGCTGATGGCCCTGCGTCTGCACGACGCCAAGCGCCGTCTGGCGGCCGGAGACGCCCCGGCCGATGTGGCCGCCGCCGTGGGGCTGACCGATCAGGCCCATCTCACCCGCAGCTTCGCCGGGCGCTATGGCGTCACGCCTGCACGTTATCAACAGCAATTGGGTACAAGACCGCGCCGCTGAAGCCCGCGCACACTGCCGGGTATGGGAATCGGACTTCTTTTTGCGCTCACCGCCGGCCTGATGTGGGGCCTGGTCTTTGTGGCGCCGCTGCTGCTGCCGGACTATCCGGCGGTGTGGCTGACCGCGGGTCGGTATCTGGCCTTCGGGCTGATTGCGGTGCCGCTGGCCCTGCTGGACCGTCGCGAATTGGCGCGCCTGAGCCGTGCCGACTGGTGGGCCGCCTGCCGGCTCAGTGCCATCGGCAACTTCCTCTACTACCTGACGCTGTCGGCCGCCATCCAGCGTGCCGGCGGCCCGCTGCCGACGATGCTGATCGGCACGCTGCCGGTGGTGATTGCCCTGTGCTCCAACCACCGCAATGCCGCGCGCGACGGGCATTACCGCTGGGCCCAGCTGGCCCCCGCGCTGTTGCTGATGGCCGCGGGCATCGCCTGTGTGAACCAGGTGGAGCAGGCGGCGGTGGCGGCAGCGGATCGGGCGCGTTATCTGCAAGGTGCGCTGCTGGCCTGCATCGCGGTGGCCTGCTGGACCTGGTATCCCATCCGCAATGCCGACTGGCTGCGTGCCCACAGTGACCGCAGCCCCCGCGCCTGGGCCACGGCGCAGGGGCTGGTGACGTTGCCGATGGCGCTGCTGGCATTTCTGGCGATCGGGCTGCTGCAGGCGGTGGGCGTGCCGCTGTTCCCGGCCGATTTTGCGCTGCCGGCGGGGCCGCGCCCCTGGGCTTATGTCGGGCTGATGCTCGCCGTGGGACTGCTGGCGTCCTGGCTGGGCACCTTGTGCTGGAACGAGGCCAGTCAGCGGCTGCCGACGGCGCTGGTGGGACAGCTGATCGTGTTCGAGACCCTCTCGGCGCTGGCCTATGCGCAGTGCCTGCGCGGCGAGTGGCCGCGGCCGGTCTCGGTGGCGGGCGTTGTGCTGCTGGTGGCGGGGGTGTGCTGGGCCTTGCGGTTGAAGACGGTGAAGCCGGCGGCGCGCGCCGTCAACGCCGGGTGACGCCGGATCGCCTGAGAGCGCCGGATAACGCGTGATAACGCCGCGTAACGCCCGGTAATGGCGATGTGGCGCTGGTGTAAATCCGGGCCCGAGGGGATGTGAAGCGCGGGCGAGGCTCTGCACAATGGGCCATGCCGATGATCCGCCGACTCTTCCTTCGCGCCGCGGCCGTGCCGCTGGCGGCGTCCCCGTGGACCGCAGTGTCCTGGGCCCAGACCGGTCGCACAGCAGGTACCGCTGGCAGTGCCATCGGCGCCTCCACGGCTGCCAGCGCCGATCCTGATGCACGGGGACGGCCACGAGCGGGGTCGCGCGCCAGCGCTTCCTCCGGCCGCACTCCCGACGCCGGCCCTGGCACCGTGCTGCAAGACGTCTGGCGGGACGACGAGCGCCAGCGCGACATCCCCTGGCGCCTGCGCCTGCCCGAGTTGCGTGGCGGCGCGGGCAGCGTGCCGCTCATCGTGTTCTCCCACGGCCTGGGGGGGAGCCTGGATGGTGGCGCCGAATGGTCCCGCGCCTGGGCCGAGGCGGGGTTTGCCACGCTGCATCTGCAACATGCGGGCAGTGACCGTGCCATCTGGGCCGGCGGGCTGCGAGCGGTCAAGGCGGCGGCCAGCGTCGAGCAACTGGTGGCCCGCTGCCGCGACGTGCGTTTTGCGGTGGCGCGGCTGCTGCAGCTGCAGCAGTCGGGTGAAGCCGGTTGGGTGCGCATTCAGCCGGATGCGCTGGGCATGTCCGGCCACTCCTTCGGCGCGCACACGACGCTGGCGGTGGCCGGCCGTGCCTTTCCTGCCCGCCTGGGCTCAGATCTGGCCGAACCCCGCTTCAAGGCATTTGCCGCCTTCAGTCCAGCCGCCGGCTCCAACCCCGACGGCTTGCGCACCATCACCCGCCCGATGCTGTGCATGACCGGCAGCCTGGATGGTGATCCGCTGGGAAGCGAACGCACCGGCGACTACCGGCGGGAGGTGTATGCCCGTCTGCCGCCGGGCGCCAAGGCGCAGCTCTGGCTGGAAGGGGCCGATCACCAGACCTTTGGCGGCAGCGGTGAAGTCGGTGCCGGACGCGCCGCGCGGCTGGCGGGTCGCGGCCGGCCGGAGGCGCCGGTGGCGCTGGCGGATCACCATGCGGCGGTGATCCGCACCGTGACCACCGACTGGTGGCGAGCCTGGTTGCAAGGGGACGCCGCGGCGGCGCAGCGCCTCAGGTCGCCGCAAGGTCTGGCCAGCGGCGACGCCTGGGAGCAGGGCTGACGGCGTCGGCACCATTCCGGCGCTCGCTGGCCTCAGGGCGCGGCGCATCCGCTTGCAGGTCCATGCGCGCATCGATCCGCTCATCCAACTGCGCCTGCGCCAACGCACCGATGCGTCGCAGCGCCTGCGGATGCTCCGCCCGCCAATGCCCGCCCACGCCCAGCCGGATGCAATGCCGAAAACGGGTGCTGGCGGAGAACATCGAACCCGGCGCAATCACGATGCGCTCCTCCAGGCAGCGCTCATACAGCGCCACCGAATCAAAGCCTTCCGGCAGCTCCACCCACAAGGTGAACCCGCCGGCGGGCGCCGACACCCGGGTGCCCCGCGGGAAGCTTTCCGCAATCAAGGTCCTGGCCTGATCCACCCGGCTGGCCACCGTCGCCCGTAGCGTGCGCAACGCGGCACCGCTGCCGGCCTGCGTCAGCAGATCGGCCAGTGCCAGCTCCAGCACCGGCGTCTGGGCGCCCGATTGCACCGCTTTGGTCCGCCGCAGCGCCTCGCCCCAACGCCCCGCCTCCACCCAGCCCAGTCGCAGGCCCGGCGCCAGCGTCTTCGAGAACGAGCCGCAGATGATCACGTGGCCGGTGGTGTCGAAGGACTTCACCGCGCGGCGCTTGTCTTCCTGCTCACACAGGTCGTTGTAGAGCACGTCCTCGATCAGGGCGATGTCATGTCGCGCCACCAGCGCCGCCAGCCGGCGACGCTCCGCCACCGGCATGCTGGCGCCGAGCGGATTGGACAGCGTCGGCACCGACAGCACCGCCTTCACCGGCTGCGTCTCCAGCGCCAGTTGCAGCGCTTCGATCGACAGCCCATGGCGTGGATGGGTGGGGATCTCCAACGCGCGAAGGTGCAGGGTCTGCAGGATCTCCAGAAAGCCGTAATAGGTGGGTGACTCCAGGGCCACGACGTCGCCGGGCTTGCAGACGCTGCGCAGCGCCAGGCTGATCGCCTCCATGCAACTGTTGGTCATCACCACCGCCTCCGGGCGCAGCACGCAGCCCAGGCCCAGGGCATGGCGCGCCACGGCCCGGCGCGTCTCTTCCATGCCGGTGCCCAGGGGATATTGGCACAGCAGGTCGCGATGCCGGATGACGGCGCGGGTCATCGCCCGCCGCACCCGTTCCTGATCGAACAACTCAGCCCCCGGGCAGGCGGCTCCGAATGACAGGAACTCCGGGTCCTGCGACAGCGCCATCACCTGCGAGCCCAGGTGGTCCAGCTGCACCATCCGGGATGCGGAATCGGGCACCGAGGCCTGGGGCTCCGGCAGGCGGGGCGGCCGTGCGGCGACGAAGTATCCGGAGCGGGGACGGGCCTCGATCAGCCGCGCATCCTCCAGCCACCGGAACGCCTGCACCGCGGTGGAGAGCGACACCCCATGCTGGCTCGCGAGCGTACGGACCGAGGGCAGCCGTTCACCACGTTTGAGCGTGCCAGCGCGGACGGAGCGCGCCAGTCGGTCGGCCAGTTGCAGATAAAGGGGCAGGGCGGCAGCATCCATGGCCTTCATTCTGTGTGGTTTGCAGGTGAGCGGACCAGTACAGATGACGGCCAAGCCGGCCAGCACAGACCCGGCGATGCGGGCGGCTGTGTGCGCCGAACTGGGCCAGTGCTGTCGGTGGTGGGCGCGACAGCGGCTGCTTATCGTGACCCCATGCAGTTCAAACCCAGCCCCCACCCGCCGCTCCTGGCTTCGGCCAGGCCCCGCCACCCGCTCCGCGGACTGCGTGCGCTGCTGGCCGCAGCCCTCCAGGCCGCGCCCCATAGGCCTGGACCTGGATCGGAATCCGGACGGGCGCAGCCCTCGCGCTTCGGCGCCTGGATGCCGCTGCGCTGGCAGCCGAGTCCCGCGAGCCGGACGGTCGACCTTCCCGCTGACGGCGTCAGCCGCCGCTTGCGCTGGCGAGGTCCGCTGCAACTGACCGCCATCACCGGCGGCCCAGTCTGGATCACCCAGGAGGGCTGGCCGCAGGACCACTGGCTGGCCCCGGGCGAACGGCTGACGCTGCTCCCGGACTCCGGCCAGCAAGAACTGGCCCTGTGGGTGGGCAGCCTGGACGTCGTCGGCGAACCTCCTATCACCCTTAAGTTGGAACCAATTGTTTAAGTTGTTGGCTGGTCAGGATTTGGGGCTATAACTCGCGCTCGCATCATTTCAAGTTAGTTAAGGGATGTGGGCAAACCGCTAAAACGCGGGTTCCATATCCCTTGGGAGGACAGCTCAATGACTTTGCCCGCAACTTTGCGGCGTACCCGGCTGGCACTGGCCGGCGCGGCGACGATTTTGGTTCTGCAAGCCTGTGGCGGCGGCGGTGGTTCGGACAGCGGCGGTGGTTCCGCGCCCCCGCCCCCGGTGAACAGCGCCACCTACGCCCAGCAATGCGCCCCCAACAACTTCGAAGCGGCGGCCAACCTGCGCACCGCCAGCCTCTCGACCGAGAAGAACTGGGTCCGCGCCTACATGGACGAGGCCTATCTCTGGCGCGACGAAGTGCCTGGCGTGGATCCCTCGGGTCCCCAGTACAGCGGCAGTGATGTCGGTGTGGCGCTGAACAACTATTTTTCCGACCTGTTGACCCCCCAGGTCACCGCCAGCAAAAAGCGCAAGGATCAGTTCAGCTTCGTGATGTCCACCCGCGAGTGGAACTCGTTGTCCGGCTCCGGCGTGGTGCTGGGCTACGGTGTGGAATGGCATCTGGCGAGTGCCACCCCGCCGCGCGAGATCCGCGTGGCCTATGTGGAACCCAACAGCCCGGCCGCGACTGCCGGCGTGCAGCGGGGCGACCTGCTGGTCACCGCCGATGGCGTGTCGGCAGATGACAAGACCAGCAGCGGCGTGGATGTGCTGAACGAGGCGCTGTTCCCCTCCCGTGCCGGCAGCCACCGTCTGGTGCTGCAGCCCAGCGGCGGCGGCAGCCGTGACGTCAACCTGGCGGCCACCACCGTCACCAAGACACCGGTGCTGACCTCGCAGGTCCTCACCGCGGCGGACAACGCCAAGGTGGGTTACATGGTCTTCAACGACCACATCGCCACGGCCGAGGCCCAGCTCATCACCGCGATGCAGAACTTCAAGAACCAGGGCGTGTCCGACCTGGTGCTGGACCTGCGTTACAACGGGGGCGGCTATCTGTTCATCGCCAGCGAACTGGCCTACATGATTGCCGGTCCGACCGCGACTGCGGACAAGACCTTCGAGCAGTTGCGCTACAACAGCCTGCGCACGAAGGACACCAACGATTCGTCGTCCAGGACCCTGTTCTACGACACCTCCTGCAACCTGGTGAACAACCGCTGCTCCGGCACGCCGGTGCCGCTGCCCTCGCTGAACCTCAAGCGGGTGTTTGTGCTGGCGCAGGAAGGCACCTGCTCGGCCAGCGAAGCCATCATCAACGGCCTGCGCGGCGTGGATGTGCAGGTGGTGCTGGTGGGCGGCACGACCTGCGGCAAGCCTTATGGCTTCACCGGCAAGGACAACTGCGGCTACAGCTACTTCCCGATCGAGTTTGTTGGCACCAACAACAAGGGCTTCGGTGACTATGCCGACGGCTTTGTGCCGGGCGGCACCGGCGCGACCGGTGTGCCTGGCTGCGAGGTGGCTGACGACTTCTCGCGTCAGCTGGGCGACCCCTCGGAGCGCATGCTCGCGGCGGCCCTGCAGTACCGCAGCACCGGCACCTGCCCGGTCAAGGCCACGGGCACGCAGGACCGGGCCAAGGCCTTGTCGGCGCGCAGCTCGGCGGACAGCGTGGCGCTGAGCCTGAAGCGGCTGGAAGCGCGCAGCAACCGCATTCTGGGCGGACGTCAGTAAGGCGTTGGCCGGTGGCCCTTCGGGGCCTTGCGGCCTTCATGTCCTTCCAATGAAAAACGGCGCTCCTTCGGGAGCGCCGTTGCTTTTGGGGGATCGCTGGGGGATCAGAGCTTCGGGATGCGGATCCGGCTGATCATCAGCGAGCCGGACACGGCGAACATCAGCACCAGCGGGTGCAGCATGAAGCCGCCGATTTTCAGTTCGCCGAACCACAGGGCGTCGCCGATGGCGCCTTGCGCCGCCGCCACCCACATCACGATCACCAGCAGCAGCGAGGTCGGGATGGGCGTGCCTTCGAAGTAGGTCACCTTGCCGGTCTCCGCACTGAGGGTTTCAGCGGTGATGTTGTAGCGCGCCAGACGCGACACACCGGCCGCGACAAAGAAGCCGAGGATGATGCGGTCCCACAGCCCCTGCATGCCGCAGCCGTAGGCGATCACCGCTGGCGCCACGCCAAAGGAGATCACGTCCGCCAGCGAGTCCAGCTCCCGGCCCATGGCCGAGCTCTTCTGGCGCCAGCGGGCGATGCGTCCGTCCAGCACGTCAAACACCAGCGCCGCGGGAATCAGCGCGCAGGCGTAATACAGATGCAGCAGTTCGCGGTTCTGAAGGTAGGTCATCACCGAGAACAGGGCACCAACGCCGCAGAAGGCATTTCCCAGCGTGAACCAGTCGGCGAGATGGAACTCGCGGATCATTGAAAAAGGCTTGGGTCTGTTCATGTTGCGAGCATAAGCGAAGGTCCTGGCTCTCAGCGGCAAAGGCCGCGCCCGCTGCGGCGCGGACCGGGTGGGGGCGACTCGAACGATCCCGATCCCGGCATCGCCGCCCGGGTCATTCCCCTGCCGACACGGACCCGATGGCGGGCGTCAAGTGGCGTCTCCGCCTCCATGACCCGGGCCGACCCCGGCCCCAGCGCCGTCAGCCACGGGCGCAGGCGCCGTGGTCAGCCGGCCCCAGGCCTTGCGCCCCAGATGCCGGGCCAGCAGCGGCAGCGGCATCCGCAGCCAGTGGGCCCGGACGTACAGCGCCAGCTCCGCCAGGCCCTGGCCGGGCAGGCGACAGCTGTCATGGGGCGGGCGCAGCGCGCGCCGGTAAGCGGCGTCCAGCAGGGGCTGGGTGGCGCGATGCACCTGTGGCGCCAGTGCTGCGGTCACGTCGTCCGGGACCGGTGTGTTCAGCCATTGGCGGCTGTAGCGCAGCGCCAGCGCCAGTGGTCGTGACAGGCCGATGTGTTCAGCGCGCGCCAGCAGGCGGCGCCAAAAACCCTCGATGGCGCTGAATTCGCGGATCAGCGCATCCAGGTCGAACAAGTCCCGCAAGCCGTTGGGCAGCTCCCCCTCATGGAACAGATGGGTGGCGCTGTGCAGCAGCATGTCTTCCGGCGGCAGCACGAAGAGACCCGGGTGGTCGGGCAAGGCGCGGGGATGGTCGAATAGCGCGGCCGTGTTCAGCGGCGTGCGGGCGGTCGGCGGCAGCAGGCTGTGATGCACGTCCAGCGAGGTGCCGCGACGGCGGTGATGCAGCGGCGGTAGCTCATGCATCCATTCGCGGTAGTAGCGCTGGTCGTAGTCGTCCATCGGGTCGAAGTCCCAGCCGTGCACCATCAGCGCAATCTCGGCCCGTGGCAGCTGGGCCGCGGGCAGCAGCAGGTCGATGTCGGTGAACATGCGGCCCGGCGCGGGCGCGTGGCCGCCGAGGGCATAGGCGGCGCCCTTGAGCAGCACGACCGGGCCGGCCAGTTCGGACAGCGCGTGCGACAGAAACTTCGCCTCCCGTCGCAGCATCTGCGCCTGTCGCTCCGACAGCAGCAGTGCGGAGCGCAGGTGCGGCTGTACCGGCGCGGGAAGGTCGTCCAGCCAGCCCTGGGTGCGGGCCAGATGGGCCAGCTTGCCGGCCAGATTGGCGCGGCGCGCCTGCCGCAGCAGAAGGTCCCAGTCGGTCAGCGACAGAGCCGGCGCCAGCCGCGGCGAGAGCAGCACCCGCACCAGCAGCGGCTGGTCGGTCGCCGCCGGATGCTGGGGGGCCGGCCGGGCGCCCGCCTGCAACTGGGCACTCATTCCGCGCCCTCCGCCAGGGAATCGAAATGGCCGATGGCCTCGTCCAGGCGGCTGTATTCGAAGCTGTAGCAGCCGCAGCGGTCCACCAGCCGGCCCAGTGCATGAAAGCCGGCCTGGCCGTGCAGGTCGTAGTTGAAGCTCTGCTCGGCGAGCGTCATGAAAGCCCGGGCGCGTTCCACCGGCATCAGCCGCGCCGGGCTGTCCGCCCGCCACGTCGGCAGCACCACCCAGGCCGGCCGGGCCGGCAGCAGGCGGCGTTCGATGGCGTCCTCCGGTGCCCGCACCAGCGCCACCGTGCCCTTGGTGGTGTTGGGCATCGACGCGCTGAAGCGCGCCTGCGGCGCGAACTGCTGCAGCAGCGGAATCGAGGCATTCTTGAGATTGATCGGCCGTGCCATGCCATGCAGCAGGCCGGTGGCCAGGTCCAGCAGGCCCAGTTCATCGGACAGCAGCCGCCATCCGCGATGGGCCAGCGCGGCGCACAGGGTGCTTTTGCCGGACCCCGGCGGCGCGGGCATGACCAGGGCGCGGCCCTCGCGCTCCAGCACGGCGGCGTGAATCAGCAGGTATTGATGCGCATGGGCGGCGATGCACCAGTTGATGCCCCATTCCAGCATCGCCAGCGCCTGGGCACCGGGCAGCGGGGTGAAGGACCGCTGGCCGTCGAACCAGAACTCCGCCCGGCCCATCAGGCGGAAGCGCCAGTGCGGGCTGCGCAGAACCGCCACATGGAAGTCGATGAAGTCGTCCGCCGGGACCAGGTCGAAACGGTCGTAGAGGGGAAGGAGCTGGTCCGCCAGATGCGGCAGGTCCGAGCGCAGCTTCACCGAAAACGGCGCCATCCGCAGGGCCAGGCCCTCCTGGCGCAACTGGCGGCGGACTTCGTCGCGCGACAGGTCGGCCAGTCTCACGGCCGGTGCTCCTGCACCAGCAGCTCGATGTCCTCCAGCCGGCGCAGATGCAGGTCGAGCAGGTCGGCCAGCGCCTCGGGGGAGGGGGTGTCGTCCCAGTCCACGTCGTGGGTCAGACGGTGCAGCAACTGCTCGCGCGTCAGCGGTGTCGCCTGCAGCCACTCGGCCAGTTGCGCCCCGAGGGCGGCAATCAGGTGGGTGTCTCCGCTGGCCGGATGGAAGAAGACCGCATGCTGCTCGCCCTCCCAGGCGCGCAGCACCTCAGACACGCGATGGGCGCAGCGCCACGTCGCTGCGGGCGCCATCAGCTCACGAGGTAATTGCTGTAGAGGTAGCTGCGGAAGTCGCTTTCCGTCCAGGCAGCGGTGCTGCCGGCGTTGTTCGGCTTGAAGCTGTTGGGGCCGACGGCCGCCATCTTCACCAGCATGTCTTCCCCGGTGGACGAGACCACGCACTGGGCAACGTTGTGACCGGCGAACAGGGTGTTCAGACGGGCCACCAGCATCATCGTGGCGTAGCCGCCAGCGTTGTTAGCAAACAGGTCCGCCACCTTGGCGTTGGACGGCACATTCTTCAGGCCGCCTGGGAAGACCTTGGCCACCGTCAGATTGTTCCTGCAATAGCTGAGCGACTTGCCGCCATACCAGGCCGCGGCCACGAAGCTCCACGGCGGCGAGGTCGACACCGCCGATCGCACCGAGTTGTTCACCCAGTTGCTGATCGTCCAGCATTCGGTATTGGTCAGCACCGCAGCGGCCGCACGGGCCTGGACGCTGGCGCCCCCATTGCGCAGCACCGCCGAGCCCCAGGCCGAGGTGGTGTTGCAATGCCAGGCCATGACCGGCCGGCTGGCCAGCGTCAGGCCCACGGGCACGCCTGCCTGCAGGAAGCGGCGACGGCGCGACGACACCATGGGGCCTGCATTCGGCGCCGGGGCCGAGGGCTGTTGTGAGTCGCTGTGGTGGTCCATGATGCTCAGCCTTCGTCTGCATGTGCCCGAAAAGGGGGCGGATGCTCAAGCGGCCCGCGCTGTGCGGGCTGCGATGGAAGTGTTTCATACAAGGCACGCCGACGCCAAGCCGGTGCACCCCTTGAACGGGTGGCGTCCGTTCTACCCAATCGTAAGGATAAGTTGGTGCTGGCTCACCGGGAATCCGTTTCCGCGACCAGATCCAGCTGTTCCTGCATCCACGCGCGGGCTTCCGCCAGCGTCTCAAAGGCACCAAAACGGCGCCCCTGTCGCTGATACATGGCCTCAATCAGGGGCAGCATGATGTCGCGACCCTCCACCTCCGCCGTCGCCACATAGGCGATGGCGACCGGCGCCTGGCCCAGGGCCGCCATGTGGCCCAGAAAGCGTTCCATTTCAGCCATGGACTCCGGCGAGGTGATCATGCTGCCGCTGACTTCGAGCAGGTCCCCGAAGCGGCCCGGCGCGCCGGACGCGTCCACAGGCGGCGGATCGGCCCGCAGCAGGTCGGCCATGGCACGCGCCAGCCCCACCACTGCCTCACGATTGAACGGACCTTGGGCGCGCAGCCGGATGATCGACCCTTCGCGCCACATCTCGATCTGCCCATGCGCCTGGAACGGCCCCGGCACGAAGGCTTGAATGTCGAGTTTCAACGCAAATGTCCCCCAGATGGTCAGCCGGCCATCTTCGGTGGGGGGCGGGGCCACGGGCAACCGGGCCCCGGGTTCATCCCGGCTCAGTCTGCGGCGTCTTCCACACAATCGCGATCGGCGTCGGGGGAGGCCGGCTCGGGCACATCGTCCTCGATCAGGAAGCCGCCGCTCTGGTGCGCCCAGAGCTTGGCATACAGGCCGCCGGCCGCCAGCAGGCTCGCATGGTCCCCCTGCTCGACGATGCGGCCCTGGTCCATGACGATCAGCCGGTCCATCGCCGCAATGGTGGAGAGCCGGTGCGCAATGGCCACCACCGTCTTGCCTTCCATCAACCGGTAGAGGCTGCGCTGGATGGCGGCTTCCACTTCCGAGTCCAGCGCGCTGGTGGCTTCGTCCAGCAGCAGGATCGGCGCGTCCTTGAGCATCACCCGGGCGATGGCCACCCGCTGGCGCTGGCCGCCGGAGAGCTTCACGCCGCGCTCGCCCACATGGGCGTCGTAGCCCTTGCGGCCCTTGGGGTCGGTCAGACCATCGATGAAGTCCTGCGCTTCGGCGCGGGCGGCGGCGGCGCGCATGGCGTCTTCGGTGGCGTCGGGCCGGCCGTACAGCAGGTTGTCCCGCACCGAGCGGTGCAGCAGGCTGGTGTCCTGGGTCACCATGCCGACCTGGGCCCGCAGGCTGTCCTGCGTGACGGTGGCAATGTCCTGACCGTCGATCAAGACCCGGCCCCGTTCCACGTCATAAAAGCGCAGCAGCAGGTTGAGCAGCGTCGATTTGCCGGCGCCCGAGCGCCCCACCACGCCGATCTTCTCGCCCGGGCGGATGTGCAGCGACAGCCCCTGCAACACCGGCTTCTTGCCGCCGTAGCTGAAGTCCACGTCCTCGAAGCGGACCTCGCCGCGCTGCACGGTGAGGGTGCGGGCCTCGGTGGCATCGGTGATGGCGATGGGGCGGGCCAGGGTGGTGATGCCGTCCTGCACCGTGCCGATGTTCTCGAAGAGGCTGGCCATCTCCCACATGATCCAGTGCGAGATGCCGTTGAGCCGCAGGGCCATGGCGGTGGCCGCGGCCACGGCGCCGACCCCCACCTGGCCCTGGGTCCACAGCCACAGCGTCATGCCGGCGGTGGCGGCGATCAGCCCCATGGACAGCGTATGGTTGACGATCTCGAAACCGCTGATCAGCCGCATCTGCCGGTAGGCGGTGCCGAGGAAGTCCTGCATCGCCCCCCGCGCAAAGCCTGCTTCCCGGTGGCTGTGGGAGAACAGCTTCACCGTGCTGATGTTGGTGTAGGCATCGGTCACCCGGCCGGTCATCAGGCTGCGGGCGTCGGCCTGCGCGGCGGCCGCCTTGCCCAGGCGCGGCACGAAGTAGATCAGCGCCACCACATAGCAGGCCAGCCAGCCCAGGAAGGGCGCCAGCAGCAGCAGGTCGAAGCTGCCCACCACGCCCAGCATGGTGACGAAGTAGATGGTGATGAAGACCAGGATGTCGGTCACGATCATCACGCACTCGCGCACCGACAGCGCCGTCTGCATCAACTTGGCGGAGACGCGGCCGGCGAACTCGTCCTGGTAGAAGCTCATGCTCTGGGCCAGGAGATGGCGGTGGAAGTTCCAGCGCAGCCGCATCGGGAAGTTGCTGGCCATGCCCTGGTACTTGACCATCGCCTGCAGGGCGATCAGCACCGGGCTGGCCAGCAGGATGCCGCCCAGCAGCAGCAGGTGCTGGCGCTGGGTGGACCACCACTGGGCCGCCGGCACCGCACTGAGCCAGTCCACCACCGAGCCCAGCATGGAGAACAGCAGCGCCTCGAAGGCGCCGATGGCAGCGGTGAGCAGCACCAGGGTCAGCAGCAGCCCGCGGATGCCGCGGGTGGCCGCCCAGACGAAGGGGAAGAATCCCTGCGGCGGCTGTGGCGCCGGACCGGTGGGGAAAGGATCGACGAGTTTTTCAAACCAGCCTAGCACGGCTGTCTCCCGGAAGCATTGGTCAGCAAAGACCGGCAAGCCTACAGGAGCCCGGTGACGGGTGGCCATCCCTCGCGATGAATGGCGGTGTGCAGGTTCGGGCGGACGGCGGGAAGGACCGAATGGCGGACTGGACGGTACCGGCGGACTTCAGGTCGTGGCGTGATCGAGCCACGGCCGCCACCGCTCCGGATGCTCCTGCATCCAGCGGGCCGCCGCTTCATCCGGCGTCAGGCCTTCCCGGCTGATGGCGAAGTCCAGCCCCGAGACGATGCCATTGGACAGCCGCAGCCGGTCCAGGGCCTGGATCGTGCCGTCCGGCAGGGCCTGCAGCCGATCCTCGCGGGCCAGCAGGACGGCCCGGTCCACGCCGCCGAACAGCTGCTGCGGTTCCTTGAGCTCACGGATCACATGCCGCGCATGCAGGAACTGGGGATGCCACAGCGGTACCACCCGCCACTGCTTCTCGGCCACGGCCTGCTCGAACGCTCTGAAGCAGTCCTCTTCCGTCCCCGTCTCGAAGCGGTAACCGGCCTCGGCCAGTCGATAGACCTGCATCGCCTGACGCGAGAAGCGGCTGATGCCGGCGCCCGGTCCGATGCCCTGGATCACCGGATGCATGCGGGCCCGCACGTCCGGCAGCAGCAGGTCCTGGACGCTGCCGATCTGCGACGCCGGCACATGCGCCGGCACGCCCCAGAACGCATAAGGCTGGTAGTGCAGCCCCAGGGCGCGGGTGGCCACCACCTCTTCGACCCGTGCGCGGTAGACCCCGTGGCTGGCATTCAGCCAGGCCGACGCCACCATGTCCACCGCGCCGGTGCGCAGCAGGTCGAAGCAAGCTTCATGCAGGGCGAAGTGGCGCTCGACCGGGTGACCCAGCTGTTCCAGCAGGGCCGTGACCACCGCTGCGGTGGCGCGGTGGAAGCTGAGGTCGATCACGCCGAGGCGGATGGGGGCGCGGTCAGGCCGGGCCCCTGCGGCGCGGCTGCCCAGCAGGGCAGAGGCGGCGCCGAGGAGCACGGTGCGGCGGTTGTTGCCGGTCATGCGGATTCTCCAGTCACCGTGCCGTCACGGTGGATCTGGAGATGATTCCCGTCACTGGCCTTGGGATGAAGCCGACCTGGCGGGAAACAGTCTTGATGGCGCGTTGAAAGCGGACGGACGCCGCACCGAGTTCAACGTGTGGCGCCGTTGGCCGCCTTGGGCAGCGGCAGCACCTGACCCTGCGACTGTGCCGGCGCCGCAATGCCCAGGATGCGGGACAGCGTCGGCGCCAGATCCACGATCTCCACCCGGTCCTTTACCTCCCCCTGGCTCACCCAGGTCGGGCCCCAGGTCAGCAGCGGGACATGGCTGTCGTATTCGTACGGCGAGCCATGCGTCGTGCCGGTGGGTCGGCTCGAGAACATGTAGCCCTGGCGCGGCACCAGTTGCAGCGGTGCCGCCACGTCCGGATGCCACGACCGGCGCATCTGCGCCAGGAACGGCGTCACCGTGTCATCGCTGGCGAGTTGGGCGCGGGTGAAGGCCGCCTGGATGCCGGGCACCTGCTCGGCCAGTGTCTTGGCGGCGGCATAGACGTCATCGCTGCGCAAGCCCTTGGACTGGATCAGCGCCTCGTCAAACAGCAGGCCGGTCGCCGAGAAGGCGGTGATCCAGCGGCCTTCGCCGTAGCGGGCCGACAGCCCCTTGTTGAGCGTGGCGATCAGCTGCGCCGGATTCACCCGGCCGGCTTCGCGACCCTGGCGCTGCGCCCATTCCGGCGTGTCCATGAAGCCGTGGTCGGCCGTCAGCGTCACCAGGTAGTTGTCGCGGCCGACGCGGGCGTCCAGATACTGGAAGAAGCCTTGCAGATACTGGTCCAGACGCAGCAGATGATCGTGCGACAGCCGCGATTCCGGCCCGAAGGCATGGTTCACATAGTCGTGGCTGGACAGGCTGACGGTCAGGATGTCGGTCTGCCCATCCGTCCCGAGCTGCTCGCCTTCGATGGCGGCGCGGGCGAAGGCCAGGGTCAGCTCATCCCCGAACGGCGACGGCAGCAGGCCGGCGTAGAACTTCGGCCCGGGCTTGTCCAGACCCGCACCCATGAGGGCGGGCAGGCGGTTGCCGTTGCCGGCGTCGCTCTGCCAGGGCTGACCGTCCGGCGCGCTGCGGGCATAGGCCGACTCCGGCAGCAGCAGCGTCCAGGATTTGTGGAAGAACTGGTCCGCCACGTGCGACTGGTTGAAGGCATCCACCCAGGCCGGATGGCGGTCCATGTAGTAGGTGGTAGACGCGAACTGGCCGTCGCTGCTCATGTACATGTAGGCCATGCCCTTATGGCCGGCCGGCAGGATCGCGCCGCGGTCCTTGCCCGAGATGCCGATGACCTTGGAGCCGGGCTGCACCGTGCGCAGCACGTCGCCCACGGTTTCGGCCTTGAAGTTGGCCGGGCTGGTGCCGGCGTGCGGATCGGTCTCGTGGTTGATGTAGCGGTAGCGGGTGTCTTCGGTGTTGTAGACCACCGCGCCGGTCTTCGGGTTGCGCCACTCATTGCCGATGATGCCGCTGCGCTGCGGATAGGCGCCGCTCAGCATGATCGAGTGGCCGGCGGCGGTCACCGTGTAGCCGTGACCGTAATAGGCATTGGAGAACCAGGTGCCGCGGTCCAGGAAGCGGCGGAAACCGTCGGGCTGCAACTGATCGCGGTAGCCCAGCACCTGGCGCAGGGGCAGGCCGTCCACGGCCATGAAGACGATCAGCTTGGGTGGGGCGACCGCTGGCGCCGGGGTGCGGACCGCGGCGGTGCCGGAAGCGCCGGCGGCGGTCGGCTCGGTGCCGGAGGGCCCGGCCGAAGTCGAGGTTGAGCCGGAGACAGCGGCGGAGGTGGACGGCGCCGGGCTGCCGCAGGCGGCCAGGGCCGCGAGCAGGGGCAGCACCAGCCAGGAACGGCGGGTCTGGGTCATGACGGGGGGAGTGAAGCGTTGACCGGTGCAGTATGGCCCGATCGGCTCAGGGGCGGCAAAGGAGCGGTGGCACGTCGGGCGCTGCTTGCACAAAGGAAAAGGGCCGGTCCCCACATGGCGACCGGCCCATTCCGTTTTCTGATTGGATCGCTTGCGCGCTCCCCTCCTGTTATTGGAGGGGATTGTGCGGGCGCGAGGCAAGGTTCGTGCCGGGGTTTGCCCGGGGAGGTGGGGGCCTCCTGAGACATATTTGTCGTTTTCGGGGAGCTTCCTGCCGAAATGACGCAAGAAAGCGACGTTTGGGGAACGTTGCGCAGGCTCAACCCGGCGTCAGCGCCTCATCCAGCACCTCGATCCAATGCCGCACGGGCACCTCGCAGCCCGCCTGCAGATGCTGGATGCAGCCGACGTTGCTGGACACGACGGCATCCGCCTGCAAGGGGGCCAGGGCTTGCAGCTTGCGCTCTCGCAATTGCTTGGACAGTGCCGGTTGCAGGACCGAATAGGTGCCCGCCGAGCCGCAGCACAGGTGGCTGTCCACCGGCGCGACCGCCACCTCGAAGCCCAGTTCCCGCAGCAGCCCCTCGACGCCGCCGCGGACCTGTTGCCCATGCTGCAGGGTGCAGGGAGGGTGGTAGGCCAGGCGAGGGCGCTTGGCCCCTTGCCGCAGCCGCCGGGCCAGTGCGGGCGCCATCGCTGGCAGCAGCTCGCACAGGTCGCGGGTCATCGCCGACACCTTGGCGGCCCGCTCGGCATAGGCCGGGTCATGGGCCAGCAGGCGGCCGTAGTCCTTGACCTGCACGCCGCAGCCCGACGCATTCATGACAATGGCCTCCACCGGCTGGTTGTGCCCGTCCACCATCGGCCACCAGGCATCGATGTTCCGGCGGGCGTCATCCAGACCGCCGTGATGGTCGCCCAGGTGTGCCCGCAGGGCGCCGCAGCAGCCGGCCTCATCGGCCACCAGCGTCTGGATGCCCGCAGCATCCAGCACCCGCGCGGTGGCCGCATTGATGTTGGGATGCATCGCCGGCTGCACGCAGCCCAGCAGCATCAGCACCTTGCGCGAATGACTGCGCTGCGGCCATTGATGCGCCCGGGCGGGGGGACGGGCCGGCACCTTGTCCCGCAGCGCTGCCGGCACAAAGGGCCGGAAGGCCTGGCCGAGCCGCAAGGCGGGTTTGAACAGCGACGAGGTCAGCCCCTCCTTGAGCAGCCAGCGCCGCAGCCGTTCCTGGCGAGGACGCTCGACCTTGGCATCCACCACCTGTCGTCCGATCTCCACCAGTTGCCCATATTGCACACCGGATGGGCAGGTGCTTTCGCAATTGCGGCAGGTCAGGCAGCGGTCCAGATGCTGCTGCGTCGCACGGGTGGGCTGCGCGCCTTCCAGCACCTGCTTGATCAGGTAGATGCGGCCCCGCGGACCGTCCAGTTCATCCCCCAGCAGTTGATAGGTGGGACAGGTGGCCGTGCAGAAGCCGCAGTGGACGCAGCGCCGCAGGATGGCCTCGGCGGTCTGCCCTTCGGGGGTGTCCTGGAATTCCGGGGCGAGATGGGTCTGCATCGAAAAGGGTCCGGGTTCGGTAGAGCGGAGGACGTCAGAAGTCGGGGTACAGGCGTCCAGGATTGAAGCAGCCCTTGGGGTCGAATTCGGCCTTCAACTGGCGATGGATGCGGGCCAGCGGCGGGGACAGCGGCGCGAACACACCCGCGGTCTTGTCCTGCGCACGGAACAGCACCGCATGACCGCCGACGGCGGCCACGGTGTCCCGCAACTGGGCCGGCGCCATCGGTGTCACCACCCAGCGCTGGGCACCGCCCCATTCGATCAGCTGCTCCCCATGCAGGGCCATGGCGGGGGCGGTGGTCGGCACACTCAGCCGCCACAGGCAGGCACCGCCCTGGACCGCGCGGCGGGCGCCGACGAAGAACTCGTCGCTGTGATCGCGCAGGCCGCGCCAGAAGGGTTCTGCCATCTCCGCAGGGATGAGGTCACCGCCCAGGCGCTGCCGGGCGGCCTGCACCGCGGCCTCGGCGCCGGAGAGGCGCACTACCAGCGCGCCGTCCCACCAGGCGGTGGCGGTGATGGGCAGGGGCTGTCCGCCCCAGCGATTCATCTGCAGCAGGGCTTCGTCCTGCCGGCCTTCGAAGCGCAGCGTGAGCGACGCCACCGGGCGGGGCAGCACCTTCAGCGTGATCTGCGTCATCAGGCCCAGCACGCCCATGGCGCCGGCCATCAGCCGGGAGACGTCATAGCCGGCGACGTTCTTCATCACTGTGCCGCCGAAGTGCAGCAGTTCGCCGCGGCCGTTGATCAGGGTCAGGCCCAGCACGTGATCGCGCACCGCGCCGGCAAAGCCGCGGGCCGGGCCGGACAGCCCGGCGGCGACCATGCCGCCGACGGTGCCGGTGCCTGCGGCTGAGGCAGCGGCGGACGGCGTTGCGGATGTCGATGTCGGTGCCGGTGTCGATGCGCCCTCCGCCTCGGCAAACCGCGGCGGCTCGAAGGCCAGATGCTGGCCGCGCGTGGCCAGCAGCGCTTCCAGTTCGGTCAGCGGGGTGCCGGCGGCTGCCGTCACATAGAGCTCGCTGGGCTCATACGCCAGCACGCCGTTCAATGACCGGGTGGACAGCACCTCACCGCGAGGCGCACCGCCGTAGAAGCGTTTGCTGCCATGGCCTTCAATGCACAGCGGCCGCCCCTCCAGCACCCGCGCCTGCAGCGACTGCACCGCGTCCATCAGCGCCGCGTGCGACAGGGCCGTTGCCGCGGCAGGCGCCGCAGCAGAACCCGCCATCGCAGCCCCGGGATCGGGCGGCGGTCCGCCTGCGGTGTGAGCGTCCAGCTCCACGGATGCGCTCATCAGAATCGCTCCAGCTCGGGAAAGGCCAGCAGGCCGCGTTTGACATGCATGCGGCCGTATTCGGCACAGCGCTGCAGCGTGGGAATGACCTTGCCCGGATTGAGCAGGCCCTGCGGATCAAAGGCCCGTTTGAGCGCCAGCATCTGTTCCCGCTCTTCGGGGGAGAACTGCACGCACATGCTGTTGAGCTTTTCCACCCCTACGCCATGCTCACCGGTCACGGTGCCGCCCATGGCCACGCTGGTTTCCAGGATGTCGGCGCCGAACTGCTCGCAGCGAGCCAGTTGGTCCGGATCATTTGCATCGAACAGGATCAACGGATGCAGGTTGCCGTCACCGGCATGGAAGACGTTGGCGCAGCGCAGGCCGTACTTCTTCTCCATCGCCTGGATGGCCAGCAGCACATCGGCCAGCCGTTTGCGCGGGATGGTGGAGTCCATGCACATGTAGTCGGGGCTGATGCGGCCGGAGGCGGGGAAGGCATTCTTGCGGCCGCTCCAGAATCGCAGGCGCTGGGCTTCGCTCTCGCTGACCTCGATGTCGGTGGCGCCGCTGGCCTTGAGCACGGCGATCATCCGGTCGATCTCTTCCGCCACCTCTTCCGGCGTGCCGTCGCTTTCGCAGAGCAGGATGGCTTCGGCCTGCAGGTCGTAGCCGGCATGCACGAAATCTTCGACGGCGGCGGTCATCGGCCGGTCCATCATTTCCAGGCCGGCCGGGATGATGCCGTCGGCGATCAGCGCGGCCACGGCATCACCGGCGCGCCGCAGATCGTCAAAGCTGGCCATGATGCAGCGGGCCAGTTGCGGTTTGGGGGTAAGGCGGACCGTCACTTCGGTCACCACCGCCAGCATGCCCTCGCTGCCCACCAGCACGGCCAACAGGTCCAGCCCGGGCACGTCCAGCGACTGCGCGCCGAATTCCACCGGCTCGCCTTCGACGGTGAAGCCCTTCACATGCAGGACGTTGTGCAGGGTCAGACCGTATTTGAGGCAGTGCACGCCGCCGGAGTTCTCCGCCACATTGCCGCCGATGGTGCAGGCGATCTGGCTGCTGGGGTCGGGTGCGTAATAGAGGCCGTGCGGCGCAGCGGCTTCGGAGATGGCCAGGTTGCGCACGCCGCATTGCACCCGGGCGGTCCGCGACAGCGGGTCAACCGACAGGATGCGGTTGAAGCGGGCCAGACCGAGCGTCACCCCCATCGCATGCGGCATGGCGCCGCCGGAGAGGCCAGTGCCCGCGCCGCGTGCCACCACCGGCACCTTCAGCGCATGGCAGGTCCGCAGCACGGCGGCCACTTGCGCTTCGTCTTCCGGCAGGGCCACCACCAGCGGCCGTTCGCGATAGGCGGTCAGCCCGTCGCATTCATAGGGCCGGGTCTGCTCGTCGCTCCAGAGCAGGGCATGGGCGGGCAGCACGGCGGACAGCGCCCGCACCACCTCGGCCTGGCGTTGGGTCCGTTCGGCAAGGCTGACGGGCAGGGGCGCATTCATGGGTGGAACTGTAGCGGGCGGACTGCGGGCTGTATGTTGGGAAAACGCCGGGACATGTCGGGAGAAGGCTGGAAACGTCGTCGAAGGAGCGCCAGCGGGGTCGGAGAGCTGAGCGGCCGGGCGCCTCTGGCTGGCGACACCGTACCGGCCGCACTGACAACGCGGATCAGCCGTCCAGGAAGACCGTCAGCACGCCGGTGTAGCCGTGCAGCCGCGCATGCGCGATTTCGCCGTTGGCGAAGAAGCCCACCAGCGGCACATCCCCCAGCGCATGCTGCACCCACTGCAGCTCCGCCGAGGGCGCCCCGAAATGCGGACCGCCGCGGCCGGTGCAGCTGATGTACAAAGCGCCGGCCATGGTGGCCCCCAGCTCCTCCGCATCGGCCCGGATTTCGGTGCAGATGCGGACCAGATCGCGACGGGCCGCCTCCGGATTGCGCTCACAAAAGCTCAGCAGCTCCCCCTCGCGCAACTGCTCGGCCACCGCCACGCCGCGGCGGGCGGGATCGAGGCCCACCAGGTGGCGCACCCGCACTTCCGGCCCGTAGTCCTTGCGGGCGGCGGGCTCGTCGCTCAGGCCCACCAGGGTGCGGCGGAACAGCGGCATCGCCTGGCGCAGCGTCGTCGTCTCGCCGGTGAAGGCGGGCAGCTTCAGGTCTTCCAGCAGCGCGTCCAGCGCCGGGCGGCCATCCAGCTCGGTGGCCAGCGCGCCGTCGCTGCCGGTCACGCGGCGCTCCCGGCCCAGCGGCTGGCAGCCCTGGCTGACCCGCGAGATCCAGCGTACACCGGCGCCCAGGGCCAGTCCGGAGAGACCGCCTTCCACCACGCCATCGGCAATCTGGATGGCTTGGTGGCGTCCGCTGACCAGACCGCCAAACAGGTAGCCACTGGAGCTGCGTTCGGCCAGCTCGCCGATCAGCTCCTGCAGGTCGGGGGTGCTGCCATCGGCATGCAGCAGCAAGCTGCGGGCATCCCAGTCGGGCGGCAGCGGCGAGCGGCCGGAGAAGATGCGCCACTGGTCGGTGGGCAAATCGCACATCAGCAGGGCCAGGGCCGGGTCGCCAAAGTACTCGGCGCCGGCCGCGCAGACCGCCAGCGCCGATGCGCCGACGAAGCCGCAGCCCGGCCAGCGCTCACGGGCGTCGGCCAGCAGGGCGTCGGCCTGGGGGAGATAGTCTTCGGAGATATAGAGAAAACCGAGCGTCAGCGGATGGTCGCCGCGCTGCCCGTCGATCTGGGCGGCGGCGAGCGCCATGGCCATGTGCGCATCGGGGTGGGTGGCGTGGGCCTGGAAAAAACGAGGCATGGACGGCCCTCGGAATACTCGGGATAAGCAGCCTGCAACTGTACGCTGATGGCGGGGCGGCGATCAGGGAGCGGTTGCAGGGCGTGGGAGACCAGTGGGATCAGCCCCCGCGCCGGCGCGGCGTGGCGGTCTTGGGCTTGGCGCTGCTCCCGTCCGACTGGGGTCGCACCGCTGTGCGCGAACGCGCGGAAGGGGCGGCCTTGCCCGCCGAAGCTGCTCCCCCGGCCTTTGCGCTGCCCGTGGCGCGTGCGGTCGGCGCGGACCGGGACGTTGACTTTCCACCGGACACCGGCTTGGCGCGCGAGGTCGCGGTGGCCGCAGCGCCGGACGCGGCCTTGCGCTTCGCCGCCGGCGTGCCAGAAGACTTGGCGGTGGACGCTGCAGTCGAGGGGGATGCGGAACGCTTGCCGGATCGTGCGGGCGCGCCGCGGTCAGAAGTCGCTGATGCAGCGCCCGATGGCGACGTCGCAGCGCCCGCGGCCCGCGCCACGTCCAGGGTGGCGTCCGTGGCTGCCTGGGCCACCTTGGCCGCCTGATTCATCATGTCGGCGGGCATGGTGGCGGCTTTGCGAAGGCTCTCGCCCGCCGCATCCATCCCCTGCTTCATCAACTGGGTGTCCTTCATCGCCTGACTGGCGATCTGGGTGAATTGCTGCGTCAGCGCGTTCCACCATTGCATCGGGTCCACGCCCAGCGGTGGGGCCTTGGCGCCGGAGGCGGCGGGGTCTGCTGCAGCGCCCGCACCTGCCCCCGCACCTGTCCCTGCTCGCGTGCCTGTATCCGTACGTGAGCCTGAGCCTTTGCTCCTACCTGTGCCTTCGCCAGCGCCCGCCTCGGTCTCGCTGGCGGTGTCATCGTCGCTGACGTCGTCAGCGTCGTTGTGATCCGCGTCGTCATCGCCCATGACAGGATCGTCGTCGTCCGAGCCCAGGCCGGTTGTTGCACGCTGTCCGGCAACGTCCGGCCCCTGCGCGCTGGCTGGTGTGCTGGACCGCGAAGCGGACGAGGTGAAAGAAGGCATGCCCGGCCAACCGGACGCTGTCCTGGGCGGCGTGCCAGGCTGGGCCGAACCGGATCCTGTTCCTGTTGCCGCTCCCGCTCGCGTTTCGCCAGCCGCCGCGCCGCCGCTGCCGGCCGCATCCGCGCCCATGCCGGCCCCGGCCGAACCCGCCGCGCCGCGGGCCTTGCCATCGGTCGTGCCACCGGAAGCTCCGCCCGCTCCCGCCATGCCCGTGGCCGCACTCCAGCTCGCGCCAGCGGCTTCAGCGGCGGACCGCATCGCCCCCATCGCTGCGCCCAGGTCCGGCATCGGCGGCATCTTGAGCGCCTGCTGCAGATCCTTCATCGGCACATTCATCGCATGCAGGGTGGAGAGCGTCATCTTTTGCACCTCCAGCGCCTGCACCGTGGTGGCCAGCATGCGGGCGTTCTGCTCCAGCCAGAACTGCACCGCACGCAGTTCCTGGATCCGCTTGTCCAGCTCCTGAGGATTCAGCGTCGGTGCGACCCATTGGCTGAAGCCCGGCATCGCTGCCCCGGCGTTCTTCACCAGACCCTGGAGAAAGTCGAAACCGGGCACAAAGGCCCCGAAGTTCTTGTCGGACATGCTTGACCTCGCGTTGCTGGGTGCGAGGCCCATCCTACGTCTTCCTGCGGGGATCGACGGCGAGGGTGGTTCGTGCTGGCCGGCACGGTGACCGTCTCCGCCTCACGCGGTCTGAATCGGTCACATCAGCGGTGCCACAGATGCGCCTGCCCGCGCCCGCTCATCCGGCCAGCTTGTTCAGGTCGGTCCAGCCGGTCCACAGAATCTGGATGCCGATGCACAGCAGCACAAAGGCCATCAGCCGCATCATCACCGTGGTGCCGACCTCGCCCAGACGCATCAGCAGCCGACCGCCGTTGCGGAAGATCAGGTAGATGACCGCCGCGGTGATGGCGGCCCCGATGGCGGCCACGCCGGCGCCCATCACATAGGGCAGCGGCTGACGCGGGAACTGCGCGCCCAGCGCGATCGCCGCGGCGATGCAGCCCGGCCCCGTGGTCAGCGGGAAGGTGATGGGGAAGAAGCTGCGGCGCACGATCTCCGCCTCGGTCAGGTCGGCGCTCGCGTCTTCCGCGATGGCCGTCTGCACCTCGTCGGTCTCTTCATGACGGGTCAGCATCGTCCAGGCGCTGAAGGCCACCAGCAGGCCGCCAGCCACCCGCACCACCGGCAGCGAGATGCCGAACAGGTCCAGCACATAGGTGCCCACCAGCATCGAGACCACGATCACCACCCAGCCGTTGATGGCCACCTGGCGGGACAGGCGCTTGAGCACCCGGTCGTCATTGCCGGCAGCGTCGATCACGATGGGGGCGACCCCCACCGGGTTGATGATGGGCAGCAGGGTCAGCGGCACCAGGAACAGGGCCTGAAGGATGGAGGCAAGGGAAGCCAAGCGGAGCTCCGGGATCGGTTGGAATCAGAGGGCGGACAGCCGGGCAGTGTGCCGCAAACCGGTCACTTCGCGGGGGCGGGATGCACCTGGGTCACCTCGAATCCCTGCTGGCGCAACAAAGTTGGCAAGGCCTGGGGGCCGGTCATGTGCAATGCGCCCACCGCCACCAGCAAGGACTGTCCCTGCTGATGCAGTTCCGAGATGCGGGCGGCGAGGTTGGGATTGCGGCTGTCGTTTTCGCGGGCCAGGGTGGCGCGGTCGCGGGCGTCCTGGATGCACTGGCACCAGTCTTCGTAGCGGGCGAGGCGGCGAAGGTCGCCGCGTTCCCAGGTGTCCACCAGGTCCTTGAGCATGCGCTGAAGGGCGGCCGGCCGCTCCAGTTGACGCAGGCCGGAGCGCAGTTCGTGGCGCGCCTCGTCCGGATCTTCCGGCAGCAGTGCGGAGAGCTGACCTTGCAGGGTTTCCAGGGCAATGACCGGCAACTGCCGCTCTCGCGCCCAGCGGCTGAGCAGCACTTCCTGGCCGTATTGCACTTCCAGCCCGAGCCCCCGGGCCTGGGCGATGGTGAGCGTGCTGAGCTGCAGCAACGGATGCATCGACGCCAAGGCCTGTGCGGGCAGACAGGCGCTGCGGACCTGGGCTGCCAGCCGCTTCTGCAGCTGGGCGTCGATGGGCAGCGTCGGGATGGGCGGCAGGGTCCAGGCGGCGCTGTCCAGTGGGTCCAGTTCCAGGGCGACGGCATCCACCCGGTCGAGGGCGGCCTTGAGCTGCGGGCCCGGGGCGGCCCAGGCGGGGCGCCCCAGGTGCAGGCTCGCATGCAGGTAGGAGGTGTGGCCGTCGCGGGTGAGGGTCCAGAGGATGCCCCGGTCGCGGGTCTGGGCCTGGATCTGCTCGGCGGATGCCGGGGACGGATCGGCCGGGCAGCGGGGGGATGTCGGAGGCGTCGCTGGGGCTGCCTGCGCGGCCAGGGCAGGCGCAGCCCAGGTCAGCAGCGCGGTGGTGACGGTGACCAGCCAGGGGCATACCCGGCGGTGCAGAACAGAGGAAAACGAGGACGGCAGCATGGGCGGCACGATGCCACAGTTCCGGGCGGCCTGCCGGTCGTATCCGGTGGCCCGAAGCGTCGGCAAGCGCCGCCGTGCGCTGGCGGGCTCGGGGCAGAAGCCGCACAGGCACCGGAAGGCGCTGGCCACAGTCAAGAGCCACCGCTCCCGGGCCGGAACCCCATCGCCCGCCGCTGACGCACCTCCGGCTTCACCCGGTGCTCGGCCTCCAGCAACTGCAGAAACTCATCGGGCTGCAACGGGGTGCCGAGAATCTCGGCCTGCTGACGGACCGCCGCGAAGTCGCCCAGCGTCAACTGGTCCAGGGCTGCCAGTCGCTCCAAGGTCGGGGCCTCCGCGGGCTGCCCCGTCTCCAGCTCGAACAGCCGCTGTCGCTGCTCCGGCCGCATCGGCAGGAAGCGCACCTTGAAACTGAAGCGCCGCAGGGCCGCTTCATCCAGGTCCTCAAAGGCATTGGTGGTGCAGATGAAGATGCCGGCAAACCGCTCCATGCCGGCCAGCATCTCATTGACCTCGCTGACTTCGTAATGGCGCTCGGCCCGCCGGCGGCTGCGCAGGAAGCTGTCCGCCTCGTCCAGCAGCAGCACCGCCTGATCCTGCTGGGCGGCGTCGAACATGCGGGCCATGTTCTGCTCGGTTTCGCCGACATATTTGCTCATCAGGTCGCTGGCCAGTCGCACCATCAGCGGCCGCTGCAGTGCATCGGCGATGTGTTCGGCCAGGGCGGTTTTTCCGCTGCCGGGCGGACCGAAGAAGCACAGGCTCCCCATGCCGCGGCGGCGCAGGGCCTCCACCAGCTGCGGCAATCCGAACCGGGCTTCGTAGTGGATCAGGTCCAGCCCGTAATGCGCCGGGCGGGGGCGCTGCAGCGGCTGCGGGTCGCCATGGCCCAGCGCCTTGTCGGCATGCGCGAGCTGGCGCTGGATCAGCGCTTCATTGTCGGACGCCGAATCGCCCCGACCGGCCAGCCGCGCAAAGCGCACCGCCGTGCGCACCTGCGCGGGCGTCAGGCCCGGGCGCTCGGCGAGCCGCTGTGCAAAGCCGTCCGGCACCGCCAGTTCGGCCAGCGCCTTCCTCACCAGTCCCAGCCGTGCGCCGGGCGGTGGGCTCTTCAGCTCCAGGTGATACTGGAACCGCCGCCGGAAGGCCGGGTCGATGTGTTCGATGCGGTTGGTGATCCACAGCACCGGCACCGGGTTGTTTTCCAGGATCTGGTTGACCCAGGCCTTGCCATTGACCGCCATGGGCGGTGGCAGCTCCAGCGCGGCATCCAGGCGGGCCATCAGGTGGGCGGTGTCGCCGCTCAAGTGCGGGAACACGTCTTCGACTTCATCGAACAGCAGGGCCACGTCGCCGCTGGACTTGAGGAACACCTGGCTGATCTGAAGGGATCGATAGCGGTCCCGGCCACCCAGCGCATTACCGTCGCGGTCGGCATATTCGACCTCGTAGAGCGTCAACCCCGCTTCACGGGCGGCCACCTTGGCCAGTTCGGTCTTGCCTGTCCCCGGCGGACCATAAAGCAGGATGTTCACCCCGGGCTGCCGCTGCTGGACCGCCTGTCGCAGCAGCGTGGCGAGCACCTCCAGCTCGTCGGCCATGAAGTCGAAGTCCTGCCGGTGCAGGGAGCTGCCCGTCACCGGCCGTGTGAAGACCGCCATCAGATCCTGTGGATCGCGGTATTCGCGCATCAGCACTGGCGGCAACTGGTCGCTGACTTTCATCAGGTCGGACAGGTCGGTGATGTTGTGCTCGGCGATCAGGTTCTCCACCATGCCCACCCGTTCCAGCCGGGAGCCGGTGCGTAGGGCTTCCGCCACCTCCCGAGCGTCAACGCCGGCCACATCGGCCAGGGTGGCAAAGGCTTCCTGCGCGGTATTGACCTTGAATTCAACCAGGGCGCCGCGCAGTTCCCGCTGATAACGCGCGAGCGTCCCATAGAGCAGCAGGGCCCGCTCTGCCGCGTTGAGCTGCAGCAATTGCCCCAGCGCCGCAATGTTCTGCTGCACCAGGGTCGATTCCGTCTGCAGTTGCTGCTCCAGCGTGTCGCAGGTGCAGGCAAGCAGGGTCAGCAGGTCCTTTGGGGCGTCCTTGATGAATTCATCGAGATAGAAAAACACCGTGCCTTCGGCGAACGGTCCGCGCCAGATGGCGTGTCGAGCAAGAAAGGCGGTGTCCGAGAGGGTGTCATGACCGACCCACAGGGCGTGCCCCTCGCAGCGTCGGGTCAGGTAGGCCCGCAGCCGCGCCAGAACGGGCGGCGGCCAGACGAGATGGCGGGCGGTGAGGGACAGCAGGCCGGAGAGATCGCGGCGGGGATTGAAGCGGGTGGCGTGGCGGACCGTCAGCGTCAGCACGAAGTGCGAGCACATGCGGTCCAGGACCGGGCTGCTGTGATAGCCGGGAGAGAACAGCGGTGTGGACGCGCGCTTCGCCATCGGCAGAACCCCGGCAGTGAGTGCAACACTCGCTCCGATATTGGCCCAGCCGTTGCGGCACGGCAAGCCCCGTGGAGGAGGGGCGTCACGGCCCCTCCCGCCCCGTTCAATGCATCACGACCGGTTGCTGGCCGAGGTTGGCATATTGGGCGATGAAAGCATCCAGATCGTCCACGTCCGGACCTTGTTCGATCAGGGCTTCGACGCCTTCCTGGAACTGCTGCGCCAGGGCGCCTTCGATGAAGATTTCCTTGCGGCTGAACTTGTCCACGATCTCGAACCCATCGCGTTGCAGGGGCGGATGATCCGGGTGGGGCTGGTCACTCAGCGACAACGAGACCGGTACATCGAACTGAACGACGATGTAACTGGGTGAGTCGTAGAGCATGTGCATAAGTACTCCTTCGTTGTAGGAGTTATGGCCCGATACGCCGGTTTCAAGACCCCGGCACCCGCAACCCGGCCATGACCCATGGTCGCAGAACTTCCGCTGCCTGTTTCAGCCCCGGTTAGCGCCTGGCGCACCGGGCAGCGGGAAAGTTCACGATTCAGGCAAGGCAGTGAGGCCTTGCCCCGTACCAGTTCCCAGCAATCCGGGCGCCCGCCTCCGCGGAAGGGGGGCCGGTCCCGGGTGACAATGCCGGTTTCCACCCCATGCTTCCCCGATGAAACTCGCCACCTACCGTGATGGGTCGCGTGACGGCCAGTTGGTGGTCGTCTCCCGCGACCTGAGCCAGGCCTGCTTCGCCACTGGCATTGCCACCCGGCTGCAGCAGGTGCTGGACGACTGGAACTTCATGGCGCCCCAACTGGAGGCGCTGTCCCAGGCGCTGAACCAGAATCGGGCGCGGCATGCCTTCAGCTTCGACACCCGTCAGTGCCTGCCGCCGCTGGCCCGTCCCGCCGCCTGGATGGCCGGCGAGGGATACCCGGCGCACGGCGCCGGGCTGCGGGCGCGCGACGTGCCGGTGCCGGAACGTCTGAGCAGCCCGTTGATGCGCATGGGCGGCGGCGAAGCGCTGCTGGGGCCGAGTGACACCCCGCTGCTGCGCGGCCTGCCGGGCCTGGAGCCCGAGCCGCAACTGGTGGCGTGTCTGGGCGACCTGCCTGCGGATGCGGTGCCCTCGCAGGCGCTGGATGCGGTGCGGCTGCTGATGGTCGTCAATGCCTGGGTGCTGCGGCCGGTGCAGCAGGAAGAGCTGGCGCAGGGCTGGCCGGCGCTGCACAGCCGCCCCGCGCTGCAGTTTGCGCCGGTGGCGATCACGCCGGACGAATTGCCGGGAGCCTGGTATCTGGGCCGGGCGGCCCTGCAGATCCAGATGCACCGCAACGGTCGCAAGCAGCCGCTGCTGGATGCGCGGGACGGCATGGACTGGAGCTTTGGCGACCTGATCGCCGAGGCGGCGCGCCGTCGGTCGCTGCGGGCCGGCACCCTGGTGGGTGCGGGCATGCCGGGTGGGGGTGCGGTGGTGACGCTCAAGGACGGCGACAGCCTGCGCATCGACTTCAAGCTGGCCGATGGCGGCAGCCCGTTCGGTGCGATCGACATGGACCTGGCCGAGCCGACGTCCGCTGTGGTGGAAGAAGACGATGCGGAGGTCGAAGAGACGACCGACGCCCTGGACGACGCGCGGGAATCGCGTGAAGCGCATGAATCGCGCGAATTGCGTGAGGCGCAGGACGTGGACGAGCAGAATGGGGGCGACCCCGCTGACTCGGAGCCCGCGCAGGATTTGGAGACCAAAGATGCAACGACGTGACCTCTGCGGCTGGCTCGGCGCCAGCCTGACTTCCCTCACCGCCCTGGGCGCCTTCGCCCCGCGTGACGCGCTGGCCGCCTTCAATCTCACCGAGGGCGATGCCGCCACTGGCGTGCGGGCCGCTCTGGAGCGGGGCGCCCAGGCTGCCCTCACCAATCTCGGCCGCACCGACGGCTTCCTCGGCAATCCGCAGGTGCGCATCGAGCTGCCCGGCAGCCTGCGGGAGGCCGCCCGTCTGCTGCGCACCACCGGCCAGGGCAAGCGACTGGACGATCTGGTCACCGCAATGAACCGTGCGGCCGAGCAGGCGGTGCCGGAAGCGCGTCAACTGCTGGTCAGCACCGTGCGCAACATCTCGGTGGAAGATGCGCTGCGCATCGTGCGGGGCGGCGACAACGCCGTCACCCGCTTCTTCGAGGACAAGACCCGCGAACCGCTGATGGGCCGTTTCCTGCCCATCGTCACCAAGGCGACCGAGCGCCAGTCGCTGGCGGACAAATACAACGCGGTGGCGGGCAAGGCTGCGGCGTTCGGCCTGGTGCGCCGTGAAGACGCCAATCTTCAGTCCTACGTCACCGACAAGGCGCTGGACGGGCTCTATTACATGATCGGGGAGGAAGAAAAGAAGATCCGTCAGGACCCGATCGGCACCGGCAGTGCCATCCTGCGCAAGGTCTTCGGCTGACGCTTCAGCGCTGCGCGAAGGCTGCCGCTGACCCTCGCGAAGGCTGAGGGCCGGCGGCTGATCCCTGCGGCCACCGGGGACGGGACAGGCTTCCTACAATAGCGGCATGACTGCCTCTCCTGTCCGCACGACCGACCGCCCGATGGTTGGCTACACCCGTGGCGCGGCCCTGCCCGCCATCCTGCAACAGCGCATTGCGGTGCTGGACGGCGCCATGGGCACGATGATCCAGCGCTACAAGCTGACCGAAGCGGACTTCCGCGGCAGTCGGCTGGCCGACCATCCGAAGGATCTCAAGGGCAACAACGACCTGCTGGTGCTGACCAAGCCGGAGGTGATCTCCGAGATCCACCGCCAGTACCTGGACGCCGGCGCGGACATCATCGAGACCAATACCTTTGGCACCACCTCGGTGGCGCAGGAGGACTATGGCCTTGAGCATCTTGCCTACGAAATGAACGTCGCCGCGGCGCGCCTGGCCCGCGAAGCCTGCGACGCCTTCAGCACTCCCGACAAACCCCGCTTTGCCGCCGGCGCCCTCGGCCCGACGCCACGCACCGCCTCCATCAGTCCGGACGTCAACGATCCGGGCGCCCGCAACATCGACTTCGACACCCTGCGCGCCGCCTACTACGAGCAGGCCAAGGGTCTGCTGGAGGGCGGGGTGGACCTGTTCCTGGTCGAGACCATCTTCGACACGCTCAATGCCAAGGCCGCCATCTTTGCGCTGGATGAGCTGATGGAAGACACCGGGGAGCGCCTGCCGGTGATCATCTCCGGCACGGTCACCGATGCCTCCGGCCGCATCCTGTCCGGCCAGACGGTCACCGCCTTCTGGCATTCGGTGCGTCATGCGCGCCCGCTGGCCATCGGCCTGAACTGCGCCCTGGGCGCCGCGCTGATGCGGCCCTACATCGAAGAACTGTCCAAGGCCGCGGACGACACCGCCATCTCCTGCTATCCCAATGCCGGCCTGCCCAATCCGATGAGCGACACCGGTTTTGACGAGACGCCGGACGTCACCGGCCGTCTGGTCGGGGAATTCGCCAGCGCGGGCTTCCTGAACATCGCCGGGGGCTGCTGCGGCACGACGCCGGATCACATCCGCGCCATTGCGCAGAAGGTGTCCAGCTATCAGCCGCGCCGCTGGGGCAGCAAGCTGTTCTCCGGGCTGGTGACGGAAGATCAGTAAAGCTTCATCAGCGCGTCCATCTGCACCCGCAGCCGCACCTCGTGCGGCGCGAGGCTGGCGCTGATGGCGTTGGTCGGCACCCGCGTATCTCGGATGACCGGGGAAGTCAGCGGCGTGCCGCTGCGTCCCACCAGCGCTGCCACCGTCGGCTCATTGGCGGCATGGCCGCGCTTGAGCACCATCGCTTCTTCGCCGCTGGCCAGGCGCACGAGGGAGCCGGGCGGGAACAGGCCGATGGCCTTGATCAACGCGGCCCCCGCTTCGTCGGGCGCCTGCTGCTCGTCCAGGTAGACCGAACGGGCCGCCTGCGCCGCGGACAGCGCCCGTCGTCCGCGCCGCGGGCTGATGCGGGCGCCGTAGACGTCGATGCGGCGCAGCAGTCGCGCCATCAGCTCGCCATCGGAGCGACCCGACAGCGGGCCGGGGCCGGCGTCGTGATGCAGGCGCACGGCGGTCAGCCAGGCGTCGTCATCCACGCCCATGCCCAGCAGCAGATCGGCGGCGCGGTCACCATGACCGTCGAGCGCCTGCCGTTCACTGGCCGCCAGGGCGCCGGGGCGCAGGGCCCACTGATCCTGGTCGCGGCTGATGCTCAGGTTCATCGTCAGCGCCGCCAGGGACAGCGCCCGGCGCCGCGCTTCGCCCCAGCCGAGCTGCCGGGCGGTCATCTCGGCCATCACCAGCGTCAGCAGCGCATGACGGGCGTTGTAGTCCATCGGCTCCTGGCCGGCGTCGTGGATCAGCAGCGCCAGGGACGGATCGGGCTGCGGATGCAGTCGCGCCAGCACCCGGTCGAGCAACTGGGAGAGTCGCACCAGGAAATCCGGCCGCTCCGGATCCCGCAGCAGCTGCTGGGTCTGCGATTGCAGGTCGCTCCAGGCTTCCATCTCGCTCTGCGGCGCCGCCCGGCTGGGGCGTTCCGGTCGCAGGTCGGCATGGAAATCGGTCTGGGCGCGGGCCAGGGCAGCGATCGGCGCACCCTGCATCACCATCGTGTCCAGTTTGTGGGCCAGGGCCCGCTGGTATTCCCGCGTCTCATGCACCTGCACGAACGGGCCGCGCGCGATCAGGTCCCGCACCTGTGGCGTGTCAGGCAGCGGGTGGCCGGCGGCGAACAGCAGATGCCCTGCCGCATCCCGCAAGGAGAAGGACAGCATCTGCCCCACCCGCAGGCTGTGAGGGGGAAGTTGGACGAGTTCCACGGCGGTGCGGGCACGTGCCAGGGCCGCTCCGCTGGGCTCCCTCTGCCCGGATGCGTCCCCTTCGTGCCAAAGTTGTCGTTATGGTGATGTTGTCGGCCAGCATACGCGTTCACTGAAGTCAGGGAAGGCCCGCACCCCCCTGAAACCGGCCCTGGACCGGTAGAATGCACGGCGATCCGAGGAGCGTTGCGATGGGCCCAGACCAACGGCGCCCGCCAGGCTCGGACGGGCGGCCCCCACCCGTGACGGCCGCGCATCAACGACGCTCACCGACCCATGTCTTTCCAGGGGTGGCGGTGAGTTGCGCGGCCCCAGGTGTTGTCTGACTGCACAGAGTGCTCTGACTGTATCGAGGCCGTCATGTCTGCCCCTACTCCTGCCCGTTCCGCTGCTTCCTCCGCTGCTTCCTCCGCTTCCCCGGCATCTCCAAGTTCGTCCGTCGCGACCACTCGTCCGGTCCAGCCGATGAAGCTGTCCGGGCTCGAGCCTGTGCTCATCGGTTCCGGCACGCTCTTCGTCAACATCGGCGAGCGCACCAACGTCACCGGCTCCAAGGCCTTTGCCCGCCTCATCCTCAACGGTCAGTTCGAAGAAGCACTGAGCGTGGCCCGGCAGCAGGTCGAGAACGGCGCCCAGATCATCGACATCAACATGGACGAGGCCATGCTGGACAGCAAGGCCGCCATGGTGCGCTTCCTCCAGCTGATCGCCTCCGAGCCGGAAATCGCCCGAGTGCCGATCATGATCGACTCCTCCAAGTGGGAGGTGATCGAGGCGGGCCTCAAGTGCATCCAGGGCAAGGGCATCGTCAACTCCATCTCGCTGAAGGAAGGCGAGCCGGAATTCCGCCGCCAGGCCCGGCTGATCCGCCGTTATGGCGCCGCCACCGTCGTCATGGCCTTCGACGAAACCGGCCAGGCCGACACCTTCGCCCGCAAGACGGAGATTTGCGAGCGCGCCTATCGCATCCTGGTGGATGAGATCGGCTTCCCGCCCGAAGACATCATCTTCGACCCCAACATCTTCGCCATTGCCACCGGCATCGAAGAGCACAACAACTACGCGGTGGACTTCATCAATGCCACTCGCTGGATCAAGCAGCATCTGCCCGGTGCCAAGGTCAGCGGCGGCGTGTCCAACGTCTCCTTCAGCTTCCGCGGCAACGAGCCGGTGCGCGAGGCCATCCACACCGTGTTCCTCTATCACGCCATCCAGGCGGGCATGGACATGGGCATCGTCAACGCCGGCATGGTCGGTGTGTATGACGAGATTCCCGCCGACCTGCGCGAGCGGGTCGAGGACGTGGTGCTGAACCGCCGGGACGATGCCACCGAGCGGCTGCTGGAAGTGGCCGAAACCGTGAAGGGCGCAGCCAAGGACGACAGCGCCAAGCTGGCCTGGCGGGCGGGGGATGTGGATGCGCGGCTGTCGCATGCGCTCATCCACGGCATCACCGACTTCATCACCGAAGACACCGAAGAAGCCTGGCAGGCCATCCGCGCTCGCGGCGGTCGGCCGCTGCATGTGATCGAAGGCCCGCTGATGGCCGGCATGAATGTGGTGGGCGACCTGTTCGGCGCCGGCAAGATGTTCCTGCCCCAGGTGGTCAAGAGCGCCCGCGTGATGAAGCAGGCCGTGGCCCACCTCGTGCCCTACATCGAAGAAGAGAAGCGCCAGCTCGCTGCGGCCGGCGGCGATGTGAAGCCGCGCGGCAAGATCGTCATCGCCACGGTGAAGGGCGATGTGCACGACATCGGCAAGAACATCGTGACGGTGGTCCTGCAGTGCAACAACTTCGAAGTGGTCAACATGGGGGTGATGGTCCCCTGCCAGGACATCCTGGCCAAGGCCAAGGTGGAGGGCGCGGACATCATCGGCCTGTCGGGCCTCATCACGCCCAGCCTGGAAGAGATGCAGCACGTCGCCGCGGAGATGCAGCGGGACGACTACTTCCGCATGAAGAAGATTCCGCTGCTGATCGGCGGCGCCACGACCAGCCGCGTCCACACCGCGGTGAAGATTTCGCCGCACTATGAGGGGCCAGTGGTCTATGTGCCGGATGCGTCGCGCTCGGTGGGGGTGTGTTCGGACCTGCTGTCCGACGAACGCGCCACCCGCTTCATCGACGAGCTCAAGGCGGACTATGAGAAGGTGCGCGACCTGCATGCCAACAAGAAGCAGGCCCCGCTGGTGACGCTCGCGCAGGCCCGCGCCAACAAGCTGAAGCTGGACTTCAGCAGCTACACGCCGCCGGTGCCGCGCTTCCTGGGCAAGCGCCACTTCCGCAACTACGATCTGGCGGACCTGGCCCAATGCATCGACTGGGCGCCGTTCTTCCAGACCTGGGACCTCGCCGGTCCGTTCCCGGCGATCCTCAAGGACGAGATCGTCGGCAGCGAGGCGCAGCGGGTGTTCAGCGACGGCAAGCGCATGCTGCAGCGGATCATCGAGGGCCGCTGGCTCACCGCCAGTGGCGTGATGGGGCTGTATCCCGCTGCGCAGGTCAACGACGACGACATCGAGATCTACACCGACGAATCCCGCAGCGAGGTGCTGATGACCTGGCGCGGCCTGCGCATGCAGTCCGAGCGGCCGGTGGTGGACGGGGTGCGTCGTCCCAACCGCGCGCTGGCGGACTACATCGCCGCCAAGGGCACGGTGCCGGACTACATCGGCCTGTTCGCCGTCACCGCCGGGCTTGGTGTGGACAAGAAGGAAGCGCAGTTCCTGGCGGATCTGGACGACTACTCCGCCATCATGCTCAAGGCGCTGGCTGACCGTCTGGCGGAGGCCTTCGCCGAACGGCTGCATCAGCGGGTGCGTCAGGAGTTCTGGGCTTACGCGCCGGATGAAGCGCTGAGCAACGAGCAGATGATCCAGGAGTCCTACCAGGGGATCCGTCCGGCGCCGGGGTATCCGGCCTGCCCGGATCATCTGGTCAAGCGCGACCTGTTCCGCGTGCTGCAACCCGAAGACATCGGCATGGGCCTGACCGACTCGATGGCCATGACGCCGGCGGCCAGCGTCAGCGGCTTCTATTTCTCGCATCCGCAGGCGAGCTACTTCAATGTGGGCCGCATCGGCGACGACCAGCTTGCCGACTGGGCCGCCCGCATGGCGCTGGACGCCACCGACGCGCAGCGCGCGCTGGCGCCGCTGCTCGGTTGATCGGTCGGACCCCCGCCGAATCGCACGGAACTGCAAGCATTGTTTCAGGGCGTGACGGCGGTCCTCCGAGAGGAAGGCCGCTGCGTTTCCTGTTTGTGAAAGATGCCAGACGCGATACAGGCACAGCAGTTGCCCAGCGATGGAGCGGAGGTTTCCGGACCGGTTTCAGGCCATTACAAAGCCGACGGTTTGGAATCCGGCCCTTCTGTAACAGCGTGGCATCCTTCGCTCATACCCAGAAAACGGGAGCGCAAGCTTCTTGGGGAACAACCATAAGAGGTAATCATGGCGATGAGTAGCAACATGAAGATGATCGCCGGCGCTGCCGGTGCCGCAGTGCTGGTGGCCGCCGCCTACATGGCCGGCAGCCATCGCGCCGCCGCGCCGCAGCAACCGGAGACACCGGCCGTGAGCACCGGCGCGAATGCCGCCGACGAAGCCAAGGCCGCGAAGTTGGCCGCCAATGAATCCGTCGCGCCGAAGAGCAACCCGCAGCAACGCTCCAACTCGGGTGATAACGGCGGGTATGCCGGCAATGGCAACAACAACGCCGTGGCCCAGGAACAGAGCCGCCTGTGCTCGGAATGCGCGACCGTGCTGTCGGTGCACTCGGAGAACCGTCAGGGCAAGGGCTCCGGCATCGGCGCCGTGGGTGGCGCGGTGGTGGGCGGCCTGCTGGGTAACCAGCTGGGCGGTGGCACCGGCCGCAAGGTCGCGACCGTCGGTGGCGCCGTGGCCGGTGGTTTTGCCGGTAACGAAATCGAAAAGCGCACCCGCTCGACCACCGTCTGGGTGGTGAAGATGCGCAACGCCGATCAGACGATCCGCACGATGGAATTCAGCCAGCAGCCGGACGTTCGCAGCGGCGACGTGGTGAAGGCCAGCAACGGTCAGCTGATTCGCCAGTAAGGCGACGCCTGGCGGGAGCCGCTTGACGCTGCGTCAAGCGGTCCCATCCTGGCGATGGACCGACATGGCGACGGTCCGCCTAAAGCCCCGCGATGCATCCGCACGCGGGGTTTTTTCATGGGCCGGCGGCAATGTGGATGTCACGCAGCGGCTCACCGGCACTGCGCAGGCGGTGCGCTTCGCCGTAGGCCCGCTCCAGATGGCGGGTGAAGCGCGGCGCATCGAAGAGCGGCATCGACAGGCGCTGGTCGTGTAGCTGCTGTCGCAGCGCGGCAAGCTCTGAAGGGGTGAGCGCGAGACGCACGGCGGTGTCGACGTAGGCTTGGCTGTTATGGGCGATGAGCTGCGGCAGCCCGGCAGCGGTGAGCAGGCTTGCGGCCATGCGCCCGCAGAAGGACCGGCCCTGCAGTGTGACCACCGGCAGGCCCATCCACAGCGCGTCGCTGGCGGTGGTGCCGGCGTTGTAGGGCAGGGTGTCCAGGAAGAGGTCGGCCTGCTGCAGCCGCTCCAGATAGAGCTCGCGCGGCGCACGCGACGCAAACACCAGACGGTGCGCGCCGACGCCGCTGGCATCGGCATGGCGTCGCAGATTCATGGCCGCCGCGGGGTCTTCTTCCAGCAGCCAGAGTACCGATCCGGGCACCTGCCGGAGGATCTCCACCCACAGCTGGAACATCGCCGGGGTGATCTTGCTGGGATTGTTGAAGCAGCACAGCACCAGGGCGTCGTCCGGCAGACCCAGCTCCGAGCGGCTGGTGTGCAGCGCGGGATGAGGGCGCTGCCGGTCATTGGCCTGGTAGGCTGGCAGCACCATCAGGTGTTCGTCATAAAAGGCGCGGGTGTCCGGGGTGACCAGCACCGGGTCGCTGACGAGATAGTCGTAGTGCGTAGTCCCCGAGGTGCCCAGGTAGCCGAGATAGAGCACCTGCACCGGGGCCGCGCGCTCGGAGAAGATGCCGCTGCGCGCGCCTTCGGTGAAACCGGTCAGGTCCACCGCCACATCCACCCGCAACTCGCGGCAGGCCTGCGCGATCTCGCGGTCGGTGTGATGAGCGACATTCAGAAATCCATCGACGCCGGCGCGGATGCGCTGCTGCATCGGATCGTCCGGTCGAGCCGGCCCGTAGTTGACGGCCAGCACTTCGAAGCGCTCGCGATCGTGCAACTCCAGCACCTCGGCCATCAGGAAGGCGACCGGGTGCATGCGGAAGTCGCGCGAGATGTAGGCGATCCGCAACTTGCCGGAACCCGCGCCCGCCGATGCGGCAGCGTGGGTGGTGAACGGCAACGGGTCCACGGGCGTGTGCACCGAGGTCTGCATCCACACACGCGCCGCCTGCTGATGTGCAGCGGGATCGTCCACCAGGTTCTGCAGGATCAGCGGCTGCACCACCTTGCGCTCGTGGGCCAGACCGTCCAGCAGAGCGGCGACGCGGGTGTCGAAGTCCTGCCAGTCATAGAGATGCATGGCGGTGTAGAGATGCAGGCCGCGCAGCCAGTCCAGGTCGGGCTGCAGGGCTTGCAGGCGGTCGAAGTCGGCCAGCGCGGTCGAGAAATGCCGCTGCAGCAGTTCCAGATTGGCCCGGTTGTGCAGAGGCTCCACGGCGTCCGGTTGCAGCGCCAGCGCCTGGGTGAAGCTGTACAGCGCCTCCTCGCTCCGGCCGGACTGCTTCAGGGCGATGCCATGCAGGTTGTAAAGCTCGATGTCCTTGGGAAAGCGGGTGAGCAGGTCCTGGGTGTCGGCCAGCACTTGCGGCAGGCGGCCCAGCGACAGCAGCAACCGCACCCGCTCCACCGCAGGCCGCGCCTGTGTGGGCGCACTCTGCCGGGCGCAGTCCAGCGCCATCAGGGCCGCCTCCGGCACGCCGGTGGCCTGGTAGGACTGCGCCAGGGCCAGATAGGCGGCGGTGTACTGGGCGTCGGCGTTCAGGGCCTGTTCAAAGGCGGGAATCGCCTCCCCGGGCTGGCCCAGCTCCTGCAGCGCCACGCCCCAGTTGAAGGCCGCCCGTGCGTCGGTGGGCGACAACTGGCTGGCCCGCTGGAAACACCGCGCCGCTTCCTGCCAATACCCGGCGCCACCCAGCAGATTGCCCAGCCGCAGATACAGCCCACCGTCCTGCGGGAAGCGCTCGGTCGCGGTGACCAGCACATCCACCGCTTCCTGCAGCGCGCCGGAACGTTCCAGCGCTGCGGCCAGCAGCGGGTAGCCCTCCGCATAGGCGGGGTCTGCGCTGAGGACCTCCCGGAATGCGCGGGCCGCAGCGGCCCACTGCTGGCGCTGGAAGGCGGCGGACGCCTGTTTGAGCGCCGCCTGGGCGCGGCTGGTACGGGGCAGGGCCATGATGAGGAGTCGCGATGCGGTGCCCCATGGTAGCTGTGGACCCTACGGACGGCGGGGCGCTTCGCATTCGCTAGGATGACGGTCTGTCCTCTGGAGCCTCCATGCAAGTTCCTGCCCTGTTTCATCTGGCCTATCACGTGCATGACCTGGACGCGGCCCGCGCCTTCTACACCGGCGTGCTGGGCTGCGAAGAAGGCCGCAGCACCGACACCTGGGTGGACTTCGACTTCTTCGGCCACCAGATCTCGCTGCATCTGGGGGAGCCTTTCAAGACGACCAACACGGGTCGGGTGGGGGACCATCTGGTGCCGATGCCGCACCTGGGCCTGGTGCTGCCGATGCCCGCCTGGCGCGCGCTGGCGGACCGGCTGGAATCCCGAGGCCTGGAATTTGTCCTGAAACCGCAGATCCGGTTTGCCGGCCAGCCTGGCGAGCAGGCGACGATGTTCTTCCTGGATCCGTCGGGCAATCCGATCGAGGTGAAGGGATTTACGGCGATGGACGGCGTGTTTGCCGCCTGAACCGAAACTCCAGCTTGTGCGTAGAAGCAGTTTGTGACGGTCCACAAGCACCGGGCAAGACTGGCCCGTCACTGATCCAGTTCGGGGGCCTGCAAATCCCCGGTCCGTCCGCGAACCGTCGGAGGTCAGTCGCAGGTAAGTCGGCGGTAAGTTGTGCCAGCCGATCATCCGCAGCGATTGGATGATGCCCCTCCCACCCGGACCTCCTCCTCAGTCCCAACCCCCTCAATTCCATGAACTCTGACACCTCTTCTCCGACTCGCACCGCCCCCGCCCCCGCCCCCGCCCGCAGGCCGATGCGGGCCACGCTCGCCACCCTGGCGGGCGCTGTGACGGCGGGTGTGCTGTCCATCGCTGCTCCGGCGGTCTGCGCGCAATCGCAGGTCGCCTCGCCGTCGGCCTCGGAGGGGCTGGCCGGTGGCAGCTCCCAATGGGCGGTCGGTGTCGGCGTCGGGGTGCGCGAACGTGCCTATCTGGACGCCGACCGCAAGGTCAACGCCCTGCCGCTGCTGTTTTATGAGAACCGCTATGTCCGCTTCGCCGGTACCACCGTCGAGGGCAAGCTGCTGAATTACAGTCTGGCGCCCGACCAGCGCCTCACCGGCGGTCTGCTGCTCAAGTGGGTGCCCGAAGGCTACAAGGGCAGCGATTCTCCGGCGCTGGCCGGCATGTCCGAGCGCAAGGGCGGGCTGATGGGCGGCGCGGGGTTGGGCTGGCAGACGCCGGTGGCCAATCTGGGCCTGGAATGGACCACCGACCTCTCCAGCCACAGCAAGAGCCAGCGTCTGCAGCTGCAGGTGGACCGGCGGTTCCAGATGGGCGCCGTGAGCTTCACGCCTCGTCTGGGGGCTGCCTGGATGGACCGCAAGTGGGTGGACTACTACTACGGCGTGCGAGCCAGCGAAGCGCTGCCGGGCCGTCCCGCCTATCAGGGCGATGCCGGCGTGGCGCTGGAGGCGGGGCTGCGCATGGACTATGCGATCCAGCGTCAGCATGTGATCTTCCTGGACCTGGGCGTGACCCATCTGCCGAAGGAAGCGACCAACAGCCCGATCGTGGAACGCAGCAATCTGCCACGCGCGGCGGTGGGTTACCTCTACCGCTTCTGATGCGGAGCGCATGAACCGTATCGCTTTGGTCGAGGACCATGCCCGCCTTGCGGCGCTGGTCCGCCAGAGCCTGCAGGCCGCCGGCATTCCGACGGATGTGTTTCCGTCATTGGAATCTGCATGGCAGGGGCTGCAAGCCATCGACTATGCGGCGCTGGTGGTGGACCGGGGCCTGCCCGACGGCGATGGGCTGAATCTGGTGCGGCGTCTGCGAGCTGCGGGGACTGGCACGCCCTGCCTCATGCTGACCGCCCGGGATGCGTTGCACGACCGGCTGGAGGGCCTGGACTCCGGCGCGGACGACTACCTCACCAAACCCTTCCCGATGGAGGAGCTCGTCGCCCGCGTGCGAGCGCTGCTGCGACGTCCGGCCGCGATGCAGCCGGACCGTCCCGCCTTCGGGGACATCCACCTCCAGATGGAGGAAGGGCGGCTGGGATGTGGGGACGAGTCGATCAGCCTCTCGCCGAGCGAGCAGCAGATCCTGCTCTCGCTGGTGCGACAGGAGGGCCGAACCGTTCGCCGCGGCGCGCTGGAGGCCGCGGCGTGGGGACTGTCCGAAGCCGTCACGCCCAATGCGCTGGATGTGGCGCTGCACCGGCTGCGTCGCAAGCTGCTGGGTATCGGGTCCCGTCTGCAGATTGTCAACATCAGAACTCAGGGTTATGCGCTTCGGGAAGATGATCCGCCCCTCTAGCCTGCGGGCCCGGCTGATGTTGATGTTCATCGGCGGGCTGCTGCTGAGCATGGCCCTGCTGGCGCTGGTGCTGGCCTTGCTGGCCAAGCCGTTCAGCCGGCATCTGCTGGATGTGGGTGTTCAGCACTGGACGTCCGAGGTGTCAGCCTTCGTCCGCCTCGATGCGCAAGGGCGGCCTGTGGGCATCGATGATCAGCATATCGAACCTTGGCTGTTCAGCAGCCTGTCTGAAGAAGCGACGCTTCGGGTGGTGGATGCGCAGGGGCGGGTGGCTTACAGCTCCGAGCGGGGCGACCTGACGCCGCTGACAGCGGAGGGTGCTGCGTTCGACATCAACCGGCAGGTCTTCACGCTGAATCGCGACGGCGTGGCGATGCATGCGGCCACGATGCCGGTGAAGCAGTCGCAGGGACGCTGGTGGCTGCAGATGGCCATCAGTGACCGCATCGTGATGCGCATGCGCGCCACCTTTGGCACGCCAGCGCTGATGAAGGGTGTGGGGGGGTGGGGCGTTGTTTTCTCGATGTTCTTTCTCCGCCGGGCGCCGCCGCCGCGGCGCCCGGCCGCCCCGCCGCGGCGCGCGCCCCCCCCCCCCCCACGCCGCATCACGCCGCGGACGCTGGACCAGCGCCTGTCGGCGGAGGTGCATCCGCGCGAGATCCGGCCGCTGGTGCAGGCCTTCAACCAGACGCTGGATCGTTTGCAGCATGGCTTTCGCACCCAGCAGGAGTTTCTGTCCAGCGCGGCGCATGAACTCAAGACGCCGCTGGCGCTGATACGCGCCCAGGTCGAGCTGGGGCCGGACGATGAGCGCAGGCGGTATCTGCTGGAGGATGTGGACCGCATGGCGCGTCAGGTGCAGCAACTGCTCATGCTGGCGGAGGTGAGCGAGCCGCAGAACTACCGGATGGAAGCGATCGATCCGCGTGGCACGCTGCAGGAGGTCTTTGACTACATGGGCCGTGTGGCAGAGCGTCATGGCGTGCTGCTGGGTCTGCGCATGGCGGACGACCTGCGGCCGTGGCAGGCGGACCGCGGCGCGCTGTTCACCTTGGTGAAGAACCTGCTGGAGAACGCGATCCAGCACAGCCCGCCGGGTGGTGTGGTCGTGCTGGCGGTCCAGGCGGACCGGTTCGTCGTGCGGGATGGCGGGCCCGGGGTGCCGCAGGAGCATCTGCAGCGGATGTTCGAGCGGTTCTGGCGCGGGCCGGAGCGGCGGGAAGAGGGCGCCGGCCTGGGGCTTTCCATCTGCCGGGAGATTGCATTGGCGCATCGGTGGAGGCTGACGGCGCGCAACACGGGGAGCGGGCTGGAAATGGCGATGGATATCCAGCAGGCAGACGCCCTCGGGGACGATGGGCCCGGGCCGGAGTCCGGTGAACCGGGCTCGCAAACGCCGCGGCGGATGCCGCCGGTGAGGGTTCAGTCGACGTCACCGGGGAAAGCGATGCTGAATGCGCTGTTTTGAGGGCCGTGTTAGTTAAAACTGGCATGGACGCTCCTAAACGGGCGCGATGTCAGTTTTAACTTGCACGGAGGGCTGTCGTCTGCAAGCCTCACTCCCGCCCGGGCAGGGCTCGCCGCCACTGAATTGCCTCCGACACATGCGCCGGCAGGATCTGCGCTGCGCCTGCCAGATCGGCAACCGTTCTGGCCATTCGCAGCACCCGGTGGTAGCTGCGCCCCGACCAGGCGAGTCTCGTTGCCGCTTTGTGCAGCAACGCCTCCGCTTCCGGGGACAGATGAAGATGCTGATCCAGCTGGCCGGATGGCAGCTGCGCGTTGATGCAGCCTTGTCGACGCAGGGCCACCGCGCGAGCGGCAGCCACCCGCGCCGCGACATTGCGGCTGGCTTCTCCTTCCGCCGCAGCGGCCAGCACCTGCGGCGCGAGCATCGGCACCTCCACCATCAGATCGATTCGGTCCAGCAGGGGACCGGAGATCCGGCCCTGGTAGCGGTCGATCTGCTCGGCGCTGCACCGGCATTCCTTGGTCGGATGACCAAGATGGCCGCAGGGGCAGGGATTCATTGCAGCGATCAGCTGGAACTGCGCGGGAAATTCCGCCTGGTGGCACGACCGGGCGATGTGGATGCGGCCGGTCTCCAACGGTTCGCGGAGTGCCTCAAGCGCGTGGCGCTGGAATTCGGGCAACTCATCGAGGAACAGGACCCCATGATGAGCCAGCGTGATCTCGCCGGGACGAGGCGGCGAGCCGCCTCCGATCAAGGCGGCAGCGGACGCGCTGTGATGCGGCGACCGGTAGGGCCGCTGCGCCCAATGTTCCGGTCTGAATTGCCCATTGATGCTGAGAACCGCTGCGGACTCCAGAGCTTCCGCCTCTTCCATCGGAGGCAGCAGCCCCGGAAGACGTTGGGCCAACATGGACTTGCCCGTTCCGGGCGGTCCGACCAGCAAGAGACCCAGGCCCCCCGCTGCCGCGACTTCAAGCGCTCGCTTCGGGGCGGCTTGACCTTTGACGTCGCGAAGATCGCGCGCTTCCATCGAGGGCAGTGGTGGTGTGACCAGCACCCGGGTGAGCGACGTCTCGCTGTGGGGCTGCAGGGCCTGGACGATCTCCAGCAGGTGCACGGCTTCGCGGACAATGAGGCCCTGCATCAATGCGGCTTCGGCGGCGCTGCCGCGAGGGAGCAGCAATTCGCGAGCCAGTCCGCTGGCGCGCAAGGCCAGCGCCATGGCGAGGGCGCCGCGAACAGGGCGCAACTCACCGGAAAGCGCCAGCTCACCGGCGCATTCGATGCCCGGCAGGCGCTGGGCGTCTACTTGGCCGCTCGCGGCGAGCAGACCCAGCGCAATCGGAAGATCGAAACGCGCGCCTTCTTTCGGGAGGTCCGCAGGAGAGAGATTGACAGTGATGCGCTTGTTGGAAGGGAACTCGAGCCCGCTGCTGTGAAGCGCGGCGCGGACACGTTCGCGGGATTCCTTCACCTCGGTGTCGGCGAGTCCGACAAGGGTGAAGCTGGGCAGGCCATTGGCCAGGTGGACTTCAACGTCCACGGCTGCGGCGGTCAGGCCGGTGAGGGAGCGACTATGGGTAACGGAGAGGGACATGGGGAGCACCGTTGCGCCGAAGGGGCGGGGTGCTCAGTCTGGCGGGAGGGCATCGATGCGGCGATCCCGATGAAGGGGTCATACGGAAGAGGGATCGTGCCAGGGGCAGCACCGCTGTGACGCGGGCAAGCGCCGACATATCAGCGACGATCAAGGCCCCGGTGAGCTGGCGACGAGCGTTCCTAGCTGGCGCCGCGGTTCAGCCGTCTAGACATTCCTCGGTATCAGCTCCGCCACGCAATGTATGCGGTGCTCTGGGCGCCTATGATTCCCGGACATCCATCGCACCGATGAAAAATGCACGCAGCACCTGGCGGTTTCAAGCTCTACGGATTTCCCACGTCTGGCCCGACCTGATGAGAACCCCATTTGAGACGCGGCACGTCCTGCGCTGCCTCGCATTCACCCTCTGGTTCTGCACAACAGCCGCGGTTTCGCAGAGTTCGAGTTCAATGCCTTCAAATACTCCCGACCCCACCATGCAATCGATCGACCTCTGGGCGCTGGTGGAAGACATCCCCACGCGCGCCCCACTGGACAAAGTGAAACTGGAGCAAGCGCTAAGGACGGTGCTCATTCAGGACGAGCGCATCACGAACGAATACGCCACAGCGCTGAAGGGCGGCCCGGTGCAACTGGCCCAGGGCATTCAGATTCAAGCCATCAGCTTCCGCTTCCTGGCAAAGGCGCCGCTGGATCAATGGCTTCTTAGCCTGTCGATGGGCGGCCAATGTGTGGCTCGCCGCGATGTGCTTGCGCGCTATCCCAAGCTGGTGGTGACCGGTCATCCGCGAGGCGGGTCTCTTGACGAAGAGACTTACTACTCAACCACCGAGCCTTGGGGCAAGGTGTCGTTTGGATTTGCAGAGCGAAACTTTGAATGTCTCAGCTCCGTGCTGTTCTCCGGGCCGAAATGGTGAGGACAGCCCGACGAGTCCAAGGGTGAAAAAGTGTCCCGCGGCTGAGGTTAGCATCCGCATCTGCCCTCACTCGCTATGTGCACCGGCCATGTCATCGTCATTCGATCCCGCAGCATTCGCCCAACGCCAACTGGACGCCTACAACGATCGGGACCTCGATCGATTCGTGGCGGAGTACACCGACGATGTCGTGGTCTACACCCTCTCCAATCCCGAACCCACGCTGGTGGGCCGCGAAGCGCTCCGTCAGCATTACCGGGACAACCGGTTCAACCTGCCGGACCTGCACGCCAAGCTGGTGAATCGAATGGTGTTTGGCAACAAGGTCATCGACCATGAATGGGTGACCGGTGTGCCGGGGGCACCGCTGGACGTCGCCGCCATTTATGAGGTCACCGAGCAAGGCATCTCGAAGGTGTGGTTCGTGCGGGGCTGAGCGGATCGACCCAGCCCATGCAAATCGAGATTGATCTTGCCCAAGGAATCGTGCGGTTGAACGGTGACCGGCTCTGGACCGTGGGCGAGGATGTCGCCGCCAGCCGCTCGCAATGGCGGGTTCGCTATCTCGATCTCCCTGCGACGCTCGTGATCGTGAAGGAGGAGGGACAAACTTCGTCGGCTGCCATCCTCTTCGACGAAGAAGAGTTCCCCGATTCCATTCTCACCAGCCGGATGGTGAAGCGCTTTGCAAAGAAGTCCGGGGTGTGGCCGACGTCCACCCACCGGGCCCGTGCAGTGGCCCGATTCCCTTGGGGACAGGTCTCGTTTTCGGTGGATCCGAGGCTGGGCGACATGTCCATCGGAATCTCCACATAAATCCGCGCGGCAAAGCACACAATGGGGTCCACCTCCCACACCTGGACCGCCCATGAAGCCGTTTGACCCGCCTCGTCGCCGCTGGCTTCAATGGGCTGCCGTCTGGGCGACCATTCCGGTCACTCCATCCCTGTCCATCGCTGCGGCACAGGCTCAGTCAGAAGCGGCACCGGCGGGCTTCAACGACCTGATGCCGGCATTCTGGAAGGCCTACGACGGCAGTCGGTCCGAGGACATGGAGTTGCGTGTCCAGCGGCTGATTGCGGACTTCTTCACCCCTCATTCAAACGCGTATCGGGCGGCGGGCCTCAGTGTCACGCCAGAACGGGTACGCCGTTGGTTGCCCAAGTTCGATGCAATGGCCGAGGACGTCCGGCAACTGCATCGCCAGTTCCCCGCGCTCCATGCAAGCCAGCGCAGTCGCTTTCAGCGCGCACTGCCTGACTTCCAAGTGGATGCGTCTCCGGTCTGGCTGCTGCCGTCCCTGTTCAGCTTTGATGCCCATCTGGAGTCACAGGGTCCGAACGCGCCACTGCCCTTGTTCTTCGGGCCAGACGGCATCCAGCGATGGCACGGCACCGGTGCTGATCCGGCCGTGCTGTTCGCCCACGAGTTCTTTCACTGCTACCACGCGCAACGCGCACCGCGAATCAGTCTGGACACCCGGACACCGGTGCATGAATCGCTCTGGATTGAAGGCCTGGCGACCTATGCCAGTGAGCAGTTGAATCCCGGTGCGTCGTTGGCTCAGGTGTTGCTGGATGACGAGAAGCTCGCTGCCGCCGATGCGGCCACGCTGCGCAGGGCCGCCGCCTCACTGCTGGACGTCTGGGACAGCACGACGCCTTCCGACGCCCAACCGTTCTTCGACATGGGCGGCCATGGCCCCTGGCCGTCACGGATCGGGTACTACGTCGGCCTCCTGGCCGCACGGCGGCTGGGCCGGGAGACGTCGCTTCAACAACTGGCGGGCTGGGATCGTGGGACGTTGTCGGAAGCGTTACGTCCCGCGGTGACCGCGCTTGCGGCGTAGTCCTCCCGGCCGTCAAGAGACGTCAGGCGACGTCAATTGCACATCCATGGCAAGCGGGTCAATCGCAACGGTGCCGACTGTGGTCTTACGAGCCTGTGCCGATTGCCCGCAAAAAGTCCGAAATGCTTGAAGCAACTTCAAGCGGCGCTTCCAGTGGCAGCAGGTGGCCGACGCGCGGAAGGACCTTCAATTGCGCACCCGGAATCCGAGGCATCAATTCCTGCTTCAGAGTGTCCGTGCGGTCCACCTGATCCCCGTCGCCTGAGAGGACAAGCACCGGCACAGCGATCGCGCCAACGGCTGCAGTAATGTCCTCGGCCATTCCCGTTTCCGGCCACGCCTGCTTGGCCTGCGGGGCTCCTGCCAGACTGTCCTCAATGACCTGCGTCTTGACGGCGGGCGAGAGCGGCGAGTCTGTGAGGACGTTGTCCACCACCCACATCACGGATTCCGGCGAGGTGTACGCACCAGCCATGACGGATTGCTGATCAGGAGAAAGCACCATGGGGGACGGCGGAGAGGGCGCCACCAGTACGACAGCCTCCAGACCCGCAGGGCGGCGCGACGCCAGCAACTGCGCGACCTTGCCGCCCATGGAATGACCGACAAGAACGTAGTGCTTCAAGCCGAGCGCTTCGATGACGCCGAGCGCGTCGTCGGCGAGATCCTGCATTCGATATCCATTTGCAGGAGCCTCGGATCGTCCCCAGCCCCGCTGATCAAGCGCGACGGTGCGGAATCCGCCAGACAGCGCTTCAATGACAGAGCCCCAGGTGCGGGAACTGCCGCCGTAGTAGTGAAGAAACACCAGCGCGCGATGGGCCGTCCCGCTTTGAGTGACATGCAGATGGATGCCGTTGGTCTGAATTTTCAAGGGATGAACTCCAGTTGGAATGGATCTTCCGCCAAGGGTTCCCTGGCGTACGTGTCGTGACGTCGCCATCTTCATTCGCTTGACCTGTGTTGATAATCCGGCGTTCCGGGTCGGCACTCGCTCCCATTCAGATCGAATCCATGGACAGACTTTTCAGCATGGCACTTTTTGTGGCCGCGGTGGATGAGGGCAGTCTCGCCGCTGCAGGACGACGATCCAATCTGGCACCTGCCGTCGCCGGTAAACACGTCAGCGCCCTCGAAAGCCAGCTTGGCGCACGACTGCTGCACCGAACCACACGGAAGCTGTCGCTTACCGAAGCCGGGCAAGCGTTTCTCATCCGATCCCGACGCATCCTTGCGGAATTTGACGAAGCCCAGCGCGAGGCCGGGAATGATCAACAGCAGGTGAGCGGGACCTTGCGAGTGGCCGTTCCCACCGAGTTTGCGGTGTCCAGGCTGGGTGGCATGCTCGCGCGGTATGCGGCGAACCACCCGGCAGTTCATGTGAATCTGTCCCTGGACGACCGATATGTGGATCTGATCACCCAGGAGATCGACGTGGCCATCCGCATTGGTCGTCTCACGGATCCCAGTCTGGTGGTCCGCCGGCTGGGACGCTGCCGGTTGCTGCTGTGCGCATCGCCTGCATTCATTGCGCGTCACGGGGAACCCCGGGATCCGTCTGACGTTGACGGTGTGCCCCGCCTGGTGTTCAGCCAGAGCGTCTCCCCGCAAGACTGGACGCTCACAGGGCCGGATGGGCGGGTTCATCCGCTGCAAGGGCACTGCGCGGTCAGTGCCAACAATGTCCAGTTGCTCGCGGAAATCGCCGCTGCAGGTGTCGGCCTGGCCTATGGGCCGGATTTTGTGTTTGAACGAAAGATCGCATCGGGACAGTTGGTGCCACTGCTCAAGCATTGGCAGACGCCTTCGCTGGACATCCACGCGGTCTATCCAGCGGCCCGTTTCATTCCGCACAAAGTGAGAAGCTTTGTCGATGCGTTGGCAGAGGAATTGACGGAGGAATGGGCGCAGGAATGACTCAATGCCCCACCGGCCGCGGCCCGCTGAACCGCATCGCCACCCCACTGCGCCGGTCCAGCGCTCCACTCCAGGTCGTCAGCGCCAGCGCCACCATCACCACCAGCGAGCCGATCCACGGCGTGTGCATCAAACCCAGATGCGTCACGATCAGCCCGCCTGCCCAGGCCGCCCCGGCGATGCCCAGGTTGAAGGCGGCGATGTTGAGACCAGACGCCACGTCCACTGCCTGCGGTGCCACCCGCTCCGCCTGCTGCACCACATACACCTGCAGCCCAGGCACATTGCCAAACGCGACCGCGCCCCACAGCAGCACCGTCCCCACCGCCAGCCACGGATATGGCGCGGTGAAGTTCAGCAGCATCAGCACCGCGGCCAGCAGGGCGAAGATGATCTGCAGCGCCCGGATCGGCCCCATCCGGTCCGCCAGCTTGCCGCCCCACAGATTGCCCACCGCCACCGAGATCCCGTAGACCAGCATCACCCACGCCACCGAGCTGGGCGCAAAGCCGCTGATGTCCTGCAGGATCGGCGCCAGAAAGGTGAAGGGGATGAAGGTGCCGCCATAACCGATGGCCGTCTTTGCGTACACCAGCAGCAGACGAGGCTCTGCAAGCACCCGGGCTTGCTGCGCCAGCGAAGCCGGCGGCGTATGGCGCAGGCGGTTGGGCACGAACACGGCGCTACCGATCATGGCAATGACGCCCAAAGCGGACACAGCCAGGAAGGTCGCGCGCCAGCCGAAGTGCTGGCCGATGAAGGTGCCCAGCGGCACGCCGGTCACCAGCGCCACCGTCAGGCCGGTGAACATGATGGCGATGGCGCTCGCAGCCTTATCCTTGGGCACGAGGCTGGTGGCGATGGTCGAGCCGATGGAAAAGAACACGCCGTGCGCCAGGCCGGTCAGCACCCGCGCCAGCACCAGCGATTCATACCCGGGCGATCGCCACGCCATCAGGTTGCCGACGGTGAACAGCGCCATCAGCGACAGCAACAGTGTCTTGCGCGGCACCTTGCCGGTCAGCGCCGTCAGCACCGGGGCGCCCACGGCCACCCCCAGCGCATAGAGGCTGACCAGCAGGCCGGCTGAGGGCAGGCCGACGCCCAGGTCCGCCGCCACGGTGGGAATCAGGCCAACGATCACGAACTCGGTCGTTCCGATGGCAAAGGCGCTGAGCGTCAGCGCGAGGAGAGCCAGAGGCATGAAATCACTCCAGGGAAGATGTCAGGCTGGAGTGTGAGGAAACGATTGATTCCGAAAAAGCCGTGAGCGGGCACAATACCTTTGACCCGCAGGCAACAATGCATCAAGCGATGGATCAGCGATGAAGATCAGCCTCGAAGAGCTCCTGGCTTTCACCACGGTGATCGACAGCGGCTCCATCACCGCCGCCGCCGAGCATCTGGACCAGACCGTCTCCGGCATCAGCCGCGCGCTCGGCCGTCTGGAGACCAAGCTCGGCACGACGCTGATGCGGCGCACCACCCGCAGGCTGGAGCTCACCGAAGAGGGCGCGGTGTTCCTGACCCATGCGCGGGACATCCTGGCGGCCGTGGAGTCTGCGGAGTATCAGATGACCATCCGCCACCAGCGCCCCGCGGGTCGCCTGCGGGTCAATGCCGCCTCGCCCTTCATGCTCCATGTGGTGGTACCGATGGTGGGGGCGTTTCGGGCGCAGTTTCCGGAGATCGAGCTGGAGCTGCACAGCAGCGACAACATCATCGACCTCATCGAGCAGCGCACCGATGTCGCTCTGCGCATCGGTCAGTTGCGGGATTCAACGCTGCATGCACGCCCTCTGGGCTGCTACCGGCTGCGGGTGCTGGCGGCACCAGGCTATCTGGAGGCGCATGGCCGCCCGCGCAAGGTGGCCGATCTGGCGCGGCATTCGCTGATCGGCTTCACCCAGCCGGAGACGCTCAACCAGTGGCCCTTGCGCCATGGCCAGGACACCAGCTTCGAGATCGTCCCCACGGTGAAGGCCTCCAGCGGCGAGACGGTGCGGCAGCTGGCGCTGGCGGGTCAGGGTCTCGCCTGCCTCGCGGATTTCATGACGCAGGTGGACCGCCACAGCGGCGCCCTGGTGCAGGTGCTGGCCAAGGACACGGTGGAGGTGCTGCAACCGGTGCACGCGGTGTACTACCGCAATACACCGCTGTCCGCGCGCATCCAGTGCTTCCTGGACTTCCTGGCGGAGCAGATGACCCCTCGCACCACCGGATAGCGGCGCGGGCCCGGGCCATCAACCCAATCCACTGACCCGCAGCCGCCGCGCATCCTGCGCAGGCGCCCGCCCGAACAGGCGCGAATAGTCGCGGCTGAATTGCGATGGGCTCTCGTAGCCCACGCTGAAGCCGGCGCGCGCCGCATCCAGTCCGTCGCTGACCATCAGCCGCCGCGCTTCCTGCATCCGCAGCTGATTGCGGAACTCCAGCGGGCTCATCGCGGTGACGGCCTTGAAGTGGTCGTGAAAGGTCGAGCGGCTCATGCCCGCAATGTCCGCCACATCGTCGATGCGGAACGGCTGCCGGTAATGCTCCCGGATCCAGACGATGGCCCGCGCAATCTGGCTCTGCCGACTGTCGGCCTGCGTGATTGCCAGGATGGTCGGCCCCATCGGCCCGGTCAGCAGCCGGTATAGCAGCTCACGCATCGCCAGCGGGCCCAGTGCCTCGACATCCTCCGGCGTATCCAGCAACTGGATGAGCCGGGTCACGGCAGTCAGGAGCGGGTCGGACATCTCTCCCAGCCGCAGTCCCTGCGTCACTTCCGCGGAAGCCGGAGCCCGTCCGTGCCGCAGCGCCAGCTCGCCCAGCTCCGGCCGGTCCAGGTCCAGCTGCACGCTCAGATAGGGCTGGGGCAGGGTGGCCTCGATGACGGTGCCGGTCACCGGCAGGCCGACGGTGGCCACCAGGAAGCTGGCGGGGTCGTAGTGCAGCACGGTGTCACCCAGCACTGCCCGCTTGCGGCCCTGCGCCACGAAGCAGATCGTCGGCTCGTAGATCACCGGCATCGGCAGCGTTGGCGCGGAACAGCGGATCAGCCGCACCCCCGCAAGGGCCGTGGAAAACGTGCCATCGGACGGCGTATGGCGGCCAATGGCGTCCTTGAAAGCTTCCAGCGTGCTCATGGCCGGCATCATCCATCGGGGCGGACGATCGTGCAAGGATTCCGGCCAGCGGGTCAACCGTCGCGACGGTGAGGAACGAAGAATTCAGTCAGGCGATCCAGACATCGCTACGGCTTTGAACTTCTTCCCTTCCACCCGCGCCCGCACGGCGCCTTCCGGAGACCTCACCATGTCCCTGAACCACTATCGCCTCCTCGGCCGATCCGGCCTGCGCGTGTCCCCGCTGTCCCTCGGCACGATGACCTTCGGCTCCGACTGGGGCTGGGGCGCCGACGATGCTGAAGCCCGTCGGATCTTTGATGCCTATGTCGAGCGGGGCGGCAATTTCATCGACACGTCGGTGAACTACACCAACGGCGCTTCCGAGCAGATCCTCGGACGATTTGCCAAGCCGATCCGTGACCGGCTGATCCTCGCAACGAAGTACACGATGGCCCGGGACCCGGCCAACATCAACTCGGGCGGCAATCACCGCTTCAACCTGGTCCGGTCGGTGGAGACCAGCCTGCGCCAGCTGGACACCGATCGCATCGACCTGCTGTATGTGCATGCCTGGGACTTCACGACGCGGCCCGATGAGGTGATGCGCGCTCTGGACGATCTGGTGCGCGCCGGCAAGGTGCTCTATCTGGGCATCTGCAACACGCCCGCCTGGCGAGTGGCTGAACTGCAGACGCTGGCGGACCTGCGCGGATGGTCGCCCCTGGTGGCTCTGCAGATCGAATACAGCCTGGTGGAGCGCACGGTGGAACATGAGCTGATGCCGATGGCGCAGGCCTTGGGGCTGGGGGTGCTGCCCTGGTCGCCGCTGGGCGGCGGCATCCTGACCGGCAAGTACAGCGCGGCCGACCTCTCCGATGAGAACGGCGCGGAGGTCTCCAGCAGCCGCAAGGGCGTGATCGCCTCGACCGGCCATCTGAACCAGCGCGCGCTGGACATCGCAGCGGTGGTGGGGGAGGTGGCGCGTGAGATGGAGGCGTCCGCCTCGCAGGTGGCGATCGCATGGACGCTGCGTCACCCGGCGGTCGTGTCGCCGATCATCGGCGCCCGTACGGCGGCGCAGGCCCTGGACAACCTCGGCGCGCTGGATCTTCGCTTCACCGACGATCAGCTCCAGCGGCTGGAGCAGGCCAGTGCGATTGCCCCGATCTTTCCGGAACGTTTCATCGGGCGCCCGATGGCCCAGCAGCTGATCTTCGGGACGTCCTCGCTGACCCTGCGCTGAAACCGCGCTGACCCCGCGAGGCTGAAGCGCCCATGACAAAGGCCCTCCCGGCCTACCTCCGTATCGGAGGCGCCCGGAAGGGCCTTTGCTGTCCGCCTGAGCGGAGACGTCTGAGCGCCGACGCCCGACGCCTGAGGCCCCAATGGGCTCAGGCGCCTGGGTCCGCTCAACGAGCCTGTTCGACGCGCTGTGCGTTCAGGCCGTCCGACACGATCAGCTCGAAGCGGCCACCGGCCGGCAGGGCGCTGGTGTCCAGCGTGGCCTGACCGCCCTTCAGGTCCTGGGCCAGGTTCAGGCGGCGGCTGCCGTCCGTCCAGGTGACGCTCAGGAACGGCGTGGCTTCCGCATCCCAGCGCAGCACGGCCTGGCCGCGCGTTTCCTGGACCTGCACCACCGAGCGGGTCGTGCCTGCGGCCAGTGCACGCTGACGGACGTTGGCAGCGCGGGCCGCCACTTGCGTCAGGACGCTGCCATCACGCAGCACGCTGATGCTGCCGACGTTGTCCACCTTCGGCACCAGCACGCGGAAGTGCAGCATCTCGCCTTCGTGGTCCAGCGCCATTGGCGTGAAGGGGTAGTCGATGATCTGACCGCCCACCGTCTGCAGACGCAGCACATACGGACCCGTCGAGGTTTCCGGCTTGGACACCAGCGTCTTCACCGGATTGATCTCGATCTGCTTGCCGCGGATGCTGCCGCTGATCAGCAGCACGTCCTGGTCCGGCGCATTGGTCACCGAAGCGGCCTTGGTCGTCGGGCCGTCAGCCGGCGTCAGGAAGGTCTGCATCAGGCGGTAGTTGTAGTCGGAGAAGACCACGCCACCGCAGTAGCTCATGATGTCGTGCCGATCGGTCGGGCGCGGATCGTAGAAGCTGTTGGTGTCGGACAGGAAGCTCCAGATGTAGCGACCCGGCTTGCCCAGGTTGGCGTCCGGATACGGATACTTCGGATCGGGCGAACCGGCACCGCCGCAGGCCGCATGCGGCAGCGAGAAGTTGTGACCCAGTTCGTGGGCCACCACGTCACGCACGGTGTCCGGTGCGCTGGGCATGTCGAAGCCGACAGCCGAGTTGCCGGGCATGTAGCCCAGGCCCGCCAGGCCCCAGGTGCGCTTGGGAATGAAGCCGAAGTAGTAGTCGTGGCGGGCAGCACGTTCCAGCGCGTGCAGGTCCGACAGCTCGCCCAGGATCTTGCCGAAGGCGTCGCTCCACTGGTCTTCGGTGGTCGGCATGGCCGTCACGCGGGTGGACACATAGGCCGGGTGCGATTGGCCCGTCACGGTGGCGACCGGGAACAGCGCCTTCAGGTGAGCCGTCTGGTCCACCGGCAGCTGGCCGCTGGTCCCGGCGATCTTCACCGAGATGGGGATGAAGCGCATGGCCGTGCCACCACCGATGCGCGGCGTGAAGGTCTGGCTGCCCACGCCGGCCACGGTCACCGTGACCTTCAGGCCGGTCTTGACCAGCTCGGCCGGGACGGTGACGGTGTAGGAGTCGTCGAACGACGGCACGGCCGGCACGGCGGTCGGAATGCCGCGGCGCGGGGCGGTGAGCGTCAGGTCGCGGCTGGTGCCGTCCACCGTGTTCTCAACCTTCGCGGTGACGACCGGCATCGTCGAGGGCGAGGCCGGTGCGGTCACGTTCGCCTTCAGCAGGGCGGGCTTGCCGGAGACCAGCACCAGCTGGTCGTCGTTGCTGCCGTAGAGCATCGACTGGGCGAATTGCACCGACGAGAGCACGGCATTGCTGGTCGGCGGGGTCGGTGCCGGGGCGGGTGCGGGCGACGGAGAAGGCGCTGGGGACGGCGCGGGCGAAGGCGACGGGGCCGGCGAAGGCGCCGGTGCGGGCGGCGGGGTCACCTTGATCGGCGTGATGCGCACCGACGAGACGACGTCATTGAAACGCAGCGGCACCAGGCTGGTGGTGTCGCCGGTCACGGTCAGCACGCGGCCGCCGTAGTTGATGTCGGAGAACAGCTCCACCTTGTAGCCGGCGGGCACCTTCAGCGAGGAGACCCGGTCGTTCCACGAGCGGCCGATCCAGGTGGTGCTGCTGGTCAGGCAGAGGCTGGCGCCGCTGTAGTTGACGTGTTCGAACAGGCAGACCTGGGCCGTGGTGGCCGCCGAGCCGCCAGAGCCGGAGCCGGCACGACGGGCCTCTTCCGCGCTGGCGTCACCAGTGCTGCCGCCGCCGCAACCCACGAGCAGGCCAGCCAGGGCCAGCGACAGGGACAGGGGATGCAACCGCAGGGTGCTGGACGCGCCAGACGGGCGCAAGGTGGACACGGTCATGGAGACTCCTTGGGACAGGGACGTAACTGGGGGCCTCGCGGGGATCGCGGTCAGGCCAGGTCCCGGGGTGGGTGGCACGGCGGGCTCTGCGGACACATGCAGAGCGCTGGCGGGTGCATCCCCGGGCGAGGCGCATTATTCGGAGCGGGCGCCCCGCAGCGGTGCAACCGGTGTTGCCGATTGGTAAGCGGCGGAAAGCGGTTTCAGGATCGGCGGTGATCGCGACGCTGCCGGCCGATGCAGCCCCGGGGCGCGATGGACCGGGCGATTGCCAGTGGGGACGGGGCGCCGATCGCCCGCCGGGATCTGCGCGACGGCACGGTTCGGACGCGTCACGCCATTAACGCCGTGTTTCTTCTTCGTTTCCGCGTGCATCGAACCGGACACACCCCGGCGCCCGCGACTGTCGCGGCTTCGAGGGACGGGTGAGGCACACTTCACGGGATTCCCCGTGCATCACCCTCTCGCCGCCTTCAGGACTCCCATGGCCATCCTCGACCTGCGCCCCAACTGCGAATGCTGTGACACCGATCTCGGCCCGACCGACGCGGCCTACATCTGCAGCTATGAATGCACCTACTGCCCGGACTGCACCCACGGCGTGCTGCAGGGCCACTGTCCCAACTGCCTGGGCAATCTCGTGCTGCGGCCGATCCGTCCTGCGGGCGGCCCCGCTGGCGGTTTGCGCAAACACCCGGCGTCCACCCAGCGTGTGGTGAAGCCGGGCGGTTGCACGCAGACGCCGGATCCCGGTCTCGCCCGCTGAGGCGTCACTCGCGGATGGGCCAGGACGCGCGCCCATCAAGATCCGATGCAGCCATAAAAAAGGGGGAGCTTCCGCTCCCCCTGCTGTGATGCGCCGACCCGGCGGGCCGACGCCTTCGGCATCAGGCGCCGATCAAGGCCGCCAGACCGGTGTCGTCTTCGGGTTCACATCGGTGGACAGGCCCACGTTGGAGCTGGTGTCCACAAACCCGGAGCGGTAGCCGCTGCCAAGGTTCAGACCCACGCCGCGGTATTCCACATCCCCGTGCAGGTTCAGCGTGCCGGACGCGCCCTGGTTGGCCTCGAAGAAGCCCAGCGGATAGAAGGTGGTGCGCACCTGCGCCGAACCGCTGACGGTGAAGCTGTTGTTGCCCCACGGGCTGCCGCTCATGCCGATGACACTCAGGCCGCCGACGATCGCGTTGTCCGACACCGTGCCGTTCACCACGATGGCCTGGTCCTCGATGCGGGCGTTGCCGATGGCGCGACCGCCCGGAAGAATGGTCGCGTAGGGACCCACGTAGACGGTGGTCGGTGTGGAGGTCGGTGCGCAGCCGCCGCCATTGCTGTGGCGGGCCGTGCCGGTGGGGCACAGGTCCCGCTTGCCGCCCTGGAAGCCCTGGGGCCAGGCGCCGGCCATCTCCACCATGTAGCGATAGCGGGGGATCGAGCCATAGGCCTGATCCCAGGTGATGCTCTTGAACACCGTCGGCGTGGCCGTCACCACCAGGAACAGCGGCTCACCGGTGCTGACCTTGAAGGTCAGCTCGCCGTCCAGACCCTTTTGCAGCGCACTGTAGCGCGACGAGGTGAACTGCGAATTGGTGGCCACCAGGCCCCAGCGGAAATCGGCGTTGGTGCCGGTCTGGTCGATGCCGCGGAACTTGACCGTCACCGTGGTTGCGCCAGCCTCCGGATAAAGGCGCACCACGTTGTAGCCGAAGCGCTGCGGCGAGCCGTAGTAGGGCGAGACGAAGCGACGGTTGGTGGTCCAGCTGCTGTCCAGCGCTTCCAGCGGCATCAGGCGCCGCATGCGCTCGGCCTTGTCGGTCAGCGTGATGTTGCCGTAGCTGTTGCGGAAGGCGTCCGGCGTGGCCTTGTAGTCCCAGGTCACGTTGTGCAGGGCCCATTCACCAAAGAAGTCGTTGAGCTGCGAGACGCTCCAGCCGCGGGCCTTCTGGATGTTGGTGAACGGATCCGCGCCGGCCGTGGTCCAGATCTGGGTCACGGCTTCAGGACCGTAGCGGTCCTTCAGGTATTCCATGAACTGCCAGTTGCAGTAGCGGTCGCGAGTCGAGCCGAGGTAGAGATGCGGCGCATTGGGCAGCATCTCGGAGCAGTGCACATCGCTCTTGTACTCGGGCAACTGGTGCGGCGTGAAATTGGCGTGGCTCTCGAAGATCCAGCCGCAGGTGTTCGCACTGTTGCAGGCCATGCCGCCGTTGTTGCCGGCCCAGGACTGCCAGCCGTGGGTGAACTCATGGGTCAGGCCCCAGTGGTCCTTCAGCGCGGCGGGCGCGATCCACATGCCCATGTGCAGATTGCGGGCGCTATCAACCCAGGCGCCGCCGGTCAGCCCCCAGCCGGAGTGGATGTGGATGGCGGGCTTGATCTTGTCCGCCTTGTTGAAGAACGGCTCCGGCATGTAGAGGCCGGCGCCGAAGAGCGACTTCCACACCGTGTTCTCCAGGGTGTTGGCCGCCAGGGTCAGGTCGGCGTCGGAGAGCGTCTCGTCCGAGTAGAAGGCGAAGTGGGCGCTTTCCTTGACCAGCTTGAACGCCGCCTGCTCCGGATTGGGGCCGCCAGCGCGCCAGGTGCCCGGCGTGACCGCGGGGGCGGTGGGCGTGCCGGTGTACCAGTTGGTGAGGGTGGTGCCTGCGTCCACCACCGCGGGGGTGGGAGCTGGAGCGGGCGCTGGCGTCGGTGCCGGTGAGGGCGCAGGCGCAGGGATCGGCGCGGGCGCGGGCGTTGGTGCCGGGGCAGGCGCGGGTGTGGGGGCCGGTGCCGGAGCGGGCGATGGGGCCGGGCTGGGGGCAGGGGACGGAGACGGAGACGGGGTGGGCGTCGGCGCGGGGGCAGGTGCCGGTGTGGGCGCGGGTGTTGGCGCAGCGGCGGTGGTCGTCGCGCAGAAGCCCACCGATTCATTCTTGCCCAGCGGCGCCAGGGTCCGATTCCATCCAATGCCCTGCAGCGTGAGCAGAGAGCCCTTTGCGCTCCATTCCGCATTCCAGACATTGCTGACACTGCCCTCGATCGGCAGCGTGCCGCTCCAGGTGATGGCGGTGGGGTTGGGATTGGTCACCTTGACGGTGGCGCAGTAGCCGCCACTCCACCGGTTGTTGACCGTATAGCTGAACGAAGCAGGCAGGGCGGCATGGGCCGCGCTGGCGCACAGGCCGGCGAGCCCCAGGCAAGCCGCCAGGGTTTTCATCTTGTACATGGATCCTCCGCTGTTGGCCCAGGACGCTCACGGGTCCTGCAAGCGGTCCGCATGTTCGCTGACGGCGTTGATACCGGTATCAGTGGATGTGTGAGGAAGCGTAATGAAGACTAGCGTTACCAAGGGCCGGCAAGACAGTCGGCAGTCACCGATGGACACATTCCCTGGTCGCGACTGCGCCGGGCGCCCATACGCACACGCCCATACGCCCATACGCCGAACGCCGAACGCCGAACGCCCGGGACCTGGAGCGCTTCGTCCGGCCCTGCGACTTTGGACACATGGGACCCCGCTGGAACTTGGCTAGACTGCCCGTCATTCGAAAATCAAACGGGAGCGGGCCAGCATGTCGCTGACCATGGAGGGAGTGCTGGCCTTGGCGCCGGACGAGTCATCGGCCAAGGCCGCCCGCGGGCTGACCTCGCCGGCCAAATGGCCACTGCTGGGTGCCAATGACGCGGCGCTTTGGGGCGAATGCCAGGGCAGCGGGTCCAAGCCGTATCAAACGCAGGTGGACCTGAGTGGTCCGGCCTTCAAATGCTCCTGCCCCAGCCGCAAGTTCCCCTGCAAGCATGGCCTGGCCCTGCTGCTGATGCGGGTCCAGACCGCTGCCAGCTTCACCGCCACGGACGCGCCCGCCTGGGTGGCAGAGTGGCTGGCCTCGCGCAGCGAGCGGGCCGAGAAAAAGGAAGAGCGGGATCGTGAGGCGGTTCGTCGCGCTTCGGCGCAGGCAGCGCGGCAGGAGGGCGGCGAGGCTGTGGACGGCGCATCGGGCGCCGAAGCGGCCGGCGGCGGCAATGGCATTCCCCTCGGTGCCGACGCGTCTGCCGATACCCCGGCGCGTCAACGCCAGGCGCAGCGATGGCAGCGGATCGAAGCGGCCGCCCAGGAACTGCAGCGCTGGCTGAATGACCACGTGGCCCGGGGCTTCGCCACCCTGGATGCCGCCGCCCTCAAAGGCTGGCACACGATGGCTGCCCGCATGGTGGATGCGCAGGCGCCCGGACTGGGTCAACGGCTGACCGCCGCCGCGGACGTCTGGCGACAAGGGCCCGACTGGCCGGAGCGCATGCTCAGCCGCCTGGGTCTGCTTCAACTGGCTGTGGAAGCGATCGGGCGCCGCACCTCTTTGCCAGAAGCCATCCAGGCGGATCTGCGCACGGTGTGCGGCTGGCCGGTCGAGCAGGCCGACGTGCTGGCGACGTCCACGCCCTGGCAGGACCGCATGATCGTGCTGGGCGTCATCACCGAAGAGCGCGAAGGGCGTCTCATGGAGCGACGCGTCTGGCTGCATGGTGAAACGACCGGCCGCCGTGTGTGGCTGCTGGAGCATGCGCACGGCGGACGTGGCTTCAACGGCTTGTGGGCGCCCGGGACGGCGGTGACCGCCACCGTGGCGGACTTTCCCGGCGCGGCCCCGATGCGGGCACTGGTTGTGGAACGACTGGATGGCGCGGATGTGCTGAGCCTGAAGCCCATGGCCCTGACGCCGTCGCAACTGGCGATGGGATCCGCGGAGGGACCAGCGGCGGGATCTACGGTGGGACCAGCGGGGGGACCTACGGCGGGATCTAAGGTCGGACCAGCGGCGGGAGTAGCGGTGGCCGTGGCCGCTGGGGGCGACGCGACTGCACTGAATCAGGCGTCGTCGCCCAATGTCCCGCTGGGCGACCCCTGGGCCTCGGAATGGCGACGTGTGGCTGAGCGTGTTGCGTCCAACCCCTTTGTTCTGCTGCACCCCATGGTGCTGACCGATGCGATCTTCCTGCTGTCCGATGTAGCGGGGCCGCTGATCGCGCCCGTCGCCCGGTCGCATAGCAGGACCTCGAACGCTTCCAAGGCCACCAAGGCCAGCGATGCCACCGACGCCACCACTGCCACCACTGCCAAGGACACCACCTCGGCCACCGACGCCCTCACACCTGCCTTCGCCCTCCCGGCCCTCCTCAGCGCCGACGACCGCTGGCTGCTGCTCGCCGCCTCCGGCGGCCATCCGATGACGATTGCTGGCGAATGGGACGGCGACCACTTCCGTCCTCTCACCGCCTGGTCCGGTGATTCGCCGGTGCCGATTTGGACACGGAGCGCAGCATGAGTGTCTGGACCCCCTTGCTGCCCGCCGTCATGGTCGGCACCGACAAGCACAGCGGCGATCTGCCCGTCTGGCCGGGTGATGTGGGCCTGTGTGCCGCCGAGGCTGCGCAGGGCACCAACGACGCCGCCTTGCGCGTGCTCCGGACCGCCGCCGTCCTGGCCCCCTGTGCGCTGGCAGGTGCCCGCCCCTCGATGGCTTTGACACCGGCCGACCTCGCCGCGCGCCCTGCCGCGGAAGACACTCGCCCGCCGGCGCCCGCCGCACTGCATGAGCTGATGCGCTGGGCGCTGCACGAGAACTTCGCCCAGTTGCATCAGCATCTGTTCCAGACCCTGGCGGACGCGGGTTACCGGCTGCCGACATCCCTGCTGCCGCAAGCACTCGATCAGGGGCGCCGCTCAACGGCCTTGCGTCCTTCGCTGCTGCGCGTGCTGGATGAACGCGGCCGCTGGCTGGCCGCACGGCGGGACGACTGGCGCTTCGCCGCCGGTGCCTCCGGCGACGAACCCCAGCCGCACCACTGGACAGACGGCACGCTCGACCAGCGCCGCGCCTTTCTGCATCAGGAGCGGCAAAGCGACCCGGCGGCCGCTCGCGAGCGTCTTGCGCAGGCGCTGCCCGAGTTGCCCGCCAAGGAACGGGCGGACCTGCTGGCGGTGCTCCAGACGCGCCTCGGCCCCGAAGACGAAACACTGCTGGAGCGTTGCCGCAGCGACCGCAGCCGCGATGTCCGCGAGATGGCCGTACAGCTGCTGGCACAAGTGGACGGCTCGGCTTTCAGCCTCCGGGCGCAAGCGCGGATGGCGGCCTTGCTCAGCCGCCGTCCGGGGTCCGAGGCCGCCTCCACCTCCGCAGCCGGCGCCGTGTCAGGCTCCGGGTCTGCCTCTGCCTCTGCATCTGCATCTGCATCTGCATCTGCTTCTGGCTCCGGCTCGGCCTCTGCCTCTGCCTCTGCCTCTGCCATCGGTCGCTGGCACCTGGACGCCCCCGCCACCATCGACCCCGCCTGGGAGGCCGACCAGATCACCATCACCCGCCCGCAGAACGACAGCCTGGGTGAACGCGGCTGGTGGCTGTACCAACTGGTGCGTCAGGTACCGGTCACCTGGTGGCCCCGTCACACCGGACTGGCCGTGAGCGAGTTGCTGGACTGGGCCGCGGCCGGCGACTGGACCGAATCCCTCACCCGCGGCTGGATCGACGCGCTGTCCGTCTCCCGGGAGCCGGAGTGGTGCGAGGGGCTGCTGAGCCGTCTGCGTCAGCAGGGCGGGCTGGCCAAGGGGCCCCAGATGGCGCCGATGTCGATGCTCACCCCGCTGTCCGCCCAACTGCTGCACTGGCTGCCGGCCGAACGGCGGGAGCATCACTGGCTGCATCACGTCGAGGCGGCGCAACTGCCGCTGGTCGTGCTGCTGTCCGCCTGCCTGGAAGGCCATACGCTGGGCTTGCCGCTGTCACGCGCGATGACACGCCTTGTGCTGTCCCACGCCCAAAGCGGCAAGCTCAAGGACGATTACGGCGCGCGCCCGTTGCTGGCGGAGTTCTGCGCGGTGATCCATCCGGACTGCCTGGCCGAATTCGCGACCGTCACGCAATTCCAGCGTGAGGGCGAAACCGCCTCCCATGCCGATGCCATGACCGCCGTCACCCAGGTGGCGGCGCTGCGTCAGGCCCTTCTTCATCTGCCCCGGTTGACTTCGAGGACCCCATGACGACTTCCCAAGCCCCTGTGCTGCGCCGGCATGCCGAGCAGCAGTTCGCAAACGAACTGGACGAGCTGCAACGACAGGACCGCCGCCCCCGACCGGAGAACTGGCGCCTCTCGCCATGGGCGGTGCTGCGCTATCTGATGGGCGGCACGCTGGAGAACGGCTTCGAGATCAGCCCCAAGTACATCGGCAATGAGCGGCTGATGGAGATCGCCGTGGCGACGCTGGCCACCGACCGCGCCCTGCTGCTGTATGGCGTGCCGGGCACGGCCAAGTCTTGGGTGTCTGAACACCTGGCCGCTGCGGTCAGCGGCGATTCAACCCTGCTGATTCAGGGCACCGCGGGCACCGGTGAAGAGCAGCTCCGTTATGGGTGGAACTATGCGCAGCTGCTGGCCAATGGTCCGTCGGAACAGGCCCTGGTGGCCAGCCCGCTGATGAAGGCGATGCGCGCCGGCAAGATCGCCCGGGTGGAAGAACTCACCCGCATTCCGGCCGATGTGCAGGACTCCTTGATCACCTTGCTGTCCGAAAAGACCCTGCCGGTGCCCGAACTGGGCAGCGAGGTGCAGGCGGTGCGCGGCTTCAGCGTCATCGCGACGGCCAACAATCGGGACAAGGGCGTGAATGAGCTGTCCGCCGCCCTCAAGCGTCGTTTCAACACGGTGGTGCTGCCGGTGCCGGCCTCCGAAGCGGAAGAGGTGGCCATCGTGATGAAGCGGGTGACCGAGATGGGCGAGGCGCTGCAATTGCCGGCGGAGCCGCCCGCGCTGAAGGAAGTGCGGCGGGTGGTGCAGATCTTCCGGGAGCTGCGCAACGGCAGGACGGAAGACGGCAAGACGCAGGTGAAGTCGCCCAGCGGCACGCTGTCGACGGCCGAAGCGATCTCGGTGATCAACAGCGGCATGGCGCTGGCAGGTCATTTCGGTGACGGCGTGCTGAGCCCGCGAGACATGGCCGCAGGTCTGCTGGGCGCGGTGGTGAAGGATCCCGTGCAGGACCAGGTGGTGTGGACGGAATACCTGGAGACCGTGGTCAAGGAACGGGCCGATTGGAAAGATCTGTATCGGGCCTGCCGCGAGCAGGTGTGATGCGGTGAATCAGGTGCATTACTTTGGCGTGCGGCACCACGGGCCTGGATGCGCCCGCAGCCTGCTGCGCGCCCTGGAGACACTCCGTCCGGACTGCGTGCTGATCGAAGGACCGCCGGAGGCTGACGGGCTGGTGGCGGACGTGCTGGCTCCGGACATGGAGCCGCCGGTGGCGCTGCTTACCCATGGGGTCGAGGAGGCGGGGCGGGCGGTGTACCACCCGTTCGCCGAGTTCTCGCCGGAATGGCAGGCGCTGCGCTGGTCGGCATCGGCTGGAGCGACGGTGCGGTTCATCGACCTGCCGGTCGCGATCAGCCTGGCGCTGGATCAGCGTGATGAAGCGCAGGCGGAAGAACGTGAGGGATCGACCGTCGCGGCGGGTCCGCAGGAGGAGCCTGCCGGCCCTACCGTGCCGGACGGGTCGGACGAGCAGGGCGCGCAGCACGGGCAGCACGGGCAGCACGGGCAGGGCGTTGCGACGGCGGAGGGAGACATCGCCTCGGGCGCTTCACCCGTTGACGTCGCCGACGGGAGCAATGCTTCGGCCGCGCGGGCCGACCCGCTCGACTGGCTCGCGCGTGCCGCCGGATATGCCGATGGTGAGAGCTGGTGGAACCACATGGTCGAGGAACGCGGCGACGGCGAAGAGCTGTTCGCCGCCATCGAGGAAGCCATGCTCGCCGTTCGCTCCGAGCTGCCGGATGATGATCGACTCCCCGCCGCGCAACTTCAGCGCGAAGCGCTTCGCGAAGCCCACATGCGGCAGTGCATCCGCGCCGCCAGCAAGGAGGGTTTCGAGCGCATTGCCGTCATCTGCGGCGCCTGGCATTTGGGTGGGCTGCGGGCCAGCGTCACCGCCAAGGCCGATCAGGCCCTGCTCAAGGGCCTGCCCAAGCTCAAGGTCTCCAGCACCTGGGTGCCGTGGACCTATCGCCACCTCGCGTGGGAGAGCGGCTATGGCGCCGGCATCCACTCGCCCGGCTGGTATGAACATCTGTGGCGCAGCAGCGGCGCGGCGCAGCCGGAGTCGCGCGCCGTCGGCTGGCTGGCGCGTGTCGCGCGTCTGATGCGAGCGCGTGATCTGGACTGCTCCAGCGCCCATCTCATCGAGGCCGCACGGCTGGCCGACACACTCGCCGCCCTGCGTCAACGTCCGGCGCCCGGGCTGGATGAATTGAATGAAGCCACCCGCACCGTGATGACGCTGGGCGACGACACGGTGCTGAAATTCATCCGTGAGGAATTGATCATCGGCGACCGGCTGGGTCAGGTGCCGGCGGGTGTGCCCAAAGTGCCGCTGCAAAGGGATCTGGAGCAGGCGCAGAAGTCCTTGCGGCTCAAGCCGGAAGCGGCGCAGAAGATGCTGGACCTGGACCTGCGCCAGGCCAACGACCTGGCGCGCAGCCACTTGCTGCACCGGCTCGGCCTGTTGGGGGTCGGCTGGGGATCGCTGGCGCGCGTCGGACGCTCATCGCGAGGCACCTTTCATGAGGTCTGGACGCTGCAGTGGGAGCCGCGTTTTGCGGTCCGGCTGATCGAGGCCAGTCGCTACGGACAGACGGTGGCGGCGGCCGCCACCAGCCGTGTGGCCGAACGCTGTGAATCGGCCAAGGATCTGGCCTCCCTGGCGGAGCTGGTGGACCAGGTGCTGCTGGCGGATCTGCCGCAGGCGGTGGTGCTGGCGTCCAAGGCGCTGCAGGACCATGCCGCCCATACGGGCGATGCGAGCCAGCTGATGGCGGCGCTGCCGCCGCTGGCCAACGTCTTCCGCTACGGCAATGTCCGGCAGACCGATGCCTCGCTGGTGGGGCAGGTGTTTGACGGGCTGGTGGTGCGGGCCGCCATCGGGTTGCCGCTGGTCGGCCACTCGATCGACGATGCGGCGGCGGACCAGTTGCGCCAGGACCTGCTGGCCGCCCATGCCGCCTTGCGGTTGCGGGATCCCGGTCGCCAGGAGGCGCCGGCGCAGCAGTGGCAGCGCGCGATTCGTCACCTGGCCGGGTCCGGCAGCGCGCATGAACTGCTGCAGGGCCTCGCGAGTCGGCTGCTGCTAGATGATGGCGCGCTCACGGCAGAGGAGGCCGGAAATGCGTTGTCGCTGCATCTGAGCAGCGGGGCCGAGCCTTTGAAAGCTGCCGCCTGGCTGGACGGTTTCCTGAATCGCAATGCGGTGGTGCTGCTGCACCACGACGCGGTCTGGCCGCTGGTGGATCGATGGCTGGCCGGCCTCAGCGAGGACCACTTCGTGCGGGTGCTGCCGCTGGTGCGGCGCACCTTTGCGGCGTTCGAGGCGGGCGAGCGCAGGGATCTGGGCGCGCGCGCGAGTCGCAAGACCGGCAGCACCGGCCAGCCTGCGGCACCGGCGTGGGATGAGGTCCGTGCAGCGCAGCCGCTGCCATTGCTGCGCCAGTTGCTGGGGTTGACGGCATGACGACCCCAATGGACTCGAACGGCGCCATGGACTCGGCGGATGGATCGGGCGCGATGGCCGCCGCGGAAACGGAAGACGTGATGGACCCGTTGAATAAGAAGGCCCCGATGAGCGCGATGGAAAACTCCCAGTCGTCCCTTCCAGCCGACGACCGAGAGCGCCTGCGCCGCTGGCGTCTCGTGCTGGGCGGTGAAGCCGAGGACAGCTGCGGCGCCCTGAGCGGCGAGGCGCAGGAGATGGACCAGGCGCTGAGCGCGCTGTATGACGAGCACGGCCAGGGCCTCACCACTGAACGCCGCGGCGGTCGTGGCGGATCGGCACCTCGCGTGGCGCGCTGGCTGGGGGACATCCGCAAGTACTTCCCCAGCAGCGTCGTGCAGGTCATGCAGAAGGATGCGCTGGAGCGGCTGAATCTGCGGGACATGCTGCTGCAGCCGGAGATGCTGCAGACGGTTCAGCCCAATGTGCATCTGGTGGCCAGTCTGCTGGCGCTGTCGGGTGTGATTCCGGCGGGCACCAAGGACACCGCGCGGCAGGTGGTGCGTCAGGTGGTGGACGAACTGATGAAACGCCTGGAAGAGCCGATGCGCAGCGCCGTCAGTGGTGCGCTGGACCGCAGCCAGCGCAACCGGCGGCCCCGTCTGGCGGAAATCGACTGGCACCGCACCATCCGCGCCAACCTGCGCCACTGGCAGCCGAGCCACCGGACGGTGATTCCGGAGACGCTGCATGGATACGGCCGCAAGGCACGGCGTCCGCAGCGGGAGGTGGTGCTGTGCATCGACCAGAGCGGATCGATGGCCAACTCGGTGGTGTATGCCAGCATCTTTGGGGCGGTGATGGCGTCGCTGCCATCGGTCAGCACACGGCTGGTGGTGTTCGACACCGCGGTGGTGGACATGACCGAGCAGCTGGACGATCCAGTGGATTTGCTGTTCGGCGTGCAGCTCGGCGGCGGCACCGACATCAATGGGGCCGTGGCCTATTGCCAGTCGCAGATCCGGGAACCGCGAAACACCATCTTCGTGCTGATCTCCGATCTCTACGAAGGGGGCGTGGAGCAGCAACTGCTGCAGCGGGCGTCGGAGCTGGTGGAGAGCGGGGTGCAGTTCGTGACCTTGCTGGCGCTCAGCGATGAAGGCGCGCCGTCATATGACCGCGGCCTGGCGGCCAAGCTGGCGGCGCTCGGAGTGCCGTCCTTCGCCTGCACGCCGGATCAGTTTCCAGGCCTGATGGCCGCCGCCATCCGGCGAGATGATGTGAACGGCTGGGCGGCCGGGCAGGGCATCGTGACGGCGGGGAAAGGGGACGCCTGACGGCGTTCGGTGACGTTGTCCGTCCATTGAAGGCGCTTAGTGCGCCTCCACGCGGGGCTTTAATGCCGTTGCTCATGCCGTTGCTCATGCCGTTGCTCATGCCGCTGCTCATGCCGCTGCCGCTGCTGGATATCACGTGTCGTGCGATTGGCGTCCAAAATTGGTTGTTCAGGTGGGCGAAAACGCCGCAAAACCGGGGTGTGGACGACATTGCGGGGCGGTGCCGCCGCTTTGTGGGACGTTTTGTTTCAGTTGGGGGGACGAAGCTGCGCCGATAGGGGGGTGAAAGTGCTACACAGTCGCTTTTTCCCCGCCCGGGCCGCAGGCCCGATAATCGCGACCCCCGGATCACCCGGATCCGGGTCTGTTTTGAGAGTCTGATGAACAAAAGCGAACTGATCGAAGGCATCGCCACCAAGGCTGGTGTCACCCGCGTCGTGGCCACGTCCCTGCTGGACGCCACTCTGGAGACCATCACGGAAGCGCTCGCCAAGGGCGACACCATCGCGCTGGTCGGCTTCGGCACTTTCAAGGTGGGCGACCGTGCGGCGCGCACCGGCAAGAACCCCGCCACTGGCGAAGCGCTGGAGATCCCGGCCGCCAAGGTGGCCAAGTTCACGCCGGGCAAGGCCCTGAAGGACGCCGTGAACAAGTAATCAAGCCTGGCTTGATCAACGCCCGCCTTGTGCGGGCGTTTTCACTGGACAGCCCGCCTTGTGCGGGCGTTTTCAGTGGAGCGCCCGACTTGTGTGGGCGTTTTTGTTTGCCGGGCCGGTAGGCCCCGTCACAGCTGCGCAAGCAGTTCCTGAGCTGCCGCCTCAAACGAGGCAAAGGCGACGGAGAACTCGACTTCCGCGCCCTCGAAGATCAGCGGCAGCAGCCGCTCCGCGTAACGAGTGCGAAGCTCCTGGCTTTCCTTGGCCGCCATCAGAGTCTTGCTCAATGCCGAACGAGGCTGCGCTTCAAATACGGGGTCCCTGCCTCTGAACTCTTCCGCATCCCCGGACACGAGTTCGGCGAATACGGAGCAGGCGAGCCTCAGCTGTTGCGGTTGAGCCATCACGATCCTATGGACGTCATACACATGGCGGACCAGGGCGGGGTCCAACTCGCCGTCCTGAAGACCGCTCCACTTCCAGTGGCATCGGCGCAGAAGTGACAGCACTTTTTCAGCCAGCGTCTCTGCGACATGGACACATGGGATGGTGACGGTCTTCGATGGCGGCATGCCAGCCAACCGCTCGTGCAGATATCCGAAACTCACCGGGCTTACCGCCAGCTTTGGATGCCTGTGGATCACCTCCAGCTTCAGTTCGGGACGGAGATGCCCCAGCAGTCGTGCTGCGGACCGGTATCTCGAACTCACGGCGTAGTACCGGTGAAGGTCCCGGACGTGGGGATTTTTTCGTCCGTCTACCGGATCGGGCAACTCGAAGCCTACGCCGGACAGCATCGCTTCGATGGCGGCGTGGAGCGCCTTCAATCGCGCTCTGTGGCTGATATGCGCCTTGAGCGGATGGGACGGCGGCGCGAGGATCACTTTGATGTCGATGTCCTCGGACATCCGGTCGATCAGGCGGTGTGCCTTCGACAGACAGGTGCCGCCAGCAAAAACAAGGTGAATACCGTCGTCCACCTGCTCTGCGGACCCTCTGCCCGTCGCCTGGAAGTGAGCGTGGGAAACATCGATGCCACTCAGCTGGTGAAGGACATCGGTCACATGGATATCCTTTTCGGCGGTCTGGTAGGGGAGCCCCCCGAGCAGTCCCTGCGCTGAAAGGTCCTCAAGCGTTCGCCGTTGCTCGGCGGTAATCGTTCTCATAGGAGAGCCTTCGCCCGCCCACGACGATGTTCCGCTGGATGCGGCGCTTCCCGGTGTTCACCACCAGCTTGCCGGGCAACTGGGTGGTGCGACCGGCGTTGTAGTCCGAAGCATCTCGCCCGAGGGTCACTTCCACGCCGAGGCGCTGCAAGGCTTCGTTGGACAGGCTTTCGAGCGTGCCCGCCGGAATGACGCTTCCCGTGACCGAACTCACCCGGGTTTTGGCATAGACGCCGGTGCCGATCCGCACCAGCCAGCCGCTTCGCTGCAGTTGCTTGAGGGCTTCGGACAGTTGAGACGGGCTGCCCAGGGGGGCAAGGTCCGACCTCAGCACCACATTCCCGGCCCGCTTGCCGATAGACCGCTTTAGTCGTTCTTCCAGTTTCATGATGGGGATGGGGTGCGAAGAGCCAATTACAACTCGGCGACACTCTAGCACTAGGATCAAAAAACAATCGAAATGCGATATGAATCATTGACTTACGGCGCCTGATCTTGCCGGATCCGTGGTGCGGATCTGCTGTGTCATCCCTTCGCGCACTCTAGAAGGCGCCGTGTTTCAGGGCCATGGTCAGTGGATGCATGCGCTCAAGGCTCGCCGACTTGGTCCGGGCAGCCACCCCACTGCATTGAGTGGTCAGCACCCCCTTGGGGCGCCGCAAGGGTTAACCACAAGCCGGGAAACGCACATCCCTGGTGCGTTCCGACGCATGTCGGGGCAGGTTTTGAAACGCCTCGTGGCGTCATGAGCCGGAATGGGGCTGGCACAAAAGCTGCAAAGCCTGAGGTGGATTCGGAGATCGTCCCCCACAAGTATCAGGAGCCCGCATGAAGCCCATTCTCGCCGTCATCGCAGTCGCCACCCTGGCCGCCACCGCCGCCCCGGTGTGGGCCGATGACCTCTCCTACAACCTGAGTGTCACGTCCGACTACCGCTACCGTGGCATTTCGCAGACCCGCCTGAAGCCCGCCCTGCAGGGCGGCATCGACTACGCCCATCCCAGCGGCTTCTACATCGGTGCGTGGGCGTCCACCATCAAGTGGATCAAGGACCTGGGCGGCGATTCCGACGTCGAAATCGACACCTACCTCGGCTACAAGACGGAAGTCGCCAAGGACGTGACCGTGGACGTCGGCTTCCTGCGCTACAACTATCCCAGCAACAAGCTGGCCACCAGCGCCAACACCAACGAGCTTTACGGCGCCGTGACGGTCGGCCCGGCAACGCTCAAGTATTCGCACGCGGTCTCCAATCTCTTCGGCACCGCGGACTCCAAGCAGAGCGGCTACCTGGACCTGAGCGCCACCTTCGACGTCGGCAGCGGGTTCACCGTGACCCCACATATCGGTCACCAAAAGGTCAAGAACAATGGCGCGTTCTCCTATACGGACTATTCGCTGACCGTGAACAAGGATTGGCAAGGCTTCACCTGGGGCGCCGCATTCGTGGCCACCAGCACCGACGCCTACATCGGCGCCAACGGCAAGGACCTGGGCAAAAACGGCCTGGTCGTCTCGGTCAAGAAGGTCTTCTGAGCCGCCGCTGGCCGCGCTGATTTCGAGGAGAGAGAGTCATGAAACTGATTACTGCCGTCATCAAGCCCTTCAAGCTGGATGAAGTGCGAGAAGCCCTGAGTGCCATTGGCGTGCAGGGGCTGACCGTGACTGAAGTGAAGGGCTTTGGCCGCCAGAAGGGCCACACCGAGCTGTATCGCGGTGCTGAATACGTCGTGGATTTCCTGCCCAAGGTGAAGATCGAAGCCGCTGTCGCCGAAGGTGTGGTCGAGCAGGTGATCGAGGCGATCGAAAACGCCGCCCGCACCGGCAAGATCGGCGATGGGAAGATCTTTGTATCGCCCCTGGATCAGGTCATCCGCATCCGCACCGGCGAGACCGGTCAGGACGCGCTGTGATCCGGGCCTGATCCTGCCCCGGCCCGTCTTCCCCCCGATTTCCTCACGACCCTGTCACGTCCCACGACGACGCTGAAAGCGCCGTCCAGAGAACCTCCACATTGAGAGAGTCCGACATGAAGAAACTGCTTGCCTGCCTGGCCCTGGCCACGGCAGCCTTCACCAGCCTGGCCCCCGCGGCCATGGCGCAGGATGCTGCCTCCGCGCCGGTGGCCGCCGCCTCGGCGGAGGCGTCCGCCCCAGTGGCTGCGCCCACTGCAGCCCCGGTCGCCCCCGCGGCTTCGGCCCCGGCAGACGCCGCCTCCGCCTCCGCCGCCGCTGCCCCCGCCCCGGTGCCCAACAAGGGTGACACCACCTGGATGATGGTCTCCACCCTGCTGGTGATCCTGATGACGGTGCCGGGCCTGGCCCTGTTCTACGGCGGCCTGGTGCGCAGCAAAAACATGCTGTCGGTGCTGATGCAGGTCATGGTGACCTTCTCGCTGATCATCGTGCTGTGGACCCTCTACGGCTACAGCCTCGCCTTCACCGAGGGCAACAAGTTCATCGGCGGCTTCGACCGGCTCTTCATGAAGGGCATCTGGGACAACGCCGCCGGCACCTTCGCCAACGCCGCCACCTTCAGCAAGGGTGTGGTGATTCCGGAGATCGTGTTCGCCGCCTTCCAGGCGACCTTCGCCGGCATCACCTGCTGCCTGATCGTCGGCGCCTTCGCCGAACGCATCAAGTTCAGCGCGGTGCTGGCCTTCATGGTGCTGTGGTTCACCTTCAGCTATGCGCCGATGGCCCACATGGTCTGGTTCTGGATGGGCCCGGATGCCTACACCTCGGCCGCCGTCGTGGATGAGATGAACAGCAAGGCCGGCCTGATCTGGCAGTGGGGCGCGCTGGACTTCGCCGGCGGTACCGTCGTGCACATCAATGCCGCTGTCGCCGGCCTGGTGGGCGCCTACATGGTGGGCAAGCGCATCGGCTACGGCAAGGAAGCCTTCACCCCGCACAGCCTGACGCTGACGATGGTGGGTGCCTCGCTGCTGTGGGTGGGCTGGTTCGGTTTCAATGCCGGCTCCGCGCTGGAAGCCAACGGTTTTGCCGCCCTGGCCTTCATCAACACGCTGGTGGCCACTGCCGCCGCCGTGCTGGCCTGGAGCCTGGGTGAAGCCATGTTCAAGGGCAAGGCCTCGATGCTGGGTGCCGCTTCGGGCGCCGTCGCCGGTCTGGTCGCCATCACCCCGGCGGCCGGCAACGTCGGTGTGGGCGGTGCGCTGATCATCGGTTTCATCGCCGGCTTCGTCTGCCTGTGGGGCGTGTCGGGCCTGAAGAAGCTGCTCGGCGCGGACGACTCGCTGGATGTCTTCGGTGTGCATGGCGTGGGCGGTATCGTCGGCGCCCTGCTGACCGGTGTCTTCAATTCGCCCAACCTGGGCGGCCCCAGCGCCGTCGGTGACTGGGTGACGGCTTCGATGATCACCGCGGACGCCTACACCATCGCCGGTCAGGTCTGGACGCAGGCCAAGGCCGTCGGCCTGACCATCATCTGGTCGGGTGTGGTGTCGGTTATCGCCTTCAAGCTGGTGGATCTGGTGATCGGCCTGCGCGTGTCGGAAGAAGACGAGCGCGAAGGTCTGGACATCACCTCGCACGGCGAAACGGCCTATCACAAGTAAGCCGGTCACCTCCAAGATAGTTCCTGCAATGAACGGTTGAGCAGCCCGGGTCGCCCGGTGCTCGACTTCCAGCCGCCCTCCGGGGCGGCTTTTTTTTTGGGATCGCCCCTTGCCTTTGGCGGGGCCGGCCCCACGTGTCAGCACCCAAGGATTGCTTGAAGCCCCCCGGAACTGGCGCCGGACCGTCCGAAAGCTTCCCTAGAATCTCCCTTACCCCGGCTGCCCAGCGCCCCGTCCATCATGGTTCCACACCTCATTACCGCCCTGACCGGTCCCATCAACGAGCTGGAACAGCGCGTGCTCGAGTCCATGCCGGCCATCGAGCGCTGGTTCCGGCTGGAATGGATGGAGCACACCCCGCCGTTCTACAGTTCGGTGGACCTGCGCAATGCGGGCTTCAAGCTCGCCCCGGTAGACACCAACCTCTTCCCCGGCGGCTTCAACAACCTGACGCCCGAGATGCTGCCGCTGGCGGTACAGGCGGCGATGGCGGCGATCGAAAAGATCTGCCCGGAAGCCAAGAACCTGCTGCTGATCCCGGAAAAGCACACCCGCAACAGCTTCTACCTGACCAATGTCCAGACGCTGATCCGCATCTTCAGCATGGCGGGTTTGAATGTGCGTCTGGGGACGCTGGACGACAGCATCAAGGAGCCGACGGCGCTCCCGCTGCCCGACGGCACCAGCCTGACGCTGGAGCCGCTGATCCGTCAGCGCTCACGGCTGGGCCTGAAGGACTTCGACCCCTGCACCATCCTCCTGAACAACGACCTCTCGGCCGGCATTCCGGATGTGCTGACCCATCTGCATGAGCAGTACCTGCTGCCGCCGCTGCATGCCGGCTGGGCGTTGCGTCGCAAGAGCCAGCATTTCCGGGCCTACGAGGAAGTGGCCAAGAAATTCGCCAAGCTGCTGGGCATGGACCCGTGGCTGATCTATCCGCAGTCGGTGGCGGTGGGCGACCTGGACTTCAGCACCGGCCAGGGCCTGGACGCGCTGCAGGCCCAGGTGGACAACGTGCTCACCAAGACCCGCCGCAAGTACAAGGAATACGGCATCCAGGAAAAGCCGTTCGTCGTGGTCAAGCCCGATTCCGGCACTTACGGCATGGGCATCATGACGGTGCGGGATGCCAAGGACCTGGAAGACCTGGGACGCCGCGCCCGCAACAAGATGAGCGTCATCAAGGACGGTCAGGTGGTGTCGCAGGTGCTGGTGCAGGAAGGGGTGGTCACCCACGAGCGCATGCATGACGCCGTCGCCGAGCCGGTGGTCTACATGATGGACCGGTATGTGGTGGGCGGTTTCTACCGCGTGCATGCGGACCGTGGCGAAGACGAAAACCTCAACGCCCCGGGCTCGAGCTATGTGCCGCTGGCGTTTGCGCACTCGTCCCACCTGCCAGCCCCGGGCGAAAAGCCCGGTGCCAGCGCGCCGAACCGCTTCTACATGTATGGGGTCATCGCTCGTCTGGCCATGCTGGCGGCCAGCTATGAGCTGGAAGCGACGGATCCGGAAGCGGAAGATTACGCCTGAGGGCCCGTAGCCCTTCATTCAAAGCGGATGCGCGAGGGCCTGGCAAGGTCCCTGGGCGGCAGCTCGTTGATGGCGATCACCTCGTCGGACCGGATGTCCGCCGCTGAGGAGTGCGTTTCTGGCGTTGGCACCGCCTCCGCACTGGCCGGCATGAGCGGCTGAGCCGGAGTTGCGGGATGGACCGGGCCCATTGGAGAAACGGGCCACGCCGCGCGAGGCCTTTCGCCTCGAATTCCGGCGGGTCCGAGCCGGTCTGCTTCCAGCACGGCGCTCAGTTGGCTGGGGCCTCCGAACAACTGGCGACCTCGGCCATAGAGCTCGCTGGCGGCATCGGCCAGCAACTGCTGCCGGACCGCTTGCGCATGAGGATCGCTGCAACCGGACTGCGACGCGTGCTGACGCAGCGCCATCGCCAATGCCACCTGGTGTCTCATGAGGGACAGCGGGAAGTACTCTTGCGTCTGGTCCGCCGTGTGGTGGGTGGCCATGAAGGCGACCCGCCCGCCGGGAGGGGTAGATGCCTTCACCCAGTCCACCACCGTCTGAAGTGACTCAGGAGGGAGCAGGTCGACCCCGTGTGCAGGCACGTGCAGCCGCTGAACGGTTTTGGCCAGCGTTGAGCCGTCTCCTGCAGGCGTGGAGGATCGCAAGGCGAGTGTGCTCGACCAACCGTTGCCGCACCGCTGCGCATGGGACGTTTCCGCCAGCAAGATCGGTTCTATCCCGTTGTTGACCGCATAGGAGCGGTGACTCGACCCGGACGTGGGCAACCACGAGATGGGCAGATCGCCAAGGGTGATGAGATGCTCCACCGGATGATGGCTGAGCATCCGCAACAGGTCCAGGCTGCTGTGCACCCCCGGTTTAGGGCTGATGACGAAAAGCAGTTGCGGTCCGGCCGGCACTTCGCGCCCTTTAGCATCGCTGAACGACCGGAGCGCCAGCAAGTCCATCAGCAAGGGATTGGCCGCATGGCAGAAGGGAAGGGATATGAACTTGAAGATCGCGCGGTGAGCGGGGCGAGGTTCTCGCTTCGCATCTTCCAGTACCGCCTCGGCCACCTCCCGGTTCGCGCTCAGCCATGAGGGCTCGGCGGGAGGCGCTGTCGGGCTGGCGGGCGGCCGCGGGCGATGGTCTGCCTCCAGCGCCGCTGCAAGCTCGGAGGCGGCATTCGATGAATTGAACGACGGGGGCTGCATCATGCAGGACACTCCTTACAAAGGGACGGCAGTCAGTTGATTGAATGGAACCGGCTCGGATGCGGGCAGAAGTGCCGCGAGATGATTCCCGAGCGCGCCGCCCTTCATTCAAAGCGGTAGCGCGAGGGCCTTGCAAGTTGCCAGGGAGGCAGCTCGTTGATGGCGATCACCTCGTCGGACCGGATGTCCGTCGCTGAAGAGTGCGTTTCTGGCGTTGGCACCGCCTCCGCACCTGCAGGCATGGGCGGCTGAGCCCAAGTTGCGGGATGGTCCGGGCCCACTGGCGAAACGGGCCGCGCGGGGGGAGGCCTGTCGCCTCGGCTTCCAGCAGGTCCCAGCCGGTCGGCTTCCAGAACGGCGCTCAGTTGGCTGATGCCCGCCATCAGCGCAGGGCTGCGGAGATACAGCTCGCACGCGGCATCGGCCAGTAGTTGCTGCCGCTGAACGCGAGCGTGAGGATCGTGACGACCGGACTGTGTTCCGCCCTGACGCAGCGCCATCGTCAGCGCGACCTGGTCAGCCATCCTCCGAAGCGGGAAGGGTTCTTTCTCCTGATTCGTCGGGGGAATGTTGTTGACAGCCATCAGCGCTACCCGTGCGCCGGGCTGGCTGTGGGCCTGCACCCAATCCGCCACGCTTTGCAGCGACTCTGGTGACAGCAGTTCCACCGCGTGCGCAGGCACATGCAGGCGCTGGACGACGGTGGCGAGCGAGGTGCCGTCCCTGGCGGGATTGGAGCTCCGCAAGGAGAGCGTGCTCGACCAACCGTTGCCCCATGGTTGCGCATTGCCCGTCTGCACCAGCAGCGTGGGTCCTATCGTGTTGTTGACCGAATAGGTACGGGGGCGGGGGGCGTATGCGGGCAGCCACGACACCGGCAGATCGCCCATGGTCACGAGGTGGTCCACGGAATGTGCGCTGAGTACTTGCAACAGTTCCATGCCGCTGCGGGTCCCGGGTTCCGGGCTGGCCAGGTACAACAGCTCGGGACCCGCCGGCACCTGGCCCCGCTGACGATCTCGGAAGGACGGCAGCGTCATCAGGCGCATCACCAGCGGGTCCGCCACGGGGGATGCGGGACGATCGATGAATGTGAACATGCGCCGATGAGCAGGGCGAAGATCCCGCTTCGCATCTTCCAGTACCGCCTCGGCCACCTCCCGGTTCGCGCTCAGCCAGGAGGCCTCGGCGGGAGGCGGTGTCGGGTCGGCGGGCGGCCGCGGGCGATGGTCCGCCTCCAGCGCCGCTGCAGCCTCTGAGGCGGCATTCGAGGAATTGAACGACGGGGGTTGCATCATGCAAGACGCTCCTTATGCCGGGACGGCAGTCAGTCGATGGAACGGAACCGGCTCCGATGCGGCCAGAACTGCCGCGAGATGGGTGGGACCGCCCAGAAGCACAGGATGGCGGTTGAAGAGGTCATCGAAAACGCTCAGGAGCAACTCCTGCTGCACCGCCTGTGTCTGTTCCGACAGCGCGCCGAGCTGCGGCAGCACCTGCCGCAGTGCCATCGTCGCCGCTACCTGACCGCTCATGGCGAGTTGGGGATCGACGTTGAAGACACGCGCCGGTGGGAGATGGTCGCGGCCCAGCAGGATGACGGGCTCCTGTGGGTTCACCTGCTGGAAAACCCAGGTCGTCAGATCCCTCAACTCGCTGGGCCCCAGCATGTCAGGCGTTGGGGTGCTCACCTGCAGCAGATCGATCCGATGGTGGTGAGACACGCGGGCGGATGGTTCGCCGGAATCGGTATGCCTCAGCGCATCTGGGAACTCCCAATGAAACTCCACACTACGCTTCTGCGCGGTCCCAAAGGGCGTCGCTGCTGAGGTCAGAACTCGCATCGTGGAGTTCTGGCAGACCTGGGTGCAGGTTTTGGGTCCTTCCTCCCGCTGCGGCAACCAACGCTCGTCGAGGTCTCCCAGTACGACGACATGGCGAGCCTGCTCTTGTTTGAGGTGCAGCATGAACATCGCCAGCGAGTCATACGCCATGGACGGCGGGCGCGCCACCACCATCTCGGGAACCTTCGGAAAGCCTTGGCCCTCAAGCGGCGCAAGGAGTCGGTTGCAGGGGTGGGGCGGTGGCCGCAGAGCCAGCCGCTCTCTCACGAAAGGATCCTGGTTCAGCACGCGCGGGGGAATGTTCGGCTTCAACACCCGGATATGCATCGGAGCCTTGGCGGTGCGCACCTGGGTGTACACCTCGTTCGCGAGGTCCAGATGAGGCGTCGCCCAGTCCGGCGTGTCCGCGATAGCGCGCGCGGAGGCGCCCAGGGGCTCGATCGGTTCATTCAGCGAGGGGCGAGCGCTGGGCAGCGGTGGCAGAGGCATCGGGACCTACGAGGGATGTACGGGACAGCCCCGCCACCTTTAGTCGGGCGGGGTGGGGCGGCTGGTTCTCCAGGTCGGCGCGTGCTGCACGTGAATGCTGCGGTCGCGGTGCGCGTGGATGCGTGCGATCACGCTGCGCATGGATCTGAGGTCCCGCTGCGCGAGGGTGCCACGATCATGCCGCCCGTGAATGCACTGGAGCGGACGCGGCCGCCGTCATCGCCAAGGGCTCCGACGCAGCCAGGGCCGCTGCCAGATGGACCGGGCCACCCAACAGGGCGGGATCGCGCTGATGCAGATCGCTGCCGGCGTTCTGGAGCCACTGCCGCTGCTGATGGCGATAGAACGCATCCGCAGCTTCCAGCGCCGGTTCTGCCGTGGCCGCCAGCCCCTGGCGCAAGGCCATCGTCAGGGCCAGTTGGCCGCTCATGGCCAGCAAGGGGTGGGCGTCGGGGGAAGTGCTCATGCCCGGGTCATCGCGGCCCAGCAGCACCACCCGCTCCCCCGGCCGACTGGTCCTCAGGATCCAGTCTGCTGCGCAGCGTAGGGCGGTGGGGTCCAGGGTCCCCGGCGTGGCGCACGCCACCTGCAATTGCTCGACGCTGTGTTCATCGCAGATCGTCGTGTCCTCAGGGGCGTTGGACGACTGGTCGAAGGGTGGGTGTTGCCATTCGAACTGGATCTGACGGCGCCAGCCCGGCCCCAGCGGTGTGGCCTCCGACGACTTGTAGCGCACCGCCGATTTCGCTATCACGGTCACAAAGGTGGAGGGGATGTCGCCCTGATCCTTGGCCCACCGCTCCGACACGTCTCCCAGCACCACCATCTTGCGGGCGTTCAGGCTTCGGAGCAGCAGCATGAATTCCGCCATCGGAACGTAGTCGTCCGTGGGCGGCTGCATGATGACCAGCTCTGGGAGTAAAGCGGATGCGCTTGCACGAGACGAGACACCGCTTGCGCCGATCTGCGTCGGGCCCGCGCCCGATCTGCCGGTGCCAGGGGGCAGCAAAGCCAGACGTTGCTTCACCAGCGGGTGCCGGTCCTGAGGGGTGGTCGGTCCCCGTTCCGCCACAACCGGTGCATGCGCAGAAACCGGTCCGCGGCGGATCCGGTCCAGGACTTCCGTGGCCGTGTCCTGATGCGTGCTCAGCCATCCGGGCAAGCCCGTGGCGGGATCAGCGGACGCAGCCGGATCGGCTTTGGCGCCGGGTCCGGACAAGGGAATCAGGGATTGCAGCGGCAGCGTACGCATCGGCGGTCACAGGAGGCGCGGGTCCACCCCGCCGCGCTCAGTTGACCGGGCCGTACCGGACGGTTCCGTCAGGACGTGATCAGGCCGTGGCCGAACCGCCGTCTACGTCCGTCGCTGCCTGCAACAGCAGCAGCTTGAAGCGGTCCAGCCCTTCGCTGTGCGCATCCGGCAGATGCCAGACCGACAGCGGCCCCAGCCCCAGGTCCACGTCATGCGGCAGCAGCCGCACGATGCCCTTGCGCTCGGCATCCACCGCCACGTCATGCGGCATGACCGCCAGCAGCGGCATCTCGCACATCATGTTGAGCGACAGCATCAGGTCGCCGTTTTCGATCAGGTCGCTGGGCAGCGGCAGGCCCTTGGCCTGCCCGAGCCGGTCCACCAGCATCCGGGTGCGGGTGCCGGGCATGTGCCAGATCCAGCGCTGGCGGCTGAGCGTTTCCCAGCTCAGCGTCTCGGCCGACGCCAGCGGATGGATGGCACTGATCGCGAGCCGCTCCGGCTGTTGCAGCAGCGCCATGCGTTGCAGCCCCAGCGGTTCGTCCTGCGGCATCACCCGGGCAATGACCAGATCCAGCTGGCCGGCCAGCAGATCCTCGAACAAGGAACGCAGCGCATGTGTGCGCACGCTCACCGTCATTTGCGGCGATTCCCGCTTCAGCGCCGCCACGGCCCGCGGCAGCAGGCGGGAGAGGGCGGCATTGGTGGCACCGATGCGCAATTCGCCGGTGGCGCCGCGCACCATGGACGCCACTTCCCCGGCGGCCCGGTGAAGGTCCGCTTCAATCTTGCGGGCCAGCGTCAGCAGCCGGCGGCCGACCGGCGTGATGTACATATGCCGGCCCTTGCGCAGGAACAGCATCTGACCCAGCCCCTGCTCCAGCTCGGCCAGCGTCTTGCTGACGGCCGGCTGGGTCACATGCAGCACCTCCGCCGCATGGCTGGCGTTGCCGGTGTCGTGCAAGGCGATCAGCACCCGCGCATGCCGCAGGCTCATGCGGCGCACGATGAACTGCTCGGCGGCCTCGGGCGTGGAAGAGAGGTCGGTCATGGGCGGTCAGGAAAGAGGCGCAAGCGTACCTGCAAAGCGCACTCAGGGGTTTACAGGATGTGATCCGCCAACCGCCCACGTCAATTCTGTCGCATTTCCTTTGCACGCCCTTCGCCCGGATGCAAGCCCAAGTCGGTCACAAGGCTGGGGGTGTTGCGCTGCACAAATAGAAGCACACAATACGCACTTTCGACTTTTCGCGACCCCTCAACACGGTCGCGAGCGACTCTGTGAGTTCACACCAAGCGGCCCGCTCGCCGTCCGCCCTCGCGGGCCTGACCATCGGCGCATTGGGTGTTGTGTACGGGGACATCGGTACCAGCCCCCTGTATGCCCTGAAGGAAGTGTTTCATGGCGGTCATGTGCCGCTGACACACGACAACATCCTGGGCGTTTTGTCCCTGCTCTTCTGGACGATGACGGTCATCGTCTCCCTCAAATACGTGCTGCTGATCCTGCGCGCGGACAACAACGGCGAAGGCGGCCTGATCGCCATGCTGGCCCTGGCCACCACCGCGGTCCGCCACAAGCCGCAGTTGCGACGCAGCCTGATGCTGGTCGGCCTGTTCGGCACCGCCATCTTTTTCGGGGATGCGGTGATCACCCCCGCGATGACGGTGCTCGGCGCGGTGGAGGGCATCGACGTCTACTTCCCGCAATACGACAACGCCATCGTGCCGGTGACGCTGGTCGTGCTGGCCGGACTGTTCTCGGTGCAGCGCTTTGGCACCAGCGGCGTGGGCAAGGCCTTCGGCCCGGTGATGCTGGTGTGGTTCACCACGCTGGCGGCCCTGGGCGTGCCGCAGATCTGGGGCAATCCGCATGTGCTGACGGCGATCAATCCGCTGTATGCCGTGCGCTTTTGCATCGACTATGGCTGGATCGCCTTCGTCGCCCTGGGCGCGGTGGTGCTGGTGGTGACCGGCGGCGAGGCACTCTATGCGGACCTGGGGCACTTCGGCAAGAAGCCCATCCGCATCGCCTGGTATGGCTTCGTGATGCCGGCGCTGGTGCTGAACTACTTCGGCCAGGGCGCGCTGCTGCTGGAGCGGCCCGAGGCCATCAAGAACCCGTTCTACCTGATTGCGCCATCCTGGGCCGAGATTCCGCTGTTCGGGCTGGCGACGCTGGCGGCCATCGTGGCTTCGCAGGCGCTGATCACCGCGGCCTTCTCGGTGACCAAGCAGGCGGTGCAACTGGGTCTGCTGCCGCGCATGCGCATCCTGCACACGTCCGTGCGGGACATCGGGCAGATCTATGTGCCGTTCGTGAACTGGGGTCTGTTCGCCTTCGTTGTGGTGGCGGTGGCCTTCTTCGGCTCGTCCAGCAAGCTGGCCGGCGCCTACGGCGTGGCGGTGACGATCGACATGACGATCACCACCATCATGACCTTCTTCGTCATCCGCTTCGGCTGGGGATATCCGCTGGCGCTGTGCATTGCCGCCACCGGGGCCTTCTTTGTCATTGACGCCACCTTCCTCGCGTCCAACCTGCTGAAGGTGGCGCATGGCGGCTGGTTCCCGCTGATGATCGGCGTGGGCATGTTCACCCTGATGCTGACCTGGAAGCAGGGCCGCCGGCTGCTGTCGGACAAGCTGCGGGAGGACGCCATCGACCTGCGCAGCTTCCTGGAGGCGGTCTTCATCAATCCGCCGACGCGGGTGGTGGGCACGGCGGTGTTCCTGTCGGCCGAGCAGGGCACCACGCCCAATGCGCTGCTGCACAACCTCAAGCACAACAAGGTGCTGCATGAGCAGAACCTGTTCGTCAGCGTGCGCCATCACGAGGTGCCGTGGATCGGCTTCGAGAAACGGGTGGAGGTGGAAAACCTGGACAACGACTGCTGGCAGGTGACGCTGCACTTCGGCTTCAAGAACGAGCCGGACGTGCCGGAAGCGCTGCGGCTGCTGGAGCAGCGCGGCGTGCATCTGGACGAGATGGAGACCAGCTACTTCCTCTCGCGGGACATCGTCATTCCGACCATTGGCTCGGGCATGGCCCTGTGGCGGGAGAAGCTGTTTGCCAGCATGCACCGCAATGCGGCCGCGGCAGCGGACTTCCTCCACCTGCCCACCAACCGCATCGTGGAACTGGGGTCCAAGGTCGAGATTTGAGGGAAGGCGTCCAGGTCTTCAGAGTCGGCCGCGGCCTGGGTATGCTCCGGCCACCATGCAACGTGCCCTGAAAGACCTGTCCCTCTCCGCCACCGTCGCCGGCTTTGTTGCCGTCCTGGTGGGCTTCACCAGCTCGGTGGCCATCATTTTCCAGGCCACCCAGCAGCTGGGGGCGACCGAGGCCCAGACCACCTCCTGGATCTGGGCGCTGGGCATCGGCATGGGCCTGACGAGTCTGGGCCTGTCGCTGTGGACCCGCCAGCCGGTGCTGACGGCCTGGTCCACCCCCGGTGCCGCGCTGCTGGCCGCCACCTCGGGTGTGCCCATGGCGGAAGCCATCGGGGCCTTCATCGTCTGCGGCGGCCTGATCGTGCTGTGCGGGGTCACCCGTCTCTTCGAGCGCCTCATGGACCGCATCCCGATGGCGATTGCCGCGGCGCTGCTGGCCGGCGTGCTGGCGCGGTTCGGGCTGGATGCGGTGCTGGCCACCAAGACGCAGCCGCTGCTGGTGGTCACCATGGCCCTGACCTATCTCGCCGGGCGCCGCTGGTGGCCGCGATATGCGACACCGTCCGTGCTGCTGGTCGGCATCCTGGTCGCGGGCGTGCAGGGGCAGCTGCAGTGGCGGGAGGTGCACTGGCAGTGGGCCGTTCCGGTCTGGACGACACCGGCCTTCAGCCTGACGACGCTCATCGGCGTGGCGCTGCCGCTGTTTCTCGTGACCATGGCCTCCCAGAACCTGCCCGGCGTGGCGGCGCAGCGGGCCGCCGGCTACGACACACCGGTGTCTGCCAGCATCACCAGCACGGGTCTGGCCACCGTCCTGCTGGCGCCCTTTGGCGGCTATGCCTTCAATCTGGCCGCCATCACCGCCGCGATCTGCATGGGGCGGGAAGCGCACGAAGATCCGAAGCGACGCTACATGGCGTCGGTGATGGCGGGGGTGTTCTATCTGCTGATCGGCCTGGCCGGCGGCGCCGTGGTGGGCCTGCTGCATGCCTTCCCGAAGGAATTGGTCACCGCAGTGGCCGGTCTGGCCCTGCTGGGCACCATCGCCGGGGGATTGTCGGCCGCGCTGAAGGAAGAAAAGCACCGCGATGCGGCCCTGCTCACCTTCCTGGTCACCCTCTCCGGTCTCAGTCTGCTGGGCATCGGCTCCGCATTCTGGGGGGTCGTGGCCGGCGCGGTTTCTCTGATGGTGCAACACTTCAGGCAACGCTGAATTTTTCCGGAAGCCACCCATGAAGATTTTGTTCGTCGCCGATCCGCTGTCGGCCTTCAACACCTACAAGGACTCCACCTTCGCGATGATGCGCGAAGCGGCCCGCCGCGGCCATGAGGTCTGGGCCTGTGAAGTGCCGGAACTGATGTGGGTCAGCGGCAGCCGCGTGACCGCGCGTGAGGCGCGCCGCCTGGTGCTGACGCCCGAAGCAGTGGCCAGCAGTGCCGGCACCAAGCTCGAGGTCTGGCATCACATCGAGGAACGCCGGCCCCTGGCACTGGCCGATGTGGATGCGGTGCTGATGCGCAAGGATCCGCCGTTCGACTCGGAGTTCTTTTACGCCACCCATCTGCTGGAGCAGGCCGAGCGAGAGGGCGCCAAGGTCTTCAACAAGCCGTCGGCGCTGCGGGACCATCCGGAAAAGCTGGCCATCCTCGAGTTTTCCCAGTTCATCTCGCCGACGCTGGTGACCCGCTCGGACGCGGCCATCCGTGCCTTCCATGCGGAGCATCAGGACATCATCCTCAAGCCGCTGGATGGCATGGGCGGCATGGGCATCTTCCGCGTCAAGGCCGATGGTCTGAACCTGGGCAGCATCATCGAGACGCTGAACAAGCAGGGCGCCGAGACGGTGATGGTGCAGCGTTTCGTGCCGGAGATCGCGCAAGGGGACAAGCGCATCCTGCTGATCGGCGGCCAGCCGGTGCCGTATTGTCTGGCCCGCATTCCGCAGGGCAGCGAGGTGCGCGGCAATCTGGCCGCTGGCGGCAAGGGCGTGGCCCAGCCGCTGAGCGACGCGGATCGCCGCATTGCGCAGGCGCTGGCCCCGGTGCTGGCCGCGCGGGGGCTGCTGCTGGTGGGCCTGGACGTGATCGGCGACAAGATGACCGAGATCAACGTGACCAGCCCGACCTGCTTCCAGGAGATCATGGAGCAGACCGGCTTCGACGTGGCCGCCACCTTCATCGATGCGCTGGAGCAGGGCGTCGCAGCGCGTGCCGGCGATGCCGCGAAGGCCGCCAGTGCCTTCCAGGCCGCGCGTACCCCGATCTGAACGCTGAAGCCCGAACGCTGACGTTGGGTGCTGGAGACCTTTTGATGAACTTTGAACTGATCAGCGAGCACGGCAGCTTCGGCGGCGTGCAGCGCTTCTATCGTCACGCGTCGCAGCAGATCGGCCTGCCGATGCGCTTTGCCTTGTTCGTGCCGCCCGGTGGTGCCAAGGGCCTGCTGGTCTTCCTGGCAGGACTGACCTGCACCGAGGAGACGTTCACGATGAAGGCCGGTGCGCAGCGCCGCGCCGCTGAACTGGGGCTGGCGCTGCTGATGCCGGACACCAGCCCGCGTGGCGAGGCGGTCAATGCGCTGCCGGGCGCCACCGCGTCGTGGGACTTCGGCGTGGGCGCCGGCTTCTACCTGGACGCCATGCAGGCGCCGTGGGCCGAGCACTTCCGCATGGAAAGTTATCTCATGAAGGAGCTGATCCCGCAGGTGCAGGCCGACCTGGGGCTGGACGCGACACGCACCGGCATCAGCGGCCATTCGATGGGCGGGCATGGCGCCTTGACCCTGGCGCTGCGGCATCCGCAGGCGTTTGTGTCGCTGTCGGCCATTGCGCCGATCGCAGCACCGAGCCGCTGCCCGTGGGGGGTCAAGGCCTTCACCGGGTATCTCGGTGAAGACCGGGACGCCTGGCCGGCCCATGACGCCAGTGCCTTGATGGCGGCCCAGTCCAAGGCCCCGTTCCCCGGCGGCGTGCTGGTGGATCAGGGTCTGGCGGACAAGTTCCTGGTGGAGCAGCTCTATCCGGAGGCGCTGGAGTCGGCCTGCGCCACCGTGGGACAGGACCTGTTCCTGCGCCGCCATGACGGCTACGACCATGGCTACTACTTCATCGCCACGGTCATTGATGACCATCTGACGCATCACGCGCGGCAGATGGGATTGCAGGGGCGGTGAGGGGGGCGCTCTGAGGGGCGCCCTCGCGGGTGTCCGAGCCCTGGCCCTGCTGCTGCCGGTGCCCCGCCGCGGCCTTGTAGCGGCGCACAAAGGCGTCGATCTCGGCCGGGTCGATGACGTCCTCCAGCCGCTCGAATCCATCGGGCGCCCGTTCCTCGACCATGTCGAGGATGTAGTCCAGCCCTTCCTGGCGATTCATCTCGACGATGCGGGCGCAGAGGGGCCGCCGCTCATCCTCGTAGGCGGCCAACGCGGCTTCAAGCCGCTCGGCCTCTGACGCTGCATCGGCCTGCCCGTCGACCTGCGCCACGCCAGCACCCGTACCAGCACCCGTACCCGCCCCGGGCCGCGACTTTGCGGCATCCACCCGAGGAGCGTCGGCATTCGCCCCAGCCAGCCCTTGATCGCGAAGCGCCTGGGCCAGCGCCTGTGCGTCCATGATGGCCTGCGTCGCACCGTTCGAGCCGATCGGATACATCGGATGCGCTGCATCCCCCAGCAGCGTGACACGACCCTGGCGCCAGCGAGGCAGCGGGTCGCGGTCCACCATCGGCCACTCCAGCAGCTGCTGCGCGCCCTCGATCACCCCGGGCACATCGAGCCAGTCAAAGTGCCATGAGCCGAAGGTGGGCAGCAGGTCGCTGACCTGGCCAGGCTTGCTCCAGTCTTCACGGCCGGGCGCGGTCAGCCCACCGCCCAGGCCGTCCTCCCGCAGGCGGCGGTCGCAGATCCAGTTGATCAGCTGCAGGCCGTCGGGACGCGGCGGTGCGATCGGATACACCACGAACTTGGCCCGGCGGTGGCCCGCCTGCACCATCGTGCGTCCGTCCAGGAAGGGGCGGGCGAGGGTGGTGCCGCGCCACATCATCATGCCGTTCCAGCGGGGCGGTCCTTCGTCAGGATGAAACTGGCGGCGCAGCGCGGAATGGATGCCGTCGGCGCCAATCACCAGGTCGGCGCGGCGTTCGCGGCGTTCGCCGTCGCTGGTTTCGATCTCGGCGATGACCGGGCCGCTGCTGCAGGCAAGACCCTCCCCGCGCAGGTCCTGCCTGACGCCGACCACACGTTCACCGCCGCACAGCGCCGCCTCGCCCAACCGCTCCTGCGCGGTGCGCCACAGCAGCATCTGGAATTCCCCACGATGGATGCTGAACTGCGGATGGCTGTAGCCGCCGGCGAGGCCGCGGGTGTCGCGGTATAGCGGCTGCCCATGGCGATTGGCAAAGACCAGTGCCGAGGTGGGCACCGCCATCGCTTGCAACTGCGGCATCAGGCCCAGGCCGTCCAGCACCGCCACCGCATGCGGCAGAAGATTGATGCCCACGCCCAGCGGCTTGAGCTGGCTCGCCGCCTCACAGACCTGCACCCGGTGGCCGTCCCGATGCAGCGCCAGCGCCGCCGTCAGGCCACCGATGCCGCCGCCGGCAATCAGGATGTCCATGCGTGTCTCCGTGGTTCTTTGCGGGTCAGGGTAAGCGAGATAGTTGCAGTGCGCAACAGTATCTAAGCTGAGGTGATGGATGCCACCGATGCCACTGCGGAACGTCCCTCGAGCGATGCGGGCTCGGCGCCTGAAGCCCCTTTGGTGCGCGTGCCCGGCCTCGACTATGGGCTGCTCGACGACCTGCTCGGTTATGCCCTGCGCCGCGCCCAGAACGCGCTGTACCTCGACTTCCACCGCGCCACCGCCAAGGCGCAGATCAGCCCGCAGCGCTTCGCGGCGCTGGTGCTGGTGGGGCGCAATCCGGGCATGCGGCAAGGCGTGCTGGCCGAAGCGATGGGCCTGCATCGCAGTGGCGCCTTGCGCTTGACGGATTGGCTCACCGAGCGCGGCTGGGTGGAGCGCCGGGACGATGAGGCCGATGGTCGGCGGTGGGGATTGCATCTCACGGCGCAAGGGCGGCGCACGCTCACCACCCTGGAGCAGCAGGTGCAGGCCCATGACCAGGCGCTGATCGACGCGCTGGGGGATCAGGCGCCGGCCCTGCGTGCGGCGCTGGAGACGCTGGCCGATGTGGCGTCGCGCCACTGCCGCTGAATGCGGCCACGTTGTAGCTCTTTGAATTCCAACACAGCGCCGGTCACAGGCGCACGACAGGAGACAAGGCGATGAAACAACCCTCTCACCCGTCCCACCGGACACGGCCGTCCAGTGCCCATCCCACCCGGCGCGAAGCCGGTCTCTGGCTGACCGCACTTGGCGCCACGCTGGCGGGCCTGGGCGCGCCGCGCCTGGCACGCGCCCAGTCCGCCATGCCGCGCATCCTGGTGGGATTTCCCGCCGGCGGCTCGGTGGACGTCTGCGCCCGACGCGTCGCGGAGGCCTGGCGGGGACGGCTGGCGGAGACGGTGCTGGTGGACCAGCGCGTCGGCGCGGGCGGCCGGCTGGCCATCACCGCGCTGAAGGACGCACCGCCGGATGGCGGCACGCTCCTGATGAGTCCATCCTCGATGTTCACCATCTATCCGCATGTCTACCGCAAGCTCGCCTACAAAGCGGACGCGGACGTGATCCCCGTCTCGCCGGTGGCCAATGCCACCTGCGGTTTTGGCGTCGGCCCGATGGTGCCCACCTCGGTGCGGACGCTGGCGGACTTCGTCGCCTGGGCCAAGTCCCGCCCGGAGCAGGCGGCTTATGCGTCGCCAGCGGCCGGGGCCATGCCGCATTTTCTGGGCGACCAGTTCCAGCGGGCGGCCGGCATCAAGCTCACCCATGTGCCCTACCGCGGGGCGGCGCCCGGCCTGCAGGACCTGATGGGCGGCCAGATCGCCTCCGGCTGCTTCATCCTGGGCGACTTCCTGCCGCATCTGGCCAGCGGCCGCATCCGCATCCTCGGCGTCACCGATCAGCAGCGCTCGCGCTTCGTGCCGGAGGTGCCCACTTTCGCCGAGCAGGGCTTCCCTGGCATCCAGGGCGTCGAGACCTACGGCCTGTTCCTGCCCGCCCGCACACCAACGAATGTGGTGGACAAGGTGTTTGACCTTGCCCGGGTGGCGCTGCGGGAGAAGCAGGTGGTGGAGGGCCTGGCCAAACTCGGCTTCGAGCCGCTGGTGATGGCACCGGCGGACTACGCCCGTCGCCTGGCGACCGAGCGGGCGAGCTGGGGTCCGATCGTGCAGGCGTCGGGCTTCTCGTCGGACGACTGAATTTCCGCTCCGGAACCGGCCAGGTCGGCCCGGTCGGCGCGATCGGGGACAATCGCCCCATGGCTGTCCTCTCCCTCACCAATGCCCACCTGGCCTTTGGCCACGTCCCTCTGCTGGACGGGGCGAACTTCGCGCTGGAAACCGGCGAACGCGTCGGCCTGATCGGCCGCAACGGCACCGGCAAATCCTCGATGCTCAAGGTCCTGGCCGGCATTGAGAAACTGGACGACGGCCTGCTGCAGCTGCAGCAGGGCCTGACCAGCGTCTACGTGCCGCAGGAACCCGCGCTGCGCCCCGACGCCAGCATCTTCGACGTGGTGAGCGAAGGCGTGGCGGAAGCCAAGAGCCTGCGGGCCCGTTATGAGGCCCATGACGAGAACGACGATCTCGGCTGGGTGCAGGAGCGCATTGAGCAGATCGGCGCCTGGAACTGGGAGCAGCGGGTGGACGAAACGCTGCACCGTCTGGGCCTGGATGCGGATCGCCGGGTGGGGGAACTCTCCGGCGGTCTGAAAAAGCGGGTGGCACTGGCCCGTGCGCTGGTGGCCCAGCCGGACGTGCTGCTGCTGGACGAACCCACCAACCATCTGGATCTGGATGCGATCCGCTGGCTGGAAGAGCTGCTCACGAGCTTCAAGGGCTCGCTGCTGCTGATCACCCACGACCGGGCCTTCCTGGACAACGTGGCCAACCGCATCGTGGAACTGGACCGCGGGCAACTGCGCGGCTATCCCGGCAACTTCGCCGCCTTCCAGGCTGCCAAGGCCTATGAGCTGGAAAATGAAGCGCTGGCCAATGCCCGCTTCGACAAGCTGCTGGCGCAGGAGGAAGTCTGGATCCGCAAGGGTGTGGAAGCCCGGCGCACCCGCAGCGTGGCCCGTGTGCAGCGGCTGCAGCAGATGCGCCAGGAGCGGCATGCGCGGCGTGATGTGCAGGGCAAGGTGCGGCTGGATGTGGCCACCGGCGAGTCCAGCGGCAAGATCGTGGCGGAGCTGGAGAAGGTCAGCAAGCGTTTCGGCGACCGGGACATCGTCCGCGAGTTCTCCGCCACCATCCTGCGCGGCGACAAGATCGGTCTGGTCGGCGCCAATGGTGCCGGCAAGACGACGCTGCTGAAGATGATCCTGGGCGAACTGCCGCCGGACAGCGGCACGGTGCGCATGGGCAGCCGCCTGACCGTCGCCTACTTCGACCAGATGCGCGACGCGCTGAACCTGCAGGCGACGCTGGCCGACACCATCAGCCCGGGCAGCGAATGGATCGAGATCGGCACGCAGCGCAAGCATGTGAAGAGCTATCTCAGCGACTTCCTGTTCTCACCGGCACGGGCGGATTCGCCGGTGTCCAGCCTCTCCGGCGGCGAGCGCAACCGTCTGCTGCTGGCGCGTCTGTTCGCCCGCCCGGCCAACGTGCTGGTGCTGGACGAGCCGACCAACGACCTGGACATCGAAACCCTGGAGCTGCTGGAAGAGCTGCTGGCCGACTATGACGGCACCGTGTTCCTGGTCAGCCACGACCGGCGTTTTCTGGACAACGTGGTGACCTCCACCATCGTCAATGAAGGCGACGGCTTCTGGCGCGAATACGAAGGCGGCGTGGAAGACTGGCTGACCCAGTCACGCCGCGCGGCGGAGATCCGGGCCCGTCAGGCGCCGGCCGCCGTTGCGGCACCTGCCCCAGTGGCGGCACCCGCACCCGCGCCGGTGGTGGCGACCAAGCGAAAGCTCAGCTACAAGGAACAGCGCGAGCTGGAAGAGCTGCCCGGCAAGATCGCGGCACTGGAGACGGAACAGGCGCATCTGCATGCGCTGCTCAACGGCACCGACCTGTATGCGCAGGGGGCGGCCCGCATCAACGAAGTCACCCAGCGGGTGGCGGAGATCGATGACGAGCTGCTGGGGCTGATGGAGCGCTGGGAAGTGCTCGAAGCGAAGTGATGTGAGGCGGACCGGCGGTCCGCCGTCCCGCCTTCCAGTCTCAGTTCCGGACCGTCAGGCTGCCCAGTCCCTCATATCGCGCGGTCACCGTGGTGCCGGCCGGCAGGTCCAGCGCCACGCGCCAGGCACCGGTCGTCACGACGCTGCCGGCGGAGAGGGTCTGACCTTCGCGGGTGGCGACCTTCAGCCAGTGCGCCACCGTCCAGCCCGGATCGTCCAGGCCGTGGCCGCCGACGCCGGCCAGCGGCGCGGCCTCCCCGATCTGCAGTTCACACGGCTGCTGTCGCCAGTCGCGCGACGGATCCCAGCGTTGCCAGGCCCCCAGCGCCAGCGCGCCGTGAGACTGCGCATCGGCCAGACGCAGCAGCGGGTCGGCCTTCATGCCGCCGGCCCAGCGTGAGCTGATCCATTCCACCGCGACACACATCGCATCGATGAGATCGCTGGTCTCCCCCGGGGCCAGCGAAGCCGCCATCTCCGGCGTCACATCGCGGCCCAGGCGCAGGGCGATTTCCGCTTCGGCGCCAAAGAGTCGCAGGTCGCTGAAGTCACCCCCATTGCGCAGGCCTCGCACCTCGCGGACCCCGAGCGGCGCCAGTGGCGACTGCCCCAGCGGTGCGCTGCGCGAGCCGCCGCCGCACTTCCAGTATTGGGGACGGCCGGGGGCCGTCCATTGCAGCGTGCGGGCCAGCACGTCCTGCGCAGCGTAGGCGGCGGCCTCGTCGGGGAGCGACCAGTCGCTCTCCTGGAGGACCTGGCCTTGCGTCCAGGCGTCGGCCAGCGCCCGGCCCAGGGCTTCACTGCGGGAAGGGGAGTCTGCGTTCATGCGTGGATCTTAGGGCCAGTCGGAGCGATGCAAGTCGCCGTCAGCGCCGCAGCCGCTCCACCGTCTCCCCCAGCGCCCGCCAGAACTTCGCATCCTGCGAGGTAGCGAAGTTGATGCGCATCAGCGTGCCGGGCTGACGCGTCGGGCTGAACAGGATGCCGGGCGCGATCAGCCAGCCCTGATCCATCATCGGCTGCGCCAGCCGCTCGGTGTCCACGCCCACGTCGACCCAGCCGAACAGGCCGGCCGGCGGTGCGGTGAACCGCAACCCTGATTCTTCAACCAGCCGTGCGCAGCGCTGCCTCGCCGTCTCCAGCCGGGCGGAGACCCGCTCGGCATGACGCCGCAGCAGCCCCTGCTCCAGGCAGAGCGCCACCGCCCGGTCCATCAGCGGACTGGTGGTGAGGGACGCCAGCAGCTTGAGCTCCGTCAGCTGGGCGATGCGATCCGGGCTGGCCGCCACGAAGCCCACCCGCCACGACGGCGACAGCATCTTGGAGAAGCCGGACACGTAGACGGTGCGCTGCAACTGATCCAGCGCCGCCAGCCGGGGCGCATGGTTGGGGGCGAAGAAGGCGTAGGTGTCGTCCTCGACGATCAGCAGGTCCGCCTCATGCGCGATCCGCAGAATCTGATGGGCATGGGCCAGACTCAGCGTGGCGCCCGTGGGGTTGTGCAGCACCGAGACCGTCACGTACATCCGGGGCCGATGTTCCGCCACCAGCCGCCGCATGACCTCCAGATCCGGACCCAGCTCACCCCGGGGGACCGGCAGCAGCCGCATGCCTGCCTGCGACAGCCGCGCATATTCGATGGCCCAGCCGGGATCGTCCACCAGCACCGCATCCCCCGGCTTGAGGAAGGCGCGGGTGATGAGATCCAGCCCGTGGGTCGCGCCGACCGTACTCATGATCTGCGCCGGCGCGGCCTGCACCGACAGGTCCAGCAGCCGCAGTGACAGCGCCTCCCGCAGGCGCAAATCCCCGAGCGGGTCGCCATAACCGGAGAGCAGCGCATCGTCCGCCTGACTGGCGAGCCGGCGCAGCGTGCCCTGCAGCAGCGGCAGGTCCAGCCATTCCGCCGGCAGGGTGCCGAGTCCGGGGGAGCGGCGCGCGTCCGCCTGGAACATGCCGCGGATCAGCGCACTGGCATCCACCGGCTGCGGCAAGGGCGCCGCGGGCGGTGCCACGCCGGTGCTGGGCAGCCGTGCCGGCTGGGGCCGGGTTTCGCGAACGAAAAACCCACGCTTCTTGCGGGCTTCCAGCAGACCCTGGGCCAGCAATTGATCGTAGGCCGCCACCACCGTATAGGGACTCACCCCATGATGGCGTGCACAGTCCCGCACCGACGGCAGGCGGGCCCCTGGCAGCAGCAGACGCTGATGGATACGGGCCGCAAAGCGCTGCGCCAGCTGCTGGGCCAGCGGCTCGCTGGCATTGCGGGACAGCACGGCGGGCGTGCCGGGTGCGGCGAAAGAGGCTGTGCTGGTGTCCATGCCAATACAGATGAAGCACTGATGTGGATCAGTGTATTGGTTCTGTGCTGGTCAGGGCCACTAGACTTGGCGTTCGAGGCGCTGTTGCGCCAGCTTTGACGTCGGAGAATTCCATGAACCGCAGCCCCTGGACGCAGGCCCGCCGTGCCGCCCGCATGAACCCGTCCATCATTCGAGAGATCCTGAAGGTCACTGAAAAGCCGGGCGTTCTGTCCATGGCGGGTGGGCTGCCGTCGGCGGACACCTTCCCGGTGGAAGCCATCCAGGCGGCCTGCGACCGGGTGCTGAGCCATCAGTCCAAGGAAGCGCTGCAGTACGCGGCCAGCGAGGGCTACGCCCCGCTGCGTGAATGGGTGTCGCAACGCGTGGCCGAGCTGGGCATGAAGGCGACGCCGGACCAGGTGCTGATCACCAGCGGCTCGCAGCAGGGCCTGGATCTGGTCGGCAAGCTGCTGTGCGATGCCGGCGCGCCGGTGGCGGTGGAAACGCCCACCTACCTGGGCGCGCTGCAGGCCTTCACGCCCTATGAGCCGCTGTTTGCCAGTCTGGCGAGCGACGACCAGGGGCCGCTGCCCTCCGCCATCGAGGCGCTGCCGCATGATGCGCCGGGCACCCGCTTCAGCTATTTGCTGCCCAACTATCAGAACCCGACCGGCCGCGTGATGAGCCAGGCCCGCCGGGAAGCGGTGATGGAAGCGTCGCGTCGTGCCGGCGTGCCGGTGGTGGAAGACAACCCCTATGGCGATCTGTGGTTCGACCAGCCGCCGCCCCAGTCCCTGAGCGCCTTGTGGCCCGAAGGCAGCATCTATCTGGGCTCGTTCTCCAAGGTGCTGACGCCCGGCTTCCGCCTGGGCTACATCATCGCCCCGAGCGAGATCTATCCGAAGCTGCTGCAGGCCAAGCAGGCGGCGGACCTGCACACCCCCGGCTTCAACCAGCGGGTGGTGCATGAGGTGGTGAAGGACGGTTTTCTGGACCACCACGTGCCGCGCATCCGCGCCCTGTACAAGGCCAACCGCGATGCGATGGCCGAGGCGCTGCGCCAGCACCTGCCGCAGGGCTGCGAGTGGCAGAGCCCGGAAGGCGGCATGTTCTTCTGGATCCGCCTGCCCGAGGGCCTGGACGCGATGGCGCTGCTGCCGCGCGCTGTGGACGCCGGGGTGGCCTACGTGCCGGGCGCCGCGTTCTACGCCCATCAACCCGATCCGCGCACGATGCGGCTGTCCTTCGTGACGCTGACGCCGTCGCTGATCCGCGAAGGCGTGGAGAAGCTGGGCCGGGTGCTGCATGAAGCCCTGGCGATGGCCGAAGCGCCGACGCCGTGAACGGCGCGGCGACTCCTGTGCACGCAGCGGCAGTGAATCCCAAGGCGCTGACGCTGCCCTTCACCCCCACGCTGGATGAAGCGTGGGACGAGGACGATCTGATCGCCATCCACGATCAGATCAGCCGCACCTATTGGGCCGAGGGCATCCCGCTGGCGCTGATGCGGCGCGCGATGCAGGGGTCGCTCAACCTGATCGCCCGCCATCCGGACGGCAGCGTGGCGGCCTATGCCCGAGTCATTTCGGATCAGGCGACCTTCGCTTATCTTTGCGACGTGTTGGTGCGTCCGGAATGGCGCGGTCAGGGGCTGGGCGACTGGCTGATCGCGCGGGTGATGTCGCACAGCGGGCTGCAAGGCCTGCGCCGGTTCTCGCTGGTGACGCGGGATGCGCATCCGCTGTATGCGCGTCACGGCTTCACGGCACTGGCAGCGCCGGAACGCGGGATGGAGATCGTGCGTCCGAATCTGTATCGCGAGCAACGCTGAGCGGCGCGGGCGCCACTGACGTTTGCTGAGCGCCGATGGCCGGTCTTGCGTGGCAAGGCGTCCCCTCGCGGCCTCAAAAACAAAGGACTCTCATGACCGAATTGCGCCGATTCGTCCAGGTGGACGTGTTCACCAGCGAGCCGCTCAAAGGCAATCCGCTGGCGGTGGTGGTGGATGGCGGCGGAGTGAGCGAGGCGCAGATGGCCGCCTTCGCCCGCTGGACCAACCTCTCCGAAACCACCTTCCTGCTGCCGCCCACCGATCCGGCGGCCGACTACCGCGTGCGCATCTTCACCCCCGGGGGTGAGCTGCCGTTCGCCGGTCATCCGACGCTGGGTTCGGCCCACGCCTGGCTCGCCAGCGGCGGCGACCCGAAGAAGCCCGGCGAAGTGGTGCAGGAATGTGGCATCGGCTTGGTGCGCGTGCGGCGGGACGGCGGTCGCCTCGCCTTCGCCGCACCACCGCTGCGACGCGAAGGCCCGGTCGAAGATGCGAACCTGCGCGCGCAGGTGCTCGCTTCGCTACGCCTGCAGTCCGAAGACCTGCTGGATCTCGTCTGGGTGGACAACGGCCCGGGCTGGATGGCGGCGCGGCTGGCCTCGGCGGACGCCGTACTGCAACTTCAACCCGACTTCAATGTGATGCGGGGACTCAAGTTGGGCGTCGTTGGCGCTTATCCTCCGGGTTCGCCGCAGGAATTTGAAGTCAGGGCGTTCGTGCCGACGCTGGGGGTGCCGGAAGACCCGGTCACCGGCAGCTTGAACGCAGGTCTGGCACTATGGCTGCAAGGCGCCGGTCTGGCGCCGGAGCGCTATGTGGCCGCCCAGGGCGCCGCCCTCGGGCGTGCCGGTCGAATCCATGTGGCGAGGGAGGGTGCACATTGCTGGATTGGCGGCGATGTGACGCCATTGGTCCACGGTCAGGTGAGGTTGTGAAACCATGAGCATGGAAGTCGATCATCTCGTCATTGCCGCAAGCACCCTGGAGGAGGGGCGCAAGTGGTGCGAACAGGTGCTGGGCGTGTCGCCCCAGCCCGGCGGACAGCATGCCTGGATGGGCACGCACAATCTGCTGCTGAACATCAGTGCGCCGAACTATCCGCGTTGTTATCTGGAGATCCTGGCCATCGATCCGTCCGCCGCTGCGCCGGAGCGGGCCCGCTGGTTCGATCTGGACCAGCCCGCCGTGCAGGCCAGGCTGAAGGACGGTCCGGGACTGCTGCACTGGGTGGCGCGGGTGCCGAATCTGGATGCGGCGCTGGCTTACTGGCAAGGCGAGGGCGTCGATGCCGGCCAGCCGGTGGAGGGCGCCCGTGGCGAGATGCGCTGGCGTCTGGCGCTGCGGGACGACGGCCGTCGCCTGCGCAAGGAGGGCCTGCCCACGCCGATCGAATGGAGCGGCACCGGTCATCCGACCGACAAGCTCCCGGAGAGCGGCGTGCAACTGCTGACGCTGGAAGCGCGCGATGGCTTGAGCGCCACGCTCTCCACGCCCAAGGGCGAGGTGACGCTGCAGGCCATCGAAGGCACTCTGGACTGAGCCGCGGCCGGCCGTCCCCGGGGCAGGGGTGTCCCCAGCTCGGGTGACAGGGCGGCGCCCCGGTCAGGTCACCGACTAGAGAGGTCAACCATGACCGCCGACGGGGGCTCTGGCTACACTGCGGCCGTGGACACCCCTGAGCTACCCGAGATCGCCGCGATCCCCGAGATCGCGCTCGTCTGCCCGGACTCTCCCGCGATGTGGGAACAGGCCCGACAGATCATTCATGAATACGGCCAGAGCCTGGACATCGAGCTGGACTTCCAGAACTTCGATGAAGAGCTGCGCACCTTGCCCGGCGAGTATGCCGAGCCGCAAGGCACGCTGCTGCTGGCGCTGGTGGACGGCCAGGTGGCCGGCTGCGGAGGTTTCCGGCCGATGCCGGACAGCGACTATCCCAATGCCTGCGAAATGAAGCGGCTGTTCGTGCGGCCGGCCTTCCGGCGTTTCGGGCTGGGACGCACCCTGGCCCATGCGCTGATCGACCGCGCCACTTCGGCTGGCTACTCCACCATGCTGCTCGACACCCTCGACGACATGGAGGCCGCCCGCGATCTGTACGACAGCCTCGGCTTCACCGAAATCCCGCCCTACTACTACAACCCGATTGCCGGGGCGCACTACCTGAAGGTGGAGCTGAACTGAAGGCATCACCCGCGCGGCGTCTTGTGCGGTTTCGTGTGGTTTCCACCGTAGCATCGGGGCATGTCGACGCCCAATGCCTCTTCCTCAGCGCCCGCGACGGGTTCCGCTTCCGCATCAAGCGCCACGCCGGCCCACACGCCAGTACAGATCGAGCCCGCCTCGCTGACGCCGGCCCTGCTGGGGGAATCTCCCTTCTGGCATCCGGGCGAGCAGCGGCTGTATTACCTCGACATCCCCGGCCATGCGCTGTTTCGCTGGTCCGAGGGCGACGCCACCCCTGAGCGCTGGGACCTGAACAGCGAACCCGGCTGCATTGCGCCGCTGGCATCCGGCGGCTTGCTGGTGGCCCAGCGCAACGGCCTGTGGCGCATGGACCCGGACCGCGGTGAGTATGTGCAGCTGGCGCCGCCGCCGTATGACGCGAGCAAACGCCGCTTCAACGATGGCAAGGCCGATGCACTGGGCCGGCTCTGGGTCGGCACCATCGATGATGCCCGGCAGCCGGAATCGGCGCTCTACTGCTTCCGCGACGGCCGCTTCGAAGTGATGCAGGACGGCATCACCTCGTCCAACGGCCTGGCCTGGAGCCCGGACGGCGCGACGATGTATTGGGCCGACACCAAGGCCCATGAGGTTTATCAGTTCGACTTCGATCAAAAAGCCGGCACTCTGGGCGATCGTCGCCCGTTTTTGAAGTTCCCGGTCCGCGCTGAAGGGCAGCCGCTGTCCACCTACGGCGGTCGCCCGGACGGTGCGGCGATGGATGTGGAGGGCTGCTACTGGATCGCGATGATGGAGGGGCAGCAGTTGCACCGCTTCTCTCCCAAGGGCGAATGCCTGCAGACCATCGAGCTGCCGGTGCGCTGCGCCACGATGCCGGCCTTCGGCGGCGCAGATCTGCGCACCATCTTTGTGACCACCGCTCGGGAGAAGCGCAGCGCCGAGGAGCTGGCGGCCCAGCCGCTGGCGGGCTGCGTCCTGAAGTTCCGGGTGTCGGTGGCCGGACTGCCAGTCCATTACGCGCGGCTCGACACGGAAGGCTGACCGTGGTCTGATGCGCCCCTTGTCTTTGTTCCTGACCTAGGCCGCCGTGGCCTCCGGGAGGAGGCGAACGGGCCATGCCTTTTGGGATGGCCCGGCATGCCCAGCATGCCTAGTCGCGGATCGCACGCCCTGTCAAGTTGGTGCGTGATGACGCATGCCTCGCTCTGTTAAGGGGCAGTAAGGACAAACCACATATAATCTCGCGGATTTGCCGCACGGACCTGGCCAGTTGTGAACTTCCAAGATCAACCGGACTCAGATGCGGACGGCGAACAAGCTTTCAAGCCCCTCACGGCAGAAGAAGCGGCGGCCTTGCGGCCCAAGCTGACGGTCGTGTCGCCCTGGGCCCTCGTGGGCTGGCAAGTGGTGGCAGGGGGCGTGATGGTGCTGCTGTGGGGGCTGTTGACCCAGCAAGGCAGCAAGGCCTGGTCGGCGCTTTTCGGCGCTGCATCGGTTGTGGTGCCCGGCGCCTTGATGGCGTGGGGAACCACCCGGCGATCCGCCATGAATCCCGGCACTGCGGTGCTGACCTTCATGGTGTGGGAGCTGATCAAGATGTTGTTGGCGGTCGCCATGTTGGTGGCGGTCGTCCTGCGGTACCCCGCTTTGAGCTGGCCAGCCCTGCTGTCAGCCCTGGTGGTGTGCCTGAAGGCAAATTGGCTGGCCTTGCTTCGGCAGGGTCGAATCAGAAAATAGCGACGGAAAAACAACCATGGCAGCAGAAGGACACGCGCCGACTTCAGGTGAATACATCACCCACCACTTGCAGCACTGGCAGAAGAACTTCTCGTTCGAGAACGCCAAGCAGGTGGGCCCGGTCGATTTCAGCGTCTTCAATTTCGACTCGCTGCTCTACACCTCGGTGCTGGGCCTGATCACGCTGTTCGTGCTGTGGCTGGCCGCCCGTCGCGCCCACTCCGGCGTGCCCGGTCGCTTCCAGGCGGCTGTGGAGATCCTCGTCGAGATGGTCGACAATCAGGCCAAGGCCCTGATCCACAACGAAAAGAGCCGCGCCTTCATCGGCCCGCTGGCCCTGAGCGTCTTCGTGTGGATCTTCTTCATGAATGCCATGGACATGCTGCCGGTGGACTTCCTGCCGTCCGCCTGGACCGGCTATGTCGCCTCCACCGGCCACGACCCGCACCACGCCTACATGCGTGTGGTGCCCACCGCCGACCTGTCCACCACCCTGGGCATGTCCACCTTCATCCTGCTGCTGTGCTTCTTCTACAGCATCAAGATCAAGGGCCTGGGCGGCTGGGGCCATGAGCTGATCTCCGCACCGTTCGGTGATCACTGGGCCCTGTACCCCTTCAACTTCCTCATGCAGATCATCGAGTTCATCGCCAAGACGGTGTCTCATGGCATGCGGCTGTTCGGCAACATGTTTGCCGGCGAACTCGTGTTCATGCTGATCGCCCTGATGGGCGGCGGCTGGGCCCTGACCGGCACCGGCATCGGACTGGCCATCGGCCACGTTCTGGCCGGCACGGTCTGGACGCTGTTCCACATCCTTGTGATCACGCTGCAGGCCTTCATTTTCATGATGCTGACGCTGATCTACCTGGGCCAGGCGCACGACGCGCACTGATCCGGCGGACCCGGCAGCTCATTTCAAGTTCCCTTTCCCTTTTCTTTCAATCTAACTCTCTCAGGAGCAAAACATGGAAAACATCCTCGGTCTGGTCGCTCTGGCTTGCGGCATCATCGTTGGTCTGGGCGCGATCGGCGCTTCCATCGGCATCGCGCTGATGGGCGGCAAGTTCCTGGAATCGTCGGCCCGTCAACCCGAGCTGATGAACGAACTGCAAACCAAGATGTTCATTCTGGCTGGTCTGATCGACGCCGCGTTCCTGATCGGCGTTGCTATCGCTCTGCTGTTCGCCTTCGCCAACCCGTTCGTTCTGCGCTAATTCCTCCCGAACCTTTCACGACTGAAAGGATCGTGCCGTGAATATCAACGCTAGCCTGTTCATTCAGTGGATCCCGTTCATCATCCTCGTGTTCGTCACGATGCGGTTCATCTGGCCGCCGATCGTGAAGGCCTTGGACGAGCGTGCGGACAAGATCCGCGCCGGCCTCGCTGCCGCTGACCAGGCCAAGGCCGAACTGGCCTCGGCCAACAAAAAGGTCGACGAGCAACTGGCCCAGACTCGCAACGAAACCACCAAGCTGCTGTCCGACGCTGAAAAGCGCGGCGCCAGCATCGTGGAAGAGGCGAAGAAGCGCGCGGAAGACGAAGCTGCCAAGATCATCGCTGCTGCCAAGGCGGAAGCCGAACAGCAGTCGGTGCGTGCCCGTGAGGCCCTGCGCGAGCAGGTGGCTGCACTGGCCGTCAAGGGTGCCGAACAGATCCTGCAGCGCGAGGTCAATGCCAGCGTGCACGCCGAATTGCTGAACCGTCTGAAGACGGAGCTGTAATCATGGCTGAACTCGCAACCATTGCCCGTCCCTACGCCGAGGCGCTGTACCAGGTGGCCTCCCACCAGGACACCAAGGCCTGGCAGGAGCAACTCTCCGCGCTGGCCCTGGTCGCCCAGGACAGCGCCCTGCGCCAGTTCGCCGAGGACCCCAAGGTCAATCCCGACCAGGTCTACCAGGTGATGGCCTCGGCCGCGAAGCTGCAACTGCTCCCGGGCGTGCAGAACTTCGTGCGCGAGGTGGTCGCCAACGGTCGTCTGGCGGCGCTGCCGGCGATGGTCCAGCAGTTCCACGACCTGGCCAACGCGGCTGCCGGCGTGGCCGATGCGCACATCTACAGCGCCTACCCGATCGAGTCAGCCCAGCTGACCGACGTGGTGGCCACGCTGGAGAAGCGCTTCGGTCGCAAGCTGCAAGCCCACGTTGAGCTGGAGCCTGGCCTGATCGGCGGTATCCGTGTGGTGGTCGGCGACGAGGTGCTGGACACCTCGGTGAAGGCCCGTCTGGAACGCATGAAAGTGGCGCTGACCGCCTGAGGCCCCCAAGGCCTTTTGCGGACAGCCCGACTGCCAAGATCCCCCCGATTCACCCTGGTGTCCTGCTTCGGCAGGATGCCGATGGGAGCAAGCAATGCAACTGAATCCTGCTGAAATTTCCGAACTCATCAAGAGCCGCATCGAAGGCCTGGGCGCTTCGACCGACGTCCGCAACCAGGGCACCGTGGTGTCCGTGTCGGACGGCATCGTGCGTGTGCACGGCCTGTCTGACGTGATGCAAGGCGAAATGCTGGAGTTCCCCGCTGCCGCTGACGGCAGCCAGACCTTCGGCCTGGCGCTGAACCTCGAGCGCGACTCCGTCGGTGCCGTGATTCTGGGCGCCTACGAACACATCTCGGAAGGCGACACCGTCAAGTGCACGGGCCGCATCCTGGAAGTGCCGGTCGGCCCCGAGCTGATTGGCCGTGTGGTGAACGCCCTGGGCCAGCCGATCGACGGCAAGGGCCCGATCAACGCCAAGATGACCGACGTGATCGAAAAGGTCGCGCCGGGCGTGATCGCCCGTCAGTCCGTGGACCAGCCGGTGCAGACCGGTCTGAAGTCCATCGACTCGATGGTGCCGGTCGGCCGCGGTCAGCGCGAGCTGATCATCGGTGACCGTCAGACCGGCAAGACCGCCGTCGCCATCGACGCGATCATCAACCAGAAGGGTCAGAACATGACCTGCGTCTACGTTGCGATCGGCCAGAAGGCTTCGTCGATCAAGAACGTGGTGCGCGCTCTGGAACAGGCCGGCGCGATGGAATACACCATCGTCGTGGCCGCTTCGTCGTCCGAATCGGCGGCGATGCAATACGTGTCGGCCTACTCGGGCTGCACGATGGGTGAATACTTCCGTGACCGTGGCCAGGACGCCCTGATCGTTTATGACGATCTGTCCAAGCAGGCCGTGGCCTACCGTCAGGTGTCGCTGCTGCTGCGCCGTCCTCCGGGCCGCGAAGCTTTCCCCGGCGACGTGTTCTATCTCCACAGCCGCCTGCTGGAACGCGCTGCCCGCGTGAACGCCGACTACGTGGAAGCCTTCACCAAGGGTGAAGTCAAGGGCAAGACGGGCTCGCTGACGGCGCTGCCGATCATCGAAACCCAGGCCGGTGACGTGTCCGCTTTCGTTCCGACCAACGTGATCTCGATCACCGACGGTCAGATCTTCCTGGAAACCAACCTGTTCAACGCCGGTATCCGTCCCGCGATCAACGCCGGTATCTCGGTGTCGCGCGTCGGTGGCGCTGCCCAGACCAAGCTGATCAAGTCGCTGTCCGGCGGTATCCGTACCGACCTGGCCCAGTACCGTGAACTGGCCGCATTCGCCCAGTTCGCCTCGGACCTGGACGCCGCGACCCGTAAGCAGCTGGACCGCGGTGCCCGCGTGACCGAACTGCTGAAGCAGGCGCAGTACTCGCCGCTGCCCATCAGCCTGATGGGTGCGTCGCTGTACGCCGCGAACAAGGGCTTCATGGACGACATCGACGTCAAGAAGGTCCTGTCCTTCGAACACGGTCTGCACCAGTTCCTGAAGACTTCGCACGCTGCCCTGCTGCAGAAGCTGGAAGACGCGAAGGCCATGGACAAGGACGCCGAAGCCGAACTGAACGCTGCGATCACTTCCTTCAAGAAGTCTTTCGCCTGAACATGACCCACCCCCGACGCATCCGTCCTGAGCCGGCCCTGGCTGGCCTGGGTGGGCGCTCCAGCCGCAGCAATGCGGCCTTGTCGGGGAACTGAAAGGAGAAATCATGGCAGCAGGCAAGGAAATTCGCGGCAAGATCAAGTCGGTCGAGAACACCAAGAAGATCACCAAGGCCATGGAAATGGTCGCCGCCTCCAAGATGCGCAAGGCGCAGGATCGGATGCGTGCGGCCCGTCCCTACGCCGAGAAGGTCGGCAACATTGCCGCCAACCTGTCCAAGGCCAACCCGGAGTACCGTCACCCGTTCATGGTGGCGAATCCCGAGGCCAAGACGGCTGGTTTCGTGGTGGTCACCACCGACAAGGGCCTGTGCGGCGGTCTCAACACCAACCTGCTTCGCGCCACCACCAACAAGCTCAAGGAGCTTGAGGCGGCGGGTCAGAAGTCGGAAGTGGTGGCGATCGGCAACAAGGGCCTGGGCTTCATGAACCGCATCGGCGCCAAGGTCGTCGCGCATGCCACGCAGCTGGGCGACGCCCCGCAGCTGGAGCGCCTCGTCGGCCCGGTGAAGACACTGCTGGACGCTTATGCGGAAGGCAAGCTGTCGCACGTCTATCTCTGCTACACCCGCTTCGTCAACACGATGAAGCAAGAGCCGGTGGTGCTGCAATTGCTGCCCCTGACTCAGGAGTCGCTGGAGACGGACGCCGCCGGTCATGCCTGGGACTACCTGTACGAGCCGGATGCCCCGACGGTCATCAACGAGCTGCTGGTGCGCTACACCGAAGCCCTGGTCTATCAGGCCGTGGCCGAGAACATGGCGTCCGAGCAATCGGCCCGCATGGTGGCCATGAAGGCCGCGACCGACAACGCCGGTACGCTGATTGGTGAACTGAAGCTGGTCTACAACAAGACCCGTCAGGCCGCCATCACGAAGGAACTGTCGGAAATCGTCAGCGGCGCCGCCGCCATCAGCGGTTGACCGGCGAGTGATCGCAGGCAACGCATAGATTTGAATTGAAGGAACGAAAAAATGGCTAACACTCAATCGGTGGGCAAGATCGTTCAGTGCATCGGCGCCGTGGTGGACGTGGAGTTCCCGCGTGACCAGATGCCGAAGGTGTTCGACGCCCTCAAGATGGAAGGCTCGGCCCTGACGCTGGAAGTGCAGCAGCAGCTGGGCGACGGCGTGGTCCGTACCATTGCTCTGGGCTCGTCTGACGGCCTGCGCCGTGGCACCGAGGTCTACAACACCGGCGACATGATCCAGGTCCCGGTCGGCCAGGCCACCCTGGGCCGCATCATGGACGTGCTGGGCAACCCGATCGATGAACGCGGCGACGTGTCCAGCGCTCAAACGGCTGCCATCCACCGCAAGGCCCCGGCCTATGACGAGCTGAGCCCGTCGCAGGAACTGCTGGAAACCGGCATCAAGGTGATCGACCTGATCTGCCCGTTCGCCAAGGGCGGCAAGGTGGGTCTGTTCGGTGGCGCCGGTGTGGGCAAGACCGTGAACATGATGGAGCTGATCAACAACATCGCCAAGGCTCACTCGGGTCTGTCGGTGTTTGCTGGTGTCGGCGAGCGTACCCGCGAGGGCAACGACTTCTATCATGAAATGTCGGACGCTGGCGTGGTGAACCAGGAGGACCTGAGCAAGTCGAAGGTCGCCATGGTCTACGGCCAGATGAACGAGCCTCCGGGCAACCGTCTGCGCGTGGCACTGACCGGCCTGACCATGGCCGAAGCCTTCCGTGACGAAGGCCGTGACGTGCTGTTCTTCGTGGACAACATCTACCGCTACACGCTGGCCGGTACCGAAGTGTCCGCACTGCTGGGCCGCATGCCTTCCGCCGTGGGCTACCAGCCGACGCTGGCCGAGGAAATGGGCCGCCTGCAGGAGCGCATCACCTCCACGAAGGTCGGCTCGATCACCTCGATCCAGGCCGTGTACGTCCCTGCGGACGACCTGACCGACCCGTCGCCCGCCACGACCTTCGCCCACCTGGACGCCACCGTCGTGCTGTCGCGTGACATCGCCGCGCTGGGCATCTACCCCGCCGTGGACCCGCTGGACTCCACCAGCCGCCAGATCGACCCGAACGTGGTCGGCGAGGACCACTACGCCACCACCCGCGCCGTGCAGGCCACCCTGCAGCGCTACAAGGAACTGCGCGACATCATCGCCATCCTGGGCATGGACGAACTGGCACCGGAAGACAAGCTGGCCGTGGCCCGCGCCCGGAAGATCCAGCGTTTCCTGTCGCAGCCGTTCCACGTGGCCGAAGTGTTCACCGGCGCCCCCGGCAAGTACGTGCCCCTGAAGGAAACCATTCGCGGCTTCAAGATGATCGTCAACGGCGAGTGCGATCACCTGCCCGAACAGGCCTTCTACATGGTCGGCACCATCGACGAAGCCTTCGAAAAAGCGAAAAAGATCCAGTAAGCGGCGCATACGGCGCGGGGGCGTCGTTGCTGTGCTCGCCGGACTCAAGTCCGGCTCCGCGCAGCGCCTAGCCCCCGCACCGTCTGCTTGCTTTCTGAATCTTTTTCCCTCGGGGGATGCACTCTGGAATTCGGCAAGGCCGACATTTCAGGGTGCAGACCCCGGGTATCGATAGATTGGAAACCTTATGGCAAGCCAAGCAACGATCCACGTGAATGTGGTCTCGGCCGAAGAGCAAATCTTCTCGGGCGAGGCCAAGTTCGTGGCTCTCCCGGGTGAAGGCGGCGAGCTGGGCATCCTGCCCAAGCACACCCCGCTCATCACCCGCATCAAGCCGGGCGCCGTGCGCATCCAGCGCGCCGACAACAACGAAGAAGAATTCGTCTTCGTCGCCGGCGGCCTGCTCGAAGTGCAACCCGATCGCGTCACCGTCCTCGCCGACACCGCCATTCGCGGCAAAGACCTCGACGAAGCCCGCGCCGAAGCCGCCAAAAAGGCCGCCGAAGACGCCATGAAAAACGCCAAGAGCGATATCGACTTCGCCAAGGCCCAAAGCGAATTCGCAGCCATGGCCGCGCAGATCGCCGCACTTCGGAAGTTCCGCGCCAAGCGCTGAACCCACACCCCACACCCTCCACACCGCGGTGACGACCACGGTGGTGCAGGACCAACGGCAGGCTCCACCTTATGGGGGGACCCTGCCGTTTTTCATGCAGTGGTTCACATGTAGCCCGTCAAGGACTGCAGCACACGACCCGACCCTGTCCCCCCTCGAAGGTACAGTTCGTCACATGACGCTGCCATCACGTCCAGCGTCATCCTCCCGCTTGGGAGGTCCATGCTGTATTTGAGGGAGTTCCATGCTGAAAACCACCTGGACGCGTCGCGCCACCCTGGCCCTGACCGTCGCCGCCCTGTCCGCCTGCGCCACCGAACAATCGCGCACCATCGACGTGCCGCGGCCCACCACGCCGGCCCCCGCCGCCTATCAAGGCGCGCGCGCCCCGATCGCCGTGGGCAAGTTCGACAACCGCTCCAGCTACATGCGCGGCATGTTCGCCGACTCGATCGACCGTCTGGGCAGCCAGTCCAAGACCATCCTGCTGGCCCATCTGCAGCAGACCAACCGCTTCAATGTGCTGGACCGCGACAACCTCGAAGAAGCGCAGCAGGAAGCCAAATTCAAGGCCGGTGCCCTCAACATCAAGGGCGCTGACTATCTGGTGACCGGCGCCGTGACCGAATTCGGTCGCAAGGAAGTCGGCGACCAGCAGCTGTTCGGCGTGCTCGGCCGCGGCAAGACGCAGGTCGCCTACGCCAAGGTCACCCTGAATGTGGTGAACAGCCAGACCTCCGAGGTCGTGTACTCGGTGCAAGGCGCCGGCGAATACACTCTCTCCACCCGCGAAGTCGTGGGCTTTGGCGGTACCGCCAGCTACGACGCCACTCTGAATGGCAAGGTGCTGGATCTGGCGATCCGTGAAGCGGTGAACAACCTGGTCCAGGGCGCTGACAGCGGCGCCTGGAAGCCGCAAGCGCGCTAAAAGGATCTCCGATGAAGTTCAAGATCAACGGCCAGACCGCTGGCCGCCGCGGAGCCCTGCTCGTCACCGCCGTGCTGTGCGGCCTGTTCACCGCCTGCGCCCAGCCGCCCAAGCCGCTCTACCAGTGGAGCGGCTACCAGGCCAACCTGTACGACTACTTCAAGACCTCGGGCGCCAATGCGGGCGAACAGATCGACAAGCTGGAAGCCCAGCTGGTGAAGAACAAGGCCGCCAACGAAGCCTCGCCCCCGGGCCTGCATGGCCATCTGGCGCTGCTTTATGCGAAGGTCGGCAACGACAACGCCGCCACGGCCCATCTGGAAGCCGAGCGCGCGCTGTTCCCCGAGTCCGCCGCCTATGTGGACCTGCTGCTCAAGCGCCGTGCTCCTGCCAGTGCACCGGTGACCGCGCCCGCAGGCGCCGCCTCCGGCCCGGTGGCCGCGACCCCCGACGCCACCCGCACGACCGCCGCGGCCTCCGCCACGCCGGCTGCGACGCTGAAATGAACCCGGCTCAGGACTTTTCCATGACGACCCTGTTTTCCCGCCTCCTGCCGCCGGCCGTGGTGCGTGTGCTCCGCCTCGGTGGCGCAGCCGCCGTGCTGGCCGCGCTGACCGCTTGCGCCCATCAGGCCACGCCCTACGACTACACCGCCTTCAAGGCGGCCAAGCCGGCATCGGTGCTCATCCTCCCGCCGGTGAATGATTCGCCGGAAGTGGGCGCCTCGTATGCGGTGCTCTCGACGCTGACCCAGCCGCTGGCTGAATCGGGCTACTATGTGCTGCCGGTGTCGCTGGTGGACGAGACCCTGCGCACCAACGGTGTCGACAATGCGGTGGACGCCCAGGCGATCGACCGTGCCAAGCTGCGTGACATCTTCGGTGCCGACGCCGGCCTGTACGTCAAGGTCAAGCGCTACGGCTCCACCTACAAGGTGATCAGCTCGGAAGCCGTGGTCGAGATGGAAGCCGTGCTGGTGGACCTGCGCACCGGCACCCAGCTGTGGAATGGCCGCGCCTCGGCCTCCACCGCGGAGCAGCAGAACAACAACAATGCCGGCATCGTCGGACTGCTGGTCAAGGCGCTGGTCGACCAGATCGCCAACAACCTGTCGGACAAGAGCTATCAGATGGCCGGCATCGCCAGTGCGCGACTGCTGAGCGATCAAGCCACCAATGGTGTGCTGCCCGGTCCGCGCAAGCCTGTCTCTGAACGAAAATAAGGCCTCTACCGGCCCCGAACCCACCGGTCCCCCGGTGGGTTTTTTGTTTTTGAAGCAGCCAGAAGTCGCCATGAGCCCCATTCCCGTCACCCGCTCCCACGGTCTTGAAGCCCTCGAACTCGTGTCGCCCGATGGCGCGCGTGCCACGCTGCTGCTGCATGGCGCCCATCTGGTGTCCTGGGTGCCCGCTGGCGGGGACGAGCAGCTCTACCTGTCGCCGACCAGCGCCTTCGCCACCGGCCAGGCGATTCGCGGCGGTGTGCCGGTGATCTTTCCGCAGTTCAACACCCGCGGTCCGCTGCAGAAACACGGCTTCGCCCGCACCAAGCCCTGGCAGCTGATCAGCGCCGAGGCCGGCAAGGACGATGCCCTGGCCGTGCTGCGGCTGGCCGATGACGGCGCCACCCGCATGGTCTGGCCCCATCAGTTCGAGGCGGAAATCAGCATCCGCATCAGCGGCCGCACCCTGGAGATGGAGCTGGCTTGCGAGAACCGCGGCGATGCGCCGTTCTCCTTCGCCGCCGCGCTGCACACCTACCTGCGGCTGACCAGTTCGATGAGCGCCTCGCTGCAGGGCCTGTCGGGTCTGGCTTATTGGGACTCGGTCGAGAAGCGCGCCGGCACCCAGCATGAAGACCTGCTGCGCCTGGATGGCAGCGAACTCGACCGCATCTACCAGGATCTGAAGGACACCCTGACCCTGCGCGACACCGACCGCCGTGTGCGCATCACCCAGCAAGGGTTCTCCGACGTGGTGGTGTGGAACCCCGGAGAAGAGAAGGGCGCCCAGTTCAGCGACATGCCCGCCGACGGCTACCGCCAGATGCTCTGCGTGGAGGCCGCGCAGGTGCTGCAGCCGGTCACCTTGGCCCCGGGCGAGAGCTGGGCCGCCATGCAGGTGCTGGAGCTGGAATAAGCGCCCCGGCGCGCGCCGAATCCGTTAGCCTGTGGCTCTCACCGTTTGGAGTCACCGCGCATGGGCAAGAAGAAGCAGGGCAAGGACGGCAAGGGCGACAAAGACAGCAAGTCGGGCAAGCCCGGCAAGCAGGGCAAGGCGCTGAAGTCCGGGGACGCAAGCGGCGCTTCCGCCTCTCGGCTCGACCTCGCCGACCACAAGCTCTCCAAGTCGGACTACCTGGAGCATCTCGAGGCGCTGCAGGTCGAGCTGAACAACATGGCCCGCTGGCTGCAGCTCACCGGCCACCGGGTGCTGGTGATCTTCGAAGGGCGTGACACGGCGGGCAAGGGCGGCGTCATCAATGCCATCTCCGAAACCCTGAATCCGCGGCAGTGCCACACCGTGGCCTTGTCCAAGCCGAGTGAGCGGGAGCAGGGCCAGTGGTACTTCCAGCGCCACGTGGCGCATCTCCCGGCAGCGGGGGAACTCGTGCTCTTCGACCGCAGCTGGTACAACCGCGCCGGCGTGGAATCGGTGATGGGCTTCAGCACCCCCGAGCAGACCGACGCCTTCCTGGAGCAGGTGCCCCGCTTCGAGCAGTTGCTGGTGGACGATGGCCTGCTGCTCTTCAAATACTGGTTGACGGTGGACCAGACGCATCAGGAAGCGCGCTTCGCCGAACGGGCGGAGGACCCGCTCAAGCGCTGGAAGCTGTCACCGATCGATCTTCAATCGCGCGAGCATTACGAGGACTACGGCCGCGCCCGCGACCGCATGCTCCAGGCCACGCACACACCGCAGGCGCCGTGGACGCTGGTGGACTTCAACGACCAGCGGCGGGGCCGCCTGACCTTGATCCGTCATCTGCTCGACCAATTGCCGGATGTGCAATGTCCAGAGGAGCAGTTCGAATTTCCGCCGCTGAGTCACCCGCCGCTGCGGGAGCGTTTCAAGACGAAGCTCAAGCCGCTGCCGCCATTTCCGCGGCTGGCCTGAGGCCGCTTGCGGACGCTTCAGCAATGAGGCGACCTGCGCTCATCAACCATGCGGCCGGGAAGCGGTGTTGTAGCTATTGAGGCCGCTGCACGGTCACCCCGCTACAGCACCACCACCGCATTGGGCAGCTCATTGCGCGGCCCGTCCGTCGTGGGCGGGAAGTGCAGCGCCAGCAGCTGTTCCACCGCCTGCACCGCTTCCATCAGTCCATCTTCAAACCGCCCGGCCTGCAGGGCAGCCCGCAGACTCTGGATGACGGCCCGCCACTGCTCGGCGCTCACGCATTGATTGAGCCCGCGGTCCGCCACGATCTCGATCGCATGCTCGGCCAGCAGCAGATAGATCAGCACGCCGTTGTTGTGCTCGGTGTCCCAGACCCGGAGCTTGCCGAATTGCGTCACCGCCCGTTCCCGCGCCGTCGCGTGCCGCCAGAGATAACTCAGCGGCAGGCTGGCTTCCACACACAGTCGGATCTCGCCGCCATGCCGCCGCTCACTCTCCGTCACCCGCGCGGCGAGCCGCTCCAGAGCATCCGCAGGCAAGGCGCGATGGGCATCGGCTTCATCCCAGAGCCGGTGCCGCAGCAAACGGGTGAATCGGGACGCGCGAGGCGTCGCAGGGCTTGACTGCATCATCACCAGTCTCCCGAGGCGCCGCCGCCTCCAAAATCACCACCGCCGCCGGAGGAAAAGCCGCCGCCATCCCCGCCGCCCCAGCTGCTGCCGCCACCGCCACCGCCGCCACCGCCCCAGATGATGGGGGGGATGAAGACGCCCGGACGGCGGCCAACGCCGTGGGCGCTGCTGCGATAGGCACTGGCACCGCCGCTGTAGCGCCGCCGCGCCGCGCCGATGCCGAGCAGGCCGACGAGCACCAGGGACGCAATGCCCGCCCCCACGCCCATCAGCACGCTGCCGCTGTAGAGCCAACCCAGCGCGCCGGCCCCTCCGCCCGTGGCCAGGCTGCCGAGCTTGCGTCCGAACATCCCGGTGAGCAGCGCGCCAGCGACCGGCACGCCGATGAAGAACAAGGCTGCCGCGCCGCCGAAATCAAAGCCGCCCGGACTGGGCGCCGACCGACGCTCACGCGCTTGCGGCGCTGGCAGGTGCTCACCACGAATGCGCGCCTGCAGCGAATCCACCGCGCGGTTCAGACCACCGGCATAGTCGCCGACGCGAAAGGCCGGAGTGATGTCCTTCTCGATGATCTGCCGTGCGGCCAGATCCGGCACCGCGCCCTCCAGCGCCTTGGCGGTCTGGATGTTGATGCGCCGGTCCTGCTTGGCCACGATGATCAGCAATCCGTCGCCCACATCCCGGCGGCCAATCTTCCACTGATCACCAACGCGCTGCGCATAGGCGGCGATGTCTTCCGGGGCCGTGGTCGGCACCATCAGCACCACCATCTGCGGGCCGGCTTCCTGCTCGAACGCGGCCAGCTTGCGCTCCAGCGCCTGGCGCTGCCCCTCGTTCAGCGTGCCGGTCTGGTCGATGACCCGGCCGCTGAGCGCGGGGATGGCCTGGACGTCCTGAGCCTGAGCTGCTGAGCTGGCGAGCAGCGCGCCGAAGAGGGCGAGCATCATCGCGAGCGTCACGCCCAGCTTGATCAGCACCGGCGCCGGCAACGCCGACCGTGCCGAGCCTTGCAGGCTTCCCATCGCACCGCCGGACCGCATGCGGCCGGCCTCAGCGCGAGGCCGGTGCGGCGCCCGGAGCGGGCAGCGTCAGCGGCGAGGCGGAAGCGCCCGGGGCGGGGGCCGGTGCGGCCGAGGGAGTCTGCGCCGGCATGTTGGTCGTGGGCTTGTCAAAGTTCACCGTCGGCGGGGCCGAGATGGCGGCTTCGTTCTGCACGGTGAAATTGGGCTTCACGTCATAGCCGAACATCTTGGCCGTCAGGTTGGTGGGGAATCGACGGGCCAGCCCGTTGTACTCCTGCACCGACTTGATGTAGCGGTTGCGGGCCACGGTGATGCGGTTCTCGGTGCCTTCCAGCTGCACCCGCAGGTCGCGGAAGCCCTGATTGGATTGCAGCGTCGGATAGGCCTCACTGACGGCCAGCAGGCGGCTCAGCGCGCTGGAGAGCTCGCCCTGCGCGGCCTGGAAGCGCTTGAGGGCTTCCGGGTCCTTCGCCAGTTCGGGCGTGACCTGGATGCTGGTCGCCTTGGCGCGGGCTTCCACCACCCGGGTCAGCGTTTCCTGCTCGAAGTTGGCCTCGCCCTTCACCGTGTTGACGATGTTGGGGATCAGGTCACTGCGCCGCTGATACTGGCTCAGCACTTCGGACCAGCTGGCATTGACCTGCTCGTCCAGATTCTGGAATTCGTTGTAGCCGCAGCCGCTGAGCAGCAGCGGGGCGCTGATCACCAGCGCAGCGGTCAGCCCGCGGGCCAGGCCCGCCACGGCGCCCCGGCGTGGCTGTGCACGGTGGGAAGCGGCTGCGGACACGTCCTCAGGCGAGGGCAACGGAGACAACGACGGGGTCATGGATCAATCCTCCTGGTGTCGGCGCATATCGAGGGGAAAGGCCGGATTTCAAGAGCAGGCCCTTCGACGTCCGTCTTGTGATCAGACGCAAATCAGTATCCCATGGGCCCCGTGGATAATCCCCCGCATGAGCGCCCCACTTCAGAACGACACCTTCCTGCGCGCATGTCTGCGCCAGCCCACCGACTACACACCGGTCTGGTTGATGCGCCAGGCGGGGCGCTACCTGAAGGAGTATCGCGACACCCGCGAACGTGCCGGCAGCTTCATGGGTCTGGCGACCAACAAGGACTACGCCACCGAGGTGACGCTACAGCCGCTGGACCGCTATCCGCTGGATGCCGCCATTCTCTTCAGCGACATCCTCACCGTCCCCGACGCCATGGGCCTTGGCCTGAGCTTCGCCGCGGGCGAGGGCCCCAAGTTCGCGAAACAGGTGCGTGACGAAGCGGCCGTGGCCGAACTCGCCGTGCCGGACATGGACAAGCTGCGCTACGTGTTTGACGCGGTGAGCTCCATCCGCCAGGCGCTGAATGGCCGTGTCCCCTTGATTGGTTTCTCGGGCAGCCCGTGGACGCTGGCCTGCTACATGGTGGAGGGCGGCGGCTCCGACGACTACCGTCATGTGAAGAGCCTGATGTATGCCCGCCCGGACCTGATGCACCGCATCCTGTCCATCAATGCCGATGCAGTGGCGGCCTACCTCAATGCGCAGATCGACGCCGGGGCGCAGGCCGTCATGGTGTTCGACTCCTGGGGCGGGGTGCTGGCCGACGGCGCCTTCCAGCGCTTCAGCCTGGACTACTCGCGCCGGGTGCTGGCGCAGCTCAAGACCGAACACGACGGCCGGCGCGTGCCGCGACTGCTGTTCACCAAGGGCGGTGGCCTCTGGCTGGACGAGATCGCCGATGCGGGCGCCGATGTGATGGGTCTGGACTGGACGGTGAACCTGGGCAAAGCCCGCCAGCGTCTGAATGACAAGGTGGCCTTGCAGGGCAACCTCGATCCCAACGTCCTGTTCGCGCCGCCGGATGTGGTGCGTCAGGAGGCCCGTGCGGTGCTGGACAGCTTTGGCCGGCCGCAGCGTGCGGACGGACAGTGGGGCGGTCACATCTTCAACCTCGGCCACGGCATCAGCCAGTTCACCCCGCCCGATCATGTGGCCGAACTGGTGGATGAAGTGCACCGGTATTCCCGTCTGATGCGCCAGCCGGTCTGACCGCATTGACCGGACCTTGGACAGCAGTTATCCCCAAATCCGTGCATGTCACTCAAAGGCAGCACATCGGGGATGCCGCAGTCGGGATTTTCCCGGATGGGCACGCAAGTGATTGATTTCAAACAAGTCTTGGGGTTTGCCCCCAAGCTTGGCGTTTTCCCCCTTCCGTCAGCGCCCACGAAGTTGTCGAAAGAAATGCGGTCGTTTCCCACAAAGTTATCCACAGGCTGACAGCCCGTGTGTGGGCAAGCTTGGAAATCATGGACTTGGCGCATGTTCCTCAGGAAGGTCAGCAGGACCGCGACCCGGCCACCGCCGGCTGGCGACGGGTCAGCGTGGCGGTGGATGCGCCGCAGCACAGCGGCCTGACCGGTCCCCTGGATTACCTGGGGCCGCAAGACCTGTCACCGGGCACGCTGGTGCAGGTGGGGCTGGGACGGCGAGACACCCTGGGCATCGTCTGGGACGACCCGCCCGGGCCTGAGCTGCCGGAGGATGCGCTGCCGGAAGACCAGCTGCGCCCTGTCGGTCCGGCGCTGGATGCGTTGCCGCCGCTGTCGGCCGCCTGGCGCCGCCTGATGGATTTCGCCGCGGCCTACTATCAGCGCAGCGTGGGTGAGCTGGCCCTGGCGGTGCTGCCGCCGCAACTCCGCGATCTCGACGACTCGCAATTGCGCGCCCGGCTGAAGAAGCTGGACAAGGCGGAAGCGGCGGCGCAGCAGGCGCAGGTGACCCAGGCCCCGGAACGTCCGGCGCTGACCGCTCAGCAGGCCGCCGCCTTTGCCGCCGTGCAGGCGCTGTCGGCCGAGCCGACGCCGCCGCCTGCGCTGCTCTGGGGACTGACCGGGAGCGGCAAGACCGAGATCTATCTGCGGGCAGCGGAGGAGGCGCTGGCGCAAGGGCGGCAGGTGCTGGTGCTGGTGCCGGAAATCAACCTGACGCCCCAGCTGGAAGCCCGCTTCGCGGCGCGCTTCGCCGGTCACACCATCGTCTCGCTGCACAGCGGCCTCACGCCTGCGCAGCGGCTGCGCCACTGGCTCAGCGCGCACCTGGGCCGTGCACAACTGGTGCTGGGCACACGGCTGGCGGTGTTTGCCTCGCTGCCGCGGCTGGGCCTCGTGGTGGTCGACGAAGAGCATGACCCGTCCTACAAACAGCAGGACGGCGCGCGTTATTCCGCCCGGGATCTGGCGGTCTATCGCGGCCATCTGGAGAAGGTGCCGGTGCTGCTCGGCTCGGCCACGCCATCGCTGGAGACCTGGCAGCATGCACTCGCGGGCCGTTACCGCCGCATCGATCTGACCGAGCGTATCGGCGGGGGGGAGCTGCCGAAGGTGCGGCTCTTCGACATGAATCGCCTTGAGCGCAAGAAGGGCGTGACCACCGCGCTGTCGGTGCCGCTGCTGGATGCCCTGCGCAAGCGTCTGGATCGGGGTGAGCAGAGTCTCGTCTTCCTGAATCGACGCGGATATGCGCCGGTGCTGCACTGTGACCAGTGCAATTGGAAAAGCGACTGTCCACATTGCAGCGCCCATCAGGTGTTCCATCGCGAGGACCGAACCTTGCGCTGTCACCACTGCGGCGTGTCGCAGCGGGTGCCGCGCGCCTGTCCGTCCTGCGGCAATCCCGACATCGCGCCGCTGGGTCGTGGCACCGAGCGCCTGGAAGAACAGCTCGCCGAGGCTTTGCCCGGCGCCCGCATCGCCCGGATCGATGCCGACACCACCCGGCTCAAGGGCAGCCTGGAGGCGCAGCTCAGCGCCGTGCATGACGGGGATGTGGATGTGCTGGTGGGAACCCAGATGGTGGCCAAGGGGCACGATTTCCGGCGCATCACCCTGGTGGCTGCGGTCAATCCCGACGGCGCCCTGTTCAGCAATGATTTCCGGGCGCCGGAGCGGCTGTTCTCCCTCTTGATGCAGGTGGGCGGACGCGCGGGCCGTGATGCGGCGCAGGCGGCCCGCAGCGAACTGTGGGTGCAGACCTGGTATCCGGAGCATGCGCTCTATCAGTCACTGCAGCGGCATGACTACGAAGCCTTCGCCAGCAGCCAGTTGAGCGAGCGGGTGTCGGCCGGGCTGCCGCCCTTTGCCCATCTGGCCCTGGTCCGGGCCGAGGGGCGCACGGTGGAAGCCGCGAAGGAATTCCTCGAGGCCGCGCAGGCCCAGGCGATGGAGCTGCCATTGGCCATGGGGCTGCTGCTGTATCCGCCGGTGCCGATGGCGGTGGCGCGCGTCGCCAATGTCGAGCGCTACCAGATGCTGATCGAAGCGGGCCATCGCGGCCAGTTGCAGCGCTTCCTGCGGGAATGGCTGCCGGCCCTGCACACCCTCAAGCGCCGGCACAAGGGGCTGCTGCGCTGGGCGGTGGACATTGATCCGCTGGTGATCTGACTCCCGCGCTTCTCCCGTGCGTCTCCCGCGCGTCTTCCGCGGCGCAAGCATGACAGGCATCACACAAACCGCCGCTGCGGGCTTGGCCGGATAGGCCCGGCCGCCTGCAGACGGCATGATTCAGGTCTGAGTACCGGCGTCTTCATGAGCCATCGATGCCTGGCCGGTACGGTCGTGTTCAATTGCAGGGAGGAATCCATGTCTCAAACGCCTTTTGCACCCACGGTGCCGAGCCAACCCGACTTCGACATCGGCGCCCGTTACGCGCCGCCGGAAGCCGAGGTGGACGGTGTGTTGCCACCCGGCGCGGTTGGACAGCCGATGTGGTTCTCGGTGTCGCCGCTCAAGTTGATCGTGATGAACATCGTCACCTTGGGCTTCTACACGGTCTACTGGTTCTACAAGCAGTGGAGCCTCGTGAAGGCCCGGGAGCAGTCCGACATCTGGCCCCCGATGCGGGGACTGTTCGCGATCTTCTTCGTCTTCCAGCTTTGCAAGCGGGTGCGCGACTCCGCTTCGATCTACGGCGTGACGCTGAACGCCGGAGTCGCGGCGGGGGGCTGGGCCTTGGTGTCGTTGCTGTGGAAGCTGCCGCAGGACTGGGCCTGGTGGCTCACGCTCGCCGCGCCGCTGTTCCTGCTGCCGGTGCAAACGGCGATGAACACGGTCAACCAGGAAGTCGCCAAGGGCAGCCCGCGCAATGACCGGTTCACGGCCCTGAACTGGTTGGCCATCGTGGCGGGCGGGGTCTTGCTGCTGCTGGCGCTCATCGGCACGGTCGCGGCCCACTCACAAGTGTGAGCGGGCGGTGGGCCGATCCGGCCCCCTCCCAACGCTCAGAGGACGCGGGTCAGGGCCGCGTCCAGCACCGCCCAGCCGTCCCGAAGCGCCTGGGCGTTGGAGCCAGCACCCGCACCAGCACTGGCACTCGTACTCGTACTCGTACTCGTACTCGCGCCATCGGCCAGCGGGGCGGGCGCCTCACTGATCCGATGCGCCAGATCTTCCAGCGCACGCGCCGTCGCGGCAGCCTGCGGATAGCCCAGCGTCATCAGGACGCTCTTGAGGCTGTGGGCGAGGTGACGCAGGGTCTGCGCATCTCCGCGCTGCGCGGCGTCCCGCCCTTGGGCCAGATCCTTGGGAAACTGCGCCTTGCAGCGTTCGAGGAACGCTTGATGCAGGGCGGTGTTTCCGCCGAAGAAGGTCTCCACAGCGTCCGCTGCAGGCGTCTCGGCTGCGTCCTGTGCCGGCTGTCCCGCGGCACCGAGGGTGTCCGGGCTCGATCCCGCCGCGACCGCGGGCCGCGCCTCCTCCACACAGGCCCGCAGCTCCGCGAGGGAGCACGGCTTGACCAGAAACCGCTGGGCGCCCAGGGCGGTCAGCTGCTGTCGCACCGGACCATTCAGCCCGGCGCTGAACACGGCCAGCCATGCGCGGCCCCGAAGTTCCGGCTGATCCTGGAGGGTGGCCAGCAGGTCCTGCCCGGTGCGGTTGGGCAGCATCAGGTCGGTGATGATCAGGTCAAAGGCATGCGTCGCCAGCGTGCGCAGCGCCTCATCGACCGAGGTGCAGCCCACCAGCCGGACGTCCTGATCTTCCAGTGCCAGCGCGACGAAGCGCTGAAGCGAAGGATCGTCCTCCACCAGGAGGACGCGCACCCCGGCGGCCATGTCAGGCGGCGGTGGTGGCGCTCAGCCGCTGGATCGCCGACGTCAGCATCGGCGGCAGGTCCGTCACCAGGCGCGGCTTGTGAATCACCGGCAGATCGGCCAGGGCAAAGGCATAGGGCTGACGCTGGTCCGCATCCAGCGCGGTGATGAAGATCAGCTCGCAATGGGCGAACAGGGGCTGTGAGCGCAGGCTGGTGACCAGCGCCGCGCCGTCGATGCCGGGCAACAGGATGTCCACCAGCAACACGTCCGGCTGAAGCTGACCATACATGACCAGCCCGCCGATGCCGTCATTGGCGGTGTGCAGCTCCAGTTCCGGGAACTGCTGCGCGATGAGCAGCGCCACCAGATTCTGGTAGTGCACCGAGTCCTCGATCAGCAACGCCCGCAGCTTGCGGCTGGTTTCCACCGGTGCCGGAGCGTCTCCGCCCTTCGTCGGGGCCAGACCGCGGCCCGTCAGCCAGGCGTCCAGCGAGCTGCGCAGGATGCGGCGATGACCGCCCGGCGTGCGCCAGGCCTGCAGTTCTCCCCGGTCCACCATCAGCTGAACCGAACGCACAGCCATGCCCAGTCGCTGGGCGACTTCCCGAGTACTGAAGTCTTCTTGCAACTCTTCTGGGGGGCGTGCAATAGCAGTCATAGGTCGATTTTGCCGAATCTTCTCCCTAGGTAGAGAGGTACAGTCCCGATTTATAAGCGCTAAAAATGATATTTCGACGGGAACAGTTCGATAGGCGATCTTTTGGGGCGAGAATCCGGCCGCCGTCGCTCACCGGGTCCCGGACGCTCGACCAGGGGACGCCGCAGTGACAATCCGGGCATGGCGGGTGCCCAAGGTCCGGACGATTCATCGGACGGCGGCACCGCCCGGACCAGGAGACGATCATGAAATGGGAAGGCCAGCGCGAAAGCGACAACGTGGATGACCTGCGCGGCAGCGACGGTGGCGGCGGGGGTGGCTTTTCCATCGGCGGCGGCGGTCTGAGCCTGGGCGGCGTGGTGCTCGCACTGGTGGCCGGATGGATCTTTGGCATCAATCCGCTGTCGCTGCTCGGCATGGCCGATGGCGGGCGCGCACCCGCAGCGCCGCATCAGCAGACGGCGCCGGCCGGTCCCGGCGCCCATCCGACGGATAACGGGGCCAAGTTCGTCTCCATCGTGCTGGCGGACACCGAGGAAGTGTGGACCCGTGTCTTCCAGGCTTCCGGCCAGACCTACCAGCCGCCACGCCTGGCGATCTTCAGCAACCGCGTGCAGACCGCCTGCGGTCGCGGCGCGTCGGCGATGGGCCCGTTCTATTGCCCCGGCGACAGCCGCGTCTACATCGACCTGAGTTTCTACCGCACCCTGCGGGACCGCCTGGGCGCGCCCGGTGACTTTGCCCAGGCCTATGTGATCGCCCATGAGGTGGGCCACCATGTGCAGCATCTGCTGGGCGTGACCGACAAGGTCGATGCCCTGCGCCGCCGCCAGTCGGAGCGCGAGGCCAATGCCACCAGCGTGCGGGTGGAACTGCAGGCCGACTGCCTGGCCGGTGTGTGGGCCTATCACTCGCAGCAATCCAAGGGCTGGCTGGAAGCGGGGGACATCGACGAAGCGCTGAACGCGGCTTCAAAGATCGGCGACGACACGCTGCAGCGCCGCTCCGGCGGGGATGTGGTGCCGGAGTCCTTCACCCATGGCACCAGCGAGCAGCGTCAGCGCTGGTTCAAGCGCGGGCTGGCGCAAGGCAGCATCCGCGACTGCGACACCTTCCAGACCCGGTCACTCTGACAGGACGCGGTCACGGCAACGAGCCGGCGACGGCATTGCCCGATCGCCGCCGATCACCACGGCTCGACACCGATGGGCATACCAGCGACGGAACGGGCGGCGGAACAGGCGGTGTCGATCAGCGGCTGCCGGCCGCCCGGGCGGTGGATGCCCGGTCTTCCGCCGGAGCCGCCGCCGCGCCAGCCGTCGCGGCGCTGAGAGACCGCGGATCCCCCACGCAGCCCTTGAGCCACTGGCTCATCTCCCACTGCACCTGACCGGCCGACTCCCGCGCCGCATAGCCATGGGCCTCATAGGGCAGCAGCACATACCGCACCGTGCCACCCAGCCCCGCCATCGCCTGATACAGCCGCTCGCTCTGCATCGGGAAGGTGCCGGAGTTGTTGTCCGCCTCGCCATGGATCAGCAGCAGCGGCTCCTTGATCTGCTGGGCAAACAGCAGCGGTGACAGCTTCAGATAAACGTCCTTGGCTTCCCACAACGAGCGCCGCTCGCTCTGGAAACCGAATGGCGTGAGCGTCCGGTTGTAGGCGCCGCTTCGGGCGATACCGCAGCGGAACAGCTTGGTGTGCGCCAGCAGATTGGCCGTCATGAAGGCGCCGTAGCTGTGGCCGCCGATGGCCACCCGCCGTGAATCGACCGCGCCCAGTTCCTCCGCCTTGTCCAGGATCGCCCGGGCATTCATCGTCATCTGCTCGATGAAGTTGTCATTCATCGTCCGGGCATCGCCGACCACCGGCATCGTGGCATCCATCAGCACCACATAACCGTCCATCAGCAGATTCAGCGGACTGATGGCGCTGAAGCTCATGTAGCGGCCGGGGGACCCGCTGAGCTGACTGGCCAGGGCGGCGTCGTTGAACTCCAGCGGATAAGCCCAGACAAGGGCCGGGCGCCGCTCTCCCTCTTTCAGGTCGGGTGGCAGATACATCCAGAACGAGAGCTCCACGCCGTCGCTGCGTTTGAAGGTGATCAGCTCCCGCCGGACTGCGCGCAACTGCGGCGTCGGATCCTTCAGACGGGTCAGCGCCACGACGCGCGTCCCACCCACGGCGCCCCCGCTGCCCGCGTTGTCTCGCAGCATCAGGTTGGGCGGCTCATGCTCCGCCTCCCGCTGCGTCAGCAGCCGCTTGTCATCCAGCACGGCCAAGGGCAACTCATACACGCCGTCGGCTGACTGGAACAAGCGTTGCACGCTCAGGTCGCGCATCGAAATCTTGTCCAGGAACGGACGATCCCCGCGGGGGCTGGCGCCCTGGCCCACGAGCAGCAGGTCACCGCCGAGGGTCTGCACCGCCTGTTGGCCATTGGGCAAGGTGCGCATCAGCGGCACGCCGGGATGTCGGTAGCGCTCCCGCACCGAATGCTCAAACAGCGGCCGGCTCTGGGTCCCGCGCAGCGGCAGCAGATAGGTGCGTGTCCAGCCGCGGCTGCGGTCTTCTTCCGTCAGCAACGCATGCTGGCCGTCGTCCAGAAAACGCAGCCGGGTGAAGCGGTAGGGCATGCGCTGCACTTCGAACGGCTCGCCGGTGTAGGGCGGATCCAGCCGCATCACCCGGTCCCGGAAAGCGGCGCGCGATGCGGGGTTGCCGCCATCCAGCGCTTCCACCCAATACACCGCGGCATCCTTGGTCGGCGAGGCGTAGAAGACCCGCGGTCCCGGCAGCGCGCCGTCGATGGCCACGCCTTGTTTCAGCGGCATGCGCGCCAGCTCGCGGATCACCTTGCCATCGCGTTGGCGCACTTCCACCGTCGTGGGGAAATCGTCGAAGGTCAGGTTGTAGCTGAAGGGGCGGGTGAGGCGCTCCGTCAGCAGCGCCTGACCGTTGCCGACCGCAGAGATGCTGGTGAAGAGGGCCGGTTTGTCCAGATCGCGGCTCTGGCCGGAGGAGATGTCCACCAGCGTCAGTTGCGAACGGGCGTAGTACTCGAAGGTGTCTTCGTCGGCCGGATTGCGCAGCAGGTCCGCATAGGTGCGCTCGGGCGAGGCCTTGCCGTGGTTCTCCTGGATGACCGGGCCGGTCTGTTGACGCGAAGGCGGACTGCCCCGCTGATCCGGCACCGTCAGCACCACCACCTCCTTGGCGCTGAGCCAGGCCAGATCGTCCGGATCGATGGCATTGTTCAGGCGCACGTTGTAGATGCGCCAGAGCTGGCCGTTGCTGGTGGCCCCGGCCCAGAGTTCGTCGCCGGTGTCGGTCCGCCGCGCGATCACAAAGCGCTGGCCATCCGGCGCCCAGGCGAAGCTGTGCCAGAGGCCGCCCGAGGGCAGTTCCACCACCCGCTCGGTCGCGTCGGGCTCCAGCAGCGGTCGCAATTTGAGGTGAAGGATGCCGGTCAGGTTCTGCGGCGTGGCACTGCGCGGATCGAAGCGGGCACCCGCCAGCCGCATCACCGGCCGGGCCAGCTCCTCCAGCGGGGTGTAGCGCCGCTGTTCGATCAGGGCGACGCTCTGACGGTCCGGGGAGGGCAGCAGGCGGGTCGGCAGCGGCGCCTCAAGCAGCTCACGGATGGCGGGCGACGGCTGCTTGTACGCGGACGGGGCTGCCTGCGCCGGCAGCAGAGCGGCGCCGGCGACCGTCAGCAGGACGATCAGCAGGACATTCAGCAGTAGGGGGCCGGTCCGCCGCACGGTCCGGGGACCGATGCGCGGGGCAGGAGCGGTCCCCGCATCCGTGGCGTCAACGGTATGAGCGTCGCCAACGGCGTCAGCGGCGGAAGAGGGCAGGCAAGGCTTGGTCATGACCCATCGGCAACGGTGGCAAACAGTAGCGAACGGCGGCAAACGACGCCGGCTGTTGGCGGGCGGCGGCAGGCCCCGAAACGGGGGCATGACCGCAAGTATCGCTGCGCTAGGATCGGCGCCCATGACCGACGCCTCGCCTTCGTCCCGCGCCACCCATCCGGATGGGGCCGCTCGCGCCGCCCAGCCTCTGCCGGCGGTGGGCGAGCGCCTGGGCGTCTGGCGGGTCACGGCGGCGCTTTTTGAGGTCGGCTCCGGCCACTGGTTCCGGGTGGAGCATGGCCTGGCCGCCGGCGAGTCCGGCATGGCGATGGTCTATCGCAACGAGGCCGACGCCCAGGCGGTGCTGATGCGCTTTGCGGAAGAGTCGGATGCCTTGCTCCGCGCGGGCGTGCCCGGCCTCGGGGCGGCGACCGTCTGCGGCCTCAGTCCCTCCGGCAGTCCCTATCTGGTGGTGCCGGCGATGGAAGGCGCGCCGCTGATGCGGGTGGCGATGGCCTTGCCGCTGCGGCGTCGCATGGAGCTGCTGCTGGAACTGGTCGCGATGCTGGATGCGGCGCAGGCCCGCGGACTTGTGCTGCATGAACTGGACCCCGGCATGTTGTGGCTGAGTCCGTCGCAGCAGCTGTGCTGGCTGGGGCAGGGTCTTGCGCCGCGCGGTTCGCAGGCGCCGCATGTGCTGGTGCGCGCGGCCGAGCCGCTGGCCGATCCCCGGCAGCGCGCAGGTGTGCGGCCGGATGCCGCCAGCGAGGCCTATGCGCTGGGGCGGCTGCTGGGGCTGCTGATCAACGGCCGGCTGCCGCGCCGCGACGGCGCGGGAGAGGCGCGGGTGGATGGGCGGACCGATCCGGTGGTGATCGAGACGGCGGCCACGCCGGTGGCGTCGCTGCAGTCGTGGTTGTCGCTGTCCGCCGCGCACCGGGAAAGCCTGGATCGGTTGCTGGACCGCGCCATGACCGATGGACAGACCTTCGCCGACCGCGGCGCGCTGGCACAGGCGGTCAGCGAGTGGCTGGAGGCCACGGCGGCGCCCGCGAGCGGCGGCGCGTCCCGGACCTCCGGCATCTCGTCGGCGCCGATACCGTTGTCGGGTCCCCAGGGGGGATCGTCAATGCCGCAAGGGCTGTCCGGAGCGTCTGCCTCCGGCGCGGGCGCCGTGGGGCCTGCGGCCTTCCCCGGACCTGCACAGCCGGGCGTCCACGCACCCGCCAGTCCACCGATGAAGCCCCCCGCGGCCTCGGTGAAGGAGCGCATCGCCGGCGCCGTGGCGGTGCTGCTCATCGCGGCCGTGCTGGTGTGGCTGCTCATGCGGTCGCCGTGACGGCCACGGGCAGCGCTCACGATAGTCAACCGACAACCAGCGCAGCCGCCGCTGAATGCCCTATCCCTGTTAGTGCCGACAGGCTGTCGATCAGCCTCTACTGGTGAATTGCGCGAGGTCCTTGCTCGAACCTACGATTTTCCTGATAGATCGAGGCCGTTTCGGCCCCGGCGACGGAGAAAACATGGTGTTCAGAATCAAACCGATGTCGGCCCGCGACTGGTCCCGATGCGAGCGTGATGCCCAGCAGGATGAGCGATGCGCGCCCTGGGTGCGGCAGGCGCTGTCCCACTGCGCGGCGGCCGCGCGGGAGGGTCGGGCCTTGCCCCGCTGGTGGGCGCAGGACCGGCGGCGGGGCCACTACCTCGTGCGGCTCCCGACACTCCTGGGCCAGGACCTGGCCGACCGCTACTGCGTGCGGGTGCGCCCGCGGCTCTACGGCCTGCGCTCGCAAGGCATCGGCGACCGACGGGTGTTCCTGGTCGGCGCGGATCTCAGCGGGACGGAACTGGTGGAAGTGCAGACCGTGCTGGCGCAGGCCTTCGCCGTGCATGGAGCCACCGGCAGTCCGTGGCGGGGCGATCCGCTCAAGGACGCCTTGCTGGTGCCTGCGCCAAGCCCCGCATTGCTTTGATGCAGAGGGCGCGCCTATCATCGACCCACATGCCGATGCGCCGCCGCCACCTGCTCCAGCTTGCCGCCAGCCCGGTGCTGGCTGCCGTTGGCGATCGGGCAGGCGCCCAGCGGCCGCAGCGCTCGGTGCTGGTGGCCGGCGCTCTCTTCGCGCGGCTGTTTGAACCGGTGCCCGGCGCAGGTCCGGCGGCGCGTCCGCAAGGCCTGGCCGTCGATCTGCTCGACGCGCTGCTGCTGCCGGCCGGGGTCACACCCACCTACGAACTGTTCCCCTGGCTGCGGGCGCAGGCCATGGTCGAGCAGGGCAGCGCGCAGATCCTGGTCGGACCGTATCGCACCCGGGAGCGGGAGGCGCGCATGCGCTTTTCGAGCCATGCGTTCTACGAAGATGCGATGGTGTTTTACGCCCGGGCCGGTCAGCACGATCTCTGGCGGGACGACTTCAATGCACTGCGCACCCTGCAGATTGGGGCCGTGCATGGCTGGGTCTATGGCGAGCGTTTCGAGCAGGCCCGACGCCATCTTGCGGTGACCCAGGTGCGGGACCTGCCCACCGCCCTGCGGATGCTGCAACTCGGCCGTCTGGACCTGATCGCGGCCAATCAGCGCAATTCCGAGCCCGTCCTGCAGGAGCTGGGGCTCGGTGGCGCCGTCGTGATGTGCCAGCCGCCGTTTGCGCGGCTTCGCGGGCACTTCGCCTTCGGGCTGGACGCGGTCGGCGCGGAATGGTCAGCCCTGGTGGACACCGGCATGCAGCGCCTGCGGGCCAGCGGGGAACTGGCACGCATCGCCGGCCGCTGGGGCGTGCCTCTGCCGGACTGAGGCCCGGCAGAGCAACTGACGGAAGCCAGCGCTCAGAGCGCGCCGCTCACACCGAACAGTGCCAGGCCGATCACCGCCGGCAGGGCCTGGATGTAGAGGATCTTGCGGCTGGCCGTGGCCGCGCCATAGACGCCGGCCACCGCCACGCATCCCAGGAAGAACAGCTTCACCGGCAGGCCGACGCTGCCCAGCAGCAGACCCCAGATCAGCCCCGCCGCCAGGAAGCCGTTGTAGAGCCCCTGGTTGGCGGCCAGCACCTTGGTCGCCTGGGCGAATTCCGGGGTCAGACCGAAGGCCTTGCGGCCCTTGGGCGTGGTCCAGAGGAACATCTCCAGCACCAGGATGTAGACATGGATCAGGGCCACCAGACCGGTGACGACGTTGGCAAGAAGAAAGGTCACGTTCATGCTCCGCACTGTACCCCCCGGTATCATCCCTGGCCCGCTGTTGTCCGTTTCCCCAGGCTTTCACCATGTCCGAGTTTCTGCTCAACCCTGCCCAGCTGGCGGCCGTGCACCATCTGGCCGGCCCCTGTCTGGTCATTGCCGGTGCGGGGTCGGGCAAGACGCGGGTGATCACCCAGAAGATCGCCAAGCTGCTGTCTGAGGGATACCGACCCCGCAACATCGCCGCCATCACCTTCACCAACAAGGCCTCGCAGGAAATGCGGGAGCGGGCCCGGCACATGGTGGGCAACAAGGCGGGGCAGGAACTGGTGATCTCCACCTTCCACTCGCTGGGCGTGCGCATCCTGCGGGAGGACGGGCGGCATCTGGGCCTGAAGGAGCAGTTCTCCATCCTGGATTCGGACGACGTGCTGTCGGTGCTGCGGGATGCGGGGGGCACCACCGACGCGGCCACGGCCAAGAGCTGGCAATGGACCATCTCCCTGTGGAAGAACCAGAACCTTAGCGCCCAGCAGGCCCTGGCCTATGCCAAAGACGACATGGAGCGCGCCGCCGCGGTGGTGATGCAGCGTTACCAGGAGCGGCTGACCGCCTATCAGGCCGTGGACTTCGACGATCTCATCGGCCTGCCGCTCAAGCTGCTGCAGACCAACGACGAAGCCCGCGGCAAGTGGCAGGAGACCCTGAAGTACGTGCTGGTGGACGAATACCAGGATACCAATGCGGTGCAGTACGAGCTGCTCAAGTGTCTGGTGGGCGATCGCGCCATGTTCACCGCCGTGGGCGATGACGACCAGAGCATCTACGGCTGGCGCGGCGCCACCATCGAGAACCTGAAGAAGCTGCCGGTGGACTTCCCGCAGCTCAAGGTGATTCCGCTGGAGCAGAACTACCGCTCCACCAGCGCCATCCTGCGGGCCGCCAACAATGTCATCGGCAGCAATCCCAAGCTGTTCCCCAAAACCTTGTGGAGCGAATTCGGTGAAGGCGATCCGATCACGCTGATCGAGGCGGACGGCGAAGAGCATGAAGCCGAACGCGCTGTGGCACGCATCCAGTCTCTTCGGGCGCAACATCCCACGGCCAAGTTCGCGGACTTCGCCATCCTCTACCGCGCGAATCATCAGGCCCGGGTGTTCGAGCAGGCGCTGCGACGCGCCGAGATTCCCTACAAGGTCTCCGGCGGCCAGAGCTTCTTCGACAAGTCGGAGATCAAGGACCTCTGCGCCTGGCTGCGCCTGCTGGTCAATCAGGACGACGACCCCGCCTTCCTGCGGGCCGTCACCACCCCCAAGCGCGGCATCGGCCACCAGACTCTGGGCCATCTGAGCGAGTTCTCGGCCAAGTGGAAGCTGTCGATGTTCGAGTCGCTCTTTGCCGAGTCGCTCAAGGCCACGCTGTCGAGCAAGGCGCTTCACGGCCTGCATGAATTCGGACGCTACATCGTCGATCTCGAATATCGCGCCCGCCACACCGTCGGTGCGGAAGAGGGCAAGGCGCTGATGCTCGAATGGCTCAAGGACATCGGCTACGAGCAGCATCTGCTCGACAACGAAGAGAACGAAAAGGTCGCGGCGGCCCGCTGGGGCAATGTGCTGGACTTCGTCGATTGGGTGGCCAAGCGCTGCGGCGGCGAAATCTCCACCGACGGCGGCATCACCACCGAGAGTCCCCGTCAGACCCTGCTCGAAGTGGCGCAGACCATCAGCGTCATCCTCTCGCTGGCCGAGCGCAAGGAAGAGCAGGACCAGGTCGTGCTCACCACACTGCATGCGTCCAAGGGCCTGGAGTGGCCGCATGTGATCCTGGCCGGCGTCAATGAAGGGCTGTTGCCCTTCAAGTCGGAAGACGAGGACATGACCCCGGCCCGGGTGGAAGAAGAGCGGCGTCTGATGTACGTGGGCATCACCCGTGCGCGGCGAACGCTGGCGGTGTCCACCCTGCGGCGGCGCAAGAAAAACCGCGAGACGGTGATCGGCGTGCCCAGCCGCTTCATCGCCGAGATGAAGCTCCATGAGAGCGGCATCAAGGAAGACCCCCGCGAAAAGCTCAAGCGCATGCGCGAGCAACTCGCCGCCAAGGCGGCGGCATCGGCGGCCGCGGCAGCCGCCGCCAACGCCAAGACCTGACCCCGAGGGACACGACCCCCCCCGGGCGTTTGGCGCACTTGCGACGCCGGGATGTAAGTTCTTGCAGGAGGACCCCTGTCTCCGAGGTGATTGTCAGTCGCAAACGGCAAAATGCCGGACATGACCGCCGCCGTCCAACGGACCTCCTTCAGCCTGCCCCTGTTGACCCTGATCAGCGCCGCCCTGGCCATCATGGCGTTGTCGCAGCCGCCGCAGGTGCCGGCGGTCTGGGGCTTCGTCTTCAAGCCGCTGACCACCTTGCTGATCGTCTGGCATGCGTGGCGCCGGGGGACGGTGGCCACCAACGCCTCGGACCGGAGCGGTCCGTCGCCGCTGACGCGCTGGCTGCTCGCCGGCCTGATGTTCTCGCTGGCCGGTGATATTGCACTGCTGTTCCCGATTTCCGGGTTTCTCCCCGGGCTTGTGGGATTCCTCATCGCCCATGTTTGTTACATCCTGGGCTTTTGCTCCCGGGTGCGTTTTGCGGCGGTGCGCTGGCCCTTTCTCCTGTTCGGCATCGTGGCGGCCATGGTGCTGGGCCGGTTGTGGGCCTTTGTGCCGGCGGCGCTGCAGGTGCCAGTCCTTGTCTATGTCGTGGCGCTGACCTTGATGGCCTCCCAGGCCTGGGCCTGGTGGCGTCACAGCGTGCGGGATCCGGAGGAACTGCGCGCCCGCTGGGCGGCCTGGGGCGGGACCCTGTTTGTGTTTTCCGATGCCATGCTGGCCATTGACCGGTTCGCCGGTCCGGTGTCGCAGGCGAGCCTGTGGGTGCTGGCCAGCTATTGGCCGGCCCAGTGGTGCATGGCCCAGAGCCTGGGCGGGCAAGGCGAATTGAGCGCTGCATGAACTTCATGATTCCCCTGCGGCCGTCGGCCGTCCTGGCGCTGTTCGCGTCGCTGGCCTGCGGCACCTTCGGGGTGATGCTGGTGCATCACTATCCGGTCGAACCGCCGCTGATGCTGACGCTGTGGGCGGTGGTGGCGGCCCTGAGCTTCCTGGGCTGGCAGGTGCTGCCGATGCTGCTGCCGGCGATCGTGCCGCTGATCGGCTTCGCGCCCTGGACCGGCTGGATCAGCTTCGAAGAACTGGACCTGCTGGTGCTGGCCGTGGCCGCGGGCGGCTACATGGCCCTGGCCATTACCGAGCCGACACGGCGTCCAGTGCCCTGGCGGTATCGCGCGCTGCGCTGGCGTTCAGCGGTGGGCGTGCTGCTGGCGGTCTTCACCCTGTCGATGCTGATCTCCATCTGGCGCGGGGTGGAGCATGCCGGCGGGCTGCAGTTCGGCTATTACCAGGGCTACCTGGAGTCGATGAACAGCCTGCGTCTGGGCAAGAGCCTCTTCCTCGTGCTGCTGCTGCTGCCGCTGTGGCTGCGGGCGGCAGACCTGCGGCCGGCCGCGGTGCTGCGGCTGAGCCGAGGCGCCTGGGTGCTGGTGCTGATCGCGGCCTCGATGGGCGCGGTCTGGGAACGGTTCATCTACACCGGGCTGCTGGACTTCTCCACCGACTACCGCACCACCTCCTGGTTCTGGGAGATGCATGTGGGCGGCGCGGCGCTGGACGGATGCCTGGCGCTGAGCATGCCGATGGCGCTGCTGTGGATGCTCTGCGAGCGTCGGCCGTGGCGTTTCGTGGCGGCCCTTGGCGTGATGCTGCTGGGTTTTTATGCCTGCCTCACCACCTTCTCGCGAGGTGTCTATCTGGCGGTGCCGGTGGGTTTGGCGCTGTGCGCGCTGCTGTGGGCGGTGCAACGCCGCCATGGTCAGCCCGAGGACGGCGTGCCGGCACCGGGACAGCTGCCCGGAGACGCCGCCTTGCCGCTGCGGGCCTCGATCGCCGTGCTGCTGGGCGTCGGGGTGGCGGCCTGGGTGCTGTTTGGCGCGGGGGGATATCGCGCGCTGGTCGGTCTGGCCGCCGGCCTCGGTCTGTGGGTGGCGATGCCGCCTCGACGTGGCACCTGGCCGGTCAACCAGCATCGCACCTTCCTGTCCATGGCCCTGTTGATCGCGCTGGGCGTGGCGGCTGTCGGCGCCGTGCTGATCGGCGCGATCCCGAAGCTGTCTTACGTTGTGGCGCTGGTGGTGGCTCTGTTCACGCTCAGCCTGTGTGTGGTGTGGCGCCAAGGGGTCTCACGACCCGGGCAGTCCTTCCTGCTCGCCACCGGATGGCTGTCCTCCCTGGCGGCGACCTGGCTGGTGGCCGCGCAGTGGAGCGAAGGCAAGGACCTGATCGCCACCGGCGCGGTGCTGCTGCTCGCCGGCCTGGCGTGGCTGGCCTTGCAGTGGCCGGTGCGCCCGGCCGATGCGGTGCGTGAAGCCAGCTGGCGGGTGCGGGGCATGTTGTGGACTGCCTGCCTGCTGGTCTGCGGCGTGGTGGCCTCGCTGGGCGGCGGGGGCTACATCGGCCACCGGCTCTCCACCGGGCAGCAGGACCTGGAGGGACGGCTGAGCCACTGGAGCCTGAGCCTGGGTCTGCTCAAAGGCATGGATGCATGGCTGCTGGGGCAGGGCACCGGGCGCTTCCCGGCCAGCTTCGCCAATCAGGGGCCTTTCGAAGAACGGGTGGGGGACCATCGCTGGAATCCGCCTTCGACCGATGCGGTGCCCGGCGCGCTGGACAGCGCCGGTTTCCCGGCCGTCAACACCCCGACCGTGACGCTCACCAGCGGTCTGCACACACTGGGCAGCGGCGAGTTGTATCGCCTCAGCCAGCGCGTCAGCGCCGTCGGCGGTGATGTCGCGGCCGCGGTGGTGCTGCGCACCCGCCAGAAAACGCAGTTGCGGGTTGAGATCTGCGAGAAGCACCTGCTCTACCCGCTGCGCTGCCTGGATCGTCAGGTCGAGGTGGAGCCGCAGGGCGGCGCCTGGCAGGTGGTGCGTCTGCCGCTGGGCAAGGCACCGGAGGACTTTGGCGGCAGCCGCTGGATGCCCCGTCAGTTGACAGCGGCCGTCGCGTTGAACTGGCGCGGTTCGCTGGTGGAGCTGCGGTCGGTGGAAATGGCCGACAGCCAGCATGGCAGCCTGCTGCGCAATGGCGACTTCAGCCAGGGCATGGCCCGCTGGTTCTTCTCCAGCGACCGGGTGCACATGCCCTTCCACGAGAAGAGCCTGCCGCTGCATGTGCTGTTTGCGCAGGGGGTTCTCGGTCTGGGGCTGTGGCTGGGGCTGGTGGCCAGCGCCCTGTGGCGCTGCACGCTGGGCGCGGCGCGTCGGCATCCGCTGGCGCCGGCCGCCGCCGGTGCACTGGCGGCGTTCATGATCGTCGGGCTGTTCGACAGCCTCATCGACGCGCCTCGCGTCGGCTTCCTGTTCTACGCGATGCTGGCGCTGGCGCTGGGCCTGCGCACGCCGTCGCGGCGGCTGAAGAAGGGCGAGCAGCCGGACGAGGAAGAAGCGCTGGAGACCCGCTTTGCCGGCGACGATCATGAGCACGACGACCGCCGGCCCTCGCCGCCACGCCGTTCGTATCTGCCATCGCGGTTCGGGCCTTCCACGGGGCGCTGAGTCCGCCGTTTGAAAGCGGGCTCGGCCCGCGCCGCGGCTTACATGCCCTTGAACAGGTGCGTGTAGCTGCGGCTGACTTCCAGCTTCTCGTCCAGCCCGCGCACGCCCACCAGCTGGCGGCCGCGGAAATCCCGGGTGATGCCGTTGATGGCCTTCACATTGACCAGCGTGGAGCGGTGGATCTGCCAGAACAGGGCCGGATCCAGCTCATCCACCAGCTCCTTGATCGGCTTGCGGATCAGCGCCTCGACGGTGGGCGTCTGCACCCGGGTGTACTTCTCGTCGCTGATGAAGAACAGCACGTCTTCCACCGGGATCATCTGGATGGTCTGGCCCACCGAGGCCTGGATCCACTGCAGGTAACGCGGCGCCGCCTGCGGATTCACCCGGGCCGACAGGTTGTGCAGCAACTGCTGCAGCGTGCCTTGCGAGGGGCCTTCCGGCTCCGCCTCGCCGCTGCGCTGCGCCAGCCGCTTGCGGATGCGCTCGACCGTCACTGCCAGTCGCTCCCGCTCGGCGGGCTTGAGCACATAGTCGCACACGCCCTGCTCGAAGGCTTCGACGGCGTACTGGTCATAAGCGGTGATGAACACGATCTCGGGCACGGCCCAGTCGTCATCATCGGGCAGCTGGGCGATCTCCCGGGCGGCTTCGACGCCGGTGAGGCCGGGCATGCGGATGTCCAGGAAGACCAGGTCGGGCTTGAGCTCGCGGGTCAGCTCCACGGCTTCGAGGCCGTTCTTCGCTTCGCCGACGATTTCCAGTTCAGGCCAGACCTCGGCGATGCGGCTGCGCAGCTGTTCGCGCATCAGGCGTTCGTCGTCGGCCAGGACGGCGCGGGGGGCATTGGGGGTACTCATGCTGGGATGGTAGGCAAGGAGGGGCGGGGTGCACAGCGGGGCACTACTGAAGTCCGCAGGCGTGCCATTCAGGAATGGGCCTGGACCTGCTGCGTCTGCTGGGCGTCCCGGGCGGCTGCCCGGGCGGCTCGCCGGCTGGCGCGTGGTGTACGGTCCCTGACCAGCAGCCAGACCACCAGCGCGATCAGCAGCAGCGGCGAGCCCAGCACGGCCCCGGCGCCGAGCACCGCCGCCAGACACAGCACGAACAGCCCGCCCAGGAGCAGCAGCGGCAGCCCCAGGCCCAGCAGCAGCACCAGCGGCACCACCACGCAGGCCACCAGGCCGCAGATCATCACCGCCAGGAAGAGTCCGAAGGCATCCCCCATCTCCAGCGAGCCGCCATCCCACTCATGGCCGTTGATGATGATGTGCATGCCATCCGCATCGTTGATCGCTCCCAGCAGCACCACGCCGGAGGCCACCGAGGCCAGCACCATCACCAGTCCGAGGACCAGCAGGATCTTGAAAAAGGTTTTCATGCATGCATTCCTTGTTCCTGGTGAACGTGGGCGGTCTTGTAGGGGACCGTGATGGTGACGATGGTGCCGCTGGGCTGGTTCTCGGCCACCGTGAGGCTCGCCGTCTTGCCGTAGAGCAGTGACAGCCGCTCGCGGATGTTGGCCAGCCCGACGCCGGTGCCGGAGGTGGCCGCCCGGCCGAACCCCAGGCCGGTGTCGGCCACGGTGACGGACAGCTTGCCGTGCACCACTTCCGCCTTGATCTTCAGGCTGCCGCCTTCGGCCTTGGGCTCCAGGCCGTGCTTGATGGCGTTTTCCACCAAGCCCTGGATCATCATGGGCGGGAATTCCGCCGACAGCAGGCCGTCCGGCACCTGGATGTCGGGCTGGAGCCGCTCTTCCATGCGCATCTGGAGGATGTCCAGGTAGGGGCGGATCACCGCCATCTCCCGGCCCAGTTCCCGCACGCCGCCGTTGGCATTGGCCTCGCGCATCGTCGGCATGGAGGCGCGCAGCAGGGCGATCAGGTTGCGCTGCATCTGGGACGCACGGGGCGGATCGGTTTCGATCAGATGGTCGATCGAGGCCAGGGTGTTGAACAGGAAATGCGGCTCGACCTGGGCCTGCATCGCCGCCATCCGGGCTTCGACCACCTGACGGCGCAGCGACTCGGCCTCGGCGGTTTCGGTGGCCTGGGCGGCCTTGGCTTCCGCCTGAATGCGTCCCTTGTAGGTGGCCTTGAGCAGGGCCGAGGCCAGCACGACGATCACCGCCAGCTTGTCCAGGAAGTCGCCCAGATGCACCCGGCGATAGCGCACCCGGGGGGCGTCGATGGCGTCGGTGCTGTCGCCGTCGGCGGCATTTTCCCGTGCGGCTTCCAGTTCCCGGCGGGCCTGGTCGGCATCGGCCTGCGCCTGGCGGGCGTCTTCGGCCGCTTCCTGCAGGGCCCGGCGGGCATCTTCCACCGCCTCGCGGACGGCTTCACGCTGCTTCTCGTTGGGGATGCGGATGTCGACCACCGGCTGGTCGGAGGAGGCCGTCTCGCTGCCGGCGGCGCTGGCGGCCGCACTGCCGGGGGCGGCCGCAGCCCCGCCGCGCGGCACGATCCGCACGCCGCGGCTGTCGATCTGGATCTCGTACCGCAGGTCGTCTTCCCCCTTGGGTTCGCCCTTGGCCTCGCTGTGGCCGGTCCCGGACCCGCTGGCGGCACCGGTCGGCGGCAGGGCGGCGGGGGCCGAAGGCGCCTCCGGTGCGGTCGGCGGGGTGGACGAGCGCTGACTCCCCAGGTCCACCGGCTTGGCGGGTTTGGCCGGTTTGGCGGGCTTGGCGGTGCGCCTCGGCGCTTCTTCCATGTCTTCGGCGACGCGCCAGCTGAAGGAGAACGGCGGAATGCCCTGCAGGATGTTGGCCCCGATGATCAGGAGCACCGACATCACGAAGAACCGCTTCCAGGTGATGGACACCAGCCAGCTGGCGTAGGCGTGGAAGCCCTGCTCGGCATTGCGGCTGAAGTGCTGCCAGCGCTGGGCGGCAGTGGGGGAGGCGGGCGGGGCGGACATAGGGGCGTTCATGGGCGGACCTGTCTGATGCCTTCGCACTGTACGCAAGTCCCGAGGGCGCCGACCCCGGGGGGCGACATACGGTGACCGCGGCGGCATGAACTGCGCGAAACCGCGACAAAGCGGGCCCGCCAAAAACAAACGCCCCGGACAAGCCGGGGCGTTGGTACTGGGGAAGCGACGCTTATTGCTTGACGGCTTCGACCTGGATCACGATCTTGACTTCCTTGGAGAAGCCATAGGCCAGACCGTAGTCGATGCCCCACTGCGTGCGGTCGATCACGGTTTCGAAGTCGCCACCGCAGACCTCACGCTTGAGCATGGGGTTCTGATAGCAGTTGAAGTTGAGGGCCTTCAGGGTGACCGGGGCGGTCTTGCCCTTCATGGTCAGCTCGCCCGCCACGGTCGTGACCTTGTCGCCGTTGAACGAGAACTTGTCGCCGACGAACTTCACCGTGGGGTAGGTGGCCACGTCAAAGAAATCCTTGCCCGACAGATGCTTGTCGAAAGCGGGGGTGCCGCTGTTGATGCCGGTCATGTCGAAGGTGATGTCCACCTTGCCGGACTTGCCAGCGCGGTCGAATTCGACGGTGCCTTCCTTCTTGTCGAAGCGGGCACGGTTGGTCGACGTGCCGAAATGCATGATTTCGAAGGTCGCGTTGGTGTGCGTCGGGTCGATCTTGTAGGTGGCCGTTTCAGCCTGGGCCGCAGCGCCCAGGGCCAGCAGGGAAGCAAGGATGAGTGCTTTTTTCATGGTGCGTCTTTGATCAACGGGTTGGTGGGAAAGAGGAACTGGAGAGAAAGCGGTGATGAATTACAGCGGTGCCACGCCGGTGAAGGCCAGCTTGAACTTCACCTGCACATCGTTGGCGACCATGGAGGTGTCCTTCCATTCGCCGTCGCCGATGTTGTAGTCCAGCCGCTTGATGGCGACCACGCCGGTGGCGGTGGTGGTGCCGCCGGCCTGGGTCAGGGCGACCGGCACCACGACATCACGGACCTGGCCCTTGATGTTCAGCTTGCCGGTGGCTTCGAACTTGCCGCCGCCCAGCGCCTTGATGGCGGTGGACTGGAAGGTCGCCTGCGGCACCTTCTTGGCGTTGAACCATTCCGGCTTGAGCAGTTCGGCGTCGAAGGCCGGGTCGCCCAGGGTGGCGCTCGTCAGGTCGATGGTCAACGACACCTTGCCGGTTTCCGGCTTCTTCGGGTCGAAGGCGAGCTGGGCATCAAAACGCTTGAAGTGGCCGTCCACCGCCACGCCCATCTGCTTGAAGGTGAAGACCAGGTCGCTGCCGGCCGGCACCAGCTTGGCGGCGGCGGCGGGTGCAGCGGCGGCGGGCGTCGTGGCTGCGGCACTGGCGGCCGGCTTGGCTGCGGGCTTGGACTGGGCCATGACCGGCGCAGCGGACAGCATCAGGGCAGCGCTGGCCAGGGCCAGGGCGGTCACCGACAGGGAGGTGGCCAGGCGGGAGGACAGGCCTTGGGTCAGACGTGCATTCATGGAAGACCTCGACGAAAAAACGAATCAGAAAAAATCGGTGGGAGCGGTGGCAGAACTGCCGGTATCAGGGGGCCAATCAGCCGCGGCCCGGCAGCATGCGCTGCAGCAGCCCGTCCCGATCCAGCACCATGTGTTTGACCACCGCGCCCAGGTGGGCCAGCACCAGGGCGGCCAGGCCATAGGCCAGCAGCTCGTGCACTTCCTTCAGGGTGTGGGCCAGTTCCTTGTCCGGTCCCACCAGGTTGGGCAGCGGCAACACGCCGAACCACACCACCGGGAAGCCGGCGGCCGAGCTGTAGGCCCAGCCGCTGATCGGCACGGCAAAAAAGGCCAGGTACAGCAGGCCATGCACCAGATGGGCGGCGCGGGCCTGCCAAGCGGGCATCGGCAGATCCGCCGGCGGACGGTGCGTCAGGCGCCACAGCAGGCGCAGGGCCGACAGCGCCAGGATGGTCACGCCCGCCCATTTGTGCCAGTTGTAGAGCTTCAGCCGCATCGGCGAGAAGGGCAGGTCGGTCATATAGAGGCCGACGCCGAAGGCGCCGATGATGCCGGCCGCCAGCACCCAGTGCAGCAGCATGGCGAATCCGTCGTAGCGGACCTTGGCGGGCTTGAAGGAGTTGCGGGCGGTGGTCATGGCAGTGAAAGCGTGGTGACGTGCAGGAAGAGGGTGGACCGGCCCGACCGCTCGGCTGCATGGCTTGCAGTGTCCTGCTGCCGGAGGACCTGTCGGTTCACCGGAACTGAGGCCATTGTTCAGTGGATTTGAATGACATGGTGTCCCCAACTTCAGATGTCTGCCACGGACCGGGGGCAGCCCGTCGGCCGTGGGGGGCGACCTGATCCACCCCCGGCGCCGTCCTGGTCATCCGGTTGGCGCGGAGCATAGCGCTGTCCCGATTTGTTTGCAGAGCGAGCCGAAGTTGAAGGTGTCAGTGTCCGTCCGCGGGCCGGTCACCACCTGACCCCAATGCAGGACTCGGCGGTTCCCCCTTGAGGGGGATGGTTGCGCAATGGACGGCTGCGCATACTCAATCCCGATCGCGCGCTGCCTGGACCTCAGCGTCGTGATCAAGGGGAGGAGTGCTATGCCGACCTGCCGGAGCCCGTTGGGGCCGAGGGGGTCGGCATAGTTTTATCTGCTTTATCTGCTTTAGCGCCACTGCATTGCAGACTTATCGCTTCTATCAGCTGCGTCGGGAGATCCTGCTGATTCATTGCCGCCCCCTGCGCATCGTTCATCCAGCCGATGACAGGCCCCGGGCTCCTTGTTATAACGGGCTCAACACCGTGGTCACTGCATAGGCCCCGTGAATGGCGGACTGACGGATCCGTCAATCGACGCTGCAATGACGATGCAATGAAGCGCATTGCACCGCGATTGCCGTGGATTGCTTCAGACGGTGCTGCTGATTGTGCTGACGAGTGCAGTTGACCGCGATTCAATGCAACCGACGGCAGCCCCGTCGCTGGCAGTGACAAGCACGCCTCGGCGGCGCGCAAGGGAGGTCCGATGTCTGGCGAAGCCCGTCCGGCCGCATGGCCTGCCTCTTCGATTTCGCACATGGACGACGTCTCCGATTCGATTGCCTCACTGGAGCGGGCGCTCGCGCAGGGGGCGGCCCCCGGCACCTCCGCCACCCCCATCGACGGCGGCTCGCCGCTGCGGCGTGTCCTGGACAACCTGTTTGTCTTCGTGGGAGTGTTGCTGCCCGACGGCCGGGTGATCGAAACCAACCGCGCGCCCCTGGAAGCCGGCGGGCTGACCAAGGACGACGTCATCGGCCGGCCGTTCTGGCAGACGCCCTGGTGGACGCATGACCCGTTGCTGGTCCACTGGATGGAAGATGCGGTGCGCCGCGTTGCGGCCGGCGATACGGTGCGACGCGATGTGGTGGCGCGCATGGCTGGCGACACCCGCATGGATGTGGACTTCATGCTCGCGCCCCTGGTGGACGACCGGGGCACCATCACCCATCTCATCGCCTCCGGCATGGACATCAGCGCCCGCCGCGACAGCGAACGGGCGCTGGCCCGCAGCGAAGACCGCTTCCGGCGGGCGTTCGAAGGGGCGTCCATCGGCATGGGCCTGGTGGATGCCGAAGGCCGGCTGGTGCTGGCCAATGAAAGCATGGCCCGCATGTTCGGCTACACCCAGGACGAGCTGACCGGCCGGTCGGTGCATGAGCTGGTGCCGCAGGGCCACCGGGGCGTGCATCACCAGCATCTGCGCGACTTCATGCGCCATCCGACGCTGCGCTACATGGCCAAACGCCAGGAGCTGTTTGCCCTGCGCCGGGACGGCAGTGAATTCGCGGTGGAGATCGGCCTCAACCCGATGCCCGATTCGCAAGGGCAGCAGGTGCTCATCACCATCAATGACGTCAGCGAACGCCGGGCGGCGCAGGAGCAGATCGAGCGGGCCCTGAAGGAGAAGACCGCGCTGCTCAACGAGGTGCACCACCGGGTCAAGAACAACCTGCAGGTGATCAGCAGCCTGCTCAACCTGCAGGCCCGCCATGCCGACGGGCTGGTGCGCGATGCCCTGCGGGACAGCCAGAGCCGGGTGCATTCAATGGCGCTGATGCATCAGCTTCTGTATGAGAGAGCCGATTTCAGTGCGCTGGACATGGGCCCTTATCTGCGTCAGCTGGTCCACCTGCTGCGTCACACCTTCATGGGCGCCAGCGAGCAGATCCAGCTGGCGGTGGAGGTGCCGTCCGGCCACCCCTGGCGCATGGACCTCTCCCACGCCATCCCTTGCGGTCTGGTGGTGACTGAACTCGTGACCAACGCCATCAAACATGCCTTTCCCGAGGGTCGGACCGGCTCCATCAGCGTCCGTCTGGGCGGCCGCACCGACGGAGTGGTGGACGGCAGCGAGGCGCCGCCGCAGCCACCCGGCCCCTGGCTGGAAGTGGCGGACGACGGCGTGGGTCTGCCGGCGGGCATGGATCTGTCCGCCGCCCGCAGCCTGGGCTTTCAATTGCTGCCGCTGCTGGCCGATCAATGCGGCGCCCGCCTGACCCTGGACAGCCACAGCGGCACCTGCGCCCGGCTGACATGGCCGCTGGACGTCGAAGGGGACACACATGCCTGAACTGGCCGAAGCTTCCGGACGCACGGTGCGGATCCAGATCGTGGAGGACGAGCGCATCGTGGCGCTGGACCTGCGCGCCGGTCTGGAGCAATTGGGCTATGAGGTGGTGGGCATTGCCGCCAATGAGCCCGACGCGCTCAAGCTCGCGCGGCATGCCGAGCCGGACCTGGTGCTGATGGACATCCATCTGGACCGCGGCAGTGACGGCATTTCCGCCGCGAGGCAACTGCGGGAGCTGCTGCAGGTGCCGGTGATCTTCCTGAGCGCCTACGGCGAGCCGGAAACGCTGCAGCGGGCCGCCGAAGCGGCACCGTATGGCTACCTGCTCAAGCCGTTCGAACTGCGCGAGCTCAATGCCACCGTCCGGATGGCGATGGTGCGGCGCGCAGTGGAGCGGCAGACCGAAGAAGCGGAGCGGCGGCTGCGTCTGGCGCTGGAGTCGGCCCGCCTGGCGGTGCTAGAGCTGCATGCCAGTCCCACCGGACATCAGTTGCGCTGGGTGGGCCAGGACTCGGTGCCGGAGCTGCGCGGCCTGACGCAGGCGGAAACCCTGGGACAGCTCACCCGAGGCCTGGAGCCGAGGGGCCAGACGGCGCTGCAGACCCTGCTGCAGCTGGGCACGCCGGTGGACCTGACCTGCGCCTGGCAACCCGACAACGAACCGGGACGCTGGCTGGAGATCCATGCGCGGCACTTCGAGCCGGAGGGGCTGGTCATCGGCATGGTGCGGGATGTGAGCGAGCGGGTCGAGCGGGAGAACCGGCTGCGCCAGGCCTCGGTCGCCTTTGACGCCACCGACGAAGCCATCCTGTTCCTGGACGGTGATCAGCGGGTGCTGAGCTGCAACAGCGCCTTTGCCCAGCTCACCGGCTGGGCGATGCAGGATGTCATCGGCCATCAGCCGGACGAGTTCCTGTTCGCCCGCCGTCAAGGCGATGCGGTGCGGGAGCCGGGCGCACGCCAGTGGCATGGGGAGGTCACCTGCCGGCGCCGCGACGGCAGCTGCTTTCCGGCACTGCAGCACTTTGCCGCCGTGGTGGACGACGACGGACTGGCCAGTCACCACGTCCTGAGTTTTGCCGACATCAGCGAGATCCGGCAGGCCCAGCATGCGCTGCACCATCAGGCGCTGCATGACGCCTTGACCGGCCTGGGCAACCGGGTGCTGCTGCAGCAGGCCCTGCAGGCGGCGGACGGTCCGCTGACGCTGTTCTTCATGGACCTGGATGGCTTCAAGACAATCAACGACACGCTGGGTCACGATGCCGGCGACGACCTGCTCAAGCAGGTGGCCACCCGCATCCGCGGACTGCTGCGCAAGGATGATGTCGCGGTGCGTCTGGGAGGGGATGAATTCGTGGTGCTGCTGCGCCAGATGGAGCAGGAAGACGCGGCCCTCCAGGTGGCTCAGAAGCTGCTGGCGGCGGTGGCGCGGCCGGTGCTGCTGGAACTGGCCTCGGCGCACCAGACGGTGCTGATCACCGCCAGCATCGGCGTGGCGCTGTACCCGGGTCATGTGGACAGCCCGCACACCCTCCTGCGGGCCGCCGATGCGGCCATGTATCAGGCCAAGGCCCGCGGACGCTGCCGAGCGGTGCTGTTCGAGTCCGCCATGGCGGATGTGGCCAGCCACCGCCTCAAACTGGAGCAGGGCCTTCGGCTGGCGCTGGACCAGCAGGAGTTCCGGCTCGCCTGGCAGCCGGTGGTGGATCTGCGCAGCGGACGCATCGTCGGCGCGGAGGTGCTGCTGCGCTGGACCCATCCGGAGCTGGGCGAAGTACCCCCCGTCCGCTTCATCCCGGTGGCCGAAGACACCGGCCTCATCATCGCCATCGGCGCGTGGGTGCTGGATCAGGCGGTAGCGCAGGCGGCCGCCTGGCGGGCGCGGGGCCTGCCGGAGCTGCGGGTGGCCGTCAATGTCTCGGTGCGCCAGTTCGATCAGGACGACATGCCCGCCCGGGTGGCCCAGACCCTGGCCCGCCACGGGTTTCCCGCGCATCTGCTGGAGCTGGAACTGACCGAATCCCTGATCGCCCAGGAGGTCTCGACCGAGCTCGCCCTGCGGCGCCTGCGCGATCTGGGCGTGCGCCTGGCGCTGGACGATTTCGGCACCGGCTTTTCTTCGCTCGCCCAACTGACCGCGCTGCCGATGGACCGGCTCAAGATCGACCGCAGCTTCATCCAGAGCCAGGCGCAGCTGGGGTCGTCGCAGGCGGTGGTGCGCAGCATCGTGGCGCTGGCCAGCGGGCTGAACCTGGACATCACCGCCGAGGGGGTGGAAACCCTCGATCAGCAGCAATGGCTGTTGTCCCTGGCAGACATGCAGGCGCAGGGCTACCTTTTCCACAAGCCGATGCCGCCGGAGGCGTTCGCCGATCTGCTGATGTCGTGAACCGCTGCGCGAGAGGCGGCTGCACCGCAGGGATTCGGCAGGGAAGTCCTTGGGTCTGACACAAGCTCACGATATATTGCCCGGCCTAGACAAGCATTACCAATATTTGCAATCGCAAATTGAAGTAGGTATGAAACCTTCCGAGTGGCCGCCTGCCGCTGCCGCCTCCCTTCGCCATGCCGGCTGACCGCAGCACGGAACAGTCCAGTCTCGACCTGGAGCTGCTGCGGCTGATCGCCAAGCAGGGCCGACGGGTGCCGTATCCGGTCGGCCTGGCAGCGCTGGCGCTGGCGCTGATGAGCATGTCGGTGGTGCCCACGGGCCTCGCCCTGGCGTGGCTGGTGGCCGTTTATGCGGTGCTGACGCTGCGCTGGTGGATGCTGGGCCGCCTGCCGGAGATGCATGAGGAGCCGCTCCACCACCGCATGCGCTGGGCGATCGGGCTGAGCCTGCTCAATGGCTCGGTCTTCGCCGCTTCGCTCGGCGTGGCGCCATGGCTGACCGACTTCCAGCGCACGGTGCAGACCATCGTGCTGCTGGGCCTGTGCGCCGGCGCCGTCGCCACCACCGCAGGACACCGGGTTGTGTTCCAGGCCTTCCTCTGGCCGGTCACCATCGCCAATGCGCTGGCCTGGGGGCTGGGCGGCGTGGCGGGGGAAGACGCCTGGCTGGACGTGCTGCTGTCGGCGCTGATCATCTTTTTTGCACTGATCCTGGTCAGCCTCGCCAAGGACACCTACCGGGTGTTTGCCGAATCGGTGCTCATCCGCCAGCAGCAGATCAAGAGCAACCAGCAACTGCGGCAGGCGCTCTCGCAGGCGGAATCGGCCATGGCGGCCAAGACCCGCTTTCTTGCTTCCGCCAGCCATGACCTGCGCCAGCCGATGCACACGCTGTCGCTGTTCGGCTCGGCCCTGGCCAAACGGCCGATGGATGAGGAGGGCAACCTCATCGTCAGCCAGATGAATCTGGCGCTGCAGTCCCTGTCGTCGCAGATGGACGCGCTGCTGGACATCTCCAAACTGGATGCGCAGGTGGTGCCGGTCAATAACCAGGTGTTTGCGCTGCAACCCTGGCTCTCCCGGCTGCAGCGCGAGTTCCAGCCCGCGGCCCAGCGCAAGCATCTGGTGCTGCGACTGGACTGCCCGCCGGACGCCTGCGTCGAAAGCGACCCGGTGCTGCTGGAGCGGGTGGTGCGCAACCTGATCGACAACGCCATCAAGTACACGATCAAGGGCGAGGTGTCGGTGGAGGTCAGCCGCGGTCAGGATGAAGGCCTGTGGCGTCTGGCGGTGCGCGACACCGGCATGGGCATCCCGGACCATGAGCAGGCCCGCATCTTCGAAGAGTTCTATCAGGTGGGCAATCCCGAGCGCGACCGCGCCAAGGGGCTGGGCCTGGGCCTGTCGATCGTCACCCGTCTGGTGGACCTGCTGGACCTGCATCTGGCCCTGCGCTCGGTGCCCGGCCAGGGCTCCAGCTTCACCCTCAATATGACGGCGGCGGATCCGTCCGATATCCAGCCCGGTCAGACACAGCGCGCGGGCGTCTCCCTGCCGCCGATCCGTGTGCTGGTCATCGACGACGAGGAGCCGGTCCGGATCGCGATGCAGGCCCTGCTGTCGGCCCATGGTTGCCAGGTGCTGGTGGCCGGCTCTACCCGCGAAGGCCTGCTCAAGAGCATGGGACAAACCCCTGATCTGTTGTTGACCGACTTCCGTTTGAGGGGTGGCGAAGACGGCATCTCCGCCGTACGCTCCCTGCGCAGTGCATTTCCGGGCCTGCCGGCCTTGATCGTCAGTGGAGATACCGCCCCAGAGCGGTTGCGCGAAGCCCATGAAGCGGGCCTGACGCTGCTGCACAAGCCGGTGAGCGAAGAACAATTGATCAGCGCCATGCAAGCGGCTTTGGCCGGGCAGCGCAGGGAGGTTTCCGATGTCTACAGTGTTCGGGGAGGTGCCGCCAGCCCCGTTTGATGATCCTGTCCGTGCTCGACCCTTCGGGACGCGCTGGCTGTCGCGACCGTTGGAGGACTGGGTCACTTCCGGAGAGGCGGGCACGGTCCCGCGGGTGGACGTGCTCATCGTGGGCAGCGGTTACGGGGGTGCCGCCGCTGCTCATGCCCTCGCCGGACGGCGCGATGCGCAGGGCCGGCCCCTGTCGGTGGTGGTGCTGGAGCGGGGACGCGAATATCTGCCGGGCGCCTTTCCCAGCCGCTTCGCGGATCTGGCGGGCCATGTGCGCATGGCCATGCCGGGCGCCACCGAGCCGACCGGTCGCCGGGAAGGGCTGTTTGATCTCCGGCTGGGCCCGGATGTCTGTGTGGCGCTGGCCAACGGCCTGGGCGGCGGATCGCTGATCAATGCGGGGGTGATGGAGCGTCCGGCGCCCGAGCGCTTCCGCGAGCCGGGCTGGCCTCGCGCCTTTCTGCAGGAAGACCTGAGCCCGTGGTTTGACCGGGCCGAGCGGCTGCTGGGCGTGCGCGATCAACGCGGGGACAACACCATCGTGCGGCTGCACGGCCATGCGGCCCGTCGGCTCGACGCCCTCAAGACCCTGGGCGGCGACGCCACCCGGCCCGCGCGGGTGCAGGTGGCCATGGACAGCCAGCCCATCGGTGCGGCGCAATGGCAGCACCAGCCGTGCGTCGCCTGTGGCGACTGCGCCACCGGCTGCAATCATGAAGCCAAGCAGTCGCTGGACACCGGCTTGCTGCTGCAGGCGTGGCGCAGCGGCGCCGAGATGGTCTGCGGCGCCAGCGTCGAGCATCTGGAGCATCAGAGCGGCGGCGGCTGGCTGGTGATGGTGCAGCACACCGATGAACTGCTGCGTCGTCGTCAGGACCAGCCGTTTGTGGTGCATGCGCGCCGCGTCATCCTGGCCGCCGGAAGCCTGGGCTCCACCGAGATCCTGATGCGCTCGCAGCGTCGCGGCCTGAAGGTGTCGCGGCTGCTGGGTCAGCGTTTCTCCGGCAACGGGGATGTGATTGCCGTGGGTCAGGCATGGCCGACGCCGCTGCATGCGGTGGCGGATGAACAGCAGACGCCCGCGCAGCGCCAGGTCGGTCCCACCATCACCGCGGTGATGCAGGGCGACGCTGACTTCGTCGTCGAAGACCTGGCCGTGCCGGGTCCGCTGCGGACGGTGTTTGAAGAAAGCTTCGCCTTCGCCGCCACCCTCGATGCCCTGGGCCGCGCCCATGCCGGTGACCACGAGGAGCGCGCCGATTTCGACGATCCGTTTGCGGTGCGGCCTGCCGTGACCGAGCGGTATCTGCCGCTGGCCATCATCGGCCGCGACAGCGGCACCGGCCGACTGGAGTTGCCCAAGGGCAGCCATGAACCCGGCGTCCTGGGCGTCGTCTGGCCCGGGCTGAAATCGGAGCCGGACATTGCGCGCCGCCACGAATTCGTCGAACGCCGGCTGGCCCGGGAGCAGGCGCGTCTGCTGCGCAATCCCCTGTGGCAGCTGCTGCCGCCGGAAATGGCCTTCCTGCTGAATGATGCCAAGGGCCCGATGATCAGCGTGCATCCGCTGGGCGGCTGCGCCATGGGCGACCGGGGCAGCGACGGCGTCGTCAACGACATCGGACAGGTCTTTCATGCCGAGGGCGAAGGCGTGTTCGACGACCTGGTGGTGCTGGATGGTGCCATCGTGCCCGGCTCCCTGGCCATCAATCCCGCGCTGACGATCACGGCGCTGGCCCTGCGGGCGCTGGACCAGCTGGCGCAACGGTGGGGACTGGAGGCGCCGGCCGCGGCAGGCGCCGCCGGTGCCGCCGGTGCCCCGGCCGGTGTCTCCACCGGGGTCCGTGAAGCGCCGGTGCGCCCCCGCTTCCGCGACCTGAGCACACCCACCCCGGAGATCCCGACCACCATCGAGGTGCGCGAGCGGCTGGGCGGTTTCGTGCGGGTGCCCGGCGCCCCCGGCACCCCGGTCAAGTATCTGGAACTGGGGTTCCTCTATCAGCCCAAGGTGCTGACCGACCTGCTGCGACCCGGGCCGGAGCGGCAGCTGTCGGTGGCCCCCGGCAGTTTCTTGCGGCTGTATGAGGCGCGGGAGACATCCTCCGGCCAGTACGAGGTGGTGGGACCGTCGCAGGGGGATGGCCGCTTGTGGTGGCATGAGGAGCGCGGGGAGCGCAATGCGGTGCTGAGCCTGCCGCTCGCCACCGGCACGCTGACCCCTTTCCAGCGCGAAGCGTCGAGCCCGCTGCGGCGTCATGTGCGCGGACTCGCCGCCTGGTTCATGAATCGCGGCTACCGCGATGCGGTGCAGGGCAGCCTGGACTGGCTCTCCAGCCGCAGCGCCCCCAAACGTCCCGGTGAGCCCAAGGCGGGGGTGTGGGACCGCATCGTCAATGCCTGGCACCTGTCGGGCCATGCGGGCGAGGTGCGCCTGATGCGCTATGACCTCCAGGTCGCCCAGGGTGACCCGTCCCTGCCGGGCTGGGCGCGCGCATTGGCCGGCGCCCGGTTGCAGGGCCGCAAGCGCATCAGCTATACCCGCCGGGGCAATCCCTGGACGCAACTGAGCCGTCTGGTGATGGCGCCAGGGGCCGGCCTGCTGCCGCCGCCGGGCCAGTCCGAGATCGTGCTCAACCTGGATTTGCACTACCTCGCCCGCGAGCGCATGCCGCTGCTGCGCATCCGGCAGGCGCAGGACTCGCCCAGCGCGATCCGGGACGTCGGTGCACTGGTGGCCTATCTCGCCCGCATGACCATCGGCCTGCATGCCTGGACCTTCCGCAAACCGGATGAAGCGCCGGTGCGCACCATCGACCGGTTGCCGGGCTCGGTGCCGGGACTGCCGACGCCGACGGTGCTGGAGATGACCGCCGGCCGCTGGGGCGATGCCGGCCGTCAGCGCGAAGACCTGCGCCACAAGCAGGGTCCGGACGATGAGCGGCCGGTGCTGGTGCGCCTGACCCGGTATGCCCGGCCGGGCGGTGTGCCGGTGCTGATGCTGCATGGCTACAGCGCCAGCGGCAGCACCTTCGCCCATCACTCGGTGCAACCGGGGCCGGCCAAGATCCTGTGGGATGCCGGCTACGACGTGTGGATCGCGGACATGCGCACCAGCGCCGGCCTGCCCACCGCGCGCCTGCCGTGGACCTTCGAGGAAGCCGCCTTCAACGACATCCCGCTGGCGGTGGACCGGGTGCTGCGGGAAACCGGCCAGCCGCAGCTCTGCATGTTTGCCCACTGCATGGGATCGGTGATGCTGCACATGGCCCTGCTGGAGGAGCGCGAGCAGCCATGGGAACACTTCTATCCGCTGCGGCGGCAGCTCGCCTCGCGGATCCGCAAGCTGGTGATCTCGCAGGTGACACCGCTGATGGTGATGTCGCCCACCAACAGCCTGCGCGGCGTGCTGATGCAGTACCTGCGGCCGTATCTGCCGCTGCAGGACTTCTCCTTCCGTCCCGAAGGTCCTCCGGGACTGATGGACCAGGTGATGGACCGCCTGCTGTCCAGCCTGCCGTATCCGGACCGCGAGTTCGACCTCGAGAATCCGCCGCCGCCCAGCATCCGCCGCACGCCGTGGACGGCCACCCGTCACCGGATGGACCTGCTGTACGGGCGCGACTTCGCCATCTCCAACGTCGATCAGCCGGTGCTGGATTTCATTGACGACCACTTCGGCCCGCTCAACATGGACACGGTGGCGCAGGCGGTGCACTTCGCCCGCTGTCATGAGATCACCGACTGGCAGGGCGCCAGCTTCTATCTGGACAGCCTGGCCAAGAGCCTGGCGCTGCTGAGCGCGTTCCCGGTGCTGTCGCTGCATGGCGAGGACAACGGCCTGTGCAGTGCCGAAAGCGCCGAGCTGCTGAAGGACTACTACGACCAGGCCATGCCCGACCGTTATCGTTATCGCATCATTGCCGGCCACGGCCATCAGGACTGCCTGATCGGCCGGGACATCAAGACCCGCGTCTTCCCCGCCGTGCTGGAGTTCCTGGCGGAACCTGATCGGCCGGTGGTGCCCGCGCCGCGTGGGGATGCGGTTCCTGCGGTGATGTCCGAGGAGGCCGCATGAGCCTGGAGACCTGCTTGAATTCGCGTATCTCGCCGAAGGAGACGCCCATGGCGCAACTGCTGCTCAGTGTCGAGGCGCCCTGGCACCGTGTGGAACAGGGGCCGCCGCAGGCCGGCCGCGTGCCGCTGCTGACGGCGGTGAGGCCCGAACTGGGCTGGCCGCGCTGGTGGCTGCGGGTGCCGATGGCGTGGCATGGCGGCGATGTGTATGAGCGGCTGCCCGGCGCATTGCTGATCGAGCCCTGGGTGCCGCCGTCGCACGGGCGGCCCGGGGACCCGTGGCGCTTCACCGTGCCGCTGGAGGAGTTTCCGGCGGCGCTGACGGCAGGCCTTCAGGCGGACGCTCCTGGAGAGGCGCACGGCCTGAACCGCGGCGTTGAACCGCAGGCCCCCTGGCCCGGCCTGCTGTTGCTGGCGGTCTATCTGGAGCCGCGCGCGATGGCGCTGGAAGGGTTCCACCAGGGCTGCCTGCATCCGCTGGCGGGCGAGGAACTGCGCGAGCAGATGGAAGGCGCGCTGCTGCAACTGCTGGACCTGCCGCCGTCCCAATGGCGGCACGGCTTTGTGCCGAGCCCGCAGGTGACGACCCGCGCACCGCTGACGATTGCGGTGGCGGCCTGCCAATATCCGCCGGGCCTGCTCGATGTCAGCCCCGGCTGCAATGACGATCCGACGCAGGCGGCGCCCGCATTTGCCGCCATGGCCCGCCTGCATCACTGGGCGCGCCACCATCCGGACGGACGGGACCTGTCGCTGCTGCTGCTCGCCGGGGACCAGATCTATGCCGATGCCAGCGGCGGTCTGGCCGACTCGCGCAGCGGCATCGAGCGCTACGGCCGGGCGTATGGGGAATTCAAGGCGGGCCCGGTGCGACATCTGCCGCCTTCGGTGCGACGCATCGTGCACAGCGTCGATGACCACGAGATTGTCGACAACTGGGAGCCGGAGGCCGGTGGCCACGTCGGCCCGTGGTTTGAAGCGGCCCGCCAGGCGGCCTGGGACCATCGCTGGGAAGCCGGCCCGCGGACCGGCGGACCCCGCTGCCTGTGGCACGACTTCGACTGGCAGGGCGGCGCCTTCTTTGTGGCCGATGCCCGCTGCGAACGCGAGGCACGGCGCGCGGCCAACTGGCCGACGGCGCGGCTGTGGAGCGAAGCGCAGCGTGACGCCTTCTCGGACTGGCTGGGACGCAGCCAGGGGCGGCCGCGCTTCATGCTGTGCGGGTCGCTGCCGCTGCCCAGACGTCGCACGACGGCTGAGCATCCGGCCAGTTGCCTGCGCTCGGATGCGTGGGATGGTTATCCGCACAGCCAGCATGAGCTGCTCGGGCAGATCTGGCGGCACCGTGCGCAGGGGCTGGTGTTTCTCTCCGGGGATGAGCATCGCTCCGGCTGGATCAGCGCCCGCATCCAGGCGGTGGGGGGCGACCCGCAGGAGGCGGTGCTGGTGCATTCGATCCACAGTTCCGCGCTGTATGCGCCCTGGCCCTTTGCGGTGACGGCTGTGGAAGAGCTGGCGGCGCCGGAGGTGTTCGAGTTTGACGGGCCGGACGGTCAGCGCCTGCGCTGCGAGGTGAGCGGCTGGCACGACCATCCTGGAGACGGGGTGGCGGTGCTGTCGGTGGTGGGCGGCGAGCTGCACCTGTGGTTTGACCGAGCGCAGCAGCCCTTGTGGCAGCAGGGGGCTGGCGCGGATCGGCCCGCGCCGGTGGCGCGCCTGAGCCTGGGACTGAGTGCGTCGGTCGCCGACAACGCCGCATCGGTCATGGCTTGAGTGAACGCGCGGCGGGTCGCGGCCGGATCTCCGGTCGCGGGCATGCGGCGGCCGACGCCACCGGCGCCCATGCGACACTGCCCCCGCCATGAAAGAAATCGAGCTGCGCTTCCAGGTCCCTCCCGCGCAATGGGAGGCCGTCCACCGCTGGGTCCACGGGGAAGACGAGGCGGCAGGCCTCGACGCCCATCGTGAGCGTCTGCGAGCCAGCTACTTCGACACGCCGGAGCGCCATCTGGCCCGGGCGGGCTATGCGCTGCGGCTGCGGCTGGAAGGGGACACCTGGGTGCAGACGCTCAAGGGCGCCGCTCCGGATGGCATGACCCGGCTGGAGCACAACGTGCCGGTGGAGGACGCCGCTGCCGCGTCCGTGCCGGTGCTCGATCTGGCGCGTCATGCCGACCATCCTGCCGGGCAGGGGCTGATGGCGCTGCTGGAGCGGCTGGGCCAGCCGACGTTGCTGGCGCTGTTCCGCACCGACATCGAGCGGCTCAGCCGCGCCTTCGCCACACCCTATGGCGAGGTCGAGCTGGCACTGGACCAGGGCGCACTGCTGGCGGGTGAATTCCCGCATGAGCGCCGCACGCCGGTGGCGGAACTGGAAATCGAGCTGAAGCAGGGCGACCCGCGTGCGGTGCTGGAAGTGGCGCGCGAATGGGCCATCGGTCAGTTCGGGCTGACGCTGGAGCTGCGCACCAAGGCCTTGCGGGGAGACCTGCTGGCCCGTGGAGAAGCGGCGGCGCCCGCCCAGGCCAGTGCGCCCGCCATGTGGCGCGCCGGGCAGACCCAGGCGCAGGCGCTGGCAACGCTGCTCAAGTCGGTGGTGGAGCCGGTGATGGGCAATGCCTCCCAGATTCTGACCGGCATTCACCAGCCGGAGCATCTGCATCAACTGCGGGTGGCGCTGCGGCGCCTGCGGGTGGGCGTGGAGCTGCTGGCGGAAGTGGCGCAGGCGCAGCAGGGGGCAGCGACGCCGCAGACGGATACGAGAACCGACGCGCAGCCTGATCCGAAGATCGATGCGCAACTCAATGCGCCCACCGATACGCCCACCGATACGCCCACCGACGTGCCCGACGAAGCGCCGACCGATCTGGCGGCGGATCTCTGGGCGCTGCGCAGCCTTGCTGAGGGCGCTCGGCAGTTGGGGCGGCTGCTGACGGCTGCACGGGATGCCGACGCGCAAGCCCTGGCGCCATGGCGTCAGGACCTCGAGCAGGCGTGGCAGCAAGCCACCCTGGCCGTCCCCGCGGACACCGACCTGGCGACGCTGTGTCCCCGCCCGCTGGACGGAACGCCGCCGTCAGCGCTGCTGGCCGAGCCGGTGTGGCAAGGCTGGATGCTCTCCATCGTGGCCTGGCTGGTGCGCGGCTGGCCGATGGAAGGGCCGATCGAAGCGGTGGTGCCGGAAGTGGCCCGCCTGGGGGACAAGTCGCTGCATCTGGCGCGGCGCTTCGACAAGCTGGATGTGCAGGGGCGCCATCACCTTCGTCGGCGTCTGCGTCGGTGGAAGATGGCGCTCGAGATGACGGGCGGCTTGAAAGCGATCAAGGCGGACAAGGCCGACAGGGCCGACGCTTTCGATCAAACCGGGAAGGCCGATCCGGTCGCCAAGGCTGCCAAGGCCGACAAGGCGGTGAAAGCCGGTCCGGCCGTCACCTCCGACAAAGGACCCTCCCGCGAGGCCCTCAAACAGATGAGCCGCGTGCAGGCGGTGCAAAAGCCGCTGGGCGAGCTGAACGATCTGGAGATGGGCCTGGTGCAGGCGAGGGCGGCGCTGGTCCGCGCTGTCGCGGGCGGCCAGGCCGGTGACGCCGCCAGGGCCGCTTTCGAGCTGGCCTGGCTGCTGCCGGTGCGTGATGCCGCGCTGGCTCGGATGCGGCGGCGGGTGAAGCGGCTCAAGCGCTGACTTGCTGACTTGCTGACCCGTGGATGGGCAGGCGCGCCATCCAGGACGCCGCCTGCCCGCTGAAGCGCTCGCTCAGGCGCCGGACTTGTCCCGGCGGAACAGCTTCAGGAACGCGCCGCCCAGACCCAGCGCGCCGATCAGGATCAGCTTCGCAAACTTGGCGAAGAAGGCGCCGACGATGGCCAGCAGCCCCAGCTTCTTCGCGCCTGCGCCCAGCACCAGCGCCGCCAGACCGTACTCGGCCACATGGTCGGTGCTGGCATTGAAGTCCTCATAACGCTTGCCGCTGTTGAACTCCAGCGCGGACAGCATGCCCTGCGCCTGCAGCTTGTCCTTGGCCAGGCTGTTCAGCCCGGTGACCAGGTTCAGGCTCACATAGCCTTCACGGCCCAGCGCATAGGTGTTGTAGTTGACGCCCTGCGGCTCATTCGCGGCGGCGCCCTTCTCACGGGTGCTCATGGCCCACACCAGCTGGTGATTGCTGGCGGTGTAGCGCGGCTGCTCCGCCCAGCCGACGATCTCCAGCGCGCCCACGCCCATCTTCACCCGCTCCTTGTTGGCCACTTCCGTGCCTTCCCGGTAGCTCTTGAGCAGGTCGTCCGCATTCCAGTGCTTGGCGTCGTCGTCCTTGATGTAGCCCGACTTCTCATAGCGGACGATGGCCATCCAGTCCTCGTCGCCCTTGGGCATCACCAGACCTTCCAGGTCGGCATAGGTACCGGGGTTGCCCATGGCGCGCAGCAGCCGGGCGGCTTGAGCCTTGGGAATGAAGACCTTGCCGTCGGCCAGATGCAGGGTGGCCTGGCCGGCCAGCGTGATGTCGTGCGGGCCGCTCACCGCAGCCTTGCCGGCGTCGTCCCAGGCGGCCTTGGCTTCAGCCTGGGCCTGTGCGGATTGGGCCTGCACAAGCGGGCTGATCAGGCTGGCGCCCACGAAAACGGCCGACACCATGCGGCGGCCACAGGCGCGGACGATGCCGGCCCAGATGCTGGAGCTCATGTTTCCCTCCCGGATGGGATGTTTGAATGATTCTGAGGGCGGCCTTGGCGAACCCGAGGCGCGGAGTCTAGCCAGCAAAACCTGAAGCGCGAGCAGGAAGAGCCGCACCGTCCCCCTTGTGGGGGAAGGCGCGGAGGAGCTAAGTCACAGAGTGCGGCGCGGGCGCGACGCCCGCAGGCTCATGGGCGGGTCACTGGGCGGCCCACTGGGCGCTCAGCTGCGTCCAGCGGGTCCGCACGGCCGCCAGGTGGCGGTCCTTGACGTGACCATAACCGCGGATGTCTTCTGGCAACCGGGCAATGTCCAGCGCCAGCGGCAGGCGTTCCGCGGTCAGGCCTTTGGCCAGGATAGCCTCGATGCTGGCGCGGTAGTCCTGGATCAGCTGACGCTCGGTGCGCCGCTCTTCCGTGTGGCCGAACGGATCGAAAGCGGTGCCGCGCAGGCCCTTGAGCTTGGTCAGCACCCGCATCGCCGGACGCACCCAGCCGCCAAAGGCCGACTTGACCGGCTGGCCCTGCGCATCCTTCTTCGCGAACAGCGGCGGGGCCAGGTGGTGCACCACCTTGTAGTCGCCTTCGAACTGGGCCTGGATCTTCTGGAGGAACTTGGGGTCGGTGTGCAGACGCGCGACCTCGTATTCGTCCTTGTAGGCCATCAGCTTGAACAGATAGCGGGCCACAGCCTCCGTCAGGCGGGTGCTGCCCAGCGGTGCTTCCACAGCGCGCACACGCTCCACGAAGGCGCGGTAGTCGGCGGCGTAGGCGGCGTTCTGGTAGTCGGTCAGGAATTCGACGCGACGCGTCAGCAGCTCATCCACGCCCTGGCGCTTGATGACCTGGATGACCTGCTGCGTTGCATAAAGCGAGCGCACGGCCGCCAGATCGTGGGCGCACCGGCGGCCCCATTCGAACGCCGCCTTGTTGTTGTCGATCTGCACGCCGTTGAGCTCGATGGCGCGCATCAGCGCGGCGTGGCTCAGCGGCACCCGGCCCTTCTGCCAGGCATAGCCCAGCATCAGCGGGTTGGTGTAGAGCGAGTCGCCCAGCAGCTTCACCGCCACTTCTTCCGCGTCGAACATGCCCAGGTGGTCGTTGCCCACCGCCTTGGCGATCGCGGCTTCACAGGCGCCGCCCGGGAAGCTCCAGTCCGGGTTGTTGACCAGCGTGGCGGTCGGCGAGCCGTGGGTGTTGAGCGCCACGAAACTGCGACCTTCACGCATCACCGCCAGCGTGCTCTTGTTGGCGGCCACGATCGAATCGCAGGCAATGACCAGATCGGCCTCGGCCGTGCCGACCTTGGTGCAGTAGATGGCCGACGGGCTGTTGGCGATCTGGATGTGGCTCCAGGTGGCGCCGCCCTTTTGCGCCAGGCCTGCGGCGTCCTGGGTGATCACGCCCTTGCCTTCAAGGTGGGCCGCCATGCCCAGCAGCTGGCCGATGGTGATCACGCCGGTGCCACCCACGCCCGCCACCACGATGCCCCAGGCCTTTTCGGCATTGGGGACCACCGGTTGCGGCACCGGCGGCAGGCTGGCGTCGAACGGATTCAGGCGCTTGTCCTTCTTCGGCTTCTTCAGCTCGCCGCCTTCGATGGTGACGAAGCTCGGGCAGAAGCCCTTCACACAGGAGAAGTCCTTGTTGCAGGTGTTCTGGTTGATCTGGCGCTTGCGACCGAATTCGGTTTCCAGCGGCTCGACCGACAGACAGTTGGACTGCACCGAGCAGTCGCCGCAGCCTTCGCAGACGGCTTCATTGATGACGGTGCGCTTGGCCGGATCGACCATCTTGCCGCGCTTGCGGCGACGGCGCTTCTCGGTGGCACAGGTCTGGTCGTAGATGATGACGGTGGTGCCGGGGATCTCGCGGAACTGGCGCTGCAGCGCATCCAGCTCGTCGCGGTGGTGCACCGTCACACCGGGGGCGACCGGCTTGCCTTCGTACTTCTGCGGCTCGTCGGTGACGATGATCAGCTTGGCCACGCCTTCGGAGATCAGGCTGTTCATGATCTGGAAGACGCTGTGGCCTTCCGGACGCTCACCCACCTGCTGACCGCCGGTCATCGCGACCGCATCGTTGTAGAGCACCTTGTAGGTGATGTTCACCCCGGCGGCGATGCTCTGGCGGATGGCCAGGATGCCGCTGTGGAAGTAGGTGCCGTCGCCGAGGTTGCTGAAGATGTGCTTTTCGTCGGTGAACGGCGCCTGACCGACCCAAGGCACCCCTTCACCGCCCATCTGGGTGAAGGTGGCGGTGTTGCGCCCCGGCATCCAGGTGACCATGTAGTGGCAGCCGATGCCGCCAACGGCGCGTGAGCCGTCCGGCACGCGGGTGCTGGTGTTGTGCGGGCAGCCGGAGCAGAACCAGGGGGTGCGGTCGGCACCGCCGGCGGTCTTCTCTTCGCTCTTGAGCGACTGCTCCTTGGCGTCGATCAGGGCCACACGGGCACGCAGGCGCTCGGCGGTGTCGGCGTCCACGCCCAGCTTGAGCAGACGCTTGGAGATGGCGCGGGCGATGATGGCCGGCGTCAGGTCCGCCTGCGGACGCAGCAGCCAGTGACTGCTGGGGTTGGGGCGGCTCCATTCGCCGCCGCTCTGGTCGTCATCGCCTTCGTCGAACTTGCCCAGCACATTGGGTCGCACGTCCGGACGCCAGTTGTACAGCTCTTCCTTGAGCTGGTATTCGATCATCTGGCGCTTTTCCTCGACCACCAGAATCTCTTGCAAGCCCTGCGCGAAGTCGCGGGTGATGGTGGCCTCCAGCGGCCACACCACATTGACCTTGTGCAGACGGATGCCCAGGCGGCGGCAGGTGTTGTCGTCCAGACCCAGGTCATGCAGCGCCTGGCGGGTGTCGTTCCAGGCCTTGCCGCTGGCGATGATGCCGAAGCGGTCGTCGGGCGTGGCGATCACATTGTGGTTGAGGCGGTTGGCCCGCACGTAGGCCAGCGCCGCGTACCACTTGTGGTCCATCATGCGGGCTTCCTGATCCAGCGGCGGATCGGGCCAGCGGATGTGCAGGCCACCCGCCGGCATCGGGAAATCTTCCGGCAGCAGGATCTGCACCCGGTCCGGGTCGACGCTGACGCTGCTGGACGATTCGACGATCTCCTGAATCGTCTTCAGGCCGGACCACAGCCCGGAGAAGCGGCTCATCGCGAAGGCATGCAGGCCCATGTCCAGGATGTCCTGCACGCTGGACGGGAAGAAGACCGGGAAGCCGACCGCCTTGAAGACGTGGTCGCTCTGGTGGGCGGCGGTGGAGCTTTTGGCGATGTGGTCGTCACCGGCAATCGCAATGACGCCGCCGTGCCGGGAGGTGCCCGCCATGTTGGCATGCTTGAACACGTCGATGCAGCGGTCCACGCCGGGGCCCTTGCCGTACCACATGCCAAAGACGCCATCGAACTTCTTCTTCTCGGGGAAGAGGTCCAGCTGCTGGGTGCCCCACACGGCGGTCGCGCCGAGTTCTTCATTCACGCCGGGCTGGAAGACGATGTTCTGCTTGGCCAGATGCTTGCGAGCGGCCATCAGCGCCTGGTCGTAGCCGCCCAGCGGAGAACCGCGGTAGCCGGAGATGAAGCCGGCGGTGTTCAGACCGGCCATGGCGTCCCGGGTGCGCTGCAGCATGGGCAGGCGCACCAGGGCCTGGATGCCGCTCATGAAGGCACGGCCCTCGTCCAACGCGTATTTGTCGTCCAGGCTGACTGTTTCCAGTGCTCGCAGGATGTGTTCGGGCAAGGGGGCATTCATGAGGGGTGTCTCCTGTTGGTGGCCGGCACCGTCAGGTCCCGCTTGTGACGGGCCGTGGAGGCCGTGCTGCCAGATACCGCTGAGGGGTCAGCGCAATGTTGTCATGCTGGCGCATCCCCTGTTCGGCACGGGGGGGACCAGGCGTCCAGTGTAGGAAATACATCGCGGCGAGTGCTTGCGAGTTGTGCCTGTTCGGAGCCAAGATGAGCAAGAATCTTGCTCAAGACTACGCCGGAGAGATCGATTGGCATCGCGAAATCCACGTCAAGGGAAAACCCTCAACCCGCCCGTCACCTCCGGGACAGTGGGGGATGGGCGGGAAACAGCATCCGCGAAGGGGGCGGACAGCCCGGGTAGCCGCATCGCGGCGGGTACCGGCACGGACGCCGCTCACGGTATGGGCGGCGGTTCCGGCACCGGCATCGCGACCGGCAACGGCACGAGTTCCGGCACGAGTTCCGGTGCCGGTTCTGGTGGCAGTTCCAGCACTGGTGGGGGCAAAGGTATCGGCGCGGACATGGACGACCTGGGTGGCACCACCGCAACCGGCCTGGACCGTTATGACGTTGCCATCATGGCTGCGCTGCAGAAGGAAGCGCGCTTGTCGAATGCGGAGCTGGCCGCGCGCATCGGGCTGTCCGCCGCGCCCACCTGGCGGCGGGTCCGGCGGCTGGAGGAGCAGGGCTTCATCACCGGCTACCGCGCCGAGATCGACCGCCGCAAGCTGGGCCTGGGTGTGCTGGCCTTCGTGCGGGTGGATGCCGACCGCAACAACGGCGCCGCCACCCGCGAACTGGAGCAGGCGATCCGGGCGCTGCCGGAGGTGATTGCCTGCCACTACATCAGCGGCGCGGGCACCTTCGAGCTGCAGGTGATGGCGACCGACCTGGATGCGTTCAGTCGCTTCTCCATCGACACGCTGCTGAACCTGCCGAATGTGAAGGACATTCACACCAGTTTCTCGCTGGGGGAGGTGAAGGCCGGAGGCGCGTTGCCGCTGGGGCATCTGCGGCGGTAAGGCGGCGCAGCGGTGATGCCGGCCAGCGGCAGGTAGGCACCCTGATTGCTACGGGTCGGCCATTGAATGCCCACTCCGGGAGCCTCCCATGTCGATCACCAGCGCTGCGCTGCCGATGGCCGCCCAGGCCATGCCACCCGCCGGCTCGGATCCCACCGAGCTGATCCTGCTGTATTTCATCCTGCCGCTGTGGCTCATTGCCGGTGTGGCGGACTGGTTCTGCCACCGCGCGGCGCATATCGAGCGCACCACGGGTGCGAAGGAATCATTGATCCACCTGCTGATGTTCGTGGAGGTGGGCCTGCCGGTGCTGGCCTGCCTGTTCCTGCGGATCAATGCGCTGGTCATCGCGGTGATGGTGCTGTGTTTCTTCATCCATGAACTGACCGCGTTGTGGGACGTCAGCTACGCCACCACGGCGCGGGTGGTGACGGTGCTGGAGCAGCATGTGCACAGCTTCCTGGAGATGATTCCGCTGATGGCCATCATTGCGGTGGTGGCCCTGCACTGGCCGCAGGCTGCGGCCCTGGTGGGTGCGGGCCCGGAGACAGCGGACTTTTCGCTGGCCTGGAAGGACACGCCGCTGCCCACCGGTTATCTCGCGACCATCCTGCTGGTGATCCTCTTCTTCGAGATCCTGCCGTATCTGGAAGAGTTGTGGCGCGGCTGGCGCAGCGCAGGGAGTCGGCTGATGCCTGAAGCGGCCCGGCGGGCACAAGCGATGGGCACGGACACCCTGCATGCGACGCCCACCGTCGGCGGTCGGGACCGGCTTAAGGGTGTCATCCGACCTTGATCGTCTTGGACCTTCTGTCGGCATCGAAGTGACAGACTTGCGAGCTTCATTGCAGCGCCTCGATGCCGGACCTCACCACCGCGACGTTATGCTGCGAGCGAAGGCACTCCCGGTCATCCTCCACCGCACCCGGCCCCGCTCGCATGACACCGTCCGCTCCCTCACTCCCCTTGCACTTCAGCGGCTCCGGGCCCGGGCCGCAAGCGGCGGATGGATGCTCGGTAGAGCTCTACCTCCGCTCCGTCTATGCGGGTGAGATTGAACTGCTCCGACCGCTACTGCCTGCCGGCACCTCGGTCCTCGAATTGGGATGCGGCACGGGTCGCCTCACCCATCGTCTTCTCGAATGGGGCTGCGACGTGACCGGCGTCGACAACTCCGCCGACATGCTCGCCCATCTGCACCCATCCGTTCACCGGGTACAGGCCGACATCGAGACCCTCCACCTGGATCAGCGCTTCGATGTCGTGCTGCTGCCCAGCGGCATGATCAATCACGCCGATGCCGCCGTGCGCCGCGCCTTCGTGGCGGCGGCCGCGCGGCATGTGGCGCCCGACGGGCGCTTCCTCCTCAAGCGACAGGCCCCCGGCTGGATGCTGTCCTCCCAGGTGGGCGATGTACTGGGCAGCCCGGACTCGCCGATCGAAGTCGTCGCCGCAACAAGAAGCCCGGAGCCCGAGGGCACCCAGGTGCGCATGACGCTGCAATATCGCATCGGCACGGACACATGGACCCACGCCTTCAGCGTCATCACCCTGGACGTGGCTGCGATCGCCGAGCTGCTGCGGGCGGAAGGCTTCACGCCCCCCGAGGCGCTGGATGCGGACGCGTTGTGGCTCAGCACCCGACCGCTGTCACTGCAGCGCTTCTTCCCGACGCATCAGGGCTGACACCGTCATCCACCAATCACTCTCCGGCGCGGGCTTGAGAAGCCGCGGCGGGCTGCCTGCGGCCGACGCGTGCCACTGACTGCAGTAGAGCAGGGCGGTGCGCGGCCGGCGCCGCCAGGCGGCGAGCCAGGCCGGCATGTCGTCGGTCAGCTCCGGCTCCACCACCAGCAGCCGCACCGGATGCTCACGCATCAACTCATCGGCCTCCTGCGGACTGGACGCCTCCAGGCAATCAAAGCCCGCCAGCACCAGACGCTCCCGCAGCGCTTCCCGCACCACGGCGCAGTGGTCGAGCAGCAGCGCCACGTGGCCCTCGCCGACCGGCTGAGCCAGCCACGGCCGGGCCGGCGGCCAGAACACTTCATCTTCCTGCGCCGCCACCCACGGCAGGCGGACCTCGAAGCGCGCGCCCTGGCCGGGCCGGCTGTGCACTGCGATCTGCCCGTCCATCGCCTCCACCAGCTGCTGCACGATGCTGAGCCCCAGGCCGATGCCGGGCCGGAACGCCTCCGTCGGCGCGCGGACAAACGGCGCAAACACGCGCGTCAGGTCTTCTTCAGCGATGCCGGGGCCGTTGTCCTTCACCGCCAGGGCCAGATGCCCGTCCTCGGTCACCCCCGCCTGCAGCACGATGCGTCCGCCGCGGGTGAATTTGGCCGCATTGGCCAGCAGGTTCACCAGCACCTGACGCAAGCGACGGGCGTCCAGCTGCACCACCGAGGGCAGCTCATGCGAGATCATCAGCGTCAGGCTGTTGCCGCCCGCCCGCGCCAGTGCCTGGCTCTGATGCACGATCTCCTGCAGCAGCCCATGCAGATACAGCGGCGCCGGCAGGATCTCCAGCCGCGCTTCCGACTCCGGCGCCCGTGAGAAGTGCTGCATCTCATCGATCATCTCCAGCGCCAGCAGGCTGCTGTGTTCGATGGCATGCCGGTTCGGCTCGAAGTCGCCATCCGGCCGCAACTGCCGCGCCACCTGCACCATCGAGGCCAGCGGTGCGCGCAGATCATGACCCAGATACCCCAGCAGCCGGCCCTTGGCCTTGTCGCTGCGTTCGGCGCGCTCGCGGGCCTCATCCAGCGCCAGCGTCCGCTCCCGCACCGCCATCTCCAGCCGCAGCTCCTGCCGCGCCTTCTGACGCTGCATCCGTCGCAGCAGACCGCCCAGCACCAGCAGCGTGCCGAGCAGGCTGGCGATCGGCGGCGCATAGTCACTCAGCGCGCTGTAAGGCATCAGCCCCAGCAGTTCCGCATAACGCGGCGTCATGCCGATCATGCCGGCCACCAGCATGCCCAGCCACGGCTTGGCCAGCGGATGACGCTCCTGCCAGGCCCGCCACGCCGCCACGATCATCGCCAGCAGGAGCACGGTGTTGAACTGCGCGGTGATGAAGGTGCCCAGCGGATAGTCGCCGAAGACGCACAGGCCCACGCCCAGGAAGTTGGCCAGCGCCACCACCCGCAGCGCGCGCTGCAGCCGCGGCTGGCTGCGCGCCAGACCGAGCATGCGCACCAGTGCCAGCACCTGCAGCAGCGTGGTGAAGATCGCGAAGGTGGAGAGCGAACGCAGCGCCCAGTCGGTGGCATCCGGCCAAAGCAGCATGAAGCTGGTGCCGCGCATGCCGGATTCATACAGCATGTAGCTCAACACATAGAGCGCGGTGTAGACGTAGGCGCGGTCCTTGAGCAGGCTGCCCAGCGCCAGGGCGAGCAGCAGCAGCAGGCTCATCATGCCCAGCATCAGGCCGTCCGCCAGCAGTTCCCGTTGCTGGCGCAGTGCCAGGGCCGCCGGTTCCCAGAGCTGGGGCCGCAGATTGATCGAGCTGCGGCTGGCGACCCGCAGCAGCAGTTCCACCTGCTGGCCCGGCTCCACCTCCACCGAGAAGGTGCTCACCCGGTGCGGCAGCTCCCGCTGGGAGAAAGGCACCGACAGGCCGGCATCCGAGCGATGCCAGCCCAGGGGCTCGGCGCGGGAGAAGAGGGTGATCTGTTCCAGCCGCGCCGGGGGCACCCGCAGTTCGCGACGGATGCCGTCCGTCGTGCCGTTGTGCAGGCGGATGCGCAGCCAGTAGGCGGCCGCCGTGTAGCCGGGTTGCAGGTCATGGCGCTGGGCGGCGATGAAGTCGCTGGATGCCAGCACGTCGGCGAGACTGGCGTTGGCACCTGGGTCCACATGCAGCCAGAGATAGGGCGTCAGATCGACCACCGGCTGATGGGCCTCCAGCTCCAGCACCCCTTGGGCGCGGGCGGAAGTGACTGCCAGCAGCAGCAGGGGGCCGAGCAGCAACCAGGTCCGAAGCGAAGCCAGGCACGCTGCCAGCAGCCCGGGAAGCAGCCCGGGAAGCGGACCGGCAAGCCGACCGGCGAGCAGCCCGGCCGGGAGCCCCGCCACGCGGCGCCACCCCGGCCCTGCCTGCCCCGGCTGCGTTGTCACTGCACGCTGCCTTCGCGGGCGGCACTGCGGTAGGCCATCGGGCTCTGACCGAATCGCGTGCGGAAGGCCGTCGCAAAGTTGCCGGGATTGTTGAATCCCACCGACAGCGCCACCTGCTGCACCGCCATGCCGGTCTCCGCCAGCAGCCGGGCGCCGTGCTGCATGCGCTCCTCGCTGACAAAACCCGACACCGTCTGTCCCAGATGGTCCCGGAACAGGGCCAGCAGCCGCTTCTCATGCAGGCCGATGCGCCGGGCCAGTTCCGGCACTGGCGGGAGTTCCGCCAGATGGGCACGGATGTAGCGCACCGCCTCCTGCACCAGAAGCCCGTCCGGATTGCGGGTCTGCCCGTCGGACACGTCCGGCGGGATGTCCTCGCTGTCGGCCTTTGCCTGCCGCTGCGCTGCCAGCGCCAGATGCACCCGCACCCGCGCCAGCACCTCTTCCGGCCAGAAGGGCTTGCTGATGAAGTCCACCGCCCCCAGGCCCAGTCCGTTCACCCGATCGTCCGGCTGGTTGTGGGCGCTGAGGAACAGCACCGGCGTCGCCGCCGTGATGGGGTCGCTCTTGAGCAGACGGCACAGCGCAAAGCCGTCCATGTCGGGCAGGCCGACATCCAGCAGGATCAATTGCGGGCGCAAGGCCTGCGCGCGCTGAAGGCCCTGGTGTCCGCTGTGGGCCAGGGCCATCCGATATTCCTTGCGTAACAGCTCGTTCAGCCAACGCAGGTCTTCGGGCACGTCGTCGATCAGCAGTATCAGTGGCGCCGTGGCCCCGGGCGGGACGGCGGAATCGGTCTCCGTCATAGGGAACAGATTGTCCGGCGCGCCTCTGGCGATTTCGGTCGCGGGAGGCGCAAGACGTCGCGCCCCGCGCACAAGTACCACGTAAAAATTTCACAACGTTGCACTCAATGTACGGCGTCATTCCTTTTGGCAAAAGCCGTCGGCGTTTTTGCAAAACCCGCCGGGGTCCGGGACGCGGATAAACGCGCCCCAAGCACACAAGACCAAGGGAACCCCGGTGCACGAGATCAAGAACCTGCGCATGGCGGCTGCTCTGCTGAGCATGTCGCCGCTGTTAACGATGGCCGCCGCGCCAGACGCCGGCCAGCTGCTCAATGAACGGCAGCGCGTCGAGCAACCGGCCAGCCGCCCGTCCACCGAACCCAAGGCCGACACACCGCTGTCGGCGGTCGCTGACCAGCACGGCCTGACCGCGTTGGTGCAGCAGGTGCGCTTCAACGGCGCCGAGGGTCTGGCGACCGACAACGAGCTGCAAGCCTGGGTGGCCGACGGTGTCGGCCAGCGACTGAATCATGCCCAGATGCAAGCCCTGGCGGCCCGCGTCACTTCGCGTCTGCAGGCCAAGGGTTACCTGCTGGCCCGCGCCTATCTGCCGCGTCAGGACCTGAGCGGCGGCGAGCTGCAGATCACCGTGGTGCCCGGCCGGCTGCAGGACGGCCCCGGCCGCCTGGGACTGACCGGCGGCAATGCCGCCCTGCAGGCCCGTCTGCGCGCCATCGCCGAGGCCAACCTGCCGGAAGGCCCCGCCCGGGCCGAAGACCTGGAGCGCGCCCTCCTGCTGATGCGCGACGTGCCCGGCATCACCGTGCGTTCGGCCCTGGCACGCGGCGACCAGCCCGGCACCAGCCGCATCGACGCCCAGGTGGAAGAGCAGCGCGCCTGGGGCGTCTCCGCCTCCCTGGACAACTTTGCCAATCGCTATACCGGGCAGGCCCGCGCCACCGTGCGCGGGGTGCTGAACCGCCCGCTGGAGCGTGAAGACCAGGCCTTCGTGTCGCTGAGCAAGACCCGCGACACCAGCCAGGCGGCCGCCTCTTACGCCTGGGCCCTGTCGCCCAAGGGTCTGCGGGCCAACGTCAACGCGTCCTACCTGCGCTACAGCGTGGGCCTGGAGCTGGCGCCACTCGAGCTGCGCGGCACCGCCCGCAGCCTCGGCGCTGGTCTGAGCTTCCCGCTGCAGCGGGCCCGCGAAAGCAACGTCTGGCTGAATCTGGATGCGGAAGACCGCCGTCTGGATGACGATGCTCTGGGCGTATCCCTGCATCGCCGCCGGGTGGACCGGGTGAATGTCGGCTTCAGCGCCAATGCCTGGGACGAGCGCTTCGGCGGCGGCCAGACCGACTGGGGCCTGGGCGTGGCCACCGGCCAGGTGTCCCTGGACCGCAATCCGGACGATGCCCGCGCGGATGCCGTGGGCGCCTCGACCCAGGGCAGCTTCACCAAGCTGAACTGGCATCTGGGCCGCAACCAGAGCCTGCCGGGCCTGAGCGGCTGGAGCGTCTTTGCGTCGGCCAACGGCCAACTGTCCACGGACAACCTGGATTCGTCGGAGAAATTCATCCTCGGCGGCCCGGCCGGCGTGCGCGCCTATGCGGTGGGGGAAGCCTCCGGCGACAGCGGCTGGCTGGCCAGCCTGGAAGTGCGTCGTGACTTCCGCCTCTACGGTCTGCGGGCGCAAGGGCTGGGCTTCCTGGATGTGGGCGGCATCACGCAGCACCAGCGCCCCTGGACGGGCGCGCTGGCGGACCCCTCCACCAATCACTATCGACTGGCCGGTGCCGGTCTGGGCTTCAACGTGTCGGGTGAACGCTGGAGCGTTCGCAGCGCCTGGGCGCACACCCTGGGCCGCAATGAGGGCCGCAGCGCCAACGGCCTGGAGGCCGATGGCCGCGCCGAACGTCAGCGTGCCTGGGTGCAGCTGAACGTCGCTTATTGAGTGCCTCGCACAAAGAGAACAAAGACATGAAGAACTCTCTGAATCACGCCTATCGCCTGGTCTGGAATGAAGCGACCGGGGCCTATGTGGCCGTGGCGGAAACCACCCGTTCCCGCGGCAAGCGCGCCTCTGGCGCGGTGCGCTGCGCCGCCGCTGCCCTGGTGCTGGGTCTGGCGGGCCAGGCCGCGTCCGCGCTCGATGCGGGGGCCTTGCCCACCGGCGGCAGCATCGCTGCCGGCAATGCCACGCTGACCCAGAACGGCAGCTCGCTGACCGTCAACCAGCAGACCCAGAAGCTGGTCATCAACTGGAACAACTTTGACATCGGCAGCAATGCCGCCGTCAACTTCACCCAGCCCGGCAGCAACGCCATCGCGCTGAACCGCATCAACAGCGGCATGCCGACCCAGGTGCAGGGGTCGCTGACGGCCAATGGCAATGTCTGGATCCTCAACAGCGCCGGTGTGGTGTTCGGCAAGACGGCGCAGGTCAACGTCGGCGGACTGGTGGCCAGTTCGCTCACCCTGTCGGACAACGATTTCCTGTCCGGTCACTACACCTTCAGCAGCAACGGCTCGGCCGGTGCGGTGACCAACGCCGGTCAGCTGCAAGGCGCCGGCGTGGTGGCGCTGATCGCGCCGGTGGTGCGCAACAGCGGCAGCCTGCAAGGTCGCAGCGTCGCGATGGCCGCGGGTGACCAAGTCACGCTCGACTTCAGCGGCGACGGCCTGCTGGGCTTCACCGTTGATCGCGCCACGCTCAACGCCCTGGTGGACAACACCGGCAGCATCCGCGGTGACAACGTCACCCTGAGCGCCCGCAGCGCCAGCACCGCCATGGCGACGGTGGTGAACAACGAAGGCGTGATTGAAGCGACCGGCCTGTCGACCCAGGGCGGCCGAATCGTCCTGGACGGCGGCACGACTGGTGATGTGCATGTGGCCGGCCTGCTGGACGCCAGTTCCGCGTCGTCCCAGGGCGGCCGCATCACCGTGACGGGTGAGCAGATCACGCTGAATGGCGGCGCCACGCTCAATGCCAGCGGCGCGACCGGCGGCGGCACCATCCAGGTCGGCGGCGGCTTCCAGGGCCAGGACGGCAGCGTGCACAACGCCACCACTGTGACCGCGGATGCAACCGTCAAGGCCAGCGCCAACGCGACGGACAGCGGCAACGGCGGCCAGGTCGTCTTCTGGTCCGACGACAGCACCCGCTTCGCCGGCCGCATCGAAGTGCGTGGCGGTGCCAACGGCGGCGATGGCGGTCAGGCGGAAGTCTCCGGCAAGCAGTCGCTGACCTTCAGCGGCATCACCGACGCACGCGCCGACAAGGGCAAGACCGGGGAGCTGCTGCTCGATCCGGCCACCGTCACCATCAGCGCCGGCAACGGCAATGGCGACCTCAGCGGCAGCACGGTGTATGTGAACGACCTGGAAGCCCAGCTCGCCAACGTCACCCTGCAGGCGACCGGCAACATCACCATCGGCGACCTCGCCCTGAACGGCGGCGACGGCCGCCTCTCGATGGCCAACAACGTCAGCCTGCGGCTGGAAGCCGGAACGTCCGGCACCGGCGACATCAGCTTCGTCAACGCCAGCAACACGGTCGAGGTGTTTGGTACCGGCAGCATCTACCTGCAGGCCGGCTCCACCGGCACCGGCCATCTGACCAACATTGGCAACCTCATCGCCTGGGGCGCCGGCACCAACCCCGGCACCTTGCCGACGCACTCGGTCACGGTTGTGGGCAGTGGAACGCCCGCCGCCGGCTCGGTCACCCTGTATGGCGCTGATGGCGTGACCGTCGGTGGATCGGTCACCACCCATGGCGGATACGTGCGGATCTGGGCGGACTCGGACAACGCCAGCGGCGGCGGCCTGACCCTCTCCGCACCGGTCACGACCAACGGCGGCAACCTCTACATCTCGGCCGGGACCGGCGACATCAACCTGGCCTCCAGCATGACGCTGGGAACCGGTCGCCTGCTGTTCAAGGCCGATGGCAGCTACACCAATGGCACCCGCATCCTCAGCGGCGTGCTGAGCGCCAGCGGCGACGTGGCCGTGGACACCCCGTTCACCATGAACGCCGGCGCCAGCATCCTGACCGACGGCATCATCTCGCTGTCCAGCGTGGTGAACCTGAACACCGGCACCGGCGTGCTGACGCTGCGCGGCAGCGCCATCGACTTCACCGGCGCGACGCTGAACAATCTGACCACCGCCTCCATCCGTCTGGAGCCGGCCGACGTGACCACCAGCATGGTGCTGGGCGACACGACCGGCTTCGCCTCGGTGAGCCAGCTGTCTCGTCTGCAGGGCATCAAGAACCTGACCATCGGCCGTGAAGACGGCACCGGCACCATCACCCTGGCCAACAACTTCAGCTTCGGCGCCAATGGGTCGCTGGAACTGGTGAACAAGACCATCGACATCAGCGCAGGAATGCTGACCAACACGGCCGGCAACGTCATCCTCAGCGGTGACACCATCAGTGTCGCCAAGACCGTCACCGCCAACGGCGGCGCCGGCAGCGTCACCCTGCGTCAGGAAGGCCCGGGTACCGACCTGCACCTGGGCACCACCCTGGCCAGCAGCTCCACCTCGTCGGTCAATGCGGCGACCCTGGTGATCGGCCGGGCCAATGGCGGCGACGTCGTGTTTGATGGCGACATCACCACCAACGCCAGCTCGGTGCACATCATTGCCGGTGGCAAGGTGGAAGGCATTCAGGGCGGTGTGTCCGCGGCCAATCTGGCGGTGTCGGCCGCGGGCGGCGCCACGCTGACCAGCAGCACCTTCGACTTCACCAAGCTCGCGCTGGACGTGGGCGGCAACACGCAGGTGCAGACCGGCAGCAGCAGTTGGGGGCTGGGAACGGTGGACGGTGTGAACGGTCTGACCGTCTCGACCACCACCCCGACCACGGTCAACCTGGTGGCGCAGAACGCCATGGGTCTGAATGCCGGCATCGCGCTGGGCGGCGGGGATGCGACGCTGAACCTCAAGGCCCTGAGCTTTGATGCCAGCAGTGCCACGGTCAGCGGCCAGAGCCTGGCCACGGTTCATTTCGACACGCTCAATCAGGCGCAGCCGTTCACCGTGGGCGGCACCGGCAGCATGCTGACGCAGGCCTCGCTGGCCAAGTTCAACGGCAGCCAGGACATCGTCCTCGGCGGCGCGGGCACCACGCTGACGGCCGAGGCGGCACTGATGGCGACGGTCGGTCATGAGCTGACGCTGGTCGGTGACACGATGACGCTGCCCTACGCCATCACGGCCAACACCGGCAGCCTGCGTCTGAACGTGCTCACCGACGGGCTGACGCTCAACGCACCGCTGACGGCCACCAATAGCGTCATCCTGCAGACCGCCGGCGGCAACGTCAGTGGCAGCGCGGTGGTCACGGCCAGCAAGCTGGCCCTGGAGACCGGCAGCGGCGATGTGGCCCTGAGCAGCACCCAGCAGGTGAGCACGGTGGCGGCACAGTCGGGATCGCTGTCGATGGTCAACGGCAAGAGCCTGACCGTGGGCAGTGTGGATGGGGTCGATGGCATCACGGTGGACAAGACGGTGGATCTGCGCCTGACCGGTGCCACCTCCGATCTGACGCTGGCGCGTGGCGTGCATGCGGTCAACAGCGGTGCGGCGACGACTGGCGTTCTGCTGGCCGCGGGTCGCAACTTCATCAACAACGCAGGGGCTTCGGCGCTGCAATCGGACGCCGGCCGCTGGCTGGTGTACTCGACCAGCCCGACCGCCGATGTGCGCGGCGGCGTGAGCCCGGACTTCAAGCAGTACCAGGCCACCACCGCATCGACGGTGCTGGGCACCGGCAACGGCCTGCTCTACACCGTGGCGCCGACGGTGACGGTGAGCCTGACCGGCACCACCACCAAGGTGTATGACGGCACCACGTCGGCCACCGTGGGCGCCGGCAACTTCACCAGCAGCGGCGCCATCGACGGCGACACGGTGACCTACGCGGTCAGCGGCTCGGCGGTGTATGGCGACAAGAACGTGGCCAGCGGCAAGTCGGTGAGCGTGGACGGGGTCTCCCTGACCGGGGCCAGCAACGGCGGTGTCGTGGTCTACGGCTACACGCTGGCCAGCACCACCGCCAGCGGCAACATAGGTGTCATCACGCCGAAGAGCATTGGTGCTTCGACGGCCAGCGTGCTGGACAAGGTGTACGACGGCACCACCACCGCCACCCTCGGCTCCGTGGGTCTGAACGGCGTGCTGGCGGGCGATGTGGTGGCCGTGAGCGGCTCCGGCAGCGCCAGCTTTGGTGACAAGAACGTCGGCACCGGCAAGGCGGTGACGATCACCGGTCTGGGTCTGACGGGTGCGGATGCAGCCAACTACAGCTTTGATGGCTCTGCCACGGCGAGCATCACGCCCAAGGCGATCGGTGCGGCGGCCGGCAGTGTGTCGGACAAGGTGTATGACGGCACGACGGCCGCCACGCTCGGGACGGTGAGCCTGAGTGGTGTGGTGGCGGGCGATGCGGTCAGCATCGGCGGCACCGGCAGCGCCAGCTTTGCGGACAAGAACGTCGGCACCGGCAAGGCCGTGTCCATCAGCGGCATGAGCCTGAGTGGCGCGGATGCGGCGAACTACCTGTTCGACGGATCGGCTGCGGCCAGCATCACGCCCAAGACGGTGAGCGCCGCGGCGGGCAGCGTCCAGGACAAGGTCTACGACGGCACGACGCGCGCCACGGTCGGGACCATCAGCCTGAATGGCGTGCTGGCCGGGGATCGCGTCGGCGTGGGTGCTGTGGGCAGCGCCAGCTTCTCCGACAAGAACGTCGGCACGGGCAAGGCGGTGACGGTCAATGGCGTGGTCCTGAACGGCAGCGACGCGGCGAACTACGCGTTCGACACGTCGGCCACGGCGAACATCACGCCGCGCACCGTGGGGGTGACGGCGGATGTCGCCACCAAGGTGTATGACGGCACGACCGGCGCCACGCTCAATGGCGTGACCTTGTCCAATGTGATCGCTGGCGACGAGCTCGCAGCCAGCGGAAGCGCGGCCTTCGTCAACAAGAACGCAGGCACCGGCAAGACGGTCAATCTGGACCTGCTGCTGAGCGGCGCGGATGTCGGCAACTACCAGCTGCCCTCGGGGACGGTCACCAGCACCGGCACGGTCACTGCCAAAGTGATTTCCGCCGGCCCGGTGGCCGTGACGACCAAGCTGTATGACGGCGGCACCGTGGCTCTGGTGGGCGGCGGTGAGCTGACCGGCGTGGTGGCGGGCGACAAGGTCGGCACCGTGCTGGCGGGCAGCTACGACAACGCCGCGGTGGGTGTGTCCAAGACGGTGACGGTGGGTCTGGGGTTGAATGGGGCCGATGCCGGCAACTATCAACTGAGCAAGACGCAGGTGACGGCGCTGGGCTCGATCGATCCCAATCCGGCGACGGGCGCGCTCGATGGTCTGGTGGCCAAGGTGGACTCCAGCAACGGCACCAAGGGCGACGGCACCGGATCGACCGGCAATGGTGGCGGTGGCGGCAACGGTGGCACGGGCTCGACCCTGCTGCCGGGCGCCACCGGCACAACCGAGCTGTTTGGCGGCGGCACTGGCACTGGCACTGGCACTGGCACTGGCACTGGCACTGGCACTGGCACTGGCGCGGTTGGTAACGGCGGCACTGGCAACGGTTCCAATGGCAACGGCGCAGAGGGCGGTGCGGCCAATGGTGGCGCCAATGGGGGCAGCAACGGTGCAAACAGCAACACCGGCAACACCGGCAATAGCGGCACTGGCACTTCCAGCTCGGGCGGCGATGCTTCCTCCGGCAACGGCAACGGCAACGGCAACGGCAACGGCAACGGCAACGGCAACGGCAACGGCAGCGGCAACGGCAACGGCAACGGCAACGGCAACGGCGCCAACAAGGGCGCGGGCAACGGCTCGTCCGGGAACGGCAACAGCGGTGACGGCAGTTCCGCTGGCCAGGGTGACGGCGGCGCCACTGGCGCAACCGGCGCCACGTCCACGGTGCAACTGAGCACGGAAGGCGAGTTCCGTACGGCCGATGGCGTGAGCGTTAGCACGGTGAACGGCAACAGCAGCGGTGCCACGTCCGGCCTGACCGATGCCGGCAACGGTGCTGGCAGCGGTGGCAACGGCAACGGTTCGGGCAACGGTTCGGGCAACGGCGGCAACGCAGGCGCAGGCAATGCAGGCAACGGCGCTGCCGACAGCAGCACCGGTTCCTCCGGCAGCGCCGGCAGCAGCAGCACCGCTACCGGCACCGGCAGTGGCACCGGCAAAGCCTCCACGGGCGGCAGCTCGACGGCCACTGAAACCGTGCTGCCGATCTTCGTGGCCGAAGGCGACAGCAGCCTGAGCTTCCAGGGCCAGTACCGTGTGGTGGACCAGGGCAGCAGCCTGTCGCTGCAACGTCAGGACGGTCAGCAGGGCGGCCAGCCTTCGCTGAAGGGTTCGGTGAGCGTGCGCACCCAGGCCGTGCTGCCGGTGGATGGCGGCGAACGCGCTGTCATGCAGCTGACGCTGATGGAAGATGGCACGCTGGTGGCCCTGGTGCCCGACACGCTGGCCGCCATGAGCCGCGACACGCTGAGCGCCTATGCGCTGAGCGCGATCAAGGCGGCGGCCGGTGGGAAGGTCGCGCAAGTGCGTGCCGTTGTGCTGCGCTTCACACCGGCCCGGTAAGGCGAGTTGAAGGCAGGCGGCGTCGCGCAGACGCCGCGTGTCTGTGCATCCGTCAGCCCCCACCCGTCCAGGGTGGGCTGACAACCAAAGGGGAGGCGTGCTGCGGCATTCCTCCCCTTTGTTGCTTCTGTCGCTTCTGTCTCTGAGGCGCATGGCGCTCCGCCAGGAGCCATTGGGTTGCGGGGCCGGGGTGCCCCACGTCGAAGGACTGTACTGGCGCACATCCCCGTCATCTGTACCGGGCCGTCAGGACGGCTTGCTGGCATAGTGGGCGTCACTCCCCCAGCCCCGGCGCGCCATGACGCTTTCGTTTCGCCACTTCCTGCTTGCTCTTGCCGTTGTCGCCATCTGGGGCAGCAATTTCGTGGTCATCCGCTGGGGCTTGAACGCCTTCCCGCCGCTGCTGTTCGCGGCGCTGCGCTTCACCCTGGCCACCGTGCCGGCCATTTTCCTGCTGCCACGTCCCAAGGTGAGCCTGTACAACCTGGCGGCCTACGGCGGTTTGGTCGGCGTGGCCCAGTTCAGCCTGCTGTATCTGGCCATGGGCTCGCAAATCTCTCCGGGGCTGGCCTCCCTGGTCATCCAGACGCAGGTGTTCTTCACCCTCTTCCTGGCCATGCACACCAGCGGGGAGCGCGTTCAGCCCTTCCAGTGGCTGGCGCTGCTGCTGGCCGCTGGCGGCATCGGCATCATCGCGTCCCACACGGATGGCACCACGACGGTGCTCGGCCTGGCCATGGTGCTGCTGGCGGCGCTGTCCTGGGCCAGCGGCAATGTGGTGGGCAAGAAGGCAGTCGGCGTCAACATGCTGGCCTACGTGGTGTGGAGCAGCGCCTTTGCGGCGCCGGCCTTGTTTGCGCTGTCGTTCCTGATCGAAGGCCCGCAGCGCATGTCGGACGCGGTGAGCCACGCGAGCCTGGGCGCCTGGGGCGCCGTGATCTGGCAGGCGGTAGGCAATACGCTGTTCGGCTATGGCGCCTGGAGCTTTTTGCTGTCGAGGCATCCGGCGGCCACCGTGGTGCCGATGGCGCTGCTGGTCCCGATCTTCGGCATGAGCTGCTCGGCGCTGCTGCTCAATGAGAGCCTGCCCGCATGGAAGCTGATCGCGGCCGGACTCGTGATGAGCGGGCTGGCAATCAATCTGCTGTGGCCGCGGGTGCGGCAGGCGTGGCGGCTGCGGTCGGCATGAGCGGCGCCAGCGGTCATGGGAGGGATGGGCTTCCTGATGGTCGCAGGGGCATGAGCGAGGATCCGGGACGCGACGCTCAGCATGGCCGGAGCGGGCCAAGGTGGCATAGGCTGCGCGGCTGGCCCAGCGCAGTGGCCGGGGCGCTGGCGGCACTCTGCGTAGGCCTCAGTGGGACCGCAGTCGCACAGCGTGAGCCCGCGCGCCCGGCGCCATCCAAGCCCTCATCAGACGCGTCGCCCACAACTTCCACACCCACATCGCCCGCATCACCCACGTCTCCCACGTCTCCCACGTCTCCCACGTCTCCCACGTCTCCCACATCGCGCACATCACCCGCACTGCGGACACCCGCGCCCGCTTCAGCGCCCGCAGGCATTGCCCTTCGCGACCAGGAGATCGCCTCCTGCCGCGCGGGTGAGTCCACCACCTGGGGCGACGGGCGCGACCGCAGCGCCGTGTCGCGTCCGCTGCGCTTCGTCTACCGGCATGACGCCGCGCCGCCCTGGTTCGATGCGGCCCAGGTGCTGGCGCTGGCGCAACGCGCGGTTCAAGCCTGGTCCCCTTGCGGCGTTGCTGCGTCGGTGCAGGCGCTGCCGCCTCGCACCTCACCCGCCGAGGGCGACATCCAGATCGTCTGGACCGACACCGGCAGCCGCGGTCAGTTCGGCCTCGCGAACGTGCCGGCGCGGACCCTGTCGCTAGGCCCGGGCCTGTTCCGCCTGCTGCGGGAGCGCAATCCACGTTACCCGGCGGAGCAGACCCTGCAGATGGTGCTCTCCCACGAGATGGGCCACTTCTATGGGCTGATGGCCCATTCGCGGCGCTGTGTGGATGTCATGTCCTACTACGACGATGGCAAGGGTCAGCGCTGCACCTTGCGCGACCCCTCGGCCTGGGGCAGCGTCGTGGAGTACCGCTCAATGTTGCCCACGGCCTGCGACTTGGCCCGCTGCCGCGCCTTGAATGGTCCTTGAGCGGCTACCAGCGGCCCGCCAGCAGCTCACCAGCAGCCAATCAGCAGCCACCCCGCGCCCCATCAGCGCCCACCCAGCGCTCACCCAGCGCCCACCCAGCGGCTCGTACGCGATCCGCAGGCAGGTCCGGCGCACTGACTGAAAGCGCCCGGTCATGCATCGCATCCCCATGACGACCGACCCCTGTCGTCGTATGCTGGCCCCATGAACACACATCGCCGATGGCTCGGTCGCCTGCTGGGTGCCTCGATGGTCGCGACGCTGGCGCTGGCCTCCGGCGCCGCGTCCGCGCAATTGCCACGTCAGAACCTGTGGGTGGAGCTTCGCTGGGTGGATCAGGAACTCAGCGGCGCCGCGGCGGCTGGTGTACGCGACGGCAGCGTGGTGGTGAGCACTGGCGGCTCCGTGTCCGCGCGCGGGGGTGTCACCCTCAGCACCGAGCGGCGCAGCCAGCAGCAGCAATCGCTGCCCCGGCTGATGGTGCTCAACGGTCAGCAGGCGTCGGTCACCCTCAACGAGGTCACGCCGATCCAGTGGGTGGATGTGGGTCTGCAGCGCCAGCAGGGGCGGGAAGACCGGATGTATGTCGCCCCGCGGCAGGGCGTGGCCGAGCGCAGCCGTGGCGTCACGGTGAAGCCCTCCTGGGCCGGCGGGCGGCAACCGGTGACGGTGGAGATCCGGACGCAGGAGCAGAGCAACCGCCCGGGTGGCGCGCCGCCGTTGGATCGCTCCGGGTACGGCGCTCCCACCGAGGACGCGAGCGTGCTCAGCACGGTGCAGGTGCCGCTGGGCCAGTGGGTGACGATTGCCCGGTCCGGCAGTTACTACGCCGGCAGTGCTCCGAATCAATACAGCACACGGGATGCCGAAGTGCAGCGGCTGCGGGAGTTGCAGGTTCGGGTCGATCTGGCCCCTTGAGTCTGCGCTCAGACCACCTTGGCCCTTGGCGAAGATTGGTATTTAACTGGTAGCTTATCTGCGATACGCTCCGGGCTCGTTTCATCCGGAGCCCGCCGCATGTCTGTCCAGCGCCTGTTTGCCCTGTCCGCTCGATCTGTTCGATCCGCTCGAGGCGTTCGGTCGGTTCGACCCGCTCCGTCGGCATGGTCGTCGCTGAATCGATCTGCCGGTCTTGCTGCCATCTGCATGGCCGCTCTGACCGCGCAGGCCGCATCCGATGCAATGACGGCAGCCTCGGTGGCACCGCCACCGCCAGCAGGTCTCTCAACAACAGCGGCCACAACGCCGCCCCCGGTGAAGTCACTCTTCACCGGCCACCATCGCCCCTTTGTGGATCCCCCCCAGGGCGTCGTCGGCGTCTACATCCCCAACTGGCAGCCCGAAGCGCTGATCGAGCAGGTGCCCCCTGGCAACCTCACCCATGTGCTCTACGCCTTCCTGCGACTGTGCGGCCCCGGCCAACTGCCGAAGGACGCCGCAGCCTGCGAGGGCCGGCGTGACTTCGAGCTGGCGGTCAGCCCGCTGGAGGCGCGATTCGACCAGGTCTTTGCCCGCTACAAGCAGCGCGCGCCTCATCTGCAGGTGTTGGCCTCGGTCGGCGGCTGGGGCGGCTCCGACCCGTTTTTCCATCTCGCGCAGAACCCGGCGGGGCGCGCGGCATTCGTCGCCTCTGCCCAGCGCTTCCTGCGGGAGCATCCCGCCTTCGACGGCATCGACATCGACTGGGAGCATCCCGGTGACAACAGCGCCGTCAACGGGGTGAAGCTCGGCAGCCCTGCCGACGGGCAGGCCTATGCCGACCTGCTGACCGACCTGCGCCAGTCCCTGGATGCGCTGGGGCGCGAGACCGGCCGGCGTTATCTCGTCACCATGGCGGTGAACACGATGTCGCCGATCGTGCAGCGCATCAACTTCCGGCAGGCGGCCGATGCCCTGGACCTGGTATTCATGATGACCTACGACTTCTACGGCGGATGGTCGCCGGCGGCGGGTCATCACAGCACCCTGGCCAGCTCATCGCCCGAGGCCGACGACAGTCTGCGCCGCTCGGTACGCAACCTCCAGGAGGCCGGCGTACCGACCACGAAGATGGTGGCGGGGGTGGCGATGTACGGGCGCGGCTTCACCGGCGTGTCGGCGCCGCGCACAGGGGCGGCCAAGACCGGCATCTTCCCGGGCGAGGAGGGCGCCATGCCTTACCGCGACATCGCCGCCCGGCTGCTGGACCGCCAGGGTCGCGGCCGCGCCGGTTATCAGGCGGTGTGGGATCCGGTGACGCAGGCGTGGTCGCTGTTCAACGCCTCGCGACACGAATGGCTGGGCTACGACGATCCACGTGCCGTCTGGGCCAAGGCCATTGACGCCCGCACGCAAGGCCTCGCCGGCGTCTTCGCCTGGGAACTGAGCCAGGACAACGGGGATCTGCTCAATGCGATGAATCTGGGCATGGGGCGGCGCCCGGGCACGTCGCCTGCTGTCGTGCGGCCGTCGATACAGAAAGAATCCAGCCGGTAACCCCTGAGGGTCGGCTGCGCTCTACCATCACGCCATGACTGCCTCTTTGTCTTCCTCCGCCGCCACGCCCGTGTCCGACACCTTGGCTGGCACCCCCGCCGCCCCCCGCCGCAGCCTGCGCATCGCCCTGATTGCCCACGATGGCAAAAAGGACGAGATGGTGATGCTCGCGACCGAATTCGCCGGCCTGCTGAAGCAGTGCGAACTGGTCGCCACCGGCACCACCGGCTCCCGTCTGCAGGCCGAGGTCGGCCTGGAGGTGGAACGCATGTTGTCCGGCCCGCATGGCGGCGACCTGCAGATTGGTGCCCGACTGGCGGTGGGCGGCGTCGACGCGGTGGTGTTCCTGCGCGACCCGATGACGCCGCAACCGCACGAGCCCGACATCAATGCGCTGGTCCGCGCCTGCGACGTGCATGACGTCCCCTGCGCGACCAATGTGTCGAGCGCGCGACTGCTGCTGCGCGGCTTGACGGTCTGACGTTCCAGGCTTGGCGCCTGACGACCGAGGCCTTGGCGTCGCGCGCTCAGCGCGACAGCGGCAGCGGATAACTCGGCAGGCTGGCGTGGCCCGACTTCGAGAGTGCCTGCACCCCGAAGATCAGGTTGTCCTTGGACAGCGGCAGCGTCACGCGGGTGGCCATGCCGACGTCCTTGGCCCCTTCCCATTGCTGGATCCCGCTGCGGCGCCACACGACGCGATAGCCGGCCAGTTCCGGATCCTGGCTTGCGGCCCATTGCAGGGTCGTGTCGTTGGTCAGCTCGCGGGCGTCGATGCGCGCCTCCTTCACCGGTGACGGTGCCCAGGCCAGCGTAGCCAGTCCGGCCAGATTCACCCGCGCCACATCGGCCACATAGGCGAAGTCGACGAACTCGGGCAGGTCGCCATAGACCACGCCGTTGTCGGTGCGCAGGTCCTGATGCTGATGGCGGAAGTCCTCGAACGGCTCGCTGAAACGCACCGCCGCATAACCGCGCTCCAGGAACGGCAGGTGATCGCCGCCGCGCAGATACCGGTCGCGGCGCTCGATCAGATCGATGCTGAATCCCGGCAGATAACGCTCGCCTTGCGCCTTCAGATGGCGGGCGAACTGCTGGGTCGGCAGGTCGTCCCCGCCACCCGCCACCGCGACCGGCTGCAGTTGCGCACGGATCGCAGCATTGGTGTTGGTTTCGTCGTCGCCCGGCGTGCGGTTGCTGGTGGTGTTCAGCAGTTGCCGCATCACCGGGTCGAAGCCGTCGGCGAACAGGCGCAGGCGCTTCGGGTCGTGCTGACCGCTGTCACCATGGGAGCTGCCGATGATGTCGTTGGTGATCATGCCTTCGACATTCAGATTGCGCGCCCGCGCGCGCCGCGCCCATTCCTGGGCCCCCAGCAGCCCTTGCTCCTCACCGGGAACGGCCATGAACACGAGGGTCGCGTCGAACTTCTGACGAGCCATGGCGCAGGCCATTTCCATCACGGCGGCGGTGCCGGACGCATCGTCATTGGCGCCGGGCGCTTCGCCCTTGGCATCCATCACATCGCTGTTGCGCGAGTCGTAATGGCCGCTGACCACCAGCACCCGCTCACGCGGTGTGCCGGCCGATGCGCCGGGCAGGGTGGCCACCACGTTGACCAGCTCGGTCGGCTGGCTGAGACGACGACCGGCGGGTTCGATGAAGGCTTCCATCGTCACCTGCAGGTGCCCCCCGGTGCGGGCACTGCAGTCCCGTAGCTGCCGCTCGATCCAGCGCCGCGCGGCGCCGATGCCGCGGGTGTCGCTTTTCGTGTCGGAGGCGGTGTGGCGAGTGCCGAAGGCGGCCAGCGTGCGGATGGTCTGCTCGATGCGGGCGGGAGAGACCTCCGCCAGCATCGGGGCCACGCGCGGATCCAGCGGATCCGGTCCGTTGGGCTTGAAGCCGGTGGCATTCTGGGCTTGGGCCCCGCTGGAGAGCAAGGTCAGGGTCAGTGCTGCGGCCGAAGCCAGGACATGTGTGCGCATGGACAAGAGGCAAAGGGGCAAAGAAGAGGGCAGCGGCCCCGACTTCGCCACCGCGATGCGGCGGGGGTCGGGGCTGCAGCGGGAAGGATCAGGCCAGATGCTGCTTCAGGAAGGCGAGCGAACGGTCCCAGGCCAGCTGGGCGGCTTTCTCGTCATAGACCTCGGGCCGGGTCGCATTGGAAAACGCGTGGTCCGCCTCATACATGTGGATCTCCGGATGCAGGCCGGCGGCGCTCATGCGCTGCTTCAGGTCTTCCACCTTCTCCGGCGTGCACCAGTCGTCACGGGTGGCGAAGTGGCCCAGGAAAGGCGTGTGGATCTTGGCCGGATCGGCGAATTCTGCGGGCGGGATGCCGTAGTAGCAGACGGCGGCCGACACGGTGGGCACATGCACCGCGGTGGCGATGGTGAGTGCGCCGCCCATGCAGTAGCCCATCACGCCCACCTTGGCGGCACCGAGCTGGCGCAGATGGTTGGCGGCGCCCTGCAGGTCCTGGTGGGTGGCGTCCCCGAAGTCCAGGTTGTTCATCAAGTGGCTGGCTTCGTCGCCGTCGGCGGCGATGCGGCCGCGGTAGAGGTCCGGGGCGAGTGTGGTGATGCCCGCCTCGGCCAAACGGTCCGCAATGTTCTTGATGTGCGGCTTGAGGCCCCACCATTCCTGGATGAGCACCAAACCAGGGGCACCCGGGCCGGCAGACGCCAGCCAGGCGGGCGTGGTTCCGCCATCCGGCCGACTGAAATCAATCATCTGTCCCATGAGATCTCCATCGAGCTGTTATCGGTGATTCGAACCCGTGTCCGTATCATCCGTCTCCACCAGGTGGCCGTCCGAAGGGGCCGAAGTGCCACCTATCGTGGAGGAGAAAACGGTGAGTCTGCACGAGCAGTTGTACCAATACACGTCGCAGGGTGGTCTGGATGCGAGCAGCGCACGCCGCTTGTGGCAACTCAGCGGGCAAGGCCTGGCGCCCCAGCGCTGGATGTGGTGGCTGAAGTGCGGCGCCGCGGCGCTGGCCGCCGGTCTGGTGGGCTTTGGCATCATGCTCTGGGTCGCTGCCAACTGGGACACCTTCACCCGCACTGAGCGCTTCGTCATGCTGGAGGCCTTGCTGGGACTGGCCGTGCTGGGCGCGGTCATCGTGGTCCCCCCTCCGGTGTTCTCGATCAAAACAGCCGCTACCGTCCCCGGTGGCGGCGCCACTGACCGATGGATCTCGCCTGCAAGGCTCCATTCACCGGCAGCATCCCCGGTGGCCTCGGCATTGGCCCTGCTGGCCTTCCTCACCCTGGGCGGTCTGCTCGCCTATTTTGGACAGACCTATCAAACCGGCGCGGACGCCTGGAACCTCTTCGCCCTGTGGGCCGCTCTGGCGGTGCCGCTGCTGCTGGCGGTGTCGTCCGACCTGCTGTGGATGCCCTGGCAGGTGGTGACCAGCCTGGCCATCAGCCTGTGGGCCCACACCTACGGCGGCCGTGAATGGTCGGTGGTGCCGCAGACCCTGCCGGTGCATGCAACGGCGCTGGCCCTGAGTGCGGTGTTGGTCGGTGTACTGGGCCTCCATGGGCGGCAGAGCGGTCACTGGTGGGCCTGGCGGATGTCGGTGCTGTGCGGCTGCGTCCTGGCGCTGGCCATGGGTGTCGGCAGCCTGTTCCGCACCACCATCGCCCCTCAGTACGCGATGGTGCTCGGGCTGATGGGCATTGCCATGGCCCTGGCCTGGTGGCGCCGCGAGGTGTTTGCCATGAGTGCGGTCGCGCTGGTGCTCAATGTGCTGCTGCTGGGCGGCTGGATCCACAGCCGCAGCTTGCGCGGATTTGACGAGCTGCTGCTGGTGGCCGGTCTGGCCGCGGTGTTGCTGGCAGGCAGCGTGCGGCTGATCCTTCAGCGGTCCCGCAGTGCCGGACCGGAGGACCTGCCGCCCTCCGCTGGCGAAGTCGAACTCACGGGGGACGCAAAATGAGCCGCGCTCCCGCATGGCTGATGCAGGCGCAGTCGGAGGGACTGTTGCCTCCTCTGGCACCTCCCGCATTGCCCCGGCCCTGGCCGGTGGTTGTGCTGACCGGTCTGGCGGCCTGGCTGGTCGTGGCGCCGCTGATGGCGGCCGTCCTGTCGCTGTTCGGCAGCTCCTGGAATGAGGGGCCGATGGATGCGGTGCTGGGGCTCGTCTTCCTGATCGGCGGGGTGGTCGTACTGCGGCGCGAATCCCTCGGCATTTTTATGGAGCAGACGGGTGTGCCGCTGCTTCTGACAGGTCTGTTGAGCCTCGCCCACGCGCTGGATCGCGGATTGGCTATGCGCGAGGTGCAGGCCGTGATGCTGGTGCTGACGGTCGCGCTGGTGACGCTGCTCCCGGCCACCTGGCTGCGGCAGTTGCTCGGCGCTGGCGCTGCGGTGCTCCTGATGATGGTGATCAGCCCCATGCGCTACTTCGACCTGCCGCTTCGCCCCTTATGGATCGAGACGCATGGCACTGCGCTGGTCGTGGTCCTGCTGATGGGGCTGCAGGTGCGTCTGGGTCGGGAAGCTTCCGGCGCCCGGTGGGCCGCGATGATGGAGCCCGCGCTGGGCGGTGCCTGGGTGATCGTGCTGGGGGCGCTGATGCTGGGCGCGGGGCCCAGCTTTCTGGTCGGCGGAGCGCTGGGCGTGCCGGATTGGGCGACCGGTCACCCCGGCGGTCTGGCGGCCCGCCCGGTCGCGGGCCGGGTCGCGGGCCTGCTGTCCAGCGCGCTGGTGCTGGCGGGAGCCTGGGCGGTGATCCGGGCGTGGCGGCCGGCGCGGCCTTGGCGCGTATGGCCTGCGGCGGTGGTGCTGGCCGGCATCGCCTCCCTGTTGCCGATGCTGGGTGCCGCTCTGGCGGTGGTGTCGCTGATGCTGGTCACCCACCGCTGGCGCCTGGCGATTGCCGCGTCCATCGCCGCGGTCTGGGTGCTGGGCAGCTTCTATTACAACTGGGACATGCCGCTCCAGCAGAAGGCGATGGTGATGGTCGTCGCCGGATTGGTGCTGGCAGCCTGGGCCGCCTGGTTGCACCGGGCGGAGCAGGCGGACCGCGCCGGAACGGAGCCCGTGCGGCACGGTGAGAGCGCACGCATAGACCCGGCGCCGCAGGGCGCTGCGGGCCGCGCCGTGCTGAGCCAGCGCAGGGCGCCGGTCCTGATGGCGCCCGTCCTGCTGGTGATCTTCGCGGTGCTGGTCTTCGTCACCATCAACCTGCTGATCCTGCAGAAGGAACGCCTGATCCGCGACGGCCGTCCGGTCTATGTGAAGCTTGCGCCGGTCGATCCCCGGTCGCTGATGCAAGGCGACTACATGCGCCTGGCCTATGCGCTGCCCGGCACCGAACGGGGCCGGACGGCCGAGGTGCCGCTCTGGGGCGAACGTCGCCGGCTGGCGGTGCGCCTGGATGAACGTGGCATCGTGCAGTCGGCCCAGGTGCTGGCCTCCGGCGCCGCACCGCCCACCGGCATGGTGGCGGTGCAACTCACCCCGGCCAGCGGTGGATGGACCCTGGTCAGCGATGCCTGGTACTTCAAGGAAGGCACCCAGTCGCGATGGGCGGCGGCGCGTTACGGGGAATTCCGGCTCACACCGGACGGTCGCGCCTTGCTGGTGAACCTGGTGGGGGAGGACCTGCGGCCATTGTGAGCCCGGGTGCATGCGTCGCTTCGGGCGCCATCTGGGGCGCCGTCTGGGGCGCCATCTCGGGCGCCATGGCGGGCCTCGCCTCAGGCGTCGTGCAAGCCTTCCGGCTCACCGCCGTCGATCAGCAGATCAATGATTTCACGGGCGAAGGCGAGGGCTTCTTCAGCGGTGGCAAAGTAGTACTCGCCCCCCAGGTCGGCCACGTCGCCTTCCGGGCCCACATGCACCACCGACCAGCCCTCCGCCCCGCCGCCAATGGCGCACACGCCAAAGCATCCCGGCGTGAGGTCCCGGGCGGAGCCGGCGGTGATGAAGATGTCCTTGCCCCGATGGGCGTAATAACGTTTGAGCACGAGGAGCTTTGATGAAGGCAATCTGGAACGGCGAAGTGATCGCCGAGAGCAATGACACCGTGGTGGTGGAAGGCAATCACTACTTCCCCGCCGCGTCCCTGAAGCGTGAATTCACCACCTTCAGCAATCACCGCACTTCCTGCCCCTGGAAGGGTCAGGCCCACTACTTTAGCCTGCTGGTCAATGGCGACATGAATCCGGATGCCGTCTGGTACTACCCGGAACCCAGCGACGCCGCCAAGGAGATCAAGGACCGGGTGGCATTCTGGAAGGGCGTGCAGATCGTGGAATAAGCGCCGGGCGCCGTCTGCGTCTCAGCTTTCCCGGGGCCACAGCACCCACATCCGCAGCGGCTGCTTCATGCGGCCGGCCTGCGCTTCGGCCTCCTCGCCCCAGCCCCAGAACAGATCGACCCGCACCGGCCCGGTGATGGCCGCGCCGGTGTCCTGCGCCATCACCAGCCGACGCAGCGGCGTCGTCGACAGCGGCTCGGTGGTGTCCAGCCAGACCGGCGTGCCATACGGCACGCTGCCCTTGTCCACCGCCACCGAACGACCCGGCGTCAACGGTACACCCTGTCCGCCCTTGGGCCCCACGGACGGGTCCAGCAGCGGCTCTTCGCGGAAGAACACATAGCGGGGATTGGCCCACAGCGCGTCCTTGAGCCGCTGCGGATTGCGGCGGGCCCAGTCCTTGATGAGCGGCCATGACGCTTCTCCTGGACGCAGTTCTCCCTGTGCCACCAGCCACTGACCCACCGACTTGTAGGGCTGCTCGTTATGCGCGGCAAAGGAGAGCCGCACCCAGCGGCTGCTGCCATCCGCCTCGGTCAGCCGAAGACGGCCGCTGCCCTGGATCTGCATCACCAGCGCATCCAGCGGATCCTGCACCCAGGCCAGGCTGAGCCGGTTCAGGCGATTAGTGCTTTCGATCTGCTGCCGGGTGTCATACGGCTTGCGAGGCACCAGATCTTGCGGCGGCGCCAGCAGCGGCACCCGAAAATCTCCGCCGGTCTGGCGACGCGCCTCCAGCTGCGGCTCGAAGTAACCCGTGGCCAGGCCAGTCGATTCGCCGTCCGGCGCCTCCACCCGGTAGGGTTGCAGCCGCTTCATCAGCCAGGTGGTGACCACCCAGTCATCGGTCGGTCGCAGCCGCAGCGCCTCGGTGCAGAAGGCCTGCCATCCCGGCATCGGCCGCTCACAGCCGCGCAGCAGCGCCGGCCACCATTCCAGCGCCCGGTCCTGTCCCCAGCCCGGAAGTTCATCCCAGGCGGCTTCCACCCAGCGTGAACGCTCCCGCTCCAGGGTGCGGCGGGCCGCTGCATCCATCTCGCCGTTCAGCAGGCGTGCAGGATCCGGCGGCATCCGGCCTGCCCCGGGAAGGCGTACCGCGGGGGTTCTCGATTCTCGCGGCGCTGGCTCGCCCGGTGACGGACGGGTCTGCGCTGATGAGGAGGCCGGCGACGGCACCGAAGTCCCTGCTGGTTCCCTCACCACCGGTGGGGCACCGCAAGCGGCCAGCACGCCTAGAATCGCCGAGACCGCCACCCGGCGGCCGATGCGACCCGGGCCGGCCAGGACGTTTCGATGGACATCTGAGCCAGGGCGATGGAGACCGCGATACATCATGAGCGTGATTCTGCTGGAGGCTGTGGGCGCATTGGCGCTGCTCGTATTCATTGTCTGGTGGACCATGTTCGCGGGCCGTAAAGGCGGCGAACGCCCCGACGACCACGAGCGTTGACTAGCCCCTGGGGGGCAGGAAGAAGCTGAGCGGCCGGGACCGGATGCGGGCCCAGATGGCTGCGCGCACCCGTTTCCGATCCGCCAGCTTGATGCCGCGGGATCGCAGCGCCACCCGGAAGGCCAGGGTGAAGCTCACCCCGACGTTCAACAGGCCCGTGCCCAGAATGCCGATGACGCACAGCCAGAATGGCCAGTGCTTGACCACCTCCACGCCCAGCGCGCCAGCCGCCGCCGCTAGCTGTCCGGTGGACAGGGTGACGTGACGCGCTTCCAGCGGCACACCGAAGAACCCCAGCAGTGCCGGCACCACGCCGAGCATCAGGCCCAGGCTGATGTTGGCGGTCAGGCCCGAGATGTTCTCGCGCCACCACAGCGCCCAGCGCTGCGCCCGGTTGCCGCCGACCAGCGCGACGATGCGCGGGTTCCAGGCGATGGCGCTGTCCAGCCGGAAGAAGACGAACCAGTTCTCCACCCAGCCGGCAATCAGGCTGGAGAGGAACAGCAGCACCCCGGTACAGGCAGCAAACACCAGCGTCGGGCCCAGCACCGTCAGACTGTGCAGCACGTGATCGGCTTCCTTCGCGTCCACCAGCGGTCGGCCGAACACGGCCACGGCCAGCAGCTGCACTCCCAGCACCATGGGCGCCGCCAGCGCGAGGTTGCCGATGATGCCGGCGGTCTGGGAGCGGAACAGGTGGGCCACCTCGTCCACAAAGCTCTGCAGGCCGGGTTCGCTGTCGATGTGACGCAGCTTTTCCGCCAGCGCCGGCGCGGTCATCGCCGGTTGCTTGGTCGCCACCGTCCAATGCAGCAGGTGGATGATGACAAAGCTCAGCGCATAGTTGACCCCGGCCCAGAAGCCGCCCCAGAACGCGGAGAGGCCAATCGCCATGATGGCGAACTTGGCAAAGGTCGTCCCCGCAATGACCACCCCGCCACCGGCCGCGCGGCGCAGCATGTCGCCGTATTCCTCGCGGTTGCGGGTGATGTAGTGCTCGCCGGTTTCGGCGCTGCGCTCGGCCACCTTGCGAGCCAGCAGCGAATAGTGGCGGCCGAAGAGGGTGCGGATGCTGCGGCGCTCATGCACCACCCGGACCAGATTGGCCACCAGGCGCAGCAGCTCACGACGCGGATGGGCCGCCAGCAGGCAGTCCAGCAGTTCCTCGATGCGGCGCAGCCGCGCCTGCATCTGCTCCACGCCGAACATCAGATCGACGGAGACGCCGTGTTCTTCCAGGTGGTCGGGCACCGAGGCCACCGCGGCGCGGCACTCGTCCATCAGCGCCCGCAGGTATTGCAGCTGGGCCGGGAGATGGGTGGGATCGCCATCTTCCAGCGAATGTTCCACCCGTTCCCAGGCCGTGGCCAGATTGCGGAAGGGGCGGCTGACCAGCCGTTTGGGATCCATGCGAACCCGCAATGCGCCGGAGAGACCCGCGGAGCGCACTGCACTCACCAGCACGGTGATGGCGCTGCGCATCTCGTCCCGCCAGTCGCCTTCGGGCGCACCGGCAAAGAGCAGACTCAGGCGTTCGAGCAGCTCGTCGTCGATGGCGTTGATCCAGTCGGCGTCGGTCTCGTCGTGGAACAGCAGTTCAAACAGTTCGGCCAGATCGCGGGTGTCGGCCGTCATCGGCAGGAGCCGGCGACGCAGGCGACCGAGGAATTCCCCCCACAGCGCCATGCGCGGTGCAAAACCGACTTCGGCAAACAGGCTGATCGCGTCCGTTTCGGCCCAGACGCTGGCCATCACCCCGGCGAAGGCCTGGGCATGCTCGGGATGGCGTTCCAGCAGAGTGAGCAGGTGGCGCAGGCGCCGCACCGGCAGCGGGGTGCTGTCGCCGGCCTCTTTCGGAGACTCCTTGGGGCCTTCTTTAGCTGCCTCTTTCGCGGCCTCCTTAGCGGCCTCTTTCGCAGCCTCTTTAGCGGCTACGGCGCGCACATCCTTCAGCGGCGCGCGCCGCAGCCAGTCCACCAGCCGGACCAGCCAGAGATTGCGCTCGGCCAGCGGCGCCTGCGGATGCGCCGCATTGAGTAGCGCCGTGAGGTCCCAGCCCCGCAGCTTGCGCATCAGTGCAGCGAGCCGGCCTCGGCCAGCAGGAATTCGGGCACGTCGGCGTAGAACACCTCCGCCGTGTCGGTGACACACAGGTAGCGACCGCTCATGCTGCCCTGCTTGGTGGCGATCTGCGCCCAGGAGCTGTACTGGAAGCGCTCGCCGGGTTGCAGCAGCGGCTGGTGGCCCACCACCGCCAGGCCGTGCACTTCCTGGGTGTGGCCGTTGGCATCGGTGATGGTCCAGTGACGGCCGATCAGCTGCGCCGCGACGTCGCCGCGGTTTTCGATGGTGATGGTGTAGCTGAACGCGTACTGGCCGCGGTCAGGGAAGGTCTGGTCCGCCAGCGGTTCAACAACCACGCTGCAGTGAAAATGGGGATGTGCCATTGGATCGATTCTAGGTGGGGCTTGGTTTATGCTGGCTCCCACAAGACTGCAGATCTTATGGAGACACCTCAGGGTCCAGCTGAAGTGACGTCCCACGTCCGAGTGTCGCGGCGTGGCTGGCTGCATGGGGTGGCGGGTGTCCTGGGGGCCGTGTCGCCCTGGACCTGGGCAGGGACGGGCAGAGCCGCCTCGCTGGGCAAGCCGCAGGCCGCCAGCCTGGAGAGCCTCATCGATGCCGCCCCGCCCGCCTCCGGCCCGGGTGAGCTGACCCTGCGCACGGCCGCTCAAAGTGGCTCACCGCTGAAGTTTTCTCCCGGCGACCCGCAGCATCCCGGCCTGTGTGCCGAAGTGGCCGCCGCGCTGGTGGAGGCAGACCCGCAATTGCATCTGACGGGCCTGGACCGGCTGGTGCCGCTGCGCCGACTGGAACTGATGCTGGCCACCGATGACCTGGACGTCTTCTTCTGCATGCTGCCCTCGGAGCGCCGCCGGGAGATGATGCGGTTTCTGCCGATCCCGCTGTATCGGGTGCGGCATGTGCTGCTGGTGCGCACCGGCACGCCCACGCCGAGATCCTGGACCGCCTTGCGTGCCTTCGCCCGCCGCAAGCCCATCCTGCTGGTGCAGGGCAGTCAGCTGGCGGTGTCGCTGCAGCAGGCGGATGTGAATCATGTGGAGGCCGCCCGCTCCGAAGTGGATGCGGTGCACATGCTGATGCGCGGCCGGGCCGACGCCGTCTACGGGCAGGATCTGGCCCTGCGCCATGCCGTGCGCCTGGCCGGCATCGACGAAGGCCTGGTGGAATTCGGCCCCTTTGCCTTCGAGGAACAGCCGCAGCTGGTGGCCGTCTCGCGCCGCCTGCCGGAGCCGGTGGTGGCGCGGCTCACCGAACGCCTGCGCCAGCTCCAGACCAGTGGCGAACTGGCACGGATCGTGGACCGTTACCGCTAGTGGGACGCCGGATCGCCCTCCGCAGCCCGGCGGATGCCCCCATCGGTCCCCGTCTTCCTACAATCGTGGACTTTCCCGTGCCACGCCGCTGCCCGCGGCCTTCACCGTCATGACGCCTCCCACCCATCGCATCGCCCCCAGCATCCTCTCCGCCGATTTCGCCAACCTGGGTGCGGAAGTCCGCCAGGTGCTGGCCGCTGGCGCGGACTGGATCCACTTCGACGTGATGGACAACCATTACGTGCCCAACCTGACCTTCGGCCCGATGGTCTGCGAGGCGCTGAAGAAGCATGCGGTCAAGCCGGACGGCACCCCCGCCCCGATCGACGTGCACCTGATGGTGCAGCCGGTGGACGCCCTGGCGCAGGCCTTCTGCCGTGCCGGCGCCGATCTGGTGAGCTTCCATCCGGAAGCCAGCCAGCATGTGGACCGGACGCTGCAGCTGATCAAGAGTGAAGGTGCACAGGCCGGCCTGGTGTTCAATCCGGGCACGCCGCTGGACGTGCTGGAATGGGTGATCGACAAGGTCGATCTGGTGCTGATCATGAGCGTGAACCCCGGCTTCGGCGGTCAGAGCTTCATTCCGTCGGCCCTGAAGAAGCTGCAGCAGGCCAAGGCGATGATCCTGGCCAGCGGCCGGGACATCCGCCTGGAAATCGACGGCGGCGTGAAGGTGGACAACATCCGCGAGATCGCGGATTCGGGCGCAGACACCTTCGTGGCGGGCTCGGCCATCTTTGGCAAGCCGGACTACAAGGCCGTGATCGACGCGATGCGCGCCGAGCTGGCGCGCTGACACCCCGTTTTTGAACCGGACCGCTGGACCGCATCCCTGAGAGGCCGCCGACCTTGACTCGCGTGTTGATCGTCTGCGCGGCCAATCTGTGCCGTTCCCCGATGGCCGAGGCGGTGCTCCGCGGCCACGCCGCCGGCCTCGGCCTGACCGAGGTGGCGTCGGCAGGGGTGTGGGCGTCGTCGCGCCGCCAGGAGGCGGACAAGCGGGCCCTGCAGGCCCTGCAGGCGCGGGCCTACGGGCTGGACCGTCGCTGGCGCTCGCGCCGCGTGCGGCCGGAAGACTTCGACGACTTCGATCTGCTGCTTGCGATGGACCGGGAGGTCCTGCGCGGGCTGGAGGCGCAGCGTCCCGCCCGATCAACCGCGCGGCTGGCGCTGTTTCTGCAGGGCATGACCGGCCTGGGCCGGGATGAGGTGCCCGATCCCTACTTCGGCACTGCCGAGGGCTTTGAGCGGGTGCTGGACCTGATCGAGGCCCGTGTGGCCGCCTGGCCGGCAGCGGTGGACTTGAAGCGCCACTTCACCGCGGCAGGGTGAGCAGGGACTGAGCGCGAGGGGCAGCGCCCCCCATCTTCAATCCGCCTGACCCGGCGCCGGGTGAGCCGGATGGCCCGGATGAACCGGATGCTCCGTCAGCCGCGTCGGCGCCACTTCCCGCGTGTCCGGCCCGGTGCCGCTGAAGCGGTCCAGTGCCAGGTAGATCACCGGCGTGATGTAGAGCGTCACCGCCTGCGACAGGATCAGCCCGCCGACCACCGCCAGACCCAGCGGTTGCCGCAGCTCGGCCCCAGCGCCCAGCCCCAGGGCGATCGGCAGCGCGCCCATCAGGGCCGCCAGCGTCGTCATCATGATCGGACGGAAGCGCAGGATGCAGGCCTCGCGGATCGCCTCGGTCGGCGACATGCCGCCATTGCGCTGCGCATCCAGGGCGAAGTCGATCATCATGATGGCGTTCTTCTTCACGATGCCCACCAGCATCAGGATGCCGATGGTGGCGATCACCGTCAGCTCCATGCCGGCCAGCTCCAGCGTGATCAGTGCGCCCACCGCGGCCGAGGGCAGGCCGGCCAGGATGGTGATCGGGTGGATGTAGCTCTCATACAGCACGCCCAGCAGCACGTAGATCACCGCCACCGCCAGCAGGATCAGCATCAGTTGACCGCCTTGCGAGTCCTTGAAGACGGCCGCATCGCCCCCGTAGCTGGTGATGATGGTCGGCGGCAGACCGATCTCCCGCGCATACCCGTCCACCCGGCCGGTTGCCTGGCCCAGCGGCACGTCCGGCGCCAGGTTGAAGCTGAGCGTGACCGCCTGCAGTTGCCCCTGGTGGTTCACCGCCGTCGGGCCCAGCTCCCGCTTGACGCTGGCAAAGGCCGTCAGCGGCACCATCGTTGAGTTCTTGCCGCGCAGGTAGATCTTGCTGAAGGCGTCTTCGCTCAGCCGGTCGCCGTCGGTGGCTTCCATGATCACCTGATAGGTGTTGCTCTCCGCATAGATGCTGGAGACCTGCCGCTCGCCGAAGGCGCTGTAGAGCGCATTGCGCAGGTCCTGCATCTGCACGCCCAGCAGCGTTGCCCGTTCGCGGTCGATCACCAGATTGGCCTGCAGGCCGCGCAGCTGCGAATCGCTGGTCACATCCCGGAAGATCGGATCGGCCTTGAGTTTTTCCTGGAGCTTTTCAGCCCAACTGTTGAGCTCGCCCGCGCTGACCGACTGCAGGGTGAACTGATAGCGGCTCTTGGACTGCCGGCCGCCCAGCTGCAGGTTCTGCACCGGGCGCAGATAAACGGCGATGCCGGGGACGGTGCGCAGGTCCTTGCGCAGCGATTCCAGCACCTGCGGCATCGCCGCCCGGTCGCTGCGGGGCTTGAGGTTGATGAACAGCCGCCCGGTGTTGACCTGGCCGCCGCCGCCCCCGCCACCGACGGCCGCCGACACGCTGGCCACCGCCGGATTGTTCTTGACGATCTCCGCCACCCGCTCCTGCAGCACCGTCATGGCGGCGAAGGAGATGTCTTCCGAGGCTTCGGTGCTGGCCTGGATCTGGCCGATGTCTTCCTCAGGGAAGAAGCCCTTGGGAATGGCGATGTAGAGCCAGGCGCTGGCGATGAAGCTCAGTACCGCCACGCCACCGACGAGCAGGCGGTGGGCCAGGGCCCAGTCCAGCGTGCGGGTGTAGAAGTTGACGAGGCCGGTGAAGCCGGCTTCAAACGCACGGCCCAGCGCGTTTTCCTTGGCTTCATGATGATGCTTCAGGAACCGGCTGCAGAGCATCGGCACCAGCGTCAGCGACACCACTGCCGACACCAGGATGGACAGCGACACCACCACCGCGAACTCATGGAACAGAAGGCCGATGACGCCCGGCATGAAGAAGATGGGGATCAGCACCGCCACCAGCGAGATCGAGATGGACAGGATGGTGAAGGACATCTCCCGCGCACCGCGGATGGCCGCATCGAACGGCGCCATGCCGTCCTCCACGTGGCGAACGATGTTCTCCAGCATCACGATGGCGTCGTCCACCACCAGGCCCACCGCTAGGGTGATGCCCAGCAGCGAGATGTTGTCCAGGCTGTAGCCCAGCGCGTAGAGCAGCGTCAGCGCGCCGATCAGCGAGATCGGCAGTGACAGCGTCGGGATCAGCGTCGCCACCATGCGGCGCAGGAACAGGAAGATCACCATCACCACCAGCACGACGGTCAGCGCCAGGGTGAAGTAGACGTCGTGCAGCGATTCGCGGATGGAGATGGAGCGGTCGTTCAGCGTGCTCATCTTCACCGAGGCCGGCAACTGAGCGGCAAAGCGGGGCAGCATGTCCTTGACCGCATCCACCACCTTGACGGTGTTGGCATCGGGCTGGCGCTGCACGGCCAGCACGATGGAGCGCTCGCCGTTGAAGTTGGAGAAGGACTTGACCGTCTCGAAGCTGTCCTGCACATCCGCCACGTCCCGCAGGAACACCGGCGCACCGTTGCGTGTGGCCACCACGATGCCGCCGAAGGCCTGCGCATCGCGCAGCTGCTTGTTGGCCTGGATGGTGAGGGTCTGGCGCGAGCCGTCCAGCGTGCCGACCGGCGTGTTGGCATTGGCGCCGCGAATGGCGGCCTGCAGCTCGTCCAGCGTGATGTTGCGCTGCTGGAGCAGATCATTGCGGGCCTTGATGCGGACCGCATACCGTTTCTGGCCGTAAATCGAGACCTGGGCCACGCCGTCGATGGTCGACAGGCTCGGGGTGATCAGGTTCTCCGCATAGTCGTTCAGCTCGGAGAGGTTGATCGACGGGGAGGTCAGCGCCACCAGCAGCACCGGCGCATCCGCCGGATTCACCTTGCGGTAGGACGGCGGCGTTGTCATCTCGGTCGGCAGCGAGCGCAGCGCCCGGAACAGCGCGGCCTGCACGTCCACGGCGGCGGCATCGATGTCCCGCGAGGGATCGAACTCCAGCGTCAGCGAACTGTTGCCCAGCGTGTTGGTCGATGAGATGGTGGTGATGCCGGCGATGGTGGAGAACTGCTTCTCCAGCGGCAGCGCCACCGAGGACGCCATCGTGTCCGGGCTCGCACCGGGCAGGCTGGCCTGCACGTTGATGATGGGGGTGTTGAAGCTGGGCAGCGCGGCGACGGGGATCCGGCTCCAGGCGGCCAGACCGCCGATGACCAGCGCGATATTCAGCAGCACCGTCATGACGGGCCGCCGGATGAACAATTCGGTGAGGTTCATGCCGGACCTTTCACTCGCCGGTGCCGTCGGACTTGCCGCTGCCCGAAGCAGCCGCCATCCGGGTGGCCGCTGCTGCCGCCGCTTCGGCCTGCTGGCGCACGGCTGCGGCCGGATCGACGGCGGCCGGCTGGGTCTTCACCGGTGCACCGGGACGCAGGTTCTGCTTGCCGTCCAGCACCACCGTGGCGCCGGCCTCGACGCCCTCCACCACCGCCATCTCACCGAAGACGTAGCGCAGGCGCACCGTCTTGAGCTGGGCCGTCTTTTCTGGCGTCACGATGTAGACCTGACGCTCGGTGCCGCGCAGGATGATCGCCGCCTGCGGAATCACCACCGCATTCTTGATGCTGCGCAGCAGCATCCGCACCCGCAGGTACTGGCCGGGCCAGAGCTTTTGCTGCTTGTTGTCGAACTCCGCCTTGAGCTTGATGGTGCCGGTGGAGGCGTCCACCAGGTTGTCCACGAAGATCAGTTTGCCGCGGGCCACCGGTTCGGCCTGACCGCCGCGGGTGCCCGCCTCGATGGCGGGCTGCATCACCTGCACCTCGGGCGCGGCGGGGCGGGCCCCATTGGCGCCGGGGCGCATGGCTTCCAGCACCGGTGCGAGCTCGGTTTCCGGGAGGTTAAAGGTGATGCCGATGGGGTCGATCTGGACGATGTTCACCAGCGGGGTACCGCTGGCGCTGGCCTGCACCAGACTGCCGGGCCAGACATTCACCGCACCCGCGCGGCCACTGAAGGGGGCACGGATCTCGTTGTAGCTCACCGCCACCTGGGCCGATTGCACCGCCGCTTCATCGGCCGTCACCAAACTGCGACCGCCCTCCAGATTGGCCAGCGCGGTGTCCAGCGCACTCTGCGCGACGAACTTCTGGGCGACGAGTTCCTTGGCCCGCTCGTACTGGCGCTGCAGGTCGGCCAGGGCCGCCTTGTCGCGGGCCAGCTGGGCGCGGGCCTTGTCGAGGTTGGCGCGGTCGGCCCGCTCATCGAATCGGAAGAGCACCTGACCCTTGGTGACCGACTGACCATCCTTCACCAGCACCTCGCGCACGGTGCTGGTGGTCTGCGCGCGGATGTCGACCTGGTTGAGCGCGGCCACTGTGCCGCTGGCTTCCACCACCACCGGCACATCCTGTTGACGGGCCGGCACCACGCCGACCGTCTGCATGCCACCGGCACCCGAGGCGCGGGCGCCTCCTGCGCTGGCCCCACCGGGCGCCCCCGCCGAGGTCGGGCTGCCGTCCGCATGCGCTGCCTGTGAACTGCGGGACTTCCACCACCAGCCGCCACCGGCGAGCAGCAGCAGGATGATCAACGACAGGACAACAGGCTTGCGGCGCATGCTTTGACTTTCTCCAACGACAGGCTGGCGGGGCGCGAAAGCTTAGGGCAGCATTTGCTGACCAATGTTTCGCATCCGTTAATCGTGGGATTGTCCCGGCGAACCTGTGCGATTGGAGCGAGGCGACGTCCGCCAGCGGGAAGTTTTCGCAGTGCCGGGGGTGCCGGACGTCATGCTGTTGCGGCTTCCCCGAAGACGCTTGCAGGAGTTTCCGCTGTGCGATTCAGTCGCAGCGTCGTGTCACTGAGGCGTCACGAAGCGCGAATGAATCGACTACAGGCTTGAATGCTGCCGCCAGTGGCGGCGCAATCAATCAATGCTGCTGATTCAATGCCACTGCCAATGCCGCACCGACCTGGGCATTGTGTTTGACCAGTGCAATGTTGGTGGCGAGGCTGGCGCCACCACTCAGGTCCTTGATGCGGGCCAGCAGGTAGGGGGTGACCGCCTTGCCGCTGATGCCACCGGCCTGTGCCTCGGCCAGAGCCTGTTCGATGAAACCTTGGATGCGCACCGCCGGCATTTCATCGGACACCGGCACCGGGTTGCTGATCACCGCGCCGCCGGCAAGACCCAGCGCCCATTTGGTGCGCAGGAAGGCGGCTTGCTGCGCTGCATCATCGATCCGGAAATCGGCCTTGAGTCCGCTGTCCCGGGTGTAGAACGCAGCGAAATTCTCCTGCCCGACCGACAGCACCGGCACACCATGCGTCTCCAGGTATTCCAGCGTCAGCGGCAGATCCAGAATGCTCTTGGCGCCGGCGCAGACCACTGCCACCGGCGTGCGAGCCAGTTCCTGCAGGTCGGCGGAGATGTCGAACGATGTCTCGGCACCGCGGTGCACACCGCCAATGCCTCCGGTCACAAACACCTCAATGCCCGCCAGATGGGCGCAGATCATGGTGGCCGCCACGGTGGTGGCGCCGATGCGCCGGGCGCTCAGGGCAAAGGGCAGGTCCCGGCGGCTGAGCTTCATCGCGTCCGGCGAGCGGCCCAGCAGTTCCAGCTGTTCATCATCCAGGCCGATGCGGATGCGTCCGTCGAGCACCGCAATCGTGGCTGGCACCGCACCATGCGCCCGCACGATGGCTTCCACCTCCCGCGCCGTCTGCACATTCTGCGGGTAGGGCATGCCGTGGGAAATGATGGTGGATTCCAGGGCGACGATCGGTCGGCCCGCGTCACGCGCTGCCGCCACTTCGGGCGAGAAGGCGATCAGCGACTGGGCGTCCAGACGGGATGCCGAAGGGGCGGTGGCGGTCACGGTGGCGGAGAAATCAGTCATGGGTCGCTTTCTGTCGGAGCAAGAAGATCGCAGGCGGGAGGGCTTGCAGGAGGGGCGTGGGGGCGGTGACCGTCAGGCCAGCAGGGCCGGGCTGAGTTCACGGCTGACGGTGGCATCCGTCTGCAACGTGAGGGCGGCGAGGGAGAGTCCGAGCTTGCAAGCGGCGCGCAAGTCGTCCGGCCGCTGGTGAAGGGCTGCCACGATGCCGGCGGACAAGGCATCGCCCGCGCCGGTGACTTCCCGCATCCGGCCGCGCGGCACTTTGGGCGCAGCCATCGTGCTCAGGGTGTCGCCATCGCTGAAGCGCAGCCCCTGGGCGCCATCGCTCATCACCAGGCGGCGCAGGCCACGCGCCTGCAAGGCGAGCCAGGCGTCGCGCAGGGCGGTGTCCGTGGTCAGTTCGTTACCCATCAAGGCGGAGAGTTCGGTGCGGTTCAGCACCAGCAGGTCGATGCCCGCCAGGGACGTGCCCAGCCGCTGCATCTTGGGCGCCGACACCGCCACCACCACCAGATGCTGCTGACGGTTCACCGCCTCCTGCTGCAGCAAGGCCAGCGAGGGCGCGGGCAGGTTCAGGTCGGCCACCAGCCAGCGGGCAGGCGCGCGTTGAGGGGCGCAGCGGCGAATGAAATCACTGTCGAGGCGATCGGTCAGGGCCATGTCGGCCATGGCCAGCATCAGGTCGCCCTGTTCGTCCAGCACGGCGGTGTAGCTGCCGGTGGGCGCATCTGCTGCCTGCACGCTGCCGGTGCAGTCCACGCCCAGGGCCTGGAGTTCGGCGAGCAGGGCCTGTCCGGCCACATCCCGTCCGACGGCGGTCAGCAGATGAACCGGCACACCGAGCCGGGCCAGGTTTTCCGCGATGTTGCGAGCCACCCCGCCCGGCGATTCAAACTGCCGGGCCGGATTGGAGCTGCCCATGCGCGGGGCTTCCAGCGAACGGAGCTTGCGGTCGAGGTTGGTGCCGCCGATGCAGACCAGCGGCTGGCGGCTGGGCAGCACATAGGCCCGGCCGAGGATGCGCCCCTCCTTGACCAGCTGGGCCAGATGGCCCGCAACCGCCGAGCGCGACAGGCCCAGGGCATCCCCCAGCGCCTGCTGGGTGATGAAGGGGTTGGCTTCGACCAGGGCGAGCAACTGGTCCTTGGAACTGTTCATGGCGCCATTCTAGACATTTGTCTTGGTAGTCAGACAAATGTTTTGGAGTGACAAATCCGTGATTTGCTACCACCCGGAATTTGTCCGTTCTCAAGGCAGAGGAAGGGGGGAGTTTCCGATCGCACAGCGTTGGCATACCCTTGACCCTCGCTGAGACGCGCCTGTCAGACTTTGTGTACGCGTCCCGCCAGCCCTGCATTGCCGCGGGTGGGACGCCCCACCGCATCCACACAAATCAGGAGGACTCCGATGCGCCAGAACCTGCCGGTGACCCAACAGGCTTACGAGATCCCGGACGACTCGACGCTCATGTCCACCACGGACACCCAGAGCTACATCCGGTATGCCAACGATGCCTTCATCGAGGCCAGCGGCTACAGCTCGGACGAACTGGCAGGGCAGCCGCACAACATGATTCGCCATCCCGACATGCCGCCGGAAGCCTTCCGGGACATGTGGGACACGCTCAAGGCGGGCCAGAGCTGGACCGGTCTGGTCAAGAACCGCCGCAAAAATGGCGACCATTACTGGGTGCGGGCCAACGCCACGCCCATCCTGCGCAATGACCGGCCAATCGCCTTCATGTCGGTGCGCACCAAGCCCTCGGCGGAGGAAGTGGCCGGCGCCGAAGCGCTCTACAAGGACATGCGCGAAGGCAAGGCGCAGGGGGTACGCTTCCACAAGGGCGTGGTGCTGCGTCGCGGACTGGCGAGCCTCAGCAACTGGCGCAAGACGATGCCGGTGCGTTGGCGGCTGCGCCTGCCGATGCTGGCGCTGCTGGTGCTGGCGGTGGCCGCACAACTGGCCAGTTCAGCGAGCCTGACGGCCTCTCTGGGCTGGACCGCTGCGCTGGTGGTGCTCGGGCTGGTCGCGATGGCGTTTGTGGAGCAGCAGATCGTCGGCCCCCTGCAGACCCTGTCCGAGCATGCGCGCCGGGTGGCGGGCGGCGATGCCCGGGATGGCGTTGACTTCGATCGTGTCGATGAGATCGGCATGGCCTTGCGGTCGGTGAATCAGCTGGGGCTGATGTTCCGCTGGGTGATCGACGACATCGCCGATCAGGTGGTGACGGTGAAGTCCTCCAGCGGGCATCTGGTGACCGGCAACAACGAAATCAGCGCCCGCACCGAACAGGCCGCCGCCAGCCTTCAGGAAACAGCCGCGTCGATGGAGCAGATGAGCGCCACGGTCAAGAGCAATGCCGATGCGGCCAAGCAGGCCGAGGACCTGGCGGTGCAGGCCACGGCCGCAGCATCGCAGGGCGGCGACGTGGTGCGCGAGGTCAACACCACGATGGAAGGCATCACCGCCTCCAGCAAGCGCATCGGGGACATCATCGGCGTGATCGACGGCATCGCTTTCCAGACCAACATCCTGGCGCTGAATGCGGCGGTGGAAGCCGCCCGGGCCGGTGAGCAGGGCCGGGGATTCGCGGTCGTGGCCGGCGAGGTGCGCAGCCTGGCGCAGCGAAGCGCCGAGGCCGCGCGGGAGATCAAGACGCTGATCAGCGACAGCGTCGAGCGGGTGGAGGCCGGTGGGCGCCAAGTGCACGAAGCCAGCCGCGCGATGAACGACATCGTGCAGCAGATCCAGCGGGTGAGCGGGCTGATCTCGTCGATCGGCCACGCCACGCGGGAGCAGGCCTCCGGCATTGCCCAGGTCAGCGCCGCGGTGAGCGACCTGGACAAGACCACCCAGCAGAACGCCGCCCTGGTGCAGCAGTCCGCCGGCGCCAGCGACAGCCTGGAGCGGCAGGCGACGCAGCTGGTGCAGGCGGTGTCGGTGTTCCGGCTGAGCTGAAGGCCGGTCCGGTCAGAAGAAGCCGAGCTTCTTCGGCGAGTAGCTCACCAGCAGATTCTTCGTCTGCTGGTAGTGGTCCAGCATCATCTTGTGGGTCTCGCGACCGATGCCGGATTCCTTGTAGCCGCCGAAGGTCGCATGCGCCGGATAGGCGTGATAGCAATTGGTCCACACCCGCCCGGCCTGGATGGCGCGGCCCATCCGGAAGGCGGTGTTGATGTCCCGGGACCACACGCCAGCGCCCAGGCCATAGGGCGTGTCATTGGCAATCGCCAGCGCTTCTTCTTCGGTCTTGAAGGTGGTGATGGCCAGCACCGGGCCGAAGATCTCCTCGCGGAAGATCCGCATCTGGTTGTTGCCCTTGAAGAGCGTCGGCTGGATGTAATAGCCGCCGGCCAGGTCCCCGCCGAGGTCCGCCCGGCCGCCGCCGATCAGGCACTGCGCGCCCTCCTGCTTGCCGATCTCCAGGTACGACAGGATCTTGTCGAGCTGCATCGACGAGGCCTGTGCGCCCATCATCGTCTCCGTATCCAGCGGATTGCCCTGGCGAATCGCCTTGACCCGGTCGATGGCGCGGGCGATGAACTGGTCGTAGATCGACTCATGAATCAGCGCGCGCGACGGGCAGGTGCACACCTCCCCCTGGTTGAAGGCAAACAGCACCAGCCCTTCGATGGCCTTGTCCAGCAGGTCGTCGTCCTGGGCGGCGATGTCCGGGAAGAAGATGTTGGGGCTCTTGCCGCCCAGCTCCAGCGTGGCGGGAATCAGGTTGGTAGCCGCAGCCTGGGCGATGACGCGGCCGGTGGCGGTGGACCCGGTGAAGGCCACCTTCGCAATGCGCTTGCTCTGCGCCAGCGGCATGCCGGCTTCCTTGCCGTAGCCGTTGACGATGTTGAGTACGCCGGGTGGCAGCAGGTCGGCGATCAGCTCGGCCATCAGCAGGATGCTCACCGGGGTGGATTCGGCCGGCTTGAGCACCACGCAGTTGCCGGCGCCCAGGGCGGGGGCCAGCTTCCAGGCGGCCATCAACAGGGGGAAGTTCCACGGGATGATCTGGCCCACCACGCCCAGCGGCTCATGGAAGTGGT